>NZ_CP060296.1:2603750-3302500 GCF_014303735.1 Variovorax sp. PAMC28562 | reverse complement strand
CAGCGTGCCCGTCACAGGCGTCATCCGCCTCTACGACGGGTTGCTGAAGGCGCCAACTCAGCAAGAAGCCGAAGCTTTCTGCGCCAAAGACGGTGCGCCGTTTCGTTTGGTCAAGCCCGAAGACGCAGCACTGGACGCGCAGCAAGGCGTGCTGTTTCGCTGCGACTGAGCAGCCGATCTGTCGGCCACGCGCCAGTCGATACCAACCCGCAAAAACGCATATTCCTAACCCCGCACCTTCACCAAACAGCAGCATGCAAATTCTCAGGCCGGAAGGAGCAACCATGCCAAAGGGTGACAAGTCGTCGCATGCGAACAAGCAAAGGCGCCAAGCTGAACAGATCGAACAGGGCCAGGAAGATCGTAGTACGCGACACGCGCAGAAGCATTGAAGGCAAAGATGGTCTGCAGTGAACGTCCGGCTGCCCGCTCTGGTTGAATGCACAAGCGCGGCAAAGGCCCGCTCCACGTTCAACCCCGGAACCCGTATGCAAGTACAAGAAGCAGTCACCAGCCGCCGATCCATTCGCGCTTTTCTTCCCACCCCGGTGGGAGGCGAAGTCATTCGACGCGTAATCGACATGGCGGCGCGATCGCCTTCCGGCGGAAATATCCAGCCGTGGCATATCGATATTCTGGCCGGCGAGCCGCTGGCCGAACTCAAAGCGACGATGCAGCGACGGCTGCTGGCGGAACATACGCAGACAGAACGGGTGCCTGACGCTGAAGCCCCGGCCTACGAGGTCTATCCGAAGTCGCTGCCTTCACCGTGGCGTGAAAGGCGCTTCGGCATCGGCGAAGCAATGTACGCCCGCCTGGGCATTCCGCGCGATGACAAACCGGCGCGGCTGCGCTGGTTCGCCAACAACTTCGCTTTCTTCGGTGCGCCGATGGCGCTCTTTTGCTCGGTCGATCGTTTGATGGGACCACCGCAGTGGTCGGATCTGGGGATGTACCTGCAGACCGTGATGCTGCTTCTGCGAGAAGAAGGGCTCGATAGCTGCGCGCAGGAAGCCTGGTCGCTCTATCCGAAAACCGTGGGGCGCGCTTTGAGCCTCCCCGCTGAGCGCATGCTCTTCACAGGTATGGCGATCGGTTGGCGGGACTCGGCGCACCCTGTCAACGAGTTGGTAGCCGACCGCGCACCGCTGGACGAGTGGGCGCGATTCATCGGCGTGTGATGCTGGCAAGGTCCCACCTGAAGTCCTGGTGGCCTAGATGCCTATGAACGTCGGCGCCCGTCGCTCAATATTGGCCCGCACAGCTTCGCTCTGGTTCGCACTGCCGATCAGCGCCTTCTGCTCGACCGATTCGGCGAGCAGCATCTCGGCCGCGCTGTGGCTCAGTGACGCATTCAGCAGCCGCTTACCGGCGCGAATCGCATGCGGACTTTTGGCGGCGATGTCGTGAGCCATTTGCAGTGCATCGGCCAAAGGCTCGGTCGACAGACGCGTTGCGAAGCCGATCTTCAGCGCCTCTTCGCCACTGAAAATGCGGCCGGTGAACGTGAGCTCGCGCACCACGTCGGTCCGCGCCAGTTCGCGCATGAGCACCATGCCGGCCATGTCTGGCACCAGGCCCCATTTGATTTCCATCACCGACATCTTCGTGTCGGGTGCGACGATGCGGATGTCGGCGCCCAGTGCCACCTGCAGTCCACCGCCGAATGCAACGCCGTGTACCGCAGCGATGACAGGTATGGGTACATCGCGCCAGGTCATCGCCACCTGCTGCGCCGCATTCGAGAGCCCATGCGTGCGCACCAGCAGATCGGCACCAGCGGCGCCCTCACCCAGCACGTTGACGCTGCCATGGTCCATGCGCTCGAACGACTGCATGTCGAGCCCGGCACAAAAGGCCTTGCCACGGCCGGAGATCACGACCGCGCGCGCCTCGGTGTCCTTGCGCAACCGTTCGCCGGCGTCGATGAGCGCGTCAAACATCGCGGAATCGAGCGCGTTCATCTTGTCGGCGCGGGCCAGTTGAAGTTCGACCACGCCATCTGGGTGGCGGGTCCATTCGATGCGTTCGCTCATCACTGTCTCCTTCTTGTGCGGTTCTGACTTTGCCTCAGAGTATCGCGCCGCAGCACTCGTCGGCACGCCCGACCTTGCTCGGCGATGATGTCGGTCCATGACTTTCGACCGCCGACAATTCCTCCAGTCCGGCGCTGCCGCCGTTGTCGCCCTTCTCGGGCAAGGCTGCGCCCTCTCCGGCTCGGCTTCTTCATCCGTGCTCGGCTTCACCTCCGTGCCCGCCACGTTGCGCGATGCCGTCACCGTCCCGCGCGGCTATGTTGCGCAGGTCCTCTACCCGTGGGGCTCGCCCACCGGCGTTGCCGGCGCCATGCCCGCCTTTGCAAGAGATGCATCGAACAGCGCCGCTGAACAGGCCGTGCAGGCTGGCATGCATCACGACGGCATGCACTTCTTTCCGCTGGGTTCCAGTGGCGACCGCGGCTTGCTGGTGATGAACCACGAGTACACCGACGAACAGTTGCTGCACACCGACGGCGTCACCCAGTGGACCGCGGAAAAAGTGCGCAAGTCGCTGCATGCGATGGGCGTGTCGGTGATCGAGATCGAGCGGCGCCCTGAAGGCTGGCGCCAGGTCCTTCCCTCGCCCTACGCCCGCCGTGTGCACGGCAATACTGCCATGCGCATTGCCGGCCCGGCAGCAGGTTCACCACGGTTGCGCACGGCCGCCAACCCGACCGGCGACCAAGTGTTCGGAACCTTCGCAAACTGCGCGATAGGCGTCACGCCGTGGGGCACTTACCTCACCTGCGAGGAAAACTTCCACGGCTATTTCGGCGGCCCCAAGGAAGCAGCGGCGCGCATCGACGCGGCGCAGCGGCGTTACGGCATCGTCCCCGGATCGCAGTGGGCCGAGTACTGGCGCTTCGACGAGCGCTTCGACATCACGAAGCATCCAAACGAATCGAACCGCTTCGGGTGGGTCGTGGAGATCGACCCGTTCGACCCGACCGCGGCACCCGTCAAGCGCACTGCGCTCGGCCGCAAGCGGCAAGAGAGCGCGACCTGCACGACGACCAAAGGCGGCCGCGTGGCCGTGTACATGGGCGACGACGCACGCTTCGAATACATCTACAAGTTCGTGAGCCGCGAGAAGATCCGGCAAGGCACCGACGCTGCATCGCGCGCAGCCAACCGCACGCTGCTGGACGACGGCACGCTGTACGTGGCGCGCTATGACGAAGGCGGTCGCGGCCGATGGCTGGAACTTGCGCACGGCAAGAACGGAATCGACGCCGCCGCAGGCTTCGCATCGCCTGCCGACGTGCTCGTGCATGCGCGGCTCGCCGGCGACGTGGTCGGAGGCACGAAGATGGACCGACCCGAATGGATCGCGGTGCATCCGCAATCCGGCGAGGTCTACGTCACCTTGACCAACAACAGCCAGCGCGGCACGCCGAGCCGTCCGCCGGTCGACGCGGCCAACCCGCGCGCCGTCAATATCTTTGGCGGCATCCTGCGCTGGCGCGAGGATGGCAATGACGCTGGCGCGACGTCGTTCGACTGGGACCACTTCGCACTGGCAGGCGACCCCGCCCTGCACGATGCCGAAACGCGGTACCCGAGCAAAGATGCCGATGCCTTCGGCTCGCCCGACGGCCTGCACTTCGACAGTGGCGGCCTGCTGTGGATCCAGACCGACATCAGTGGGCAGGACATCGGCAAGGGCGCGATGACCGCGCTCGGCAACAACCAGATGCTGTGCGCCGACGTCGCGACCGGCCGCATCAAGCGATTTTTAGTCGGGCCAAACGGCTGCGAGATCACTGGCTGCACATCGACGCCCGATCGGCGCACGCTGTTCGTGAACATCCAGCATCCAGGCGAGCGGCGCGACGACGGCACGGGCGAACCCAGCAGCGCGTGGCCCGATGGCACGGTGCCCGGCACCGTCCGGCCGCGATCTGCAACCGTGGTGGTGCAGCGGGTTGACGGCGGCTTCGTGGGAACGTAGTCGGCGCGGAGCGCTGCTGCCTGCACCGGGCGTGGCAGGTGTCAGGCCTTGCGAACCATGGACAGCACCGACGCGGCGTCGAGCGTCCTGGCCTTGTCGCGCATCTCCGGCAAGTAACGCGTCTGCAGGCCTTGCGCCTCCTGCACGACGTCGGCGTACGCGTCTTTGAGCATCTGCGTCGACAGCGTGCGGCCGCCGGCGTAATAGCGCTTGGCAACATGGCCGAGCGCATAGGTCGTCGCGAAGCTCATGCCCGAGCTGACCGCCTGATTCGCGGTACCGCCCAGGAGGCCACCGAGGAAACCGCCACCGACCTTGCCAAGCAAACCGCCGAGCAACTTCCGCCCTGCCTGCTCCAGATATTGCGACGTGAGCCCGACACCGACCGTCGCGATGAAGTCCTTGATGTGCCCGCGGTCGAGTTCGAAGCCGTGCGCCTTCCCGACGCGATAGACCAGCTTCATCTGCAGCGGAATGATCGCCATCGTCGACAGCGTTTCAGGCAGCAGTTCGAGCGCACCGTTGAGGATGGCGGCGTTCAGGATGGCATTGTCGAGTTCGGCGTCGTCGGGTGCAGTGCCTGCCGTGGCGGCGGCAGTGGCGGCAGTGGTGGCGATTGGTGCGGAGGCCAGTTCGTCCGCTTGCTGGGTGAATTCGGCCAACGCGCGAGCCTCCAGGCCGAGAGAGCTCGCCAGGTCGGCGAGAAAAAGCTGCTCGGCTTTGGACTGCGCACCATCGGCATCGCACACGCACACCGCCATTTCATAAGCCAGCCGCTTTGAATCGGCACTTAGCAATTGCCCTGTCACGTCTGCCAGCGACACGCGCTTCATGAGCACATCCTGGTAGAGCGTGGGCAAGTGCAGCGCGTCGTTCTGCGACAGCCCTTCCGCGATGCGCTTGATCTCTTCACGCTCACGGTCGTGCTTGTCGCCATCGACGAACGCCGCCATCAGAGACAGCGTGACGACGGCCTGGGTTTCTTGCGACGTGATGTTCATTCGTTTCTTTCCCTCATTCTTCCTTGCCGCCACCAATGCCGAGCAGTGCCAACACCGAGGAGAACACGTTGTACAGGCTCAGGTAGACGCCCAACGTGGCGGTGATGTAGTTGGTTTCGATGCCATCCTTTACGCGCTTCAGGTCGTGCAGGATGAATGCCGAGAAGATGCCGATCGCCAGCACCGACAGCGTGATCATCAACGCGCTCGACTGGATGAAGAAGTTGGCGATGCCCGCGACCAGCAACATGATCACGCCGATGAAGAGCCACTTGCCCATCGAAGACAGGTCACGCTTGATGACCGACGACAGCGTCGCCATGCCGAAGAAAATGGCGCCCGTGCCGGCGAACGCCGTCATGACCAGGCCTGCGCCGTTTGCCAGGCCGAGCACCGTGCCCACCAGCCGCGCCAGCATCAGGCCCATGAAGAAGGTAAACCCGAGCAGTACCGGCACGCCGGCCGCCGAGTTCTTGGTCTTTTCGATCGCGAACATGAAGCCAAACGCGCCGACCAGAAAGACGACCAGGCCGATGCCCGGCGACATCGCGCGCGCAATGCCGGTTTCGATGCCCACCCATGCGCCCAGCACCGTCGGCACCATCGATAGCGCCAGCAGCCAGTAAGTGTTGCGCAGAACCTGATTGCGTTGATTGGTCGTCGACATTCCCGCTTGCGGGTCACCGAAGACTTGAATGTTTTCGTTCATAATTTTTCCTTGGTGGTTGAAGAACGTGCTATCGATGAAGATCGCGCGATGCAGCCACTCTAGACGCGCGAAGCATTCGGGAAAAGTCGAATTTTTGACACGATCGTTTCGCTTTTTGCTTAACATGACCGGTCGATTGCCTACTTGAAAATCGCCTCGCGTCATGAACTTCAAGCATCTCCACTACTTTTGGGCCGCGGCCAAGGCGGGCGGCATCGTGCGCGCCAGCGAGCAGCTGCACATCACGCCGCAAACGCTTTCGGGCCAAATCAAGCTGCTCGAAGAGCGGCTGGGCTGCCATCTGTTTCAAAAGAGCGGGCGCGGCGTCGAACTTACGCCTGAGGGGCACACCGCCCTGAGCTACGCCGACCAGATTTTTTCGCTCGGCGCCGAGCTGGAAAGCGCACTCGGCAATCGCGGCGAGAGCGGCCGGACGCTCAACTTCCGAGTCGGCATTGCCGATGCCGTACCCAAGTCGATCGCCTACCGCTTGCTGGAGCCGGCGCTGGCCATTCCGGAGCAGGTCCGCCTCATCTGCCACGAAGGCAACTTCCGCGATTTGCTCGGTCAGTTGTCGGTGCAGCGCCTCGACCTGGTAATTGCCGACGAAGCCATGGGCAAGCAAACAAGCGTCAAAGCTTTCAACCACACGCTGGGCACCACGGCGATGAGTTTCTTCGCATCGGGCGACCTCAAACGATCTCTCAAAGGAAAGTTTCCGCAGTGCATGGACGGCGCACCGATGCTGATCCAGGGCGCCTCGTCGGCGGTGCGGCAACGGCTGGACTTATGGCTGGCAGAGCACGGCTTGCGACCACGCCTCATCGGCGAGTTCGACGACGCGGCGCTGCTCAAAGCCTTCGGCGGCGAAGGCCGCGGTGTCTTCATGACACCGACCGTGCTCGAAGACGAAACCTGTGCACAGTATGGCGTCGAAGTGATCGGTCGCGCCGCGGAGCTGATCGAAGAGTTCTTTGCCATCTCGGTCGAGCGGCGCATCACGCATCCGTGCGTGGTGGCGATCACCAAGGCGGCACGGGTGAAGTTCTCTCGGAATTGAATACATGAAGGCTGAACAAGGTTCGCGCACGATCCTTGCAAGATGTCGAGCCTGATGATGATGAAAACCAAATTCGACCTTGTCGTGCGCAACGCGCGCGTCGTGACCGCCGCAGACACCTTCGACTGCGACATCGGCATTCATGCCGGACGCATCGTTCAACTGGGCGCCGACCTTGGACCTGCCGCGCGCGAGATCGACGCGGCAGGCCGCACTGTGACGCCCGGCGGTGTCGATGCGCACTGCCATCTCGACCAACCGATGCCGCCGCCGATGCGCAATGCCGACGGCTTCGATTCGGGTACGCGCTCGGCGGCTTGCGGCGGCACCACCACCGTCATTCCGTTCGCAGCGCAGCACAAGGGTCAATCGCTGCGCGCCGCCGTAGAAGACTATCGGGCACGCGCGGCAGGCAAGGCACACATCGACTACGCCTTCCACCTGATCGTCAGCGACCCGACGCCGACGGTGCTGAAAGAAGAGTTACCCGAACTCATCCGCGAAGGCTTCACGTCGTTCAAGATCTACATGACCTACGACGACATGAAGCTCGACGACGGCCAGATCCTCGATGTGCTCGATGTTGCGCGCCAGCAGGGTGCGATGGCGATGATTCATGCCGAAAACGCCGACTGCATCGAATGGCTGACCAAACGACTCGAAGCCGCGGGCCGCACGGCGCCGCGCTTCCATGCGCACTCGCGACCCATGCTGGTCGAGCGCGAGGCCACGCACCGGGCCATCGCGCTGGCCGAGCTGGTCGACGTGCCGATCCTGATCGTGCATGTGTCGGGGCGCGAGGCGGTAGAGCAGATTCGCTGGGCGCGTGCGCATGGGCTCAACGTGTTCGCCGAGACCTGTCCGCAGTACCTGTTCCTCACTGCCGAAGACCTTGGTATCGACGACAGCTACAAGGGCGCCAAGTGCGTCTGCAGCCCGCCGCCACGCGACAAGGCCAACCAGCAGGTGATCTGGGACGGGCTGAACGATGGGCTCTTCACGGTGTTCTCGTCAGACCATGCGCCCTTCAAGTACGACGCGCCGGAAGGCAAGAAGCCGAACGGCGAAGAGGTCGCGTTCCGCCACATCCCCAATGGCATTCCGGGGCTGGAAACACGCATGGCGCTGCTGTGGTCCGAAGGGGTTTTGGCCGGCCGCATGACCGCCAATCGCTTCGTCGAACTCACCGCCACCGGGCCGGCCAAGGCCTACGGCCTGCACCCACGCAAAGGCACGATCGCCATCGGCGCCGATGCCGATCTGGTGATCTGGGACGAGCGCGAGTTCACGCTGACCAACGCCCAACTGCATCATGAAGTCGACTACACGCCCTACGAAGGCATGCGCCTGAAGGCTTGGCCCGGCATGACATTAAGCCGCGGCGAGGTGGTGTGGGACGGCACCGAATTTCACCCGCGGCCGGGTCGTGGGGAGTTGCTGGTTTGCGGTGAGCCGACCTTGATGCCGAAGAGGCGGTAAAGCAGCAGTCAGCTTCGTACGACCAAAGGCCTGCATTCGGCGCCGTGCGGCGCGGTGGCACGCCAATCGCTAAGGGAGAGGGCACGGCACCAAAGTCGTGCGCTCAACCTAAACATGTCACGACCCGACGACCCCTTCGATACCGCCCTGTTGCGCGTCTTCAGCATCCTGATGACGGAGCGCAGCATCTCGCGCACTGCCACGCGGCTCAACCAGTCTCAACCGGCTGTCAACGCCACGCTGAAGCGGCTGCGGGAGATCTTCGGCGACCCCCTGCTCACGCGCGACCATCAACTGCTGGTGCCGACCGAGCGCGCACTGCAACTGGAGTCTTCTGTGCAGTTAGTGCTGGGCGAGCTCGACGTGTTGCTGGCGACCGGCGATGCGTTCGACCCGGCTACCACGCGACAAACTTTCCGCATCGGCACGCCCGACTATCTGGCGCCACCGCTGATGGCCGCGGTGGTCAACTACCTGCGAACGACAGCCCCTGGCGCACGCCTCATCCTTCAGCCGCTCGGTGCCGAGTACGACTTCGACACCGCACTGGCTGAAGGCGAACTCGACGTCGTCATCGGCAACTGGCCGCAGCCACCGGAGCACCTGCGCACGACCCTGTTGCTCGACGACGAGATCGTCTGCCTGATCGACCGCGACCACCCCGCCGCTGGCGACTTCAGGCTGGCCGACTATCTGCAGGGCGCGCACGTGCTGCCGCTGCTCTACAGCACCACGCAACGCGGCGTGGTCGAGACGCATCTTGCGTCGCAAGGCATGACGCGCACGCCGACCGTGACCGTCCCCTACTTCGCAATGGCGCCGCATCTGCTGCCCGGCACCGACTTGATTTTCACGACCAGCCGGCATTTCGCGCAGCACTTCGCGGCCATCCTGCCGCTGGCGGTGGTGCCCTCGCCCATCGGCTTTCCGCCAATGCGCTTCTATCAACTGTGGCATGGGCGCACGCAGCACGCGCCGGGTCAGATCTGGTTCCGGTCGCTACTGTCGGCAGTGGTGCGCACCGCCAGCGCGACCCGGCATCTGCGGACGTCGCCGCAGCCGCCGCTGCCTGACGCGCAAGCAGCGGTTCGCGGCTGAGCGAGCGTGCGGATTCGACTGCATGCCTCCATCGTCATCGGTCACCGGTGCCCTGCCTGGACCTGGTCCGCTCCCGATCGTCTCGCTTCAGCGCGAGATAGGTCTCGATATCGACCTCGTGCAACTGGCGCGCATAGCGTTCCGCGCCGTTGTACCAATGACGCAGCCGCCGCTCGAACTGCTGGCCCGTCGGCGCTGCGCGCTCGGCCAGATATGCATCGAACGTGAGGAAGTAGCGCATGGCGTTGCGCTCGACCAGGCCGCGCGTGCCGCGAATGTATTCGGGCTCAGACCCTGAGCCTTTGCCGACGATCGTGAAGCCGACCTTGTCACTGCCGAAGGTCGCCAGATAGGCCTGCGTGGCCAGGCGCGCCATCATGTTGTGGTCGTAGCTGTAGCTGAAATGCACGAATGTCTTGCGCTCTTCGATGGCCACGGCCTCGAGCGAGACGCGATAGTTGCTGGTGCCCAGAGGCCCACTCGGCGCCGACATATCGACCTCGAGATGGTCGGCCTCCGAATGCACTACGCGGTAGGCGAACGGCAGCTCGAAGGCGCTCTCGGGCGCCTGGTCGTAGGCACGCACCACGCTCAAGGTGAGCGTCTGGGCGCCGGCCGTGGCCCCGGTCGTTTCGCCGGTCGTCTTGCAGCGCCGATTGTTGATGTGCAGTAGCAGCAGCTCGCACCAGTGCGACGCGCTTTTCAGCGTTGCGCTCACCTCGGCGATCGGGTGATCGACCACCGCGTAGACGTCGCCCTTCAGCCCGTCCGCTGTCTCCGCCGAGTCGAGCTGCAGCGGTCGACCGAAAGCGTTGTGCGCGAGCCTTTCGCTCATGCGCTGGTAGGTCGCGAGCAAGGGAGGGGACCCCGTCTGCGCGGCTTCAGACGAGGTCGAAGGCGGCACCCACTCGGTCGGCGCCGCCGCCAGGCAAACCGTCGTGCTCGCCGCCACGCCGACCGCGCAAGCGGCGATCCAGGCGTTGCAGATGCGGTGCGACAGGCTCATGCCCCAACCATACAACGGCGGCCGGTTCGATGCTCGGCCACACCGGGGCTCGAACAAGGGAGAATTCCGGACCACGTCCACCAGCGCCACAAATTCAATGAACCGACAAGGCACGCTCGTTCGATGGGAGAAAGACCGGCGCTTTGGCTTCATTCGATGCCCCGACATTTCTGCCGACGTCTTCGTGCACCTGCGCGATTTCCACGACCGCGGAGTGAGCCCGGTGGTCGGCATGTCGTTGGTCTTCGAAGAGATTCACGTCGGCGGCAAGGGCCCTCGCGCCGTAGCGGTTAGAGCCGTCGGTGCGGCTGCCTTCCGCGCACACGGGGCGCACGACATGACGCCAATGCATGCCCATCGTCCGACCTCCCGTGCCCGCCCCGCTTCGCCTGCAACGCGCGGAAACCGTGCCGGCAGCAGCCAGCGTCACAGCGGCTCGGGATCGACTTCCTCTGCGCTGCCCGGCGCCGTGTTGATGGTCTGCTACGTGGCTTTGCTGGGCTTCGGCGTGTGGGCCGGACGCGTTCCACTCATCGCGGTCGGCGTGCTTGTGCTCATCAGCCTCTTTACATTTTTCGTTTACGGGTTCGACAAGAGTGCCGCGGAAAACGGACGATGGCGCACCGCCGAAAGCACGCTCCACCTGCTGGCGTTGCTTGGCGGATGGCCGGGTGCCTGGTGTGCCCAGCGGCTGTTCCATCACAAGTCCCGCAAGACGAGTTTCATGGTCGGGTACTGGACCACAGTGGTGGCCCATTTCGCCGCGGCAACCGCATGGATCGTTCGGCTGCCCGCCGGGTGGCCCGTGCTCTGAACTCCGCGCGTGAGCGCAGGGCGTGACTGGGCCGGTCAGCGCGGCCGGCGAATGCCGCGCGCCGATCGCGGCGCCGGCGCGGAGCCGTTGTCGCGCGGCGGCAGGCCGGTGTGCTGCGTCAGCATGCGGCCGGGCGCCGGCTTGACGGCCAGCTTCAGCGGCGCGGTGCTCTGAGTGCTCGTCGGCGCCGCGCTCGAATTTTTCTTGCGCGCACTGGTGTAGCTGCCGTCGGTCAATGGCTGCCAGGTCGGGATCAGGTGGTGCTTGCCATTGCCGATAAGGTCGGCGCGGCCCATCGATTTCAGCGCCTCGCGCAGCAGCGGCCAGTTGTTGGCATCGTGGTAGCGCAAGAAGGCCTTGTGCAGCCGGCGCCGCTTGTCGCCGCGGACGATGTCGACCGTTTCACTGTCGCGCGTGATCTTGCGCAGCGGGTTGCGGTTGCTGTGGTACATCGCGGTCGCGGTGGCCATCGGCGATGGATAGAAGGTCTGCACCTGGTCGGCCCTGAAGCCGTTCTTCTTGAGCCAGATCGCGAGGTTCATCATGTCCTCGTCGCTGGTTCCTGGGTGCGCTGCGATGAAGTACGGGATGAGGTATTGCTTCTTGCCCACCTCCGCCGAGAACTTTTCGAACATCTGCTTGAACTTGTCGTAGCTGCCGATGCCCGGCTTCATCATCTTGGTGAGCGGGCCCTGCTCGGTGTGCTCGGGCGCGATCTTCAGATAGCCGCCGACGTGGTGTTGCACCAGTTCCTTGACGTACTCCGGGCTCTGCACGGCCAGGTCGTAACGCAGGCCCGAACTGATCAAGATTTTCTTGATGCCGCGCAGCGACCGCGCGCGGCGGTAGATCTTGATGAGAGGATCGTGGTTGGTACCGAGATTCGGGCAGATGCCGGGATACACGCAGCTCGGCTTGCGGCACGCCTTCTCGATCTCGGGGCTCTTGCAGCCCAACCGGTACATGTTGGCCGTAGGTCCGCCGAGGTCGGAGATCGTGCCGGTGAAGCCGGTGACCGAGTCGCGAATGGCCTCGACCTCCTTGATGATCGATTCTTCGGAGCGGCTCTGGATGATGCGGCCCTCGTGCTCGGTGATCGAGCAGAAGGTGCAGCCGCCGAAGCATCCACGCATGATGTTCACGCTGAAGCGGATCATTTCCCACGCGGGAATCTTGGTGGCGCCATCGTGGCTGCCGGCTTCGTCGGCGTAGTTCGGATGCGGGCTGCGCGCATACGGCAAGTCGAACACGTGGTCCATCTCCGCCGTGGTCAGCGGGATCGGCGGCGGGTTGATCCACACATCGCGCGCCGTGGCGCCTTCACCGTGCGCCTGGACCAACGCGCGGGCGTTGCCGGGGTTGGTTTCGAGATGCAGCACGCGATTGGCGTGGGCATAGAGGATCGGATCGGCACGGACCTGCTCGTACGACGGCAGGCGAATCACCGAACGGTCGCGCGGCGGTACCTGGATCTTGACCCGCGCGACGAGCGCCGGGTTTGGCATGAATGTCAGCGGTTTGATGGCCGGGTTGGCTTCTGCCGCTTTATTGGCGGTTTTGGCGACGGCGTCGGCCTCGTCTTCGCGCGCGCACGTGGCCCCGTTCGCCTTCGCCTGGTCCGACACCATCAAATACGGATTGACATGCGCCTCGACGCGACCCGGCTCATCGACGCTGGTCGAGTCGATCTCGAACCAGCCTTCAGGCGTCTCGCGACGAACGTAAGCGGTGCCACGCACGTCGGTGATGTCATGCACCGGCTCGCGTGCTGCTAGGCGATGCGCGATCTCGACGATGGCACGTTCGGCGTTGCCGTACAGCAGCAAGTCGCACTTCGAGTCTGTGACGATCGAGCGGCGCACTTTGTCCGACCAGTAGTCGTAGTGGGCGATTCGTCGCAGGCTGCCTTCGATGCCGCCGAGGATGATCGGCACGTCGTTCCAGGCTTCCTTGCAGCGCTGCGAAAAGACGATGGCCGCGCGGTCCGGACGCTTCCCGCCGATGTCGCCGGGGGTATAAGCGTCGTCGCTCCGGATCTTGCGGTCGGCGGTGTACCGATTGATCATCGAATCCATGTTGCCCGACGTCACGCCGAAGAACAGGTTTGGTTTGCCGAGCGCCTTGAACGGCTCGGCGCTTTGCCAGTCGGGCTGCGCGACAATGCCGACCCGAAAGCCCTGCGCCTCCAGCATGCGGCCGATGACCGCCATGCCGAAGCTCGGATGGTCGACGTAAGCGTCGCCGGTGACCATCACGATGTCGCAACTGTCCCAGCCGAGCGCTTCCATCTCCTTGCGCGACGTCGGCAAGAACTTGGCCGTGCCGAAGCGGGCCGCCCAGTACTTGCGATAGCTGGTCAGCGGCTTGGCGGCGCGAGCGAAAAAGGAGACGTCGACGGGGGCGTTCATCAGGGGCAAAAAAACTGGGGGCCGGTGCGGCCGGCAATGCGGATAGAGAGAAGGTCGCAAACTGCTCGGCGAGCGCCTCCGGGGCTTGAGCGGAAGGCCTCAGGCAACTCCCGATTGTAAGTCGGCACTCTCTTTTTGTCGCCCATGGCAAGCATAGTCCGGCATTCGGCGGGACAATGCAGCCGCGTCGCAACTACTTGCCTCAGTCAATCAATTTGTTGACAATGGCATGCATGTCCCAGACTTCTACCAGTGTGCCGACCGCCTCCGTCAAAGCCGTGCGACGCTTCAACCGCTTCTTCACCCGCCGCATCGGCGTGCTCGATCCCTATCTGGGCAGCGACCTGTCGCTCACCGATGTGAGGGTGCTCTACGAACTGGCGCACCGCGAGGCACCCGTCGCCAGCGAACTCGCGCGCGACCTCGGGCTCGACGGGGGTTATCTGAGCCGCATCTTGCGGCGCTTTGAACAGGCCCGCTGGCTCACACGCAGTGCCCACGCCAACGACGCGCGTCAAAGCGTGTTGACCATCACCGAAGCCGGCCGCATGGCTTTTGAACCCCTGCAGCAGAGGTCGCGCGACGAGGCGACTGCGCTGCTGGCATCGCTCGATCCCGCACGCCAGCAGAAAGTGGTGACCGCCATGCAGCAGATCGAAGCCCTGCTGGAACCGCAGGCTGCCGATGCCATCAAGCCCCGCACTGCCCTGCTGCGCGACCCGATTCCCGGCGACATGGGCTGGGTCGTGCAACAGCACGGCGAGATCTACTGGCGCGAGTTCGGCTGGAACAGCGAGTTTGAAGCGATGGTGGCCGACATCGCCGCGCAGTTCATCCGCAAGTTCGACCCCCAATGGGAGAAGTGCTGGATCGCCGAACTCGAAGGCGAGCGCGTCGGCGCGACCTTCGTCGTCCGCAAATCGGCCACCACCGCGCAACTACGTATGCTGCTGCTCACGCCCGGCGCCCGCGGGCTCGGTCTGGGCGCTCGGCTCACCGACGAATGCATCGCCTTCGCGCGCGCCAAGGCCTACAAGAAGATGGTGTTGTGGACCAACAGCTGCCTCGTTGCCGCTCGCGGCATCTACGCCAAGCGCGGCTTCGAGCTGGTCAAGTCCGCGCCGTATGAAGGCTTCGGACAAAAGCTGGTGGGTGAGACCTGGTCGCTGAAGCTTTAAGCGACCTGCCCTACAGTTACTGCATGAACCAGCCGTGGCTGACGACCAAAGACTGTCCGGTCAACGCATTCGTCTTGAAGCCCGCGAACATCAGCGCTACCTGCGCCACGTCGTCGGTCGTTGTGAACTCGCCGTCGACGGTTTCCTTGAGCATCACGTTCTTGATGACTTCCGCCTCGGTGATGCCGAGCGTTTTCGCCTGTTCGGGAATCTGCTTTTCGACCAGCGGCGTGCGCACGAAACCGGGGCAGATCACGTTGGCGCGCACGTTGTACTTGGCGCCTTCCTTGGCAACCGTTTTGCACAGGCCGATGAGGCCATGCTTGGCAGTCACATAGGGTGCCTTGAGCAGCGACGCTTCCTTCGAGTGGACCGAGCCCATGTAGATCACGCTGCCGCCGCGCCCTTGCGCATACATGTGCTTGAGGCACGCACGCGTCGTCAGGAAAGCACCATCGAGGTGAATCGCCAGCATCTTCTTCCAGTCGGCGAAGCTGAACTCTTCGATGGGATGAACGATCTGGATGCCGGCGTTGCTGATCAGGATGTCGATGCCGCCGAAGGCCGCAGCGGCTTCTTCGACGCCTGCGTTCACCTGGTCTTCGTTGGTGACGTCCATGCCGATGCCAATGGCTTCGGCGCCCGTGGCCTTGAGCTCGGCTGCCGTGGCGTCCGCTGCTTCCTTGTTCAAGTCGGCGATGACGATCTTGGCGCCTTCCTTGGCGAACACGATGGCAATTTCCTTGCCGATGCCGCTGGCCGAGCCGGTGATGAAAGCGACTTTGTTTTTGAGTTGCATAAGAATTCCTTCAATGAATAAAAGTTTAAATGCGGGACGGGGCGGTCTTTGCCCTTCGGTGGCTCACGTATTGCCGGAACGGGCGGTGCCCGCACGCGTGTCCAGGCTGGGCTTGTGCACGCGCAATGCGTCGGGCTCGGTCAGGTCGTAGGTGGTCACGCCGTTCGCGCTGGTCGTCTTCAGCCAGTCCGGATGCGCCAGCGTGTTGTTCATGTCGCGCGCGCCGGCCTCCCAATGCTCGTTGACTGTCGTACGAGAAAACTCATAGTCTTTCGAGTCGAGTTCATAAGGCCGGTTGCGGTAGATCAGATGAACGATGTCGATGGGCTTGTGCGTCATTTGTGCGCTAAGCGCTTCCACGCTCTTGTCGTTGCGCAAGGCGGCAGGAAGCTTTTTGATGAGGTCGGCCAGTGCCTGTTGCAGGTTGACGTTGGCCGACACCGCATCGGTGTTCATCCGCGTGCGGCTCGAATAGATGATGTCTTTTTGCCGTTGCGACACTTCGGCCAGCGTCTGCGGCATGACGCCGCGTGCGCTGAACAGGTCGACCTGGAGCACCACCAACGGCTGCGTGCGCGGATGGACGTCGAGCACATATTGCAGCGGCGTGTTCGACACGATGCCGCCGTCCCAATAGTCTTCGCCATCGATGTGCACCGGCGGAAAACCGGGCGGCAACGCGCCGCTCGCCATGATGTGTTCCGGAGTGATCTTCTGTGCTGTGTTGTCGAAGTAGATCGAGTTGCCGGTGCGCACGTTCACCGCGCCCACGCTGATGCGCATGGCGTCTTTGCGGTTGATGCGGTCGAAGTCGACGAATCGCTCGAGCGTCGACTTGAGATCCGTCGTGTCGCAGTAGCTGAGCACCGGCGCAGAGCTGCCCAGCAGCATGGCGGGGCCGATGCGCGGCTTGAAAAACCCCGGAATCCCGAAAAACACCGCTGACGCCGCGCTCCACTGATTGAGCATCATGCGGTCGCCAAGAACCGACGGCAGTTGCTGACCCGGTCCCGACGAGAGAAGGTCCCAAAATCCCTTGAGCTTGTCGATGCGTTCATTCGGCGCGTTACCCGCGATGATCGACGCGTTGATCGCACCGATGGAAACACCGGCCACCCAGTCGAGAGATTGATAGCGCTCGAACAGTGCCTCGTAGACGCCTCCCTGGTAGGCGCCCAGCGCGCCTCCGCCTTGTAGGACGAGCGCCTTGGTGGCCTGGCCCATGTCGGAAGCGGGTGCCGGAGCAGACGAAAGCCCCGAAAGCGCTGCGCGGGGAGCGGGCGGAATGCGGGGCTTCGAAGTCTGGCGGGCCGCGGGAACCGGCGAAGGCTTGCTTGTGCTCATTCCCGCATTGGACACCGCGTTTCTGACAGCCGGCAGACCGGCTCCGAGTTTTTACTTCGGCAACATCTGTCCGCGGATTTCGCCGCCGGGGTTGGCCGCGGTATGCACGTTGGCATACCACTTGCCAGCCATCAGATCTGCCGCTTGAGCCGGAGTGAGCGTTGCAGTGCCTTCGATAGGGGTGGCGGCGCTGGTGAAAGGCACCACCACACCGGCGTTGGCGCCAGCGACTGCGGGACCATGAAAGTGCGCCGCAGTGGCAGGACCGCTCAAGCCCGAATAAGTGACCTTGTACTTCAGCACATTGGTGCCCTTGTCGAGGGTGGCCTCGGCCATGCCGCTGCCGCGCGTCATGTTCGGAGGCACTTCGCTGGATGCGTTCATGGCGCCGCTGAAGCTGGCAGTGTTGGAATTCATGCCCATCATTCCGCAGCCGGCGAGCGCCATGGTGGCGACGCCTGCGGCGAGGGTTGCGCGCAAAAAGGTGCCGTATCGGTTCATTGGTTATCTCCTGGATTGAGTCGAAGTGACTTTCGAGCATAGGCAATTGCGGAGCTGGCGTCATGTCGGCAAAACGCGCGACTTGATACGAAGGCGATCGCGCCCTCAGCCGACTTTTGCCGACCCGAGCGCTTCACCGCGCGTAGGCGACGGCCGGCCGTCGGCCGGTCGCGCCGCTGCGTTTTTAAGCGAACCGAACGTGTGCGCATAG
The DNA here is from genome assembly GCF_014303735.1 of Variovorax sp. PAMC28562. Classification (NCBI taxonomy): domain Bacteria; kingdom Pseudomonadati; phylum Pseudomonadota; class Betaproteobacteria; order Burkholderiales; family Comamonadaceae; genus Variovorax; species Variovorax sp. PAMC28562. The sequence goes on along the minus strand of NZ_CP060296.1, from coordinate 3,284,902 downwards.
ACCCAGGTGAACTCTGCCCCCAGCAAAAAGATCTGCGCCGAGTAGTAGACCCACACCAGCACAACGACCAGCGAGCCCGCCGCGCCGTAGCCCGAGGCCACGCTGCTCTTGCCGATGTACAGGCCGATCAGGTGTTTGCCGATGGTGAAGAGCAGGGCCGTCACCGCCGCGCCCACCCACACGTCGCGCCACAGCACCCGCACGCGCGGCATGATCTTGTAGATCATCGCGAAGACGACCGTCACCATCACGAAGCTGAAGACGAAGTTGACCGCTTGCGCCAGCGTGGCCCAGCCGCCGAACAGCGGCGACCACCACTTGCCCAAAGCAGCCAGCGCCGCGCTAGCGACGAGAGACACCATCAGCAAAAAGCCGATGCCCATGATCATGCTGAACGACAACAGACGCACCCGCAGCATGTTGAACAGGCCCGTATTCTTGTCGCGCGCCGGCGCCCGCCAGATGCGATCGAGCGCATCCTGCAATTCGCCGAAAACGGTGGTCGCACCGAGTACCAGCAGAGCGATGCCGATCACTGTCGCGACGATGCCTTCGGTCGGCTTGTTGACCGCCTCCAGCATCCCCTGCACCGCCATCGCTCCTTGCGGCCCCATGAGCCCCGACAGTTGCGCGAAGATCTCTCCGCGGGCTGCATCGCGGCCGAAGACGAGCCCCGCTACCGAGATGACGATGAGCAGCAACGGCGCGACCGAAAACACCGTGTAGTAAGCGAGCGCGGCCCCCATGCTCGGGGCGTAATCGTTCGCCCACGACGCGAAGGCCCGCTTCGACAAGTCGAACAGGGCACGAAGTTTTTCCGGAAGTTGCGGCAGTTGCATCTGCCGAGTATTACCCCCGGGTTAGGCAAAGCTGTCAGTCGTGCGCGCGGCCTGCTGACGGCCGTTTCGCCAACGATAATCTTCGACAAATGCAACCGGCTTCTTCCAACGTGGCGGCAGCGCCCGATCGCATGTCCCATCCCCTCCCCCAGTCGCCACGCGATCTTTTCGTGTCGTTCACCTGGCTCGCGTTGCAGGGTTTCGGCGGCGTCCTCGCCATCGTCCAGCGCGAGTTGGTCGAGAAAAAGAAGTGGCTGACACCCGACGAATTTCTCGAAGACTGGGCCGTGGCGCAGGTCATGCCCGGGCCCAACGTCATCAACCTGAGCCTGATGATCGGTGACCGCTACTTCGGCTTGCGTGGTGCCGTCGCAGCCGTGGCCGGCATGTTGGCGGTGCCGTTGGTCATCATCCTGGCGCTCGCGATGGTCTATGCGCACTTCGCGACCAACCCGCAGGTCGCGGCCGCCCTGCGCGGCATGGGCGCGGTGTCGGGCGGGCTCATCGCGGCCACCGGCGTCAAGCTCATTCCGCAACTTCGCAAGCATCCGCTCGGCTTCGGCATTTGCCTGGCGACAGTGGCACTCGTGTTTGTGCTGATCGGCGTCTTGCAGATTCCATTGGGCTGGGTGCTATTGGTCGTAGGCGGTGCAGCGTGTGCGGCGACCTGGCGAAAGCTGACGCCATGACCGACCTGACGAATCTGACGATCGTCATGCACTGGCACGACTGGCTGGCGCTCTTCGGTCAGTACATGCTGCTGTCGCTGCTGTCGATCAGCGGCGCCATCACCACGGTGCCGGACATGCACCGCTACCTGGTCGACCAGCATCACTGGCTCACCGCCACGCAGCTCAATTCTTCGGTCGCCATCGCGCAGGCTGCGCCCGGCCCCAACGTGCTGTTCGTGGCGTTGATGGGTTGGAACGTCGGCCTCAACGCTGGCGGCGGCATCGGCGGTGGACCGCAGGCGTGGCTGCTCGGCCTTCTCGGCCTGACGATCACCATGGTCGGCATCATGCTGCCGAGCACCACGCTCACTTACATTGCCACGCGTTGGGCGCGGCGGAATCGCACGCGGCGCGAAGTGCGCGCCTTCAAGCAAGGCATGGCTCCTGTGGTGGTCGGCTTGCTGATCGCGACCGGATGGATTCTGTCGAACACGAACCACCTGGGCGTCACGCCGGCTTGGCACGTGTGGGCTGTGACGGGCGTGGCCGGCTTGATCGTCTGGCGCACCCGCATTCATCTGCTGTGGCTGCTCGGCGCCGGGGCCGCGTTGGGTGCGCTCGGCTTCGTTTAAATCCGGCTGCCAACCCTGCACGGCAGTCCTTGTTACCTTCTCACCCGCTCATCAGGAACACCCATGCAACTTCGTCCGCTCGGCCGCTCCGGCCTTCAGGTTTCTCCCATCGCTTTCGGTGGCAACGTCTTCGGCTGGACCGTCGACGAAGCCCTGTCGTTCCGCCTGCTCGATGCATGGCTCGACGCCGGCTTCAACTTCGTCGACACGGCCGACGTGTATTCGCGTTGGGTGCCGGGCCACACTGGCGGCGAGTCGGAAACGATCATCGGCAAGTGGCTGCGCCAGACCGGCAAGCGCAATCGCGTGGTGCTCGCCACCAAGGTCGGCAAGCCGATGGGGGACGACAAGGTCGGCCTGTCGCCGGCCTACATCCGCGAGGCGGTGGAGGCCTCGCTGACGCGGCTAAAGACCGACCACATCGATCTCTACCAGTCGCACGACGACGATGCCGAGACACCGCTGGCAGATTCGCTCGGCGCCTTCGCAGACCTCATCAAGGCCGGCAAGGTGCGCGCCATCGGTGCGTCGAACTACACCGCGCCGCGTCTGGCCGAAGCACTCGACCTTTCGGACAAGCTCGGCCTGCCGCGCTACGAGTCGCTGCAGCCGCTCTACAACCTGTACGACCGCGCGGTGTTCGAAGGCGATTTGGAACCGTTGTGCCTGAAGCGTGGCGTCGGCGTCATCAATTTCTATGCGCTGGCAGCCGGCTTCTTGACAGGCAAGTACCGCAGCGAAGCCGACGCAGCCAAGAGCAAGCGCGGTGAGAGCACGACCAAGGAGTACCTGAACGCGCGCGGCCTTCGCATCCTCGACGCGCTGGATGTGGAGGCGCGCAAGCACGACGCGACTCCCGGCCAGGTGGCGCTCGCATGGCAGATCGCGCGGCCGGCCATCACCGCACCGATCGCCAGCGCGACCTCGGTCGAGCAGCTCGACGATCTGGTCAAGGCGGCCGAACTGAAGCTGGATGCTGAAACGATCGCGGCGCTCGATGCAGCCAGTACGGAATCCAGTGTTGAAGCGAAGGACGCCTGATCTGCCACCCGGCTGATCAGTAGGCAAGCTCCCACAGCGATTGGCGCCGCCTGCCATTGCGGCTATGGGCAGCGCTCTCGATACTTCGGCCATCGCAGTATTCGAGAGAGAGGATTCCCATGTCATTCGCGCTTTACATGATCGGCTTTTTAATTTTCCTGGCTGGCCTCGCCTGGGGCGCGTCGGTCGCAGGCGTGCCGACGCTCTACATCGGCATTGGCTCGCTCATCGTGCTGGGCATCGGCATCTTCAGTGCGGTGAGTCGTACCCGCGGCAAAGACCCGTCCTGAATCTATACCGCACAGCCCCCGCACCAGAACCAGCACCAAGCCGAAGTTCGGGATTGCCTCCGGGATGATCCGATGGCACGAAACGTTGCGCCTGCCTAAGCTGGCGCGATGACTTCGTCCAACACTCCAGCAGCCTTGTCCGGAGGCAACTCCAGCGGACTCGCCACTGCGATCGCAACACCCTCGCTCGATTTCTTTGCCGACCTCAGCGTCGACGTCGGCGTGCCACAAGTGCTCGGCCATGGCCCGCGTGGCTTGCGCAGGGTCGTACCCATTAACGGTGGCGAAGCGCGCGGCATCGACTGGCATGCACGCGTGCTGCCCGGCGGCAGCGACTTCCAACTCATCCTCAGCGACACCCTGTCCGAGCTCGACGCGCGCTACAGCCTCGAAACCGATGGCGGCGATCTGATCTACGTGCAGAACCACGCGATCCGCTCGGCGCCAGCCGACGTCATGGCCAAGTTGTTGCGCGGTGAGCCGGCCGATCCGGCGCAGGTCTACTTTCGCTGCAGCCCGCGCTTCGAGACATCGTCTCCGGCGCTCAAATGGGTCTGCGAGCGGATGTTCGTCGGTGCCGGCGTAAGGCATCCGACCCAGGTGGTGATGCGCTTCTTCACGCTCGCCTAGACCCTCCGTGAAGGTGCCTCGATAAGACAAAAGCCCCGCAGGACTATCTTGAAGTTGCCGATGCATTACGCAGGAGACGAACAGAGCAGCGCACAAGCCGTCACCCTATCGAGCGCGACGCAATCGGGCTCTCTGAAGCCTTCGGCCGCGGTACCCAGTCTTACCCGATGCCCCGGCAGTTGCGACCTCTGGCAGGTGCTGGCACTGCGCCACTGAAGCCGGGACGCTGAACCCTACCTACACGGCGATGCGCTGACGCATCGCCTCATACAAACACACGCCGCTCGCCACCGAGACGTTCAGGCTTTCGACCGCGCCCGCCATCGGGATGCTGATCAATTCGTCGCAGGTCTTGCGAGTGAGCTGGCGCATGCCCTCGCCTTCGGCACCGAGCACCAGCGCCAGCGGCCGCTTCAGGTCGGTCTGGTACAGCGTGCGGGGCGCGTCGTCGCTGGTCCCGACGCACCAGATGCTGCGCTCCTTCAGCTCATTCAGCGTCCGCGACAGGTTGGTGACCATGAAGTACGGCATGGTGTCGGCCGCACCGCTCGCCACCTTCGACACCGTAGCGTTGATGCCGGCAGCATGATCCTTCGGCGCGATGACCGCGTGTGCGCCGGCACCGTCGGCCACCCGCAGGCAGGCGCCCAGGTTGTGCGGATCGGTCACGCTGTCGAGCACCAGCAACAATGGCACCGTGCCGGCGGCTTCCAGGCCTTCGAGCAGTTCGTCGATCGAATGCAATTGCGGCATAGCCTCCACGCGGGCGGCAATGCCCTGGTGGCCGTGGCTGCCGGCGAGTTTGGCAATGCGCAACGAATCAGCCTCGACGACACGCACGCCTGCATCTTGCGCACGCGCGATGAATTGCTTCATGCGCGCGTCGCGACGGCTCGAGTCGAACAGCACTTCGAGCACAGACTTCGGCGCGGTTTTGATACGCACGCCCACGGCATGAAAGCCGAAGATCACTTTGGGGGAAGACATCCGGCGATTATCGAGGTCTGGCAGTCGGCAGGGCGAATGCTCAGGCCAGGACTTCAGGCGCTCTTGTCGTCCGACGCCACGCGCCCCGCTTCGATGGTGATGCGGCGCTCGCAACGGTCGGCGATGCCGCGGTCGTGCGTCACCAGCACGAGCGTGGTGCCCAGCTCGCGATTGAGGTCGAACATCAACTTCATGACCTGCTCGCCGGTCGCGTGGTCGAGGCTGCCGGTCGGCTCGTCGGCCAGCAGCAAGGCTGGTTGCACGACGAAGGCGCGGGCGAGCGCCACGCGCTGCTGCTCTCCGCCCGACAGCACCTTCGGATAGTGGCCGAGGCGCTGGCTCAAGCCGACGCGGCCCAGCATCTCCGTCGCGGCCTTGCGCGCGTCCTTGCGGTTGGCGAGCTCCAGCGGCAGCATCACGTTTTCGAGGGCGCTCAGGTTGGCGAGCAACTGAAAGCTCTGGAATACGAAGCCGACCTTTTCGGCGCGCAGCGCCGCGCGGTCGTCTTCGTCGATGGCGAACAGGTCTTCGCCACCGAGCCGCACCGTACCGCGGGTCGGTGTGTCGAGGCCCGCGATGATCGACAGCAAAGTGCTCTTGCCGGAGCCCGACGCGCCGACGATGGCCGCAGTCTCCCGTGCGCCGAGAGTGAACTGGATGTCCTGCAAAATGTCCAGCGTGCCGCTCGAATCGGTGACGGACTTGAAAACATGGTCGACGGCAACAATTTCAGTGGCAGTGGCTTGTGACAGTGCGGACATCAGGTACTTTGAAAGGCTTTGCGTGTTGAATCGACTTGTGGATCGACGTTGGGAGCGACGTCACTTTATCTTGAGCGCCACGCTGGCCGGCGCAGCGGGGCTTCTGGGCGCAGGGGCTTCCTTCGCTCAGGCCGCGCCACAGACCATCCTCATCATGGGCGACTCGCTCAGCGCCGAATATGGCCTGAAGCGCGGTGAAGGCTGGGTGGCGTTGCTGCAAAAGCGCCTGGCCGAACAAAAGATCGACGCGCGTGTGGTCAATGCAAGCATCAGCGGCGAGACCACATCGGGCGGCCGCTCGCGCATGGATGCGCTGCTCAAGCTCAACAAGCCCGACGTGATGGTGCTCGAACTCGGCGCCAACGATGCATTGCGCGGGCTGGCCATCAAGGATTCCGAAGCCAACCTCACCGCGATGACGAAGGCGGCGCAGGCTGCCGGCGCCAAGGTGCTGCTGCTCGGCATGCAGGTGCCGCCGAACTACGGCATGGACTATCTGAATCGCTTCTCGCGAATGTTTACCGGCACAGGCAGCGCCACCGGTGCGCCGGTCGTTCCGTTCTTCTTGAAGGGCGTCGCCGACGCGCCCGACCCGATCCAGATGTTCCAGGCCGACCGCATCCATCCGGTGGCGGCCGCGCATCCGCAGATGCTCGACAACGTCTGGCCGCAACTGCGCAAGCTGTTGAAGTAAACGATCGATTCAAGCCGACGAGCCAACGAAAAAGCCGCCACTGCACGAAGCAGATGGCGGCTTTTTCACGAACGCTAGAAGTAGAGCGAAAAGAAGGTCGAGAGACGATCAGCCGTTCTTGGTCGGAAGGTCCGGCACGGTTGGCGGATCGCGTTCGAGCGAGGCCACGTCGCTTTCCGGATCTCCGGGTGCCAGGCCATCGCTGCTCGGGCTCAGCTTGCGATTGACTTTGTCGCGCAGCTTTTCTTCCTTTTTCTTCCTCTTGGCCAGTTCCTTCTGTCGCTTCTCATATCCGTAATTGGGTGCGGCCACTGCGTCTCCTTGGTGCGGGGCAATCCGTGGGATTGCGATGCTTCCGACTGTACGCGATTACGAAAGACGGCTCAGAGCTTGCCCAGGGCTTGTTCCAGGTCGTCGCGCAGGTCGCCGACATCTTCCAGGCCGACCGAAAATCGCACCAGCGTCCCCTTGTACGACCAGCGCGCAACAGTCGGGTCGCGCATCAGGCCGATGTCGTACGGCACCACCAAACTGACCGGGCCGCCCCACGAATAGCCGAGCCGGAAGAGCTTGAGGCTGTCGCAGAAGCGGTCGGCCTGCTCGCTGCTGAAGCGCTCGTCGAAAACGATCGAGAACAAGCCAGCGGCCAGATCGGTCTTGCCGCACAGGGCACGCCAGTGGTCATGGCCCGGCGAGCCTTCGAGTGCCGGGTGCAGAACTTGCGCAATCTCGTCGCGGGCCTGCAACCAGCGTGCAAGCTGTCTCGCCGCCCGGTCGTGCGCCGCATAGCGCAAGCCGATGCTCGGCAGAGATCGCAGCACCAATTCGACATCGTTCACCCCAACGCCGAAGCCCATGCGCATGTGCGTGAGCTTGAGCGCGTTGTGCAGGCGGTCGTCGCGCGTGGTTACGCCGCCCATCAGCACGTCGCCGCCACCGCTCGGGTACTTGGTGAGCGCGTGCGCGACGATGTCGACACCCTGCCCTGTGCCGCTGCCGTCCAGATCGAACGGCGCAAAAGCCAGCCCGGCGCCCCAGGTGTTGTCGAGCGCGCACAGCACGTCGCGCGCACGGCAGGCGGCGACCAGCGCCGGCAAGTCCGGGAATTCCATCGTGACCGAGCCAGCCGCCTCGACCCACACCAGCCGCGTGCGGTCGGAAATCTTGGCCGCGAGATCGGCTGGATTCATCGCGTCGTACAGCTTGTGGGTGATGCCGAAGTTAGCCAGCTCGCCTGTCGCCAACGCCTTGCTCGGACCGTAGACGTTGTCGGGCAGCAGCACCTCGTCGCCGGCCTTCAGAAAGGCGAAAGACACCAGCGTGATCGATGCGAGGCCGCTCGGCACCAACAACGCGGCCGTGCCGCCTTCGAGCGTGGCGAGCCGTTCTTCGAGCGTGAACGTGGTCGGCGTGCCGTGCAGGCCGTAGGTGTAGCCGGCCTTGGTTTTCCAGTCGCGTGCGCGCAGTGCGGCGACGTCGGCGAAGAACACGGTCGAGGCCTTGAACACACCGGGTTGCGGCGCGGCGAACCTGGCCGGCGGTACGTAGGGGTGATGGATGAGTTCGGTCGAAGGCTGGGTCATGACCCCTATTGTGGCGAAGGCCGGAGATGGAAGAATCGACCCCACATTCAGGGATGCCACAGAACAACACGAATGGAAAACGAATGGACCACGAATGCCCCGCAGCCTGACCGACCGCGAAGCCTTTGCCAGCGTACTCACCACCCTCATCCTTGAACGCTGCATGGCGTCGCGCAGCACCGAAACCTCGCGCATCGAACTTCAGGAAAGCGTGCCCGGCAACGAGCGCTCCTATGTGCGGCGCGGACTCGACGCGCTGGTCGAGCATGGCGCCTTGGCGATGAGCGGCGACGACATTGGCTTCACGCACGAGGGCAGCGCCTTCCTCGCGTATGTCGCGAGTGTCGAGCGGGCGTCGGACGACCACAACGACAGCGATGAAGATCCGGACGCGCATGCCGCCGTCGTGCCGCTGCTCACGCTGATGGCGCAAGACGCGCGGCTGGCGCCACCCAAGCGCATCGAAGACATACAGACCCTGCCCGGCCGCCTCGAAGGCTATCGCGCGACGAAGCAGTCGGGCTTATTGAACCGCTGGACTTTGCTGCTCGCGATCGTGGTCGTGCTGGGCGTCGTCGTGTACACGCAGCTTCGGTAGTTCGCTCACTCAAAGCAGGTGAATCAGCCTCGCCTGCGCGGTGAGTTCCTCGCGAAAGTCCGGGTGCGCGATACCGATCAGTTCTTTCGCTCGCTGTTTGGCCGATTTGCCGCGCAACTGCGCCACGCCGTATTCGGTGACGACGTAGTTGATGTCGTTCTTGCTGGTGCTCACATGCGTGCCAGGCGACAGCACCGGCACGATGCGCGAGATGGTGTCGTTGCGGGCGGTAGAAGGCACGACGATGAACGCCTTGCCGCCTCGCGAGCGATTGGCTGCCCGCACGAAGTCGCTCTGGCCGCCGGTGCCTGAAAACGGCGCCGAGCCCAGGCTCTCCGAGCCACACTGCCCCAGCAAATCGATCTGCAGCGTCGCGTTGATGGCGACCATGTTGTCGTTCAGGCCGGCCAGCGCGGGGTCGTTGGTGAAGTTGACCGGATGCATCTCCAGCATCGGGTTGCGCTCCATGAACCGATAGAGCTTTTTGGACCCGAGCGCGAAGGTCGCGATCATCTTCCCCGGAAGGTAGTTCTTGCGCCGATTGGTCACGGCACCGCATTCGACCAGCGACAGGATGCCGTCGCCGATCATCTCGGTGTGGATGCCGAGGTCGTGCTTGTGGGTGAGTTGCATGACCACCGCATCCGGGATGCCGCCGTAGCCGATCTGCAGCGTCGAGCCGTCTTCGATCATGTCGGCGACGTACTTGCCGATGGCCACCTGCACCGGGCCGATCTTGGGCAGACCGACTTCGAGCACCGGCTCATCGCTTTCGATGAGCGAGGTGACCTGCGAGATGTGCACGCGACACTCGCCGAATGCGTAGGGCACGTTCGGGTTGACTTCGAGCACCACCGCGCGCGCTTTTGCCACAGCAGCCATCGTGTAGTCGACACCGAGGCTGAGCGCGAAAAAGCCTTCATCGTCCATCCGCGACGCCATGCTGAACACCACGTCGGCCGCCATCTGGCCGCGTTCGATCTGCGCCGGGATCTCTGAAAAGTAGTTGGGAATGAAGTCGATCCAGCCGGCTTGTCCACCCGCCCGTGAGGCGCCGCCGTAGAAGAATGCCACGTGCCGGACATGGTCGACCGTCTCGGGGTCGAGGTAGGCGTATTTGCGCATCGCGAGGATTTGCCCGACCTTCACATCGAGGAAATCGCGCCGCTGGTCCGACAGTGCGGTGAGCAGTGCAGGTGGCTCCCCGACGCCCGTCGGCACGACGATGAAGTCGCCGTTCTTCACGTGCCGCATCGCCTCCGCGGCTGTCGTTCGCTTCTGCTGGTAAAGGTCGCGCATCTGCATTTCGAGGTCTCCTGCGGCACCGTATCGACGCCGTCACGGTCGAGTCTATGCTCGCTCTTTTTCAAGACCCTTGATCCATGGCACGTTCCAGCGTTTCTTCAACGCCCTGCATCCGGGTTTCAGCCAGCGGCGTGCACGGGCTCGGCGGCTTTGCGACACGCGACCTGCCGGCCGACGCCTTTCTGGGCCTGTACGAAGGCCGGCGCTATTCGCCCGCGCAGATCGCAGCCAAGACGTGGGACGACAACCTCACCTATCTCTTCAAGCTGACGAACGACGAGACCATCGACGGTGCCAAGGGCGGGAACGCGACGCGCCACCTGAACCACTCGTGCGACCCCAACTGCGAAGCGGTCGAGGAGTACGACGAATCCGGCGAACTGGTGCTGAGGTTCCAGACCATCGTGGCGGTGGAGGCCGGCGACGAACTGTTCATCGACTATGGGCTGGCCGCAGACAACGACAAAGTGGCGGCGGACTTTCCGTGCCACTGCGGCTCGGCGAACTGCCGCGGGACCATGCTGGCTTCTACTTCGACCTGAAGACGATCTCTTTCATCCGCGCCAGCTTCGGCGAGACGATCGGCACCGTCAGCATGGTGCTGGCGACCGCCATCACCAGCAACGCGGTGAAGCTCTCGTTGGTGATGATCGCCTTGTCGAGCAGCACGTTGGCAAAGATGATCATGATCAGCGCCTTGGTCTGCAGCAGCCAGCCCACGAGCGAACTTTCGCCGGGTTGCCACTTCAGGATCTTGCCGGCGATGTGAATGCCGATCAGCTTGCCGGCGACCGAGGCAACCAGCAAGACCGCCGCCGCGATGAACACCGCAGCCCCGCCCACCTGCCAGTTGGTGCGCAAGCCAGTGCTCAGGAAAAACACCGGCATCAACACCAGCAGCACGTTGTGGCGCAGCCAGTCCATCTGCTTCTGGTCGAACCACGCCGAATCCATGACGGCCCCCGCGATAAAGGCGCCCACCATGTAGTGCAGCCCCGACCAGTCGGCGCCCAGGCCGCAGGCGGCCAGCCAGATCAAGCTGCAGTACCAGCGGTCGCGCTCCGGAATGCGAGCCATCAGCCAGCGATAGACCACGCTGGCAACGCCGAAGATCACCAGGAAGGCGACCTGCTTGCCGACGCGTTCCCAGTCCATCAGGATCAACGCGAGCACGCCCCATATCGCGATGTCGTCGACGCTCGCGTAACGCAGGATGCGCTGGCCGATCGGCTGCCGCAGGATCTGCAGCTTTTCCATCAGCAGGATGAGGATGGGCAGCGCCGTGACCGCGCACGCCATGCCGATGCCGAGCACGAACTGCCAGGTGAGCGCCTTGGCGCCGATCCAGCCCGGAAACATGAGCATGCCCATTGCGGCCGCACCGCCGAACAGCAGCGGCACGCCGAGCGCCATTCCCGCGGTGATGCCGCTCTCGCGCCGGTGCGTCCAGGCCTGCTTCAAATCCAGCTCGATGCCGGCGATGAAGACGAAGATCATCACTGCCCACTGCGCGATGGCGTTGAGCGACAGGATCACCGGCGCGCTGAAGACAAATTTGTAGTAGTCGGGGAACAGCGTACCCAACACCCCGGGGCCGAGCAGGATGCCGGTGATGATCTGCACCACCACGAGCGGCGCGAAGTACTCCGTGCGCCCCAGACGCCAGATCAAATAGGGCGCGGTGAAGATGATCAACATCGCGATCAGGAAGATTTCTGACGTACTCATGGCGGTCATGACGGGCAGGCGCTCTCGGTTGGGTTGAACTGACGGGGCGGCAGAAGTTTGCCATGCCCTAGCGACCCGGAAATCGGGCGTCAGTGTCTCAATGCTTCAACGTCGAAGCAGCGGCCGGCACCGCATCGCTGCCGACCAACGAGTTGAACTCCGCACCCGCCATGCGGAAACCGTTGCGCCCGCCCTTCTTGGCTTCGTAGAGGGCCGCATCGGCACGTGCCAGCAGCGCAGGAATGTCTTCATCGTCGATGCCCGACAACGCGACGCCGATGCTGGTCGTCACACGCAACGCACCACCCGGGATGCCGAAGACAGGCTTCAGTGCCATCAGAATTCTGCGCGCTGCGATGGCTGCAGCCTCTTCGCCAGCCACGTCTTCCAGCAGCAGCACGAACTCGTCGCCCGCATAGCGCGCCGCCATGTCGGTGGTGCGCACGCCGCGCTTGATGCGTCGCGCGAATTCCTTCAACACCGCATCACCGCCGGCATGGCCGTGCGAGTCGTTGATGTGCTTGAAGTTGTCGACGTCGAGGTACATCAGGCACATGGGAGTGCGTGAACGGCGCGACCGCGCCATGGCATCGCACACCCGCTCTTCGAACGAGCGGCGATTGGGCAAACCGGTGAGTGCGTCTTCTCGGGCCAGCGCATCGAGCAGCAGTTGCTTTTGCTTGAGTTCGCTGATGTTCAGGTTGACGCCGACGATGCGCAGCGCGGCGCCGTCCAGCCCGCGCTCGACCACCTTGGCGCGGTTCTGAATCCACAACCAGCGGCCGTCTTTATGGCGCACCCTGACTTCGCCTTCATACATGGGCGTCTCGCCATTCACATGCCGCGCCAGCCCAGTGCGCGCCGCGTCGTAGTCCTCCGGATGAACCATGCTTTGCCACAGCCCGTCGACGGCCTCGATCTCGCCGACCACGTAGCCGAACATGACCCACCACTGCGCGTTGTAGGTCGCCCTGCCCGTACGCAAGTCGAGGTCCCACAGGCCGATGTCGCCGCCGCTCAGCGCCAGTTCGAGCCGCTCGCCGGTCTTGCGCCGCTCTTCTTCAGCCTGCCGCTGCGCAGTCACGTCAATGTGCGTGCCGACCACGCGCAGCGGACGGCCGTCGGCGTTGCGCTCGACGGCAACGCTGCGGCTCATGACCCAGATCCATTGCCCATCGCGGTGGCGCATGCGGTGCACGAACTCGCAGAACGGCGTGCGGCCCAGCAGATGACTATTGAACTCGGCCGCATAGGCGCGCCAGTCGTCGGGATGGATCAGCCCCTTCCAGTCGAGGCTGCCCGGCTGCGCTTCATCGGCGCTGTAGCCGAGCATGGTGCGCTCGCGTGTGTTGATCGTCCACCGGCCCGACGCCACATCGAGGTCCCACAAGCCCAGGTCGCCGCCGCGCAGCACCAGGTCGAGCAGCTGGTCGCTGCGCTTTTGATGCAGATCGGCCTCGGTGGCGAGCCGGTCGCGTTCCAGCGCCAGCGCTTCGGCTTCATGCGTGCGTGCGCGCAACGCCAGCAGCGATGCGGCCTGGCGTGCCAACATGGCCAAGGCATCGCGCTGCGCGTCGCTGATTTGTCGGGGGCGGGTGTCGATGACGCAGACGGTGCCCAACGCGGCACCGGCCGCTGTCACGATGGGCGCACCGGCGTAGAAGCGCAGGTGCGGATCGGCCGTTACGAGCGGGTTGCCCGCGAACCGGTCGTCGAGCGTGGCGTCTTCGATCACCAGCAGCGCGTCGGACACTTCGATGGCGTGCGCACAAAACGAATGCGCACGCGCCGTGTCGGAGATCGTCAGGCCGACCGTGGCCTTGTTCCATTGCCGCTCGCGGTCGACGAACGACACCAATGCCACTGGCGTGCCGCAAATCTGCGCCGCGAGCGCTGCGATGTCGTCATAGGCCGCTTCGGCTTCGGTGTCGAGCACGCGCAGGTCGTCCAGCGCCTTGATGCGCGGTCCTTCGTTGGCTTGACTTTGCGGAAGCAGCATGCAGCGACACTTTGAAACGTGGTCCCTGCATTTAAGCGGAGATGCGCGGCTTCAAAACGCGGAACTGCGGGTGTTTACAGGTGCTGATCGGCGCTCGGCGGCAATCGCCGCGCCCTCCGCGCCCAGGTCCCAGAACAAGCCTGCCATCAGCTGCAACGACTCGCGCGCCACGCTGCCGAGCATGTGCTCGTTGGGCGCGTGCTGCGCGCAGGCCGGATACGAGTGCGGCACCCACAGCGTCGGCAAACCGAGCACGTGGGCGAAGACATCGTTGGGCAGCGTGCCGCCCAGGTTGGGCAACAGCGCGGGCACCTTGCCGGTGCTGCGCTCGATGGATGCCAGCGCCCAGCGCACCCACGCGTTGTCGGGGTCGAGCCGCGTGGCTTCCATCAGCTCGCCGCTCTGCGTGACTTCGACATCGGTGTAGCCATGGGCGTCGAGATGCTCGCGCACATGCGCCAGAAAGTGCGTGCTGTCGCTGCCGACCACATAGCGGATTTGGCAATGCGCGCTGGCGTGGCCGGGGATGGCGTTGACCGGCGCTTCCGGGTTGCCGGTCTTGAAGGCCAGCACCTCCAGCGTGTTCCAGCCGAAGACGCGCTCGGCCGGCGACAGGCCCGGCTCGCCCCAGTCCGCATCGACTTCGGGGTCGCCCACGCCACCGCCGACCTCGATGGACTCGAGCGCCTGGCGCACGTTGTCGGGCAAGGCATCAGGCAGCAGGCTCGGGACACGAATGCGGCCGCGCTCGTCGACCAGGCAGGCAATGGCGTTCGCCAAACGGATGCCGGGGTTGCGCAGCAAGCCGCCCCAGTTTCCGGAGTGATGACCCGACGGCCGCAGCGCGATACGCAAATCGAAGTTGAGGCCGCCGCGCGAGCCGAGGAACAGCGTCGGTCGAGCGGCTGCGACGCGTGGGCCGTCGGATGCGAGAAAGAGATCGGCGCGCAGCGCCTCGCTATGCAGTTCGCACACCTTGCGCAGGCCTGGCGACCCAGTCTCTTCGCCCATCTCCAGCAGCAGCTTCAGGTTGTAGCCGAGCCGACCTTCCCGCGCGACCAGCACCTGCGACAACGCGCCCAGATTGACCGAGTGCTGCCCCTTGTTGTCCGCAGTGCCGCGGCCGTACCAGCGGTCGCCCTCAATGGTCAATTGCCACGGATCGAGGCCTTGCCGCCACTGCGCCGCATGCCCGCGCACCACGTCGCCGTGGCCGTAGCTCAGCACGGTAAAAGATGCACCCGGCTCGGCCCGCTCCGCAATGAGAAACGGACTGCCGCCGGCGATCGGGTTGGCGAGCGTGGTGCAGACGAAGCCCAACGCTTCGAGATCCGGCACGATCTGCTCGGCCAGATACGCAGCCAGCACCGCATCGCGCGACGGCTCCTGGCTTTCAGTGGGGCACGCGACACGGCGCGCCAGCACCTGCTGAAAACGGCCATCGTCGAAGTAATCGGCGGCCAGGGCAAGGGCCTGCGTGCGGGTCATACGGCTCGTGAGGCTCATGGAAATCCTTTCGAGCCTATTTTGGCAGCGCTGTCCCGCGGCTGCCCGACCGCGGAGCGGCCTAGAACCGCGTGCCGAAGGCCGTCGCCAGTTCTGCGGGTCGCGTGGCGTTGGCTGCCTGGTCGAACTTCCAGGGCAGGATCTTGCAGGCCCGCATCGGCCGGGCGTAGAAAAATCCTTGCAACTCGTCGCAGCCGAGCTTCAACACGATGTCGCGCTGCCCCAGCGTCTCGACGCCCTCCGCCACCACCGTCAGATTCAATGCATGGGCGAGCTTGACCACCGCTTCGACGACAGCGCGCGCATCCGCCTTGGTCTCCAGGTCCTTGACGAAGCTGCGGTCGATCTTGAGTTGCCGCGCCGGCAAATCGCGCAAGTGGCTCAGACTGGAATAGCCAGTGCCGAAGTCGTCGATCGACAGATGCACGCCCAGCCGCGAGAGGCCTTCGAAGGTGCGCTGCGTCACCTTCATGTCCTGCATCGCGACCGATTCGGTGATCTCGCACAGCAGCTGCGAGCCGAGCACGCCGTGCTTGCGCAACGCCTCTTCGACTTTGTCGACCAACGTCGGCTCGCGCAGTTGGTTGGCAGAGAGGTTGATGGCGACCCGCATGTGCGTGCCCTCCTTGCTCCAGTCTGCGACCTGGCGGCAAGCCTCGTTGAGCACCCAGTTGCCCAGCCGCACGATCAGCCCGTAGCGTTCGGCAAGCCCGATGAAGCTGTCGGGGCTCACGAGACCGAGCCGCGGATGGTTCCAGCGAACCAGCGCCTCGACGCCGCTCATGCGATTGCGGCGGCCATCGATCTTGGGCTGGTAGTACAGCTCGAACTGGTTGCTCTCCAGCGCCAGCCGGAGGTCGCTCTGCAGCTGAAGCTGGTCGGCCGTGTCGACCGCCATGTGCGACTCGAAGAACGCATAACTGGAGCCGCCGGAGCGCTTGGCCGCGTACATGGCCACGTCGGCGTTGGCGATCAGTTTGTCCGGCTCGCCTTGCAGCGGATGCATGACCACGCCGATGGAGCACGCAATCTGCAGGTGCTTGCCCATCATGTCGAAGGGCCGAGACAGCGCGTAGAGGATGCGGTCGATGATCTGCACGCAGTCTTCTTGCGCCTTCATGCCTTCGAGCAGCAGCAGGAACTCGTCACCGCCGACGCGGGCCACGGTATCACCGGGACGCGACTGCTTGATGAGGCGCTCGGCGGTGATTTTCAGGATCTGGTCGCCGGCCGCGTGGCCGAAGGAGTCGTTGACCGGCTTGAAACCGTCGAGGTCGACGAAGAGCACGGCGAGTTGTTCGGCGGCACCCGACTGGTTGACCTGCTCCAGCCGTTGCACCGCGTGTCGCAAGCGGTCTTCGAACAGCAGCCGGTTCGGCAAGCCTGTCAGCGGGTCGGAGAAGGCGCGTTTGAGCAGCTCGTCGTTGGCACTTTGCAAGCGGGCGTTCGACTCGGTCAGCGACTGCGACAGCTGCCGCGCGACGATCTGCAGCCGCGCCTCGAGCAGCGACGCCAGCAGCGCGCCGACCAGCAGCATGCACGACGCAACGACGACGATGGCGGTCAGCCCGCTGCCGTTCAGCGCGTTGGCGCTCAGGCACACGGTGCCGACCGGAAACTGCGCCGCGGCCATGCCGGTGTAGTGCATGCCGGAGATCGCCATCCCCATGATGACGGCCGCGAGCAGTTGCATCGGAAAGCGCCGCTCCGCGCGTACTTGCAGCAGCATCCGGAAAATGAGCAGCGCCGCCGCCGACGCAGCGACAGCGATGACCGCGGAGGCCACCACGATCCTGTAGTCCCAGACGATGCCCGGCGTGACGCTCAGCGCCGCCATGCCGATGTAGTGCATACCGCAGATGCCGACGCCCATCGCCAGCGAGGCCACGACGATCGACCGCGTGCTGTAGTCGGCGCTGCTGGCCACCCGCAGCGCAACGGCGGCAGCGGCCACTGCGGCCACCCATGACACCAGCGTAATGAAGGCGGTAAAGCCGATCTGAATCGGCAAGGTGTATGCCAGCATGCCGACAAAATGCATGGCCCAGATGCCCGTGCCCATGACCAGAGAACCCGTCATCCACCAGGTGTTGCTCACGTCGCCGCTGGGCGAACGCACGCGCATCGACAGGTCGAGCGTGACGAACGACGCGAGCGTCGCGATCACGACCGAAGCCGCGACGATCCACAGGTCGTGGTGCGAACTAAGGAACAGGGATTCGGTCATCCCTCTCATATCGGCATGCACACGCTCAAGTTGAGGCTAAAGGTGCGCTGAGATTCGCTCGCTCCGACGAACGGCGGTCGTGAGGCCTTTGGTTGGCAGGCTGCGTCAGGAAACGAGGCTCCGACAGGGTGACATCTCACCTAGATTCCTGTCGAAGTCACGCAGAATAAGCGCCGGTCAAATGACTTTCTGAGGGAACGACATGAGCGAACTGATCCTCGTCACCGGCGGCGCCGGCTTTATCGGCAGCCACACTTGCGTCGCGCTGGTGGCAGCCGGCTACACACCTGTGATCCTCGACAACCTCGGCAACAGCGACGTGCGTGTGCTTCGGCGGCTTGCCACGATCACCGGCAAAACCATCGAATTCATCGAAGGCGACGTGCGCGACCGCGCCCTGCTCGACCGCCTGTTCCGAGAACACGCCATTGCAGCCGTGATGCATTTCGCCGGCCTCAAAGCCGTAGGCGATTCCGTCGCAGACCCGCTGCACTACTACGACAACAACGTGAACGGCACGCTGGTTCTCGCCGCGGCGATGCAAGCGGCAGGCGTCAAGACGCTGATCTTTTCGTCATCGGCCACCGTCTACGGCGAGCCGGAAAGTTCGCCCATACCCGAGAGCGCGCCATGCCGGCCAGAGAGCCCCTACGGACATTCGAAGCGCATGGTCGAGCAGATGCTGGCCGACTTGCATGTCGCACAGCCTGACTGGCGCATTGCACTGCTCCGGTATTTCAATCCGGTCGGCGCGCATGAAAGCGGACTCATCGGCGAACACCCGCAGGGCAAGCCGAACAACCTGATGCCCTATGTGTGCCAGGTCGCAGTGGGACTGCGCGACCGTCTTGCAGTGCATGGCGGTGACTACCCGACACCCGATGGCACGGGAGTGCGCGACTACGTGCATGTGATGGACCTGGCCGAAGGGCATGTCGCCGCGTTGAGTCACGCGGCACTTGCACCGGGCCTCGTGACAGTGAATCTCGGCACGGGTCAAGGGGCCTCGGTGCTCGATGTCGTCAAGGCCTTCGAGCTGGCGAGCGGCCAGCCCATTGCCTATGACATTGGGCCGCGCCGTGCAGGCGATGTGCCTGCTTATTGGGGCGACCCGTCACTCGCGCACGCAACACTTGGTTGGAAGGCACGTCGCGGATTGCAACAGATGTGCGAAGACAGTTGGCGCTGGCAAAAAAGTAACCCAAAGGGCTATTAAAACTGATGAGTTTCTGGGAGTGTCCACAGATTTCTCTGACTCGCCTTTCCGACGCTCTTGTATCGCAATGCAACGTTCTATTGATGACTCTCCATTGAGGGCCTGAGGCACGATTTCTGCTCTCTAATGCAGTTCCAACACTCGATGCGCGCTCTGGCGTTGCATACAGGAACTTTCCACTTAGCATGAGCAGATCCCCCATCACTTTGACGCCCGATGTTCGCGCGCGGACACTCACAAATTCGGGTGAAAGCACCATGTTGGTCGATGCCGAAGAAGCACCGCGCTTGTCGGCCTACAAAGACATCCTGCTCGACCACAAGTGGTTGATCGGCGGCATCGTTGCAACGGCACTATTCATTGGTCTCGCCTACGTGACTCTGGCTACACCCGTGTATCGCGCCAACCTGCTGGTACAGGTCGAAGACTCCGCGCCAGACAGCAAGAGCTTTCTCAATGAGACCACTGGCATGTTCGAGGTCAAGACGCCAGTCACCGGCGAGCTTCAGGTTCTCGGCTCTCGAATGGTGTTGAACGCGGCGGCCGAACAGGCGGGCTTGCTGATAAATGCACAACCGCGTTATCTGCCACTGGTCGGCCCATGGCTCGCCCGCCGCGCCGTTGGTTTTTCGGACCCTCTTCTCGGCGGCTATGTGAGCGGAACCGAGCGCATCGACGTGACCCGCTTCACTGTGCCGCCTTCGCTCGAGGACACCGGACCGTTCATCATTACGACGCTCGGCGGCGGACGCTATCGAGTGAGTCATGAACTGCTCGACGTGCCGCTCGAGGGCGTGGTCGGGCAACCGCTGCGGCAAACGCTGTCCGACGGCGTCGTGGACATTCAGCTGAGCCAGTTGTCCGGCAAGCCCGGGGCTCAATTCAACGTCTATGCGGCATCACTGGATCGCGCCGTCGACGCTTTGCAAGGACGTCTGCAAATGGTCGAGCAGGGCCGCCAGTCCAACGTGATCGGCGTGACGCTGGAAGACAGCAACCGGGTGCGTCTGGCCGCCGTTCTCAATGCCATCGCCGAGCAGTATCTCCGGCAGAACATGGAACGCAAATCGGCGGAAGCCGAAAAAACCATCACGTTTCTCAACACCCAACTTCCCATCTTCGAGCGCCAGCTCAGGGTTTCGGAAGACGCCTACGCGCACTTTCGCAATGAGAACGGCACCGTCGCCTTCGACGAGGAGGCCAAGGTCTGGCTGGCCAAAACAGCGACCTTGCAGACCAGCCTTCTCGACTTGCAACAGAAGCGACGCGAGACGGAGCCCTACTTCACCGATCAAAGCTCTCGTGTGCTGACGTTGGACAAGCAAATCGGCGCCGTGCAGGGCGAACTCGGCGCCCTTAATTCACGCATTGCCGGCATGCCCAATGTGCAGCGCGATGCCTTGAGGCTGGAGCGCGACGTGCGCGTCAATGGCACGCTGTACCAGTCCATGCAGAGCAACGTGTTGCAGATGCGGTTGCTGAAGGAAGGAAAGACCGGCAATGTGCGGCTGGTCGACAAGGCCGCCGTGTCCAAGGTGCCGGTCAAGCCGCAGAAGTTGATCGTCCTCGCTCTTGCATTGGTGCTGGGTCTCATGGTCGGGCCAGCGCTTGCAATATGGCGCTCCCGCTCCAGGCCGGGCGTTCACAACCCTGAAGAGATCGAAGTCCACACCGGCCTGGACGTGTATGCCGTGGTGCCCCACAGCCCGGAGCAGCTTCTGATCGATCGAGGCACCGGCAGAAAGAAGTCGTCCGGTACCTTGCTCGCCGATGTATCTCCGCACAGTCACCCGATAGAAGCTTTGCGTGAACTGCGCGTCGGTCTCAAGATTGCGATGGCCGAGGCAAGCAATAACCGCATACTCGTTACCGGTGCCACCCCCGGTATCGGCAAAAGCTTTATCGCCCGCAACTTCGCGATGCTGCTGGCCCAGTCCGGCAAGCGTGTGCTGCTCATCAATGCCGACCTTCGAAAACGCGATCTGAGTGGCACCTTCAGTCTCCCGCACGAGGGAGGATTGTCTGAACTCCTCACCGGCAAACTCAGTGCGCAACAAGCCATCCATGTGCAGGTGCGCCCCAATCTCGATGTGCTGACCACCGGCAAGCTGCCTCGCTTGCCTGCGGACATGCTGGAGTCCGCGGCATTTACCGTCGCGCTCGACGAACTTTCATCACGCTACGACAGCGTGGTCATCGACTCTGCGCCAGTGCTGGTGGCAGCCGATGCGGCGGCAGTGGCACCCGCCTGCGGACTCGTGCTGCTCGTGGCGCGTGCCGGAAAGAGCCAGCTGGGGGAACTGAACGAGAGTGTTCGCCGGCTTGCAAAAGCCGGTGTGAAGATCGACGGGGTGCTCTTCAACGGAATGGACTTTCGTCGCCGGTACAACGGCAACCAGGGCTACCGCCATGGGGGCTACAAGTACTCGGACTATGAGTACGCGGCCAAGGCAGCGTAACAAGTCGCCAAGCCGCGTAAGAGGCGGCGAGCCTTCCAATGCTTCCTTTCAAAAATTCGCGTCTGTTGACGCTCGACGCGATGCGCGGGCTGGCAGCGGTCGGCGTCATCCTGTTCCATCTCGATTTCATCGGGCCGTTCGCGCAGAGCGGCTACCTCGCAGTCGACTTCTTTTTTCTGCTGAGTGGCGTCGTCATTGCGAGGGCCTATCAGACGAGACTCGAAAGAGGCCTGTCTCTCACTGATTTTCTGATGGAGCGGTTCATCCGGCTTTACCCGCTTTACCTCCTGGGCTTCTTGATTGGCTTGCTCCGGCGCCTAGCGCAGATCGCGACGGACCACGCCATTCAAATGTCGTGGCCTGACCTTGGAATTAGCGCCGTCTTCAATCTCCTGATGTTGCCTTCTCCTGCAACGGATGAACTCGCTCCCATCAATGGCCCGTCGTGGTCGATTTACTTCGAACTTCTTGTCAATGTGGTTTGGGCCAGCGTGCTCGTCAGAGCATCGAAACGCACATTGATTGCATACGTTGTTGTTCTTTGCATCGCAATGTGCGCATTGGTCGTTGGCACCGGATGGGCTGAAGCGGGCTATACCTGGTCAGAAGTTCACTTCGGCCTCGTTCGCAGCTTCTTCGGTTTTGGCCTCGGCGTGCTGCTGACTAAATACGGGACCGGGAGCCAGCCGCGGGATTCATCACTTTCAGTCGTCGCTGCGGCGGCGCTTTGCGCGGTGCTGGTTGTCGACGTTTCGCCAGAATACCGGGCGCTTTACGACATCGTTGCAATCGTTCTGTGCTTCCCTGCGATCGTCTGCATGGGAGTCGCATTCAATCCACCGGCTGCTTTGAAGCGTGTTGCGACGGTGCTCGGTGACATCTCCTACCCGGTCTACATGCTGCACTTCGGTCCGCTGTTCAGCTTCTCATATCTCGCTCGCAAACTCGGCGTCAGCCCGGCTGTCTGGATTCCGGCATTTATTGTCGGCATTTGTGCTGTGTCGCTCTACCTCGCCAGAACCTACGATCCTGCGGCGCGACGGTATCTGAAGCGAATGCTTTCCACTCGAAAAAAGAAAACCGCTACGGCTGCACACCGCCGCTGAACGGGGGGGTCAAGGCTCGATCTTTGCCGACTTGAGCATGCGAAGTGCAGACGCATGTCCCGACGCCCAAGCCTTGAAGCGCCGAGCAATCGGCTGCTCGAAACAGCTGAATGACAGCGAGGCCAGCCCTACTGTTGTCATGAATACGGCAGCGAACCCGGCGACACGCCATGCCGTAGGCGCGTACTTCAACTGCTCACCGATCGACTCGGACAGAATCCACAGCACCAATGCGTGGAACAGATAGCCGCCGTAGGAAATGCGGCCGATCCAAGTCATCCATGGCTTCGACAACCAGGCCGTTCCACGCACACCCGCGATGGTCACCAGCAGTACCCCGGCCGCAAACAGATTGATGACCGAGTACCCGAACAACTCGCGCTGCTGGCCGTACACGATGCCGGAGAAGATGTTCTTGAGCACGTCTGCACCACGATCGCCACGCGCGTAGTTGAGTGACATGTAGATCACGGCAAACACCGCAATCGCGGCAAGCGCCACCCACAACCAGCGCATCGGCACACGCGGGTTGCGCAAGAGCTGCGGCTGGAACCGTGCGATCAACGCGCCAAGCAGGAATGCATCGATCTGGCAAATGGTCGCCGCATAGACACTGAAGGCCAGCCTGCCGGCGTCTGCGTCCGGCATTGCTGCGCCTACGACGAGCAGCCAGAGCCAGCGCGTCAGTGGCGCCAGCAACACCAGGGCACCTGCCAACTTCCAGCGCCATCGTTCCGGCACACCTAGAAAGAGCAAAGGGAAGAACACATAGAACTGCTGTTCGACGCTTAATGTCCAAAGATGTGCGATCGCGGGCCAATGCATTGTCGATGCCACGGGCTGAAACACCATCTGCCAGTTGTAGGTGAATGTGATCAGGCCGATCGAGTCGATCGAACCAGCCATGCCGTACGGGATCGCAAAGAGCAACACGCATACGCCG
This sequence comes from Variovorax sp. PAMC28562, assembly GCF_014303735.1. Classification (NCBI taxonomy): domain Bacteria; kingdom Pseudomonadati; phylum Pseudomonadota; class Betaproteobacteria; order Burkholderiales; family Comamonadaceae; genus Variovorax; species Variovorax sp. PAMC28562. The sequence continues at coordinate 3,261,687 of NZ_CP060296.1, read as the reverse complement.
AGATAGAGGGCGTACGCAGGAACGATGCGCAGCAGCCGCCGACGCACGAATGCGCGATACCTCCGACCTGCCGATGGCAGGGCCCGGCCAAGGTGAACCAAAGCTTCTTCCGCGATGAAGCCGCGGGTGATCACATAGCCCGAGATGACAAAGAACAACCACACGCCGATCCATCCGAAAGGAAGCAGGCCGCAGTGCTGCGCGATCACCATGGTCATCGCGATTGCGCGCAAACCATCGATGCCAGCCAGCCTCTCGCCACCGTTGGTCAGGGCACTTGAGGGACGGATCTTCATGGTCGCTCTCATGGGCGGACCTTCGCAGTCGATGACTTGACCGTGATCTGGGGAATCTGCGTTGCCCCTGATGAAAGCCGCACGTAGACGGGCTCGCCGCTGAGCGCCACCGCGAATCGACCGTCGTTCGCCTGCAGCGTTCGCTGACGACCCAGTAAGTCGGTGACCATCAACTGCTCCGTGCCAGCTTGCGGGACAACGAGCTCCGAGTCGTTGCTGCCCGTGGCTTGCCAGGCAACGACGGTGCTGGTGCGATCGTCCGTGAACAGGAACGCCTGTGCAGCGGCCGAAGTGCCCTGCCCCCCGAGCAAGCGCCGCGCAAAGCGCAAGGTGCCGAGCTCCGACGTCATCGTTTTGAATGCGCCATACGTCAGCCTTTGCGTACGGTCGTTGCGTGTGAGCCCCATCGGTCCGTCCACGGAGTCATTCGATGAGAACCATAAAAAGCCTTTGACATCCGCCTCGGCGGCCAGGATAAAAGACCTCGGGATGTACGCAGCCGCGGTGCGCTCAGGCACGCTGCCTTTGACAGGGCTCGCGCCCTCTGCGACCGGCCATCCCATTTCCGTGACCCAAAGCTCCAATGGACGGCCCTGTCGCGCGAGCGCCGCTGCACGCAAGCGCACGAATGCAGACTGGAACGAGCGATCCGGATCGACGGCGACAAAGGGGCGCACCCAGTCGGTGTCGTTCGCAATTGCCGTGATCTCGGGAATGCCGGGGGTGTAGGGGTGGACCGTGAGACCGTCGAGACGCGGATCGAGACCGCCTGCAAGCATCCAGTAGTCGATGACCCACATGTCGTCGCCGGCGAGCACCTTGACAGCGGGGTCGATGGCCTTCACTTCCTGCACCGCGGCGTTCACCATGCGAACGTAGTGATCGAGCCATGGCGACGGAGCCTTGCCGTTCCACTGCCCACCGAGCGCCTTGGGGAGGAACGAGTTGTGCGGTTCATTGCCCACTTCGAGCACGAAGCGCACACCCTCCGCCTTCAGCAGGCGTGCAGCTTCCGCCGCGAACCGACCGAAAGCCGCAGGGTCGGCATCACGCGCTACGTCTGCAGCCGTCTGCGGTGCAGTCTTTCCGTTGGAAAGGGTGAGCAGCGCCACCACGCCGATGTCGTTTGCGCGGTAGTAGGCGAGTTGCGTTCGAAGGTTATCGGGCAACGCGGCATAGCGACCGGGTATTTGGCTGGGCGATGGCTCGACAGCCGACCAGCTGACGTGCTCGCGCACCCACTTGACCTTCAGGTCGGCCAACATGGGCAAGGTGTCGAGTGGCTGGCCCTGAAGGAACTTGACGCCCAAGCCGACGAAATCACCGAAGGGACGCGCCGCGCTTGCAGGGTCGGCGCCATGGGTCGACGCCATCGTCACGGCGAGCAAGACAGCGCTTGACGCCAAGCGCGTAGCGCGACGAAGTCGATGCACACCCAAGACTGAAACCGCTCTACACATTGAAATTCAATTCAGCGGCAATTCCCTGTTTGAGAACAGCCGGCGCGATCGATTCGTTTGCGGTACTTGGGGATTGGATGCCCTGCACGTGCGTTGCCATTCCATATTCAAAGAGTTCCGCAAACGGCCGCAGCTTTTTGGCAGAGCCGGTCGTGTAGAACACCCGTCTGCGCAGCATGGCACCGATGATCAGACCATGAAGGCGACCCGTGATGATCCAGCGCGCTCGGCCATACGGTTCCATCAGGCCGTGTTCGATTCCCTTTTGCGTAATCACTTCCACCGTCACTGGAAGCGCCTCGCGAACGACCGATTCGAAAGCCTCGCAAAAAGGAAGTCCGAACTCGCTCCTGGAATCGTGGGACACGATGATGACGTGCTTCATTTTGAATCGTTCGAACAGCACCCGCAACGCTTCGAGGATCTCCTGAGGATCTTCAGTTCGGCCCTCGACGAGGTCGATGCCGGGAGAAACCACACAAGAGAATTCTTCGAGCAGGTTTGCGTGAAAATCGAGGCGCCCTTTAAGGAATGCGAGATCGCCGACCAGATTTACCTTCTCGGCGGCATCAGGAAAGTCCGCTTTCAGTGACTTTTCCGAGAGCTGATCGCGGACGCAGACCTTGTCGCAAGCAGAAAAGATATTACCGAACAGCCATCGCCTCCAACGCGACTTGATGTGGGTCGCCCCGGAGCCAATGACCCGTACATTTCGTCCGGATTTTCTGGCCAGCCACGACACGACGGTGGTGAAAGACAGCCAGCCCAGGGAGACTTCATTTCTGATGGCGTGGCCGCCACCGATCCAGATCGAGGAACTGTTGCAGACCCGAAATGCAAGCAAAGGATGATCCCGCATGGAGATGACTTCAAACCCTTCTTTCTCGAATTCTTCGCGCACTTCGTCGCTGGGCCGTCGATAGGGCAACACCGAGACGCGACCACCGTCGCGCGTCATGCGACGTGCTGCGGCGAGCGAAAGCATCGCATCTCCCAGGTTCACGAAGTCCCCTGGGAGCACAGAAAAATTGGTCTGGATGTAAGTGGACATTGACAGCGCCTTGAGAGCTTCAACCGTTCGATGAGCAATATGCACACGTCTACCGCGAGACGTTCAAGGCCCTCTCTGGACTCATCTTTCCGCCGATCAAGTCTTTGATCGCCCGCATGTTTCCCAGCAAGCGGCCACGCCGATCGACCCAAGGCTCCGGAGAAAAACTGCGCAGGCCGTTGGCGAGCATGTTTTTTCCGACCTGCTTCAAAGCCAGCGGCCAACGCATGGTCCCCTTGCGTGCCAGATAGACAGGGTTGGCAACTTGCGAATAGCCGAGGCGAGCCCCCGGGCTACGACCCGTTCGTTTGGTACCGAGGTGAACGCCGCGCAAGCGCGCAACCTTGACGATGTCGCCATGCAATGCGAGCTGCCGCGAGAAGTCCACGTCTTCGAGCCATGCATAGAGCGGAAGGCGTTCGTCGAAGCGGATTCCATGATCACGCACCGTCTTCATGCGAACGGCGAGATTGCATCCGTAGCCGTTGTATGTCGACGTTATCGACTGGGCCTCGCTGTTCGGTCCCGCTTCTCTCAAGAGACGCAGCCCCTCCTCGTGAACGATGCCGGGACCAAGCGCACCGTCGCGCAGTAGTTTTCCGGTGGTAACGACGACTTCAGGGTTGGCTGCGAACATCCTCTCGACCTCCGCGACATAGTCGTCGGACGGCAGGAAGTCGTCGTCGAAGAAGATCACTACGTCGGCTTCGGTCGCGTCGAGCAGCACATTGCGCTGCGGCGACGAGCCGACCGGTCCGCGAAAAACGCGAGCCGGTCCCGAGTAGCCCTGCAAACATACCGGATCGAAGTCCTGCTCCGTGGCCGGGCAAATCATCAATTCGTTCGCCATTCGGGACTGGCCAGCGAGCAAACCGATGGTTTCAGCAACCACCTCTCGGCGCCCCGCAGTGGCGATAGCGATCGCAATATTGAGCGACTGCGTCACAGCGCACGCCCCGACAACGACGGCGGTGCAAGTGGCCGACGATCGATACGATGCGCAGGTGCCAACAGGTCGGCATCGGCCAACGGCTGTCCGATCACGATTTCGAGCAACCGACGCGCAGCCTTGTCCCATGTGAACTTTGCGGCCTGAGTTCGCCCGCGGCGCTTCATGTCTGCGCGCAGGACCTCGTCATCACGCAGACGAACAATCTGCGCGGCCCACTGATCGGCGTCGTGCGCATCGGCCCATAGCGATGCGTCACCGCAGACTTCGGGTAACGCACCGCAGGGCGCAACGACGGTCGGGCAACCGAGCGCCATCGCTTCCAACGGCGGTAGCCCGAATCCCTCAGTGGTGGAAGGAAAAGCCAGTGCGGTGGCGCGTTGGAGCAGTCCCGCCAATTCTTCGTCACTGACGAACCCCAGGAACTCGACGTTGATCGGCACGACGTGACCTCGACTCTCGAAGTCCTCGCGTTTTGCCGGACCGAAGAGCGCAAGGGTCATGTCGCTCAACGCGGGCGCCTGAAAAGCTTTCAGCAACACTGCGATATTTTTGTGCAGCTGAATGTTCGCAAGGGCGAGCACGTAGCGCTCGCCTGCAAGGCCAGCCGCATCGACCTTGGCCGAGTCCGCGACGAGCCGCAACACATGGTCGCAACCGTTGTGGATCACATGGATGCGCGCTGCATCGGCCACGCCAAACTCGTCCAGTTGTTTTCGCGAGAAATCGGAGACGGTCAGCAATGCCCTGTTGCGTTTGCCCAGCCGGGGCAGCATCAACCGGTACCAGGTTCCGAAAAGGCGGGAGTACGAGGCAGGCGAGGTGTAGACCTGCGCATCGTGAACCATGGTGAATGCTTGGCCATGCATCACAGGCCCCATGTTGCAAAGACTGATCAGCGTGTCGCCACTGGCACGTCGGGGCAGCACCAGTTGTTCCCATAGCGCGCCGTAAAGCCGACGCATCAGAGGCCTCATCTCACTGGCCCCATGGTCGACTTCCACCCCGATGCGAGAAAGCTGGAGGTCGGTGCCTCGGCCACCCGGCACGATCACGCGACACGGCACCGCATTGGCCAACGCCGGGTTTTGGGCGAATAGGTTGTCCAGCGCGACCAACAATTCACGCGCCACGCGATAGACGCCGGACCGACTCGTCGAGCGTTGCAGAAACTTGCCGTTGATCACAAGCCCGGGCATGGCCGCTCGCTTGCTTCCATTTCCAGACGGCGGTGTGTCATTGAGGTTGCGTACCATGGGACTCCATTGCGTTAGTCGAATGTTTGAACCGCTTGCGAAGGGTGTCGACCAGGTGCCGTTCCAGGCCAGCTGGCCGACCGGCAAGCCGCCAAGCAGCCAGGACCGACAGCGCATAGACCAACAGGTACAGCGCTCCCACTAGCACTGCTGATATCGCCATTTCGGTCAGGCTTTCGGCGGCCATCAGCCTGGGCCTCGCAAGCCAGAGAACCGCACCCGCCGGCAGCATCGACACCATGGGCCTCCACAACGCAAACACCTGCTGCGCAAGGCCGGTCCCGATCAGGCGCCGAACGATAAAAAGCGCAGTGAGCGTGCCGGTCGCGGTGGCGATCGCACTACCGGCAATCGCACCGGGGATGCCGAAGTGCACGGCGCCTGCCCAAACCAGCGGCAACCGGGCCAGCAGTTCGACGAGGGTGCGTACGGCGACCCAGCGGGACCGGTTCAGTGTCATTGCGAGCGAGCCCATCAGCACGGCTGGTAGTCCAAGCAAGGCGACTGCACTGAGCCAGCGAACCCACTCGGCCGCCAGCACCCAGGCAGGGCCCAGCGTCACGCGGACCAACACGTCCGGCCAAAACAGCGGCACGCCCATCACAGGAATCAGCACCAGCGCAATGGCGTGCGACAACTGAAGGTAACGCGAGGCCTGGCTACCGCCGGCAGATGCCAGCGCCGCCATCGCAGGGCGAGCCAAAGGTGCGACCAGTGCCTGAATCGGAATCTCCGACATTTGCTTGCCCATGGCGTACTGCCCAAACACCGTGTCGGTGGTCAGCCGCGGAAGCATCAACCGGTCGATTTGCCAGTTGAGTGCCGCGCTTAACTGGGACAAGAAGTTCCAGCCGATCAGGCTGGAGAAATTTGCCCAATGAACGAGCGTCAGTCGCGGTCGCAATGGGGCGATGTAGTAAGACAAGAGCGTCGATACCAACGGGCCACACACGGTCGCCGCTGCAATAGCCCAGTAACTGCGAGTGATGACAGCGATAGCAACCGATACGGTGAATGCGACAGCCTTGCCAGACAGCTCCATTGCAGAGTCAGGTCGAAAGTTAAACGCACGCGCATATTCGACCATTCGCGGGCTGACGAGCCCACGCAGCGCCGGCGCCAGCGCGAGCACTGCGAGCAAGCTCGTCAGCCGTGGCTCATCGTTGAACGCAGCCAGCGGCCAGGCCAGCGCCAGCAAAAGGAGTGCAATGACGATCCCGCGCAAAAGGCTGAGCGTGAAGGCCGTGTGCAACATGGCGGGCGTCAACTCAGGCAGGCGAATCAACGCTGCGGCCATCGGCAACTCGAACAAGGCTTCGACGATGAACACTACGGCCATCGCGGTGGCCACTAGGCCGAACTCAGCCGGCCCCAGAAAACGAGCCAGGCAGAGCAACATGGCCAGGTCGATCAGCTTGGCAATCAGCCGCGTACCGACAGTCCAAGCTCCGGCGCCGACCGCCTTGCTCGCGATATTTGACGACTTAGTTGACACGTGCCTCCCTATGGACGGCCGGGCGAAACACCCGTTGCAGCTCTGTGCCAGCCACTGCCGCAGCCATCCCATAGAGAAACGCGTTGTACAAGCCGAAGTCCGGCGTCGTTCCGATCGTCAGACTGGTGAAGAAGGGAGGCAGATAGGACCACCGGACAGCCGACAAGATGGCCTGCCCTTTTGCGTCGCCTTGCCGCGCTCGCCGCATCAATACGGTTTGCGCCACGAACAGAAAGTAGAACGCCGCGCCCAGAACACCGGTATTGCTTGCAAGGGCTACGGCGAAGTTGGATGCGCGGGTGCCGCCCAGGCCGACGCCCAGGCCATACGTTGCAAACAAGGAGTTCAAGGAAACTCGCGTCCACATGCCGCGCTCTTCGAATGAGCTGCTGTTGGACTTCTGCAGCACCATTGCATCGAACATCTCGACCATGGGGTTGAATACCTTGGGAACGACCAGGACAGCCAGGACCAGTACGCCTGCCGCAGCGGCTCCTAACCAGAACTCGCTCGAGACACCGCGGCGCAGGTAAGGATTGCGCCCTGCGGCAATCACGCGCCAACACCATTCCGCCGCCGCTGCGGCACCAAACAGTCCAAGCCCCAAATATGCAGCGGACGAAGTCGAAAGCCAGCTCAACAGCAGCAGCAAGGCCATCAGGACAGGTACCCCGCGATCCCGCAGCAGGCCTGCCGGCATCGCGCGCCGAAAGAAATACAAAGACACCAGAAAACTCAACGACAACGTGCCGAAAGCCGAAGCCTCCGGCATCAATCCGACCACGCGTTTGCCACCGAGCACTTCATCTTCGATCAGCAACGCGTAGCTGGCGGTGCGAAAGACTTCGAGCAACGACTCCAGCCCCGTCGACTGAGATAGGTAGTCGAGGAATCCGGTGAAAACCGCCATTGCTGCGCCAAAGCAAAGCGCGACCAACGCATGCCGCCGCATGGCCTCGGCACGCAACAGGCTGGCAAAGGCAAAAACGCTCAGCACCGATATGCTGACGTACACGAACTGCGAGATGTTCTGGACGGTCGGCACGAGCAACACCGAATCGGCCAGATCGCCGAAGCGAACAGGCACCACCTGAACAACCCCCGCGAAGAGCCGCGGCATGAACGCGGTGGCGAAGCCGGCCACCGCCCAGAAAAGAAACAAGAGAAACAAGCCGGACGGCTTGAGTGCGGACTGGACCGCCGTCGCCAGGCCGCGCATGCTGCCCAGCTCCCGCGCTATCAGCGCCATGGCGACGAGCGGCGTCGGCGTGAGCGTAAGGCCGCCCGTCACCTCCGTGGGAATGGCCGCGAACGAGCCGAACGACATCGAGGCGAACAGCAAGTACAGCAGAACCTGTTTTTCCTGGAACAAGGTCCACACGACGATGACCCAGAAGACGGCGATAGGGATGGCTTCCATGCACTTGCCTGCTCAGACCGCTGGGCATTGTTGAATGGCGAGCAACGAATCGATGCGTTCTGCCAACTTCGCCTTGAACACAGCCGTGTCGAAGGTGCCCGCGTGCGCATGCAACAGGTCGGAACGGAAGGACGCCGCAGTGGCCTCGAACCGCCCTATCGCATCGACCATGGCCTCTGTCGTTTGTTCATGGAAGAACAAGCCGGTGCGCCCATCGACAACCGTTTCGAGCGCCCCGCCTTTGGCATAGGCAATGACCGGCCTGCCACTCGCCATGACTTCGAGTGGAACGATGCCGAAGTCTTCTACTCCTGGGAACAAAAGCGCCTTGCAGTGCGCAAAGTGATGCGTCATGCTGGCGTCGTCGACCGCACCCAAAAACTCCACGGTGGGGCCCGCCAGTTGCTTGAGCGCGGGGCTCGAACCGGCGCCTATAACGACAAGGCGCCTGCCCAAACGGGCACAGGCTTCGACTGCGATTTCGATCTTCTTGTACGGCGTGATCTGGCCGGCACAGAGGTAGTAGTCGCCTGGCTCTTCGGATGGAGCGAGCGGCGCAAAGCGTGCGAGGTTCACTGGCGGATGCACCACTTGCGCAGTGCGTCTGTAGTAGCGCTCGATGCGCTTGGCCACATAGGCCGAATTGGCGATGAAGTGATCGACGCGGTGCGAGGTACTCACGTCCCATTGGCGCAGCGAAGGCGCCGCCAGCGACATCAACGAGCGCGTGATGGGACCGGCCGCTGCGCGGTACTGCGGGTACAAGTCCCAGATGTAGCGCATCGGCGAGTGGCAAAAACAGATGTGGGTCGCATCTGGTCCGGGGATGATTCCCTTTGCCGGCCCTGACTCGCTGGAGATGATCAGGTCGTAGCCGGTGAGATCGAAAGACTCCAACGCATAAGGCATGAGCGGCAGCATCTTTTGGTAGTGCCGTACCCCACCGATCTTCTGCAAGAACGACGTGGTGATGCGATGACGCTTGAGCTTTTCCGAGATGGCAGACGGATCGCACACCAGCGTGAAGATGTCCGCATCGGGGTAGAGGTCGCACAACACTTCGAGGACCTTCTCCCCTCCGCGCATACCGACCAGCCAGTAATGGACCAACGCGACCTTCACGTCAGTACGCATTCTTGTTGATGAAGCCTTTGAACAGCGTCAAGACGATGATCTTCAAATCGAACGTCAGTGACCAGTTCTCGATGTATGCGATGTCGCACTCGATGCGCTTGGCAAGGTCAGTGGAGCCCCTCCAGCCATTGACTTGCGCCCAGCCGGTGATTCCCGCCTTGACCATGTGCTTCTTCATGTACGCGGGAATCTCGTTCTTGAACTGGTCAACGAACACAGGTCGTTCCGGCCGTGGTCCGACGATGGACATGTCACCCATCAAGACATTGAGAAACTGAGGTAACTCGTCGAGACTTGTCTTGCGCAGGAATGCACCGACTTGTGTCGACCGCGTTTCACCGGCCTGGGCCCATACGGCGCCGGTCTTTTGCTCTGCATCTACGGGCATCGAACGGAACTTGAGCATGTGGAACTTCTTGTTGTTCCAGCTGACCCGCTCCTGCCGATAGAAAACCGGGCCCGGGGAACTTAGCTTGACGGCGACGGCTATGGCAAGCATCAAGGGGGAAATCAGCACAACGATCAGTGCAGACAACACCAAGTCTTCCGCCTTCTTGACCACGCGCGCCGCACCGTGCAAGGGGGTCTGCTGCAGCGTGATTACAGGCAGACCGGCGATCTCTTCAACCGAGTGATTCAGCAGGTGCAGCCCGAACAGGTCAGGCACGAGCTTGATGTCTGCAGTCGAGTGCCGCAGCTGGCTGAGTGCATAGGAGATCTTTGCTTGATCGCCGATGGGCAATGCCAGCCAGACCAATTCGACGCCGCGCGACTCGACGTAGGCGCCCAGGTTGTCGAGGCGTCCCAACATGGGTGCGCCAGTCAACTCACTCCTGTCTGAGTGGGTGGCAAACCAGCCGCGGACCTCGATGCCGCACGAGTCATCGCGCCGAATGGCATCGACCAGGCGCTGCGCCTCAGGATTTGCGCCGACGACGACGGCCACGCGGGCGTCTTTGCGCTGACCGCTTGTCCAGCGCACTCCTGCATTCACCGCCGCGCGCAAAAGCAGTGCACCACCTACGCTAAGCCCAAACCAAGCAGCCCACCACAGCCGTGATGTGTCTTGCCCGTCTCTCGTCGCCAGCGCGTACACGGCCATCAAGCAGAACATCAAGGGCCACAGCGTGCCGAGCTTGAATAGCTCCGCGGCGATGGTGCGGCCCCTCCAGCTTCGGTACAGCGAGCTGCCGTTGAAGACGATGACCGCGAACAACACACCGCGTGTCACTGCATGCACGTAATCGGTGCCCATTTCGGAGTGGCCGAAGCGCAAAGCAAATGCCAGTAGGCCGCTTCCTACAAATACAGCCAAATCTCCAATTCGCAGGGCCAAGCCCAATAATGGATTAAAGTTTCCTAACGCCAAAAGGCGCGTTTCCTGTAAGCCAATAGCAAACGTCGACAACATCAGACTCTCCCAGAGACCAATTAAAAGGGGGCGCCGTACCCAAAAGTATTAGGGCTGTCTCTGGCTTCTTATTTATCTATCAAGCGCAATTTCAATGCCAACCGAACCAGCGTCAAATGCGAACTTAAGTTGTGGCCGTCAACCTAATCCGGTTTAGCAGAGGGCATTCTGCACCGTGATATTTTTTGCAGTTGTGTCAATTTGATTTGCGATTAGCAATCCGACCCGATTTGGCAAGTGATGCCCACCAGAATATTCAAATAGTATGAATACTTTCATTTGCACGTCACTCGAAGCCCATTACCACTTTGGTATTGCAGTGCTGAGTGATCCGCGGACTGCAATCGCCACTCCGCAGCCGGGTGATTGATCTCGCTGGTGTGGGTATCGCTCACGTCTCCACGCGGAAGCAAAGGTCCTTGGGATTGGCCACCATGCGTGTGGTAGCGCCTCGGGTGGGTGCGCGCCCCGCGCCTAGGTAGTTTTCGTGCGACGCAAGTCGAGTAATTTTCGAAAACGTCGACTAATGGACGCCGGGCAAACGAACGCTTTGGTTTACATTCAGCACAAAATGTAAACTTAAGTTGTTGTCGAGCACAGATCTTGCGGCGTTATGGCGCCGTTTCCCCCAAATCACCACGCTATGACTCTCAGAACCTTCATGGGGCGCACCGTTAGATCCTCCACTGCCCTAAACCACTGACATGGCACCCATCCTGGTGACCAGCAGTCCTCGCTGCGCAGGCCCCGTACCGGCAAGTTTTCTACCGGCAATTACCTTTCGTTTGAGCCTTCCCAATCCAGCATGAGTCGCCCTCCTATCAGTTCCACGCCAGATGCTCGCCAGCGCGCGCTAGCCGCCTCAGGCGAGGCCATGATGATGGTCGACGCGGATGACGCGCCGCGCCTTTCGGCTTACAGCGACATCCTGCTCGACCACAAATGGCTGATCAGCGGAGTAGTCGCATTCGCTCTGCTCGTGGGCCTGGTCTATGTGACGCTGGCCACGCCGATCTACCGCGCCAACCTCCTGATCCAGATTGAAGACTCTGCGCCGGACAGCAAAAGCTTCTTGAACGAGACCACCGGGCTGTTCGAGGTCAAGACGCCGCTCACCGGCGAACTCCAGGTTCTTGGTTCTCGCATGGTGCTCAATGCGGCAGCCGATCAGGCAGACCTGCAAATCAGCGCCCAACCGCGCTATCTGCCCATAGTGGGCGCATGGCTCGCGCGCCACGATGTGGGTCTTTCGATGCCCATTCTTGGCGGCTATGTGACCGGAGCCGAGCGCATCGATGTGACTCGCTTCAATGTGCCTCCCTCGCTGGAAGACACCGGCCCTTTCATCGTCACCACGCAAGGTGGAGGCCGCTACACAGTGCGCCACGAAATGCTCGAAGCCCCGCTCAACGGCGTGCTCGGGCAGCCCCTGCGCTACACCTTGTCCGACGGCGTTCTCGATATTCAACTGAGCCAGCTGGCAGGCAGACCCGGTGCCAAGTTCACCGTCTTCGTGTCGTCACGTGATCGCGCCATCGAGCAGTTGCAGGGGCGTTTGCAGCTGGTGGAGCAGGGTCGGCAGTCGAATGTGATCGGCGTGACTCTCGAAGACAGCAACCGTCTGCGTCTGGCACGTGTGCTCGATGCGATTGGCGAGCAATACGTGCGACAGAACATGGCGCGGAAGTCCGCCGAAGCCGAAAAAACGCTCGCATTTCTCGATGCGCAACTCCCGACGTTTGAAAATCAGCTCAAGACTTCGGAGGACGCGTTCGCGCGCTTTCGAAATCAGAACGGAACGATCGCGTTCGATGAAGAAGCAAAAGTCTGGCTTAAAAAGACAGCTGATTTGCAGAGCAGTCTTTTAGACCTGCAACAAAAGCGCCGTGAAGCGGAGCCAACGTTTTCAGACCAGAGCAGCAAGGTTCAAACGTTAGACAAACAGATCGGTGCAGTACAAAGCGAACTAGGCTCCATCAACACGCGCATTGCAGGGATGCCGAATATCCAACGCGATGCATTGCGACTTGAACGTGAAGTGCGCGTTAACAGTGCACTCTATCAATCTATGCAAAATAATGCATTGCAAATGCGATTGCTGAAAGAAGGAAAAATCGGCAATGTGCGGCTACTCGACAAAGCCGCCGTATCCAAAATACCGGTTAAGCCGCAGAAGATCTTGGTATTGGCTTTCGCATTAATGTTGGGAATTTTGGTAGGACCTGCTATTGCTCTGATCCGTACGCGTTCGAGGCCCGGAGTTCATAGTCCAAAAGACATCGAACTTCACACCGGATTGGAAGTGTATGCCGTTGTTCCCCATAGCCCCGAGCAAACTCTTTTGGACCAAGGCGACAATAAAGCCACGGCAAATAATTTGTTGGCAGACATTTACCCTCACAGCTACCCGGTCGAAACATTGAGGGGGCTACGCGTCAGCCTCAAAATCGCGATGGCCGAAGCGACGAATAACCGAATTCTCGTTACCGGTGCAACACCGGGAATAGGCAAGAGCTTTATTGCCAGTAATTTTGCGCTTTTGCTAGCGCAGACTGGCAAGCGAGTGCTGTTGATCAACGCAGACCTTCGAAAACGTGAGCCGCGTGGAATATTTGGTCTTAAACAAGAAGGTGGTTTGTCAGAATTGCTGTCCGGGAAGCTCAGAATGCAAGAATCAATTCACGCCCAGGTTCGCCCCAACCTCGACGTATTGACTACCGGACAGCTGCCCCGCATGCCCGCCGACATGCTGGAGTCTAAGGCCTTCATTCTTGCCTTGGATATGCTCTCATCACGCTATGATCATTTGGTCATAGACACTGCTCCAGTGTTGGTAGCAGCTGACGCGGCCGCTGTGGCGCCTGCTTGCGGTGTAGTGTTACTCGTGGCTCGAGCCGATAAAACTAAATTGGAGGAGTTGAATGAAAGCGTGCGCCGACTCGCCCAGGCCGGCACGCCGATCAATGGTGTGTTGTTCAATGGAATGAACTTCAACCGAAGGTATAACGGAGACTACGGCTATAGCCACCGGATCTACCACCATGCTGCGCGCCAGTATGCCGTCCAATTTAATCCGAAAATTCTTTAGAGGCTCGTAAATATGAGTACGACGGCCACTAACGGAGACGGTCACATTGGACGGATAAATGCACCAGGACCCGATCGAGATTTAACTGCCATTAAGACGTTTAATCGTCCGTCGGCCTATGTCCATCTTGACTACGGACGCGGTCCGGACACATGGGCGAAGGCGTACCAAAAAGGCATTGTGTTTGAGGAACAACCGTATGGGTATCACTGGGCTCAGACTTGGGTCAACCTCAATTATTCTGCCGATGCTCCAGAGCCAAAGGCGGTGTCCTTGCTTCGTCGCGGTTTCAAGTTTTTGTTTGGCTTCGATCTGATACACGCATTTCGCAATCGCAGATGTGCCGACTCGGCCGATGTCATATGGACCCACACGGAGAGTGAGTATCTTGCAGACGCTTTGCTGATGAAGTTACACCTGATGAAGCGGATTCCGCTCGTTGGACAGAGTATTTGGCTATGGGACAAATGGTCGAAATGGAGCCCTTTGCGCAAACGCTTCCATCATTGGCTGTTCGAAGAGGTGACCGTACCGACAACTCACAGCGCATTGAACTCGAAACTTGGTACCGAAGTGCTGGGGCGCACAGTCATTAAAGTTCCCTTTGGTATCGAGCCGACATTTGAGGTACCAGTTTCGCAACCTCGGCCTGACGGCAGGTTGCGAGTGGTTGCACCGGGGAACGACCGGCATAGAGACTGGGACACACTAAAGAAAGTCGCCCGCGACAATTCGGATATAGAGATCGTCGTGCTCTCTAAGCGTCGACGGGCAAGTCGATTGATATCCGCTGACGTTCCAAACTTCGTCGTGCGCAGCGCTGTCGGCATCAAGGATCTCATAGCCGCCTACGATGCCGCAGATGTCGTTGCGGTTCCGCTCCTAGGCAACCTGCACGCTTCCGGAATTACCGTGGCAATGGAAGGCATCAACGCTGGCCGTCCTGTGGTGCTAACCCGTACCGGCGGTATTGAAGATTACCTTGGGGGCACGGCTCATTATGCAGAGCCGGGCGATGCGATCGGCTTGGCGACTGCTATTCGGGCCGCTGCAGTGGTTGGCCAGGACCGCGACCTTCAAATTGCAAGGCGATCCCATCTGACAAATGCCGGCTTAATGATCAAAGATTTTGGCTCGCGCCATGTGTTGCTCACGCGGCTCGCTTTAGGCATCAGCACCCCTGAAGAAGATATCGCAATCTCTTGTTTCGCACCTGTCGTTCTCCAACATTGACGTTTTTGCGAATGAGAGCCAATGCCAACGAGCATATTGTTGTCGGCATCGCTACTGCCGGCCGGCGAGATGTACTCGAAAAAATGCTCTGGCAATTGACTCTGCAGCGCAAACTTCCTGACCGCGTAATTATTTGCCCCGCCACAGATCACGATTTCGATGAATCGATCATCTCGAAGTTGCCCTATCCAATCGAAGTCGTGCGCGGCGCGCGCGGACTTTGTGCTCAGCGAAACCTGATACTCAAGAAAATCTCCCACGATGATCTAGTTGTCTTTTTTGACGATGATTTTTATCCAGCGGTAGATTTTCTAGAAAAGACAATCAGCTGTTTTTCGGCCTCGCCAGATTTTGTAGCAATGACAGGGGTAGTCATCGTGGATGGGGCTTTGGGCCCTGGTATAGAGCACGATGAAGCGCTGAGAATTTTGAGTTCACACAGTGAATGCACTGATCTCACACCAGATACCATTTACAACGTCTACGGTTGCAATATGGCATTTCGCGCATCAATTATTCGAGATTCGAGCGCGGCGTTCGACGAGAATCTACCGCTCTATTCATGGCTGGAAGACGTTGATTTTTCAAGATCAATGTCTTCCAAGGGTGCCATAGGTCAGAGCCGATCGCTTAGAGGTGTGCATTTGGCCACCAAGCGCGGCCGAACCTCAGGAGTGCGCTTTGGCTACTCGCAGATAGCCAATCCCATATATATGGCAAAAAAGGGAACGTTCGCGTGGTCACGCGCTTTCTTTCAAATGGGTCGCAATGTGACTGCCAATCTGGCGCGTTGCGTGAATCCGGAACCCTGGGTTGATCGTCGGGGTCGGCTTAAAGGAAACCTAGTCGCTGTCAGCGATTTATTTAGAGGCCGACTCCATCCGCGGAGAGTCTTGGAAATTAGCTGAAGACCGACGAGTTCTATGCTGAAATCCTCTTAACCTCTTCGAGAATCGTGCGGAGACCGCCGCGTTGCCGTTCATTCCAGAACTTAGAGCATTCAAAGGCTTGGGCGCCCTTTTTAGCTCTAGAGTTCTCATCTAAACACATTTTGATGACGGCCGCTGCAAATGCCGCCGCGTCGTCATCATCGATGACCTCCACGCATTGAACCATGTCGTCTGGTAATCCTTCGACTCCGCGGACGGTACTAATTACCGGTAAACCCAGTGCCATAGCGTCAATTAACTTAATCTTCAGACCGGTGCCATCCCGAATAGGATTTATCAAGATTGGTCCTTTTTCGAACAAATCAAGAAGCCTGTCCACCTTGCCTAAAGGGATCACACCTTCTTTTCCCTGGAGGACGTCGCATATAGACCCACCGACATACAACCTGAAGTCTGGAACTTCTTTCAAGATTGCTGGCAGAACATCATTGACAAAATAGAAGATCGAAATTATGTTTGCTTCGAATAACGATCCGACAAATGAAGCAGCGCAATTTTGCCTAAGGACGGCCCGTTCGGAGGAAATAGTGATGTGACCAATTGTCGCCACCTTGTCCCCGTTCGCACGCGGAAGTATCGACCTAAAGTAATTGGCTTCTTTATCCTGAATGGCGATAATTTTGTCTGCGCGATTCAAGCCTTTCGATTCTGCTTCAGCCGTGAATTCATTAAAGAACGCATCTTGCGTATCTATAATTTTGTATATAGACGAGTTCAGCGAGTCCAATACCGCAGAAAAGTGGACATAGACGATTACTACTGCCCGAGGCTGCCAAATTTCAAAAAGATCGTTGATGGAGCTTGTAATTTCTCGCTCGAACAAATAATCCGGGCTATTTCGTAGCGCGGTTTTTCTTTTTACTTTCTTATACAGTTTGTAGTGAATCGAGTAAAAAGCTTTTTTTGCGAAGTCTCTAATTCGAGCCAGCAGTGTAAATTCAAGTATTACGAATCTGTGTGCCCCTAACAGCTCAACATGCTTTTCTTCATCGAATACAGCAAGCTGCCGAGATGGAATGAGTATGAAAAACACCTCGCAGCCCATTGCATGGAGCGCTTGCACAAGAGTAAGAATTCTCGCCCGATTCCCGCCGGTGGTGGGGAACATCGGAATTTTGGAGACGATCGCAATGCGCATGTTAATTGCCCTGTTTTCCACAAGAGCGGTGAGTGATCGGCACAGTAGTCTCGGCGACGGGCTCTACGGACTCGCGGCTCTTTCCGGACAAATTCCCCCTCCGACCAAATCGCGGAGCGCTCGCATGTTTCCATGCAAACGTCCGCGCCTATCAACCCATGGCTCAGGAGAAAAGCTCCGGAAAGCATTGGCGAGCAGATTTCTTGCAATCTGCTTCAGCGCGCGAGGCCAGTGCATGGTGCCCTTGCGCGCGAGATACAAAGGGTTCGCTACCTGGGAATAGCCCAGACGTCGTCCGGGGCTGCGGCCCGATCGCTTGGTACCAAGATGAACACCCCGAAGGCGCGCCGCTTGAACGATTTCCCCGTATGACGCGAGCTGCCTTGAGAAATCCACGTCCTCGAGCCATGCGTAGAGCGGCAACCGTTCATCAAAGCGAATTCGATTATTTCGCACGGCCTGCATTCGAACAGCCATGTTGCATCCGTATCCGTTGTACGCCGACACCAAAGTTGTTGTCTCGCTGTTTGGCTCGGATGCTTTGAGGATGATCAAGCCATCTGCATGCCCAAGGCCAGGACCGATGATTCCATCCGCCAGAACTTTGCCTGTCGTCACCACGACAGTCGGATGCTCGGTGAACAACAGTTCAACCTCTTCAACGTAGTCGTTTGCAGGCAAAAAATCATCGTCGAAGAAAATCACAATGTCGGCTGCCGTGGCGTCGAGCAGCACGTTTCGCTGAGCAGAAGAGCCCACCGGCCCGCGCAAGACGCGAACCTTTCCAGGGTAATCCTGCAAGCAGGCCATATCGAGATCTTCGTCCCGCGCAGGACAAATTAACAGCTCGTCAGCGATGCGCGACTGTTTGGCCAGGAGATCGATCGTTTCCGCGATCACTTCCCTCCGTCCTGCAGTGGCAATAGCAATGGCAATTTTCAGGGGGACAATCTCTGAGTTCATGAAAGAGAAAAGATGCGGCGTTGCGGGCGCATATTTTGTAAGTAAGGGACAAGACATATCGACATCGATTGGATCAGCGCGCAATCGGCCCGGGTTTACCCATCACTATTTTGAGCAACCGATGTGCCGCCTTTTCCCATGTGAACTGAGCAGCGTGCGCTCGTCCACGTCGCTGCATCTCGGCGCGCAGCAGGCTGTCGTTGCACAGGCGGACAATCTGCTGCTCCCATTGCACCGGGTCCAGCGAATCGGCCCACAGTGCAGCATCGCCGCACACTTCGGGTAGTGCGCCGCAGGGCGAAAGGATTGCCGGACACCCCAGTGCCATCGCCTCCAGCGGTGGCAGACCGAAGCCTTCCGTCGTGGAGGGAAAGGCCAACGCCTTGGCCTGCTCCAGCAGCCCAACCAATTGCTCGTCGCTGACAAATCCGAGAAATTTGACGTTGGGGGGAACAATGTGACCTTGACTCTCAAAGTCCTCACGTGTCGCCGAACCAAACAGGGCAAGAGTGACGTCACGTAACGCTGGTGATCCAAAAGCCTTCAGGAGAACCTGAATATTTTTATGAGGCTGGACGTTGGCGAGTGCTATGACATAGCAGCTTCCCGCCAACTTGAAGGCCGCTACTTTCGTCGAATCAGGAACAAGCCGAAGCACATGGTCGCAGCCGTTGTGTATTACCCGAATACGTGCCGAGGTAGCGACCCTGAAATGGTCCAGTTGCTCCCGCGAAAACTGCGACACAGTGAGTAATGCCGTATTGCGTTTCCCCAGCCAGGGCAACACTAGTCGATACCAAGTGCGAAAAGCAAAGGAGTACGACTCGGGCGATAGGTATATCTGTGCATCATGAACCATGGTGAACGCATCTTTGTGAAGCACCGGCCCCGTGTTGCAAAAGTTGATCAAGGTGTCGCCTTTGATGCGCCGGGGCAAAACGAGTTGCTCCCAAAACGCCCCATTCAGCTTGCGCATAAAAGAGCCCATTTCGCTGGACCCATCGTTCAATTCCACTCGAATATGCGAAAGCGGAAGGTCGCCGTACTGCCCCGCAGACATGATCACACGGCACGACACAGCAGCCGCAAGCACGGGATCGTCCGCAAGTGCTTTGTCCAGGGCCCGCAGGAGTTCGCGAGCTACACGGTTGACTCCGGATCGACTGGTTTTCGGCTGCAGGAACTTGCCGTTGATGGCAAGTCTTGTTACGGCAGCGCCCTTGGCGCCTGTGTCATTGAGACTTCTTGACATCGATTTCAGGACTTCATTTTGTTTTGACTTGTCCGAGCACAGACCTAGTGGCATCTTGACTCGGCCTCGGCATGATCTTGCTGCGGATAAGCTCGAGCAAGTGTTGTTCGAGTCCTGCCGGCCGCCCTGCCCATTGCCATGCAAGCATTGCACACGTTCCGTAGACAACCAGATAAACGATGCCGATCGGTACGGCAGCTACCAACAGCTGTGGCAGGCTTGAAGCGCCCAGCGCGACGGGCTTTGTCAGCCACAGCAGGCTGCCAGCCAACAATACCGCCAACAGCGGCCGTAAGAGCGTCCCCAGTTGAGCGATCACCCCTGCACCGCTCAGACGCCGCACCATAAATAGCGCCGTAAAAGTACCGATGGCAGTCGCGATTGCACTGCCGGCGATAGCGCCCGGAATCCCGAATCGTAAAGCGCCCATCCATACCAGAGGCAGCCTGACCAGCAATTCAATGAGTGTCCGTGCAGCCAACCAGCGCGTGCGGTCCAGCGTCATCGCAAGCGGCCCCAACAGAATGGCGGGTAGCCCCAGCACCGACGATGCGCTGATCCAGCGCATCCACTCCGAAGCTGGCAACCAGCTCTCTCCCAATGTGACGCGAACAAGCACTTCTGGCCACACCAGCATCAACCCCAGTACCGGTGCAATGACGAATGCGATCCCATGAGACAACTGCAGGTAGCGCGAACCTCGACTTTCGGCGGCCGACGCCAATGCCGCCATACTAGGACGAGCCAATGGCTGAACGAGCGCCTGAATCGGAAGCTCCGATATCTGCTTGCCCATGGCGTATTGCCCAAACGCCGCGGTCGTAATCAGTCTTGGAAGAAGGAGCCGATCGATCTGCCAGTTCAGAGCCGAGCCCAACTGGGCTATGAAATTCCAGCCGATCAGGCTCGAAAAATCCTTCCAATGCGTCAGCGTAAAACGCGGTCGCAACGGTGCTATGAAATACGAGATAAACGTTGTAACTAGCGGTCCGCACACGGTCGCAGCAGCAATCGCCCAATAGCTCCGCGTATTGAAAGCGATGGCGACCGCGATGATGAAAGCCGCGGCCTTGCCCACCAGCTCCAGCATCGCGTCGGGGCGAAAGTTGAAGGCGCGCGCGTATTCCACCATTCGCGGGCTGACCAACCCGCGCAACGCCGGGGCCAGCGCGAGTACTGCCAGCAAAGCTGTCAGTCGAGGCTCTTCGTTGAACACTGCCAACGGCCAGGAAATAACAAGCAGCAGAGCGGCGATAACCAGCCCGCGAAGCAGGCTCAGCGTGAAAGCGGTGTGCAACATGTCTGCAACCAGAACAGGCGCACGAATCAACGCGGCTGCCATCGGCAGCTCGAACAAGGCTTCTATGACAACGACCACAGCCATCGCCACCGCGACCAAACCGAATTCAGCCGGCCCCAAGAACCGAGCGAGGCACAGCAGCATTGCCAGATCAATCAACTTCGTGGCCAGACGCGTACCCACGGTCCACACGCCCGCCCCGACGGCACGGCTCGCCATGCTCGGTTGCTCAGTCAATGCGGGCACTCCGTCTGCTGCGCACTTGCGGCGCCCTGAAACGCGGGGTGCTCAAAAGCCGATGAACCTCGGTGGGCCAGACGGCGCGTTGAAGGATCTTATGGGCAATTGCTACCGCAAACCCGTACAGGAACGCATTGGACAAACCGAAGTCCGGCGTAGTGCCAATAGTCAGACTGACAAAAAACATGGGTAGATACGACCAGCGGGCGGCCGATAAGAGAGCACTTCCCTCGGCGTCCCTACGCCCTGCCCGCCGCACAAAAAAGCACTGCAAAACAAAAAGGAAATAGAGCGCTGCGCCGGCCAATCCCACATTACTGACAAGGGCCACTGCAAAATTCGAGGCGCGACTGCCGCCCAGACCGACTCCCAAACCATGAGTTGCCAACAGCGCGTTCCAGGACATCTGGGTCCACATTCCTCGCTCTTCGAACGAACTGGTGTTCGCCTTTTGCAGCACCGTCACGTTGACCATGTCTAGCAGTGGAGTCAGGACGTTGGGGACAACGATAACGACCAGAAGAATGGCCCATACGGCCACGGCACCTAACCAAAACTCGCCCATAAGACCATGGCGAAGATAGTGATTGCGGTCTGACGCGAAGAATCGCCAGCACCACTCCGCAGCCGCCGCCGCGCCGAAAAGGCCCAGACCAAGATACGCTGCCGATGAGGTCGACATCCACACGAGCAGGAGCAGCAAGCCCATCAAAGCCGGAACCACGCGATCACGAAGATGCCCGGACCGCATCGCCCGTCGAAAAAAGTAGAGCGACGTCAGAAAATTCAAAGAGAGACTGCCGAAAGACGATGCCTCAGGCATCAAGCCTACGACGCGCTTGACATCCTGAACTTCTGCCTCGGTAATAAGTGCGTAGCTGGCCGTGCGAAAGACTTCCATGAACGACTGAAGAGGCAAGTATTGCGACGCAAAATCAAGAAATCCCGTAAAGACCGTGAAGGCCGCACCCAGGCACAAAGCACTCAGGGCGTGTCGGCGCATGCCCTCGCCGCGCAAGACACTTGCGAAGGCAAAAACGGCCAGTACCGAAATGCTGACATACACCAACTGAGAGAGGTTTTGAACAGTGGGCGCGAGCATTGCCGTGTCCGAGGCCAATGCGCCCGCGCGCACTGGCACCACTTCGACCTGACCGGCAAAAAAGCGCGGCATGAAGAGGGTGACCACAGCGGCCACTAGCCAAAAAAGAAACAGCAGCAGCAAGCCGGATGACTTCAAGGCAGCGTCTAGCGCTTTCGTCAAGCCGCGTGCATTGCCAAGTTCACGCGCTATCAGCAGCATGGCGACGATAGGTGTCGGCGTTAGGGTCAGCCCCGCGGTCAACTCGGTGGGGATTGCAGCAAAAGAACCGAACGGCATGGATGCGAAGAACAGGTAAATCAACACCTGCTTCTTCTGGAACAAGGCCCACAGCGCAACGCTCCAGAATATGCCGACCGGGATTAGCTCCATGTGGCCGCCCTGTCAGGTTGCAAGCCGTGGGGGCGTGGCAACCAACGAGCCGATAAGCTCGGCCATCCGTGCCCGGAATACGACCGTATCAAAAGTGGCTGCATGCGAGTGAGCCACCTCGGAGCGAAATGAGCTTGCAACAGCCTCGAAATGCCCTATCACGTCGACCATGGCTTCTGTGGTTTGTTCGGCGAAGAACAAGCCCGTGCTGCCTTCGACGACTGTCTCTAGTGCGCCGCCTTTTGCATAGGCTATGACGGGCCGCCCACTCGCCATCACTTCCAAAGGAACGATCCCGAAGTCTTCGACCCCAGGGAAAAGAAGCGCCTTGCAATGAGCGAAGTGATGCGCCATGGTGGCGTCGTCGACAGCGCCTAAAAACTCGACGGTAGGGCCAGCAAGCTGCCGGAGCGCTGGGCCTGCACCCGAGCCGATAACGACAAGCCGCCTACCCATGCGGGTGCACGCCTCCACGGCGATTTCAACCTTCTTGTAAGGCGTGATCTGACCTGCACACAGGTAGTAGTCCCCCGGTGCATCGACCGGCTCGAAGCGTGCGAGGTCGACGGGCGGGTTCACGACATGGGAAGTGCGTCGGTAATACTTCTCGATCCTTCGCGCCACATAGGCGGAGTTAGCAATGAAATGGTCGACGCGATGCGACGTACTTACGTCCCACTGGCGCAGCGACGGCGCAGTCAGCGACATCAAGGCACGAGTCAAAGATCCCGCCGCGGAACGGTACTGCGGATACAAGTCCCAGATGTAGCGCATCGGCGAATGGCAGTAGCAAATATGAGTGGAGTCTGGACCTGGAATGATGCCCTTGGCCGGACCTGACTCGCTGGAGATGATCAAGTCGTAGCCAGTGAGATCGAAAGACTCCAGGGCATAGGGCATCAACGGCAGCATCTTTTGGTAATGCCGCACGCCGCCTAGTTTTTGCAAGAACGATGTCGTGATGCGATGGCGCTTGAGCTTCTCGGAGATGGCAGCCGGGTCGCACACCAGCGTGAAGATATCTGCCTCGGGATACAGATCGCACAGCACTTCTACAACTTTTTCACCACCGCGCATGCCGACCAGCCAGTAGTGAACGATGGCAACCTTCACGTCAGTAGGCG
The DNA here is from genome assembly GCF_014303735.1 of Variovorax sp. PAMC28562. Lineage (NCBI taxonomy): Bacteria > Pseudomonadati > Pseudomonadota > Betaproteobacteria > Burkholderiales > Comamonadaceae > Variovorax > Variovorax sp. PAMC28562. Next base: position 3,238,453 of record NZ_CP060296.1, on the reverse strand, counting down.
TTCTTGTTGATAAAGCCCTTGAACAGCGTCAAGACAATGATTTTCAAGTCGAAGCCCAGCGACCAGTTCTCGATGTATTCGATGTCGCACTCGATGCGCTTGGTCAAATCTGTGGAACCGCGCCAGCCATTGACCTGTGCCCACCCAGTAATGCCGGCCTTGACCATGTGCTTTTTCATATACGAAGGGATCTCGTTCTTGAACTGCTCGACGAATACAGGTCGCTCCGGACGCGGTCCGACGATGGACATATCACCCAACAACACATTGAGGAACTGAGGCAATTCATCGAGGCTCGTCTTGCGCAGGAATGCGCCGACTTGCGTCGACCGTGATTCGCCGGCTCTGGCCCAAACCGCACCGGTCTTTTGCTCTGCATCGGTCGGCATCGACCGAAACTTAAGCATGTCAAACGTCTTGTTGTTCCAGCTCACGCGCTGCTGTCGATAGAACACAGGCCCAGGCGAACTGAGCTTCACTGCAATAGCAATCGTGATCATCAGCGGAGAGATCATGAAGAGAATCAACGTCGACAAGGCGAAGTCCTCGACCGCCTTGATTAGACGTGCCCTGCCCAACAACGGCGTTTGTTGCAGTGTGATCACCGGCAAGCCGGCGATTTCTTCGACCGAGTGGTTCAACAGATGCAAACCGAAAAGATCGGGCACCAGCTTGATGTCTGCTGTTGAATGCTTTAGCTGGTCGAGAGCGAAGGCGATCTTCGCTTGATCGCGCATGGGCAATGCCAGCCAAACTAGGTCGACGTTGCGTGACGCGACGTACTCGCCAAGGTTATCTAGCCGCCCGAGCATGGGCGCACCGGTCAATTCCCCGCGGTCGGCATGCGTGGCAAACCAGCCACGGACTTCGATTCCGCACGAATCGTCTCGCCGAATGGCATCGACCAAGCCCTGTGCCTCGGGGTTTGCGCCGACCACGACAGAAATACGCGTATCTATCTTCTGAGCGCTGACCCAGCGTACGGCTGCCCCAACAGCCATTCTCAAAAGCAAGGCCCCCGTGATGCTCAGGCCGAACCAACCACCCCACCATAAGCGTGATGTGTCGTGACCATCTCTCATCGCAAGCGCATACACCGCCATCAGGCAGAACATGAGCGGCCAAAGCGTCATTACCTTCAGGAGCTCCGCGGCCGTCGAGCGGCCACGCCAGCGCCGGTACAGCGAACTGCCGTTGAGGACGATGACGGCGAAGAGCACGCCACGGCTGATGGTGTGCATGTAGTCGGCGCCCATCTCGACGCTGCCGAATCGAACTGCGAAGGCCAACATTCCACTGGCTACAAAGATGCCAAGGTCGCCCGCTCGCAGGATCAAGCCCAACAACGGGTTGACCCTTCCAAGAGCGATCAGCGGGCTTTCGCGGAAGCCGGTTGCGGAACTAGACAGCATCAAATCTCCCGGAAACCAATAGTTAACCAATTTTTAACCACTGAAACTAAAAGTAACTCGACCGTAGTCTATGGCATTAGATAGAACTAAAGTGCGACTTTTTCGGCTCGTTGTGAACTTGTGGCTAGGGTAAACCACATTGCGACGTGACATTGTTTGCAATTGTGGCGATGCGATGTGACAAACGACAAAGATGTTCACCTCGACCGCCTTATTTACGGGATCATTTCCGCCAATGGAAACCGCCATCTGCACGCTCTTCGAAGGCCACTACCACTACGGCGTTGCCGGGCTGGTGAATTCGCTAGCGGCTGCGGGCTACCAAGGGACGGTCTGGGTCGGGCATCGGGGGCCACTGCCGTCGTGGATCGTCAATGGGAACGGGTTCAACGCCGTCACCAAATGCCTGCAGGTCACGCCAACGATCCAGCTAAAAACCGTCGAGCTCAATCCACCGGTGAGCCTGACCTTCTACAAGCCGACTTTCATGCTCGACGTCCTGGAACGGCTCGCACCCGATGTGGGTGCGGTGAGCTACATGGACCCGGACATGGTCGTGAAATGCGACTGGACTGCAATCGAGCAGTGGGTCACGCCGGATGGGGTCGCTCTGGTCGAGGACCTGAACTGGTCGATGCCTTCGCATCACCCCAAACGAGCGCGTTGGCAGGCGTTCTTCGCTGGTTATGGGGAGAAGCCTGTGCGGCCGCTGGAGCGGTACTACAACGCGGGCTTCGTCGGGGTTGCACGGGCGCAAATCGACGTGCTGCGCGCCTGGCAGCGGATCTGCGGGATCGTTGCTGCGCACAGCGGCGGATCGCTGCAACAGCGCCGGGTCGGCGAGGCCGATCACCTCTTTCACTCGGCGGATGAAGACGCGCTGAACTTCACGTTGTCGCTTTCCACCACCCGGCTAGAAACCTTTGGGCCAGAGGCAATGGATCTCGCACCAGGCGGAAAGCACTTTTCACACGCCGTCGGGTCGTTCAAGCCATGGCAAGGGCAGCACGTGCGACGAGCGCTCCAAGGCAAACCACCCAACGTAGCCGGCGAATGGTTCTATCGCTTCGCGGCAGGCCCGCTGCTGCCCTTCTCTCGTTTGAAGCTGGCAAAGCGCAGGGTGGCGATGCGGGTGGCGTTGGCTTTAGGAGCGCTCTATACGGTTGCGCTGGCGGTTAACAACGTGCTTCTTGCTCGGAAGCGGCGTCCTGCCGCCAGATCAAGGCGGCAGGCCAGAGGATTTCCGGCCTTTGAAATGACTTCTTATTGAGATTCACGTCACGGGTAAGCCGGCCGAGTTGCCCGCCAGATCGCCCGTTTAGAATTCGCCTCGAACCGCGGGCGTAGCTCAATGGCAGAGCTGTTGCTTCCCAAGCAACTGACGAGAGTTCGATTCTCTTCGCCCGCTCCATCAAAAGCGCATCACACACGCCTCACGAGCAGTTGGCAGCCGCTGACTTTCGCTCGATTCCCCTCCTTTCCAACGCACTGCGTGTGCTGGCCAACAACCGTTGGTCAGTGGCATCCCAATCTCCGGGTTTTCCATTAATCAATCCACTTGATTTATTAACTCCAAGTCCCGAAACTCTGGCGTGCCCCGCCAATACTTTTCGACCAAAACTGGAGACAAATCCCATGATCAAGCTGACCCTCACCGCTGCCGTGACTGCCGCCCTGACCTCCGCCGCCCTCGCCGCCTGGGCGCCCGCCCATGCAGCCGAGCCGATCATCGGCCTGGTTACCAAGACCGAGACCAACCCCTTCTTCGTGAAGATGAAAGAAGGCGCCACCGCGGAGGCCAAGGCCAAGGGCGCCAAGCTGCTTTCGGGCGCAGGCAAGGCCGATGGCGACAACGCGGGCCAAGTGGCTGCGATGGAAAACATGATTGCCGCAGGCGCCAAGACCATCCTCATCACGCCCAACGATTCGAAGGCGATCATTCCCGCCATCAAGAAGGCGCAAGACAAGGGCGTGATGGTGATCGCGCTCGACAGCCCGACCGATCCGGCCAGCGCCACCGACGCCCTCTTCGCGACCGACAACTACCAGGCCGGCATCCTGATCGGTCAGTACGCCAAGGCGGCGATGGCGGGCAAGCCGGTGAAGATCGCCACGCTCGACCTGCTGCCCGGCCACCCGGTCGGCGCGCAACGGCACAACGGTTTCCTGCAAGGCTTTGGCCTGAAGAGCTTCGACGCCAAGATCAACGAACTGGCCAAGCCGGCTGAAGTGGTGTGCATGGCCGACAGCTTCGGTGACCGCGCCAAGGGCCAGACCGCGATGGAAAACTGCCTGCAGAAGAACCCCGACATCAACCTGGTCTACACCATCAACGAGCCCGCCGCGGCCGGTGCGTACAACGCGCTGCAAAAGGCCGGCAAAGAGAAAGGCGTGATGATCGTTTCGGTCGACGGCGGTTGCGACGGCATCAAGGATGTCTCTGCCGGCAAGATCGCCGCGACCTCGCAGCAGTACCCGCTGAAGATGGCCGCGATGGGCGTTGCCGCCGGCATCGACTACGCCACCACCGGCAAGAAGGCCAGCGGCTATACCGATACCGGCGTGACGCTGATCTCGGCCAAGCCGGTGACCGGCGTCGACAGCAAGGACGTGAAGGTCGGCACCGATCTCTGCTGGGGCAAGAAGTAAGTGAAGGGCAAACTGCCCCCGATCGGGCAGCTCGGCCCGTTTATCGCACTGCTGATCGCGTGCATCGCCTTCGGCACCACCACTGACCGTTTCTTCAGCGGCGAGAACTTTTCGCTGATCCTGCAGCAGGTGACGGTCGTCGGCGTCATCGCCATCGGCCAGACGCTGATCATCCTTACTGCGGGCATCGACCTGTCGTGCGGAATGATCATGGCGCTGGGCAGCATCGTCATGACCAAGCTGGCGGCCGACCTCGGCTTGCCGGCACCGCTGGCGATCCTGGCGGGCATCGGCGTAACGGCCGCCTTCGGGTTGCTCAACGGCCTGCTGGTGACGCGCATCAAGCTGCCGCCTTTCATCGTGACGCTGGGCACTTTCAACATCGCCTTTGCCATCACGCAGCTCTATTCGGGTGCACAGACGGTGACCGAGGTGCCGCCGATGATGAATTGGCTCGGCAGCACTTTCGCATTGGGCGGCACCAACATCGCCTACGGCACGGTGCTGATGATCCTGCTGTATCTGGGCGTTTGGTTCTGGCTGCGCGAAACCGCCAGCGGACGGCACATCTACGCGGTGGGCAACAACCCGGAAGCAACGCGGCTGGTGGGCATTCCGCCCGAGCGCGTGCTGCTCGGCGTGTATGTGCTGGCAGGCGTCTTCTACGGTATCGCGTCGCTGCTGTCGGTGGCGCGCACCGGTGTCGGCGACCCAAACGCGGGGCAGACGGAGAACCTCGACGCCATCACCGCGGTGGTGCTCGGCGGCACCAGTTTGTTCGGCGGGCGCGGCATGATTCTCGGCTCGCTGGTCGGCGCGATCGTCGTCGGCGTGCTGCGCAACGGGTTGACGTTGATGGGCGTGTCTTCCGTCTACCAAGTGCTGATCACCGGCATCCTGGTGATCGTCGCGGTGACGGTGGACCAGCTGTCGCGCAAAGGAGCACGTTGATGGACGCGAGCACCACTCCCATTGCAGCGACCCCGCGCATCGTGATGCAGGCCAAGGGCCTGATAAAGCGCTATGGACAAGTCGTTGCACTCGACGGCGCCGACTTCGAGCTGCGCGCCGGCGAGATCCTGGCCGTCATCGGCGACAACGGCGCGGGCAAGTCGTCGCTGATCAAGTGCCTCTCCGGTGCCACCGTGCCGGACGAAGGCGAGATCATCCTGGACGGCAAGGTAATCCACTTCAAGGGGCCGATCGACGCGCGCCGTGTCGGCATCGAAACGGTGTACCAAGACCTGGCAGTAGCGCCCGCGATGACGATCGCCGAGAACCTGTTTCTCGGCCGAGAAATCCGCCGCGAAGGCTTTGCCGGCAACGTGCTGCGCATGCTCGACAAGAAGCGGATGCTGGAAGAAAGCGTGATGCGGATGAACGACCTGAAGGTCGGCATTCGCTCGATGACGCAGGCGGTCGAAACGTTGTCGGGTGGGCAGCGGCAATGCGTCGCGGTGGCGCGCGCAGCGGCGTTCGCGCACCACGTCGTCATCCTCGACGAGCCGACCGCGGCGCTGGGCGTCAAGGAGGGCAACATGGTGCTGGAGCTGATCCGCCGGGTGCGCGACAAGGGGCTGCCGGTGGTGCTTATCAGTCACAACATGCCGCACGTCTTCGAGATCGCCGATCGCATCCACGTGGCGCGACTGGGCAAGCGCGGCGCGGTGCTCAACCCGAAGAAGATCAGCATGAGCGACACGGTGGCAGTGATGACAGGCGCGTTGCCGCCCGAGCAGTTGCCGGCCGAATGCCTCGCGTGAACGGGGCGGGTGAGTCCGCACAAGAGGCGGGCCGGCTGCGCCCTCGCGGGTCGAGCCAGGGCGGGCTGAGGCAATACAACGAGCGCGTGGTGCTGCAGGCGATCCGCAACCACGGCGCCCTCCCCGGCGCGGCGCTGGCACGCCTCACGCAACTCACGCCGCAGACCATTTCGCTCATCACCAAGCGCCTGATCGAAGACGGGCTGCTGCTGCGCGGCGCCTTGCTGCGCGGCAAAGTCGGGCAGCCGTCGGTGCCGCTGGCACTGAATCCGGACGGCGCGTTTTCCATCGGTATCAAGCTCGGGCGGCGCAGCCTCGACATGCTGCTGGTCGACTTCACCGGCGCGGTGCGTGCGCGTCGCAGCCTGGCCTACGACTACCCGACGCCGGAGGCGGTGTTCGAAGAAATCGCCCTGCGGCTGGCGGAGTTTCGCGGGCTGCTCGGTGCGTCCGGGCTGGAGCGATTGCAGGGCATCGGCATCGCGGCGCCGTTGTCGCTCGGCGGCTGGCAGGCGCTGATGGGGGTCGATGCCAAACGCGCGCTGGCCTGGAACCGTACCGACGTGCGCGCCAAGGTCGCGGAGCTTTCGGGGTTGCCCGTGACTTTCGTCAAGGACACGGCGGCAGCATGTGTCGCCGAGCTGGTGGCGGGTCGCGGCCGGAGCGTGCGCAGCTTCGTCTACGTCTTCGTGGACACCTTCATCGGCGGTGGCCTGGTCATCGACAGCCATCTGCAGGGCGGGCTCAACGGCAATGCGGGCGCGGTGGGTTCACTGGCGCTGAATCGTGCGGCGCCGGGCGACACAGCCGCGCCAGCGCAGTTGCTGAGCGTGGCTTCGCTCATCACGCTGGAGCGCTTGTACGAGGCCGCCAAGCTCGACCCCGCCGCTGTCGCTGACGACCGCGCGTTGCAGGCGCCGTGGCGCGCCATCACGCAGCAGTGGCTCGACGAAGCGGCCTACGCGATCGTCTTTGCGATCCACGGCGCGGCGTGCCTGCTCGACCTGGAAGGCGTGATCGTCGATGGTTCGTTCAGCCGCGACATGCTGGCCGCCATGCTCGACGCCATCGACAAGGCGAAAGGCCGCTACAACTGGGAAGGCGTCGAATGCCCCGAGGTGCTGCCTGGCACCACCGGCTCGGACGCGCGCGCGCTGGGCGGCGCGTTGCTGCCGCTGCACGCCAACTTCGCGCCGGACCGCGATCTGTTTCTCAAGCTCGACAAGACGTCGACCTGAGTTCGGTCGGCAAGCTGCGGTCATTCGCCCCAGCTGAATAAGAGGTCGGCGCGCGTTTTCGTGGCGTCGATCAGGCGTGCGTTGGGTTCGTCGGTGCCGGCGACCCAGGCGAGTGCCGCTTCGTGGCTGCGGCCGAACTGCTGGTGCCGCTGTACGAGTCGATCGTTTCGCAGCCCGTCGTCGACATCGACGAACCAGACTTCGTCGAGCAGCCCCGCGATGCTGGCCCAGGCGCCTTCGTCGTGCAGCAGGTAGTTGCCTTCGGTGATGACCAGTTGCGTTTTGGCATGAACCGCGATGGCGCCGGCGATCGGCTCTTCGAGGTCGCGGCGAAACTCCGGCGCATAGACGATCTCGCCCTTGTCTTGCTGACGCAGCCGCTGCAACAAGCTCAGGTAGCCACCCGTATCGAAAGTGTCGGGTGCGCCCTTCCTGTTGGCGCGGCCGAGGCGCCGCAGTTCGATGTTGGCGAAGTGGAAACCATCCATCGGCACCACTTGCGACAGCGCTGCGAACTCGCGTTGCAACGCGACGGCCAGCGTGGACTTGCCGGCACCCGGTGGTCCGACGAGGCCCAGTATTTTTCGTTGCCCGTCGGCCAGCAGGTCTTGCACGTGCTCCAGGAAACGCCGTGGCACGGAAACCGAAGGAAGAGCAGATGGCATCGTGGGGGTCGCTGTCGACATCGTGAGTCCTTATCGAAAAACGTTCAGTGCCCCAAAACGTGCAGGCCCAGCAAAACGACAACGATAACAACCAGCAGCCCGGTGGTGCATTGCCAGAACCGCACCGGGTGTCTTTCGATGAGCGGCAAGGTTCGCATCTGCAAAAACTCCTGTCCGGGCGCGCGAAGGTCGTGTGCGAATTCGGATACAGCCTCTTGCCGCTTCGCAGGGCTGGGGTGCAGTGCCTTTTGCATCACGGCATCGATCCATGCGGGCAGGTCGGGCCGGAAGTGGCGCACCGGCAGGTAGCGCAACCGAGCGACGTCGGCAGGTGAACGGACCCGCGATGCGTGCAGGCCGTACGGCAGTTGCCCCGTGAGCATCTGGTAGGCGATGACGGCCAAAGAAAACAGATCGGAGCGAACGCTACCGCCATGCCCGACGAAGTATTCGGGCGCCGTGTACTGCAAGGTTCCGACGATGACGAGCGCATCGCGCGCGCCGGCGCTCTCGGCCAGGCCCGCCACGTGGGCCGAAGCGAGGTCGATGATCTTGACCGTGCCGGTGCGGTCGATCATCACGTTCTCCGGGCGAAGGTCCTGGTGCAGCATTTCCCGGCCATGCAGCGCCTGCAGCCCCAGCGCCAGTTGCTCGATGAGGCCACGCACGCTGTCCAGCCCCGGCTTCGGGTGGTCGACCATCCACTGCGCCAGCGTCTGGCCTTCGACGTACTCCATCGCGACGTACAGATGGTCGCGCGGCCGGTCGATGGCGCTCGCCTTCAGAACATGCGGGCTGTCGACGCGCCGCGCCACCCACTCTTCGAGCACGAAACGGTCGAGGTAGTCGGTGTCTTCGCGCATGTCGACAGAAGGCAGCTTGAGCACCACTTGCTGCCCGGTGGCGTCGTCCACGGCAAGGTGCACATGGCTGCGCGCACTCACCTGCAGTTCGCGCACGAGCGTGAAGCCTTCGAAGCTCGCCCGTGGCGCCAACGGCGGCGATATGGCAAGGGCCTGCCGCTGCAACTGCAGCTGCGCGGCGTCGGCGGCCGGGAGTTCGTCGATGCGCAACAGCTGCACGGTGGCATCGTCGTCGCTGCCCTTGTCCCGGGCTGCAATCACCAGCAGCCGAGCCGCTTCGTCGAAGTCGTCGCCGCACCGGGCGAGCGCGTCGTGCACGGCTTCCGCGTCCAGATGGGCATAGGCGCCATCGGTCGCCAGCAAGTAGATCTCGCCGACCTCGGCGGCCCAGTCGCTGTAGTCGATGTCGACGTTCGAGTCGGCGCCCAGCGCCCGCCCCAGGTACGACTCGACCGACGACAGGTGAACGCGATGGTCTTCGGTGAGTTGCTCCAGCGCGTGCGGATGCAGCCGATAGATGCGCGCGTCGCCCACGTGCAGCATGTGCACGTCGCGGCCCTTGAAGATGAGCGCGCTGAAGGTGCAGACATAGCCGCTGTCCTTGTCGAAGCGGGCGTCGCTGCGCATCGTCTGCGCGTGCAGCCACGAGTTGGTGGCGCTCAGTACGCGTTGGGCCGAGCGGCGCACGGACCAGGCATCGGAGGTCGCGTAGTAGTCGTCGAGAAAGCCGCGCACCGCCGCCGCGCTGGCGACCTGGCTGACGCGGCTGGAGCCGATGCCGTCGGCCATCGCCACCGCGATGCCTTTGGACGTTCGCAGCGCCCCCTCCGGCAGCATCGCGCCATGAAAGTCCTGGTTGACGGACTTGATACCGGCCAGCGAGTGCTGACCGAGCGTGACCCGCAATGTCTTGCGCAAGCGAGGCTTCAGCGCACGACGCGCTTGGGCGCCGTCTTGTAGTGCGTCGAGTAGAGCGTCAGGCCGACGAAGGTCAGTCCGCCGACCAGATTGCCCAGCACCGTCGGGATCTCGTTCCAGATGAAGTAGTCCATCAGGGTGAATTTGCCGCCCAACATCAAGCCGGTGGGGAAAAGGAACATGTTGACGATGGAATGCTCGAAGCCCATGTAGAAAAAGATCATCACCGGCATCCACATGCCGATCGCCTTGCCCGACACGGTGGTCGACATCATGGCGGCGACGACGCCGGTCGACACCATCCAGTTGCACATCACGCCGCGGATGAACAGCGTCAGCATGCCGGCAGCGCCGTGCGCCTGATAGCCCAGCGTGCGGCCTTCGCCGATGTGGCCGAGCCGCTCGCCGATGGCGTTGGGGGCCTCGCTGAAGCCGAAGGTGAAGATGATCGCCATGAACACCGCGACCGTCAGTGCGCCTGCAAAGTTGCCGACGAACACCAGGCCCCAGTTGCGCAGCACGCCGGCCCAGGTGGCCCCGGGACGCTTGTCCAGCACGGCCAGCGGCGCGAGCGTGAACACCCCGGTGAGCAGGTCGAAGCCCATCAGGTACAGCATGATGAAACCGACCGGGAACAGCATCGCACCGACCAGCGCGTTGCCCGTGTTGACGGTAATGGTGACGGCAAAAGCTGCTGCCAACGCCAGGATGGCGCCGGCCATGTACGAGCGAATCAGCGTGTCGCGGGTCGACATGAGGAGCTTGGATTCGCCGGCATCGACCATCTTGGTCACGAACTCGGCAGGGGCTAGATAGGCCATGGGATTCCTTGGAAACTGAAAGAAAAAAGGGGGCGAACAGGAGCGAATAAAGCGCGCGTCTCAGGCCAGTGCGACCTGCACGCTGCCTTGTTCGATGCGCACCGCATGGGCGCGCACCGAGTACTCCGGGGATTCGATGCATTCGCCGTTGCGCAGGTCGAAGTGGTTCTTGTAGAGCGGCGACGCGACGACGATGCGATCGCCCAGGCTGCCCACCAGACCGCGCGACAGCACGCTGGCCCGCGACTTGGGTTCGACGTTGTCGATGGCGAAAAACTGTTGCAGCGAGCCGATGTGAAAGATCGCGACGTGCACCCCGTCGACCAGCGCGCACACGCCGGTGTCGGGCAGGATGTCGGTGGCCGCGCACACGGCAGTCCAGTGGAGAGTTTCAGTGGTCATGGTGAGATGTCCTCGGATGTTCAGGCGGTGGCGGTGGAGTTGGCGCCAGAGGTTTCGGCCTCCGCTTCGCGCTCTTCGGCACGAGCCGGCCGGATCTGGCCGCGCTCTTCCACGAACACGATGTGCTCGTCCTTCTTGTCGCTGTTGACGAAGGAGCGAAAGCGCTGGCGCGTGGCCGGGTCGTTGACGGCCGTCTTCCACTCGCACTGGTAGGTGTCGACCACGTGCTGCATCTCGGCTTCGAGTTGGGCGCCGAGCCCCAGCGTGTCCTGAATGAGCACGTCCTTCAGGTAGTCGAGCCCACCTTCGAGGTTGTCGCGCCAGGTGCTGGTGCGCTGCAGCCTGTCGGCGGTGTGCACGTAGAACATCAAAAAGCGGTCGACCAGCCTGACCAGCTCGGCCTTGCTCAGGTCGGACGCGATCAACTCCGCGTGGCGCGGCTTCATGCCGCCGTTGCCGCACACATAGAGGTTCCAGCCCTTTTCGGTGGCGATGATGCCGACGTCCTTGCTCTGTGCCTCGGCGCATTCGCGGGTGCAACCCGACACGCCGAACTTGATCTTGTGCGGCGTGCGCAGACCCTTGTAGCGGTTCTCCAGTTCGATCGCCATGCCCATGCTGTCGTCCACGCCGTAGCGGCACCAGGTCGAGCCGACGCAGCTCTTCACCGTGCGCAACGACTTGCCATAAGCATGGCCGGACTCGAAGCCGGCGGCGATCAGTTCTTCCCAGATCGGCGGCAGCTGTTCGACGCGCGCACCGAACAAATCCACACGCTGGCCGCCGGTGATCTTGGTGTACAGGCCGTATTTCTTTGCGACCTGGCCGACGGCGATCAGGCCGTCTGCCGTGACCTCGCCGCCCGGCATGCGAGGCACCACCGAATAGCTGCCGTCTTTCTGGATGTTGCCAAGGAAATAGTCGTTGCTGTCCTGCAGGCTCGCCAAGTCTTTCTTCAAGACGAAGTCGTTCCAGCACGAAGCGAAAACACTGGCGGCCGTCGGCTTGCAGATGTCGCAACCCAGGCCCTTGCCGTGTTGGGCCAGCAGATCGGCGAAGGTCTTGATCTCGCCGACGCGCACCAGGTGATACAGCTCCTGGCGCGAATACGCGAAGTGTTCGCACAGGTGGTTGTTGACCGCCATGCCGCGCTTTGCCATCTCCATCTTCATGACCTGCGTGACCAGCGGCACGCAGCCGCCGCAAGAAGCGCCAGCCTTGGTGCAGGCCTTCATGCCGGCGGCGGTGCAGACGCCCTCGCCCACCGCCGCGCAGATCTGACCCTTGCTGACGTCGTTGCACGAGCAGATCTGGGCGCTGTCGGGCAGCGCCTCCACGCCGAGCCCGGGCCTGGCCTTGCCGTCGCTCGACGGCAGGATCAAGAACTCCGGATCGGCCGGCAGCGTGATGCCGTTGAGCGCGAGTTGCAGCAGGGTGCCGTACTCGGCCGCATCGCCGACCAGCACCGCGCCCAGCAGTTGCTTGCCGTCTTCGCTGACCACGATCTTCTTGTAGATCTGCTTGTGCTCGTTGATGTACTGGTAGGCGCGCGACTTCGGCGTCTTGCCGTGCGCGTCGCCGATGCTCGCCACATCGACGCCCATCAGCTTGAGTTTGGTGCTCATGTCGGCGCCGGTAAAGGCGGCGTCGTCCTGCCCGGCGATGTGCTTGGCGGCCACGCGCGCCATGTCGTAGCCCGGTGCCACCAGGCCGAAGGTCTGGTCGTTCCACGCCGCGCATTCGCCGATGGCGTAGACGTTGCGGTCGCTGGTGCGGCAATGGGTGTCGACCGCGATGCCGCCCCGCGCGCCGATTGCCAGCACGCTCTGCCGCGCCAATTCGTCGCGCGGACGAATGCCGGCGGAGAACACGATCATGTCGGTCTCCAGCCAGGTGCCGTCGGCGAACACCATGCGGTGCCGTGCGGTCGCGCCGTCGACGATCTCGACCGTGTTGCGGCCGGTGTGCACGTGCAGGCCGAGCGCCTCGATGCTGTTGCGCAACGCGCGGCCACCGCCCTCGTCGACCTGCACCGCCATCAGGCGCGGCGCAAATTCGACGACGTGCGTTTCCAGGCCCATGTCGCGCAGCGCCTTGGCGCATTCGAGTCCCAGCAAGCCGCCGCCCACGACCACGCCGGTCTTCGAGCGGGCGCCACATTCCTTCATCGCTTCCAAGTCTTCGATGGTGCGATAGACGAAGCAGTTGGGGCGGTCGCGGCCGGGCACCGGTGGCACGAAGGGCGACGACCCCGTGGCCAGCACCAGCTTGTCGTAGTGCACCACCTCGCCGTCGGCGGTGGTGACGGTGTTGTCGCGGCGCTCGATGGCCACTGCGCGAGCCGCCAGTCGCAAGGTGAAGCCGGTGCGCTCGAAGAAGCCCGGCTCGACCAGAGACAGATCTTCAGCCGTCTTGCCGGCAAAAAATTCAGAGAGATGAACCCGGTCGTAGGCCGGGCGCGGCTCCTCGCACAGCACCGTGACCTGTGCATCGGCGATGCCGAGCGCATGGAGCTGTTCGAGAAATTTGTGGCCCACCATGCCGTGGCCAATCACTGCGATTTTCATGTCGTGTCCTGCACGCAGCCGGTCCGGTGAAAGGGAGCGGTGGCCGACGCTGTCATTACAGAGTCGACACGGCCCCCGCTCGTTGGAGACGGATGCAAATCGGGTTGGAACAGACGAACACTCGAGCATCGATGCTCTCAGTTCGTTCGGATCCCGCCGTCATTGGCGGAGGCAATGTGTTGGCCGCAGCGACGGTGCCGTCGGAACACTGATGGACATCACGCAACATCCATGCCGGCCTTTTTTAGCGATGCGTCTTCCGAATGCCGAAGGCATGCGCCGTTCTGGCGCGTCAATCCTTCCTTTGGTGCACTGGACAACTTGGCAGCAACTCGTTTGGCGTTCGACAACATCGGCAAAATGCGCAGCTTGATAGCTCAAAAGGAATGACTGTGACTCCGACGACCCGGCCTCTTGCCCCCTTGACCGCCCCGAACGCTTCGACCACTTCATCCATGTCGGCGATGACCGTGGCCGCCGCCATCCTGGCACTCTGCGCCGGTTGCGGCACGCGCTCGTCGGCACCTGCCAACGCGCCTGCATCGACTGCGCAGGCTGCAGTTGCACAAGCGCCCGCCCGCGCCGCGCCAGTGAAGCCAGTGCGCGAGGGCATGGAATACGCAGCGCTGTCGGACCTCATCGGTGAAGGCACCGGCAAGCAGGTGAAGCAGGACTTGGTCGGCAAGTCGGTCAGCGTCGACCTTGTCAAAGCCACCGGACACAACGTGCCTGCAGGCGCGTATGCGGTCGACAGCACCGACCAGACCTTCTTCGTGTGCCGATCGGTCGCGCCCGGCTACACGGGCGGCGCCGTCACCGCCAAGGTGCGCGACTACCGCTATCTGCCCCGAAGCAAACAAAAGATCGTCGACCTCGACCGCTGCGCGCCTGAAGTCGCCGCAGTCGCCGCGCCGATTGCGGCCGCGCCAGCGCCTGCTGCTGCGGCTGCGGCTGCGGCGCCCTACGCCGGCGGCGCCAAGCCCGGCATCGACGCCAAGGGCAACGTGACCGACTCGTCCAAGGTCGAGGCCGGCAGCGGTCGCACGGTCAAGGGCTTGAACGACTACGAAGGCGAAATCACCGGCAACCCGGCGCCCGGCAGCAGGTTCACCAAGCTTCAGATCGGCATGCCCTTGCGACAGGTCACGGACCTCGCTGGCCCGCCGACCGACCAAGGCGCCTACATGACCGGCAAGGCGTGGATTCCGTTCTATTTCGGCGCCGACCGTCATCGCTTCGAGATGACCTACAAAGGTCAGGGCCGGCTGATTTTTGCCGGTGGCGGCATGGGCGATTTCTCTAGTGGCTATCTGATCTGGATCATCCACAACCCCAACGAAGCGGGCTACCGCTAGTCGGCACGCCGGCGCACCGGCCATGGCCGCAGTAGTACAAAAGGCCAAGGAAGCGCAGGACTACACGGGTCAACGGCTGAAGCACTCGTTTGGGATGTGAGGGCGTTTTCCTGCACGGTCCGGGGCACGCGTCTGTCCTGGGGGCCGCATCGCGCGACTGAAGATTGCGTCTATTCAAACGAAGGAGCAAACCATGACTCAGTCCGATGACGTTGTCGCGTCGACAGATCCCGGCCAGGCAAATTCCGGCCAGGCGGTCGATGTGACACAGATCGCTGCGGTCGAGCAATGGACTCAGCGGCTCGGCGTATCCGAGGAGGCGCTGCGTCTTGCAGTCGCGGAAGTCGGCACCTCCGCAGAAGAAGTGCGAACGCATCTCGGCGTGAGCTGAGCCAAGCGCCGTCGCGCTGCGCGAAGCAGGGTTACATCGATCGCTCGCGGTCAGTGGAGCTCGATGTGCCACCACGGCGGCAACAGGCGCTGCACCTCGGGCAGCGCGAACCGATCGTCGAGCAGATACAGCACGCCCGCATCCTGCTCGGTGCGAATCACGCGGCCCGCTGCCTGCACGACCTTGCGCAGGCCGGGATAAAGGTACGTGTATTCATAGCCCTGCCCGAAGCGCTCCTGCATCCGCTCGCGCATCACGTCGTTCAATTCGTTGTGCTGCGGCAGTCCGAGACTCGCGATAAAAGCGCCGACCAGACGCTCGCCGGGCAGGTCGATTCCCTCACCGAAAGCGCCACCCAGCACAGCAAAGCCGATGCCTTGCCCGCCTGCGACAAAGCGGGCGACGAAGGCTTCGCGCTCAGACTCCCGCATGCCACGCGACTGCGCCCACATCGGCACGTCGGGATAGCGCGCGGCCATCGCATCGCACGCACTGTCGAGGTAGTCGAAGCTGCTGAAGAAAGCCAGGTAGTTGCCGGGTCGTTGCTGGTACTGCGCCGCGATGATCTTCGTCAGCCGCTCCAGCGATCGATCGCGGTCACGGTAGCGCGTCGAGATCTGCATTGCCACGCGCACCGTGAGCTGGTGCGTTTGAAACGGCGAGCCGACGTCCAGATGCGCGGTGCCTTGCGGCATGCCGAGTGCATCGCGATAGAACGCGAAAGGCGCGATCGTTCCGGAAAAGCAAGTGACCGACAGTGCGCGCTCGAAGCGCGGCTTCAGGAAATAAGCCGGGATCAGGTTGCGGATCGCGAAACCGCAGGGGCCGTCAGGATGTGCATCGATCGTGCTTTCAAGTACCGAGTGCTCGCCGAACTCATCAGACAGACGCACGAAGCGAAGCATGTCGAAGAAGAACGGCTGCATCGGGCCGTTGGCCTCGGCCGGGTGATCCGCGAAGTGGTCGGACATGGCGCCGATGGCTTCCTGTAGCGCGCGATGCAGGCGTTCTGGAATCTGGTCGCGGATGGCGTAAGGAGTGAAGGCGGATGGCGTCGCGCCGCGCTGCGCAAGCTGCAGCGAATCCCACTCTCGCTCCAGCTTGTCGAGCGCCTGCTTGATGTGACGCGGTGCCACGCGCAGCGCAACGGCGAGCGCGGCGCTGTCGAGCTCGGACGAGTACATGCTGCGCGCCCGCTCTATCAGGTTGTGTGCCTCGTCGACCAGGACCGCGGCGCGCCATTCTTCATCGACCATCAGCGCGTACAAGAACGCGCTGCCATCGAAGTAATAGTTGTAGTCGGCGACCACGACATCGCTCCAACGCACCAGTTCCTGCGCCAGAAAGTACGGGCACACCCGGTGCGCCGACGCGACGTTGCGTACCGTTTCGCGGTTCAGCATTGACTGCCCTACCGCCTCGCTGCGTGCTGCCGGCAAGCGGTCGTAGAAGCCGGCCGCCAAGGGGCACGCATCGCCGTTGCATGCGCGGCCCGGAAACTCGCAGACCTTCTCTCGCGCGGCGAGTTCGAGCACCCGCAACGTGGAGCAGTCTTTGCGCAGCACGCGCAGCGACTCGAGCGCCACGGCACGGCCGGAGGTCTTCGCGGTCAGGAAGAACAGCTTGTCGGTGCGATGCGCGGTCCAGCCTTTCAGCAAGGGAAAGAGCGTGGCAATCGTCTTGCCGATACCGGTCGGTGCTTGCGCGATCAGGCAACGCTCGGCCGCGGCGGCGCGGTAGACGCCTTCTGCCAGTTCACGCTGACCGGGTCGAAAGCCGGCGTGCGGAAACGCGAGAGACGACAGGTCACGCGCCAGCGCAGCGCGATGCAAAGACTCCTGCCACGCCCATGCCATGAAGCGACTGCAAAGCGCCTCGAATTCAACTTGCAGATCGGCGCGCGTGCGCTGTTCTTCAAGCACGGTTTCGTCGCCGCTATGGATGTCGAGGTAGACCAGCGCGACCGTGATGTGGGCCAGCGCGTGCTTCTCGCACAGCATTGCGGCATAGGTGCGGGCCTGGGCCCAATGCAACGCGCGGTGATTGCCCTTGATCGCGTCGAACTCCCCGCGAAACGTCTTGATCTCTTCGACACGGCCCAACTCGGCATCGAAGCCATCGGCACGACCCCGCACCCGCAGGCCGCCGAAGCTCGAAGACAGCGAAACCTCGCCCTGGAACCCCGGCCCGCGCCGTGATTGAACGAGGTGATGGCCGGCGATGCCTTCCTGCGCGCTGGGTGCGGGTGCGAAGCGCAAGTCGAGATCGCCGGCCTTGGCGGCGAAGGCGCACAGCGACTTGACGGACACCGTGAGCTCGAGCGCCGGACGTGGCGGCGCCGCCACGTCAGCAGGGAGGGAGTCGGACAGGAGCGCCATGCAAGCAACAGGCCTTGGTCAACCGACCGAAGGCAGCGTTGCGCAGTCGGTCAGCGGAACCTGGAGATCTTCTTCGAAGCCCGGAACCGGCTGCGCCTTGGCCAGCGCCATCCAGACTGCGAACGGCATGCGGGCCTGCGAGCGATGCACCACCGCACGCGCCACCACGAGCCGATCGTTTTCAAGCATCAGCACGCCGCATTCGACAGGGATTTCGTCGGCAGAACCGATCGGCCGCCCGCGCGCGTCGCAGCCCAAAACGTACCAGCACTCGCCACCCAGATCGAGGTAGGCGGCGCGCTTGTCGGGCTTCTTCAGGTCCGACAGAAGGTCGGGGCGGCGCACCTTGATTTCGTGAACGATCGGCTGCGCATACGCCTCGACGCTGGTGTTGCGGATCGAAAAAACATCGGGCCGCGCGATGCACCAGCGATGCGGATCGCCTTCGTTGGTGCCCGCCAGCCGTGCACGCAAACTCAGGTTGCGCCAGGCGATGCGGCCAGCGCGCGTCATCTCGCGCGACACACGTTCGACCAGTGCCTCGTGCGCCGACAACGCCGCGCGGTTGACGACGAGCGATGCGGCGATGTGCGCGATGCCGCCGTCGGTGACGCGCAAGGTTTCATGCCCCAGCGCCGACCGCACCCGCTCCAGCAAACCCGCAGCGAGCAGATCGACCTCGATCGCATCGCAACACGGCCACCCGGAAGATCGGTACACATCGCGCAAGCGACGCGCGTGGATGCGGCTAAGCACGATGTCGCCCGGAAGCGAGTCGACAGGTACTTCGTGAGCGATGGATTCGGCCAGCATGGTGCGAGATGAATGGCGTTGATTGGTCAATGAAAATCTCTGCTTTTGTTTTGCCCTGCGAGTCGGCCGAGCCACGGCGTCAAGTCCTTGAAGCCTTGCGCCAGCAAATGCCGCACGTTGCCGCCGCTGGCCACGTCGCGCTGCCACACGCCCTTGACGGCGAGCAGCTTGGACTTCAACAACGGCTCGCGCTGTTCTTCGACCAGGTCGTTCCAGACGATCACGTTGACGATGCCGGTCTCGTCTTCGAGCGAGACGAAGATGGTGCCCTTGGCGGTTTGCGGACGCTGCCGCATGGTGACGATGCCACAGGCACGCACCACCCGGCCGTGCGGCAGGTCGTGCAGCTCGGCCGCACTCAGCAACTTCAGGCGCGCCATGCGGGGCCGCAGCAGCGCCAGCGGATGGCGCCGCAGCGTGAGGTTCATGGATGCGTAGTCGCCGACGATCTCTTCGCCTTCAGTGCCGGGTGGCAGCAGCAAAGGCGTTTCGTGGATCGGCACGCCCTTGAGCAAGGCCGGCGCGCGACGCTGCGCCGTGGCATCCCATACCTGCTGGCGGCGATGCCCCGACAAGGCCATCAACGAGTCGGATGCCGCCAGCGCGGCCATGTCGCGCGCGTCGAGGTCGGCACGCACTGCGAGGTCTTCAGTGCTGGTGAACGGGGCGAATGCGCGGGCCTGGAGAAGGCGATGGGCACCGGCTGCGCTGAGACTGCCGATGCGGCTCAGGCCCAGCCGCACTGCTGGATGATCTTGCTTTGCGGGATGACCGCTCTCCTCCGTCACCACAGGCTCCAACGTGCTGTCCATCTCACTCACCGTCACATCCACCGGCCGCACCTCGACCCCATGGCGCTGCGCGTCCTGCACCAGTTGCGAGGCCGAGTAAAAACCCATCGGCTGCGAGTCGAGCATGGCTGCCAGAAAGCAGGCCGGCTCGTAGCATTTGAGCCAGCTGCTCACTGCCACCAGCAACGCGAAGCTGGCCGCGTGGCTCTCGGGAAAGCCATATTCACCGAAGCCTTTGACCTGACTGAAGATCGCCTCGGCAAAGGGCCGGTCGTAGCCGTTGTCGACCATGCCGTCGATCAGTTTGTTCTGGAACTTCTCGATGTGGCCGGTGTGCTTCCAGGCCGCCATGGCGCGCCGCAAGGCATCGGCTTCGTCGGGGGTGAAGCGCGCCGCGATCATCGCGATCTGCATCACCTGCTCCTGAAAAATCGGTACGCCCAGGGTACGGCCTAGAGCCTTCTTGAGATCGGGATACTTGTATTCGATCTCTTCGCCGCGGCGCAGCTTCTCGCGGTTCTTCAGGTACGGGTGCACCATGCCGCCCTGGATCGGTCCGGGCCGCACGATCGCCACCTCGATCACCAAGTCGTAGAAGCAACGCGGCTGCAGGCGCGGCAGCATCGACATCTGCGCGCGACTCTCGATCTGGAACACACCGACGGTGTCGGCCGCGCAGATCATGTCGAACACCTTCGGGTCGTCGTTGGGGATCTGATGCATTTCCAGCGAGCTGCCACGCCACTGGTTCGTGAAGTCGAGGCCGCGCCGGATGGCACTCAGCATGCCGAGCGCCAGCACGTCGACCTTGAGCATGCCCATGGCTTCGAGATCGTCTTTTTCCCACTGGATGATCGAGCGGTCTTTCATGGACGCCTTCTCGACCGGCACCAGCCGCGTGAGCTTGATGTGGGTCAGCACGAAGCCACCGACGTGCTGGCTCAGGTGGCGCGGAAAACCCTTGAGTTCATTCGTGAGCTCGAGCCATTGCGCCAGCTTGCGCGGCGGCTCGCGCACGCCAGAGCGCTCCATCGCCTGGGCCAGATGCTGGTCGAGGATGGTGGTGTCGAACCAGTAATGGTCCTTGGCGAATTCGTCGACCAGCCGCTCGTCGACACCCATCGCCTTGCCGACATCGCGCAAGGCGCTGCGGGAGCGATAACAGATCACCACCGCGGCGATGGCGGCACGCTCGCGGCCGTATTTTTCGTAGATGTACTGGATGACTTCTTCGCGCCGCTGGTGCTCGAAGTCGACGTCGATGTCGGGCGGCTCGTTGCGCTCGCGGCTCAAGAAACGCTCGAACAACAGATGGCCGACCATCGGGTTGATGGCGGTGACGCCCAGGCAATAACACACCGCCGAGTTGGCAGATGAGCCGCGGCCCTGGCACAGTATTTTTTGTTCGTTGGCAAAGCGCACGATGTCTTCCACGGTGAGAAAGAACATCTCGTATCGCTTCTCCTCGATGAGTGCGAGTTCGTGCTCGATCTGCTTTTTCACCGACGCGGGAACGCCCTGCGGATAGCGTCCTGCCGCGCCTTCCCAAGTTTTGCGCGCGAGCGTTTGCGCCGGCGTCTCGCCGTTGCCGAGCAGCTCCAGCGGGTACGCGTAGTGCTTCTTGATTTCGTCCGGGTCGAAGCGGCAGCGGTCCATCACCACCAGCGTGTTGGCCAGTAGTTCCGGCGGGTACAAGTCGACCAGCCGCAAACGTGGGCGCAGATGCCTCTCGGCATTGGACTGCAGCGCGAAGCCGCATTCGGCCACGCTCCTGCCCTCGCGGATTGCAGTGACCACATCGTGCAACGGCTTGCGCGACCGCTTGTGCATGTGCACGTCGCCAGCCGCGACCAACGGTACGCCGGTGGCTTGGTTGACCTGCTCGAGCGTGAGCAGCCACAGGTCGTCGTCCATCTCGTTGAGCAGTTCGACGACGATCCAGAGGTGGCCGCCGAACAAGGTTTGGGCGTGCGCGACGTCGGCCGATAAAGCGTCGACGTCGACCGTGCGATGTGGCGCAAGAAGGATTTCGCAGTGCTGCAGCGATGCGACCTCGCTTTCGGTCTTGTCTTCGTGGTCGACCTGAACTTCATCGCTGCCGTGCCTCGGCCATGTCACGCGGTACTCGCCTTTGGGCGCGCTGGTGGTGCGCGCTGCGGTGATGAATTCACAGAGGTTGCCCCAGCCTTCGAGGTCGTGCGCAATCGCCACCAACTTGAAACGGTCGAAGTCGAACTCGCTGCCGAAGAGCAGCCGGAAATCGGGGTTGCGCGTGAGCGGTGGTTCGTCGGCGTGCTCATGCTCGTAGTCGTCCAGCGCCTGCGGATGGTCGCGCAACGCGACATGCGCCCGCACGATGCCGGCGACCGAGCATTCGTCGGTGATCGCCAGCGCCTTGTAGCCCAGGTGGTAGGCCTGAATGACCAGCTCTTCCGGCCGGGAGGCGCCGCGCTGAAAGCTGAAGTTGGTGAGGCAATGCAGCTCGGCGTAGTCGGGCAGCGTTGGCAACTCCGGCGGCTGTTTCGGCTGTTTCGGCTGCTTCGGTGGCAGTGGATGCAGCTTGGCCGGGCGGCGCGCCATCAACTGTTTGTCGCTGAGTTCAGGCATAGATCCCCTGCAGGAACCAGCGCGTTTCATTCGTTCCGCGCAAGGCGGAAGTTCGCTCGCGATAAACCCAGACCAGACCGGCCTCGGGGCTCTCCGCGACGTAATAATCGCGCGCCATCGGCTCGCCGCCTTCGTTGTGGTCGTCGGCCCACCACCCGCCTTCGAGCCGCTGCGGCCCGACCAGCCGCCGCAACCGCCCGTGGTACCAGGGATGCCCGGCGCGTATTTCGAGGCGCAGCGGCTCGCGCAGCAACCAGGGCGGAAAGGTACTTACGCCCTCTCCCCTGGGGGGAAGGCAGGGATGGGGGCTCCCCCCGCGACGGCCCGTAGCAAGCCCCCTCCGCAATGCCGGGCCCCACGCCTGCATCGCCTCCGGTCGATGGTCCGCCACGGCCACCGGCACCTGCACCTGCTGCGCCCCCAACCGCGCACTCAGCCGTTCCACCAACTCGTGCAGCTTGTCGCCCTTGCGGTTGTCTTCAGGCAGGAAGCTCGTGCTCGCGCCGGCCCAGGGCGACGTGTCGAGCGAGCGCAAGCGCAACCAGCTCGCAGGCGCACCGAGCTGGGTCAGCGCCAGCCGCTCACTCATCAGTTTGCGCAGATGCGCCATGTCTTGCGTGGGCTCGGCGGTACGCACGGTGATGCTCTGATGCGGCGGCAGGTTCACCCCGTTGAAGCGCCTCAAATCGAGCGTCCATTCGAGTTCGAGCGCCAGCACGCCGCGCTGACGCGCGCGCAGCCAGATCTGCAGTGCCGACAACAAGCGGTTGGCCGACCACATGAGTTCATGCGCGTTCTCGGCCAGCGCCGGCAGCTCGAGCTTCTGGTCGAACACATCGGGCAAGGTAAGCCACGTGTGCTTCTCGGGGCGCAAGCCCCACGCCATGTCGAGCGTCTCACGCAGCGTCGTACCGAAGCGCCGCGAAAGACCGCCGCGCGGCAGCGCCGCCACGTCGCCCCAGGTGCGGCAGCCCATGCGCTCCAGCACGTCGAGATGCTCCCGCGCAGCCGTGAGTGCGCCGAGCGGCAGGGCGGCCGGCACATCGACGGGCGGCTTGTGGCCGCGCGCGAACAGCCGCAGCCGTGCCAGCGCGATCAAGCCATTGGCGCCCTGCACTTTCTGGATGCGCGTGCCGGGCGCCGGGTTCCAAGCGGTCATCAGGCGCATCAACGACTGCTGCCCGCCCCAGAGCCGCTCGCAGGCCGAGACTTCGAGCAGGAGCGCTTCGTCGAGCCATGTGACACGCGGCGTGAATTGCAGCGCCCACCAGCCGAGGGTTTCGATGGAAGGAGGCGCAGCGACAGGCGTGTTGGCGGCTGGCGCGCCAGGCGTCGGTGCCGTTGCAGCCACAGGTGCCCGGTCTTCTTCAGGCTGCCACCGCAACGCGATCCATTGCATGCGATTGCCCCTCCTTCCTGCGCAAGTCCAGACGGACCACGGTCGTGCCGGGATTTGCTTCTTCTTGCGCGCCTTGCAGTTCCTGCATGCGCCGCTTGCGCCGCAACTGGCTGGCCGCCAGCAACGCCGTCATGCGCTCGCTGCGGGCGGGCAAAGTCAAGGGCATTGCCAGCGGCGGGCCACGGCGCTTCAGCAAATGGACGTCCATCTGCCCGCCTTCTGCCGGAACCACCTGCAGCCGCAACCGCGCCGGTGAAGCCGACTGCGCCATGGATTCAGGCCTGAAGACGAACAACAGCCCCTCATGCTGTGCCGCAGCGAGTTGCAGCCTGCGCAACTCGCCCACGCGCGCCTGCGGCAACCACGCCAGAACGCCCGCCACGTCGGCGCAACGCAAGGCCTGCTCGCAAGCCCATAGCCGTGCGGCAGACGCCTCGCTGCGCACCCACATCAGCGCCTCGACCGGCAACCCCGCGGCGGCGAGCGCCGGGCCGAAGGGCTCGTAAGGTGCGCCGATCAATACCACCGGCCCGCCCCGCGTTTCGACCGCGCGAGACAGCACCGGCAGCAGCAGTCGCCAGACATGCGCTTCAGGTGCCGCCTGCAGCACCTCGGTCATCGCGCCGATGGGCCAGCCGCCCCCCGGCAGCTCGGCGTCGAGCGCGGGGTGGCCGGTGCCGAGCACGGGCATGTCGGCGCTGCCCAGCTCGTCACCGCGCCAGACGTTCTGGCGCGCGGACGGGGAAAAGGAGTCGAAGGAAGGGAGGCCCATGATGAATCGTTAACTGTATTTTTATACAGTATTCCGAAAACCCCAACCACTTCTTTGCAACACTCTCAGGCGATCGCTGCCGGAACGATGCCCGATTCACTTACTCCGCCCCGCGATCCGTGCGAACTGCCGAGGGCAAGCCCAGCAACAGCGCCAGGCGGCTGGAAGGACACGGGCCGCGTGCGCTACTACATCGGCATCAGTCGAAGAAGCGCAGCAGCTGACGGTTGACTTCGTCGGCGCGCTCGTACTGCGTCCAGTGACCGGCGCCATCGACCACCGCGCCCCCGCGATTCGGATGACCGGCAGTCAATCGCGCCACCAGCGGCCGCGGGTCGGCGGTGACGTCGTACTCACCCCACATCAGCAGCAACGGACAGGTCAGCGTGTCGATCGCCGCCTGCAGCCCACCGGCCATGGACACGTCCTTGCTGCGGAATCGCGTGCCGTGGCACGACACGTCGTGGATCTCGAAAGCCAGCGGATCGGAAGCCTTGTCGTGCAGCATGAGCGCGTCGAGGTTGTGCTTCAAGGCGGCACGCTCGGCTTGGCGATCGACCGAGCGGCGCCAGTTGATCATGTCCAGCGTGAGGCGCCGCAGCGACGCATGGCCGCCGCTGCCGACCAGCGCCAGCCGACGCACCGGACGCCGCGTGGCAAAGGTCGACGCCACCAGTCCGCCGAAGGAGAACCCGCCGAGGTCGACTGGCGTATCGGCGCCGATCAGCATGTCAAGCGTGCCGCCCAGCGCCGTCAGCAACGGATCGATCGGCGCCTGGCCGTCGGCCATCGGCAAAGGCTTGTCGGAGTCGAGGAAGCCCGGCATGTCGGGCAACCACAG
Source organism: Variovorax sp. PAMC28562 (assembly GCF_014303735.1). Classification (NCBI taxonomy): domain Bacteria; kingdom Pseudomonadati; phylum Pseudomonadota; class Betaproteobacteria; order Burkholderiales; family Comamonadaceae; genus Variovorax; species Variovorax sp. PAMC28562. The sequence goes on along the minus strand of NZ_CP060296.1, from coordinate 3,213,808 downwards.
CGTGTGTTCGGCCGACAGCGCCTCGACATTGCGGATCCAGTGCATCCAGCTGCCATGGCCGCCGTGCAACAACACCAGCGGCGGGTAGGTGATGTCGGTCTCGGTGTTGCCGAAGCGGCGCCAGCGCACGCGCACGCCTTCGTGCACCGGATCGTGGTGCGTCGACAGCGCGTCGATGCGTTCGATGAAGGCGCGGGCGCCGGCGTCGGAATCTGGCGGAAAGTTCATGGAAGCATGCGCTGGAGTTCGGGTTCTTTGTCGATGAACTGGTGCTTGAGGGCACCCGCCACGTGCAGCGCGAACAGCCCGTACAGGATGTAGCCGGCCCAGATGTGCAGCGCACCGAACTTGTCGTGCAGCATCTCCTTGGTCGCGGGCTCGATGTTCATGATCCAGCCGATGCGCGGCCAGGGCACCAGGGCGAAAAGGTGCATCGGATGGGCGGCGGCGTCTTTCCAGGCCGAGTCGTGCATCCAGCCCGACAGGGGCAGCAAGATCATCAATGCATACAGCGTGCCGTGTGCAGCGTGTGCGGCGAAGCTTTCGAGCCGACCGTAAGAAAGGGGCATCGCCGGCGGCCGGTGCGTAAAGCGCCACAGAAGCCGCAAGATCACCAGACCGAGGACCGTGATGCCGATCGACTTGTGGGTGTCGACCGCAGGCCGAACCCAGTCGTCGGGAAAGAGGTCGACCGCCAGGATCAACGCGATGTTGACCGCCATCAGCGCGGCGATGAGCCAGTGCAACAGCATGGCGGTCTTGGTGTAGCGGGCGTGTGGGAGCATCGAGGGAATTTTCAGGGCAGAACCGACTCAGCTTATGAACCGGGGCGATTGTCCCCTGCGTTAACGGCCTCTTTTCGGGCATCTTCCCGGGCACTTTTTCGAGCATCCTTTCCTTGAACGATTCCCTTCGCAGTGCGTTCGTGGCCGCATCCCCGCGGCTCACGCCGCCGCCCACGCCGCTGGTCAGCGTGCTGATCCACAGCAGCGTGCTCGTGTTGTGGATCGCTCTTTTCGCGATGGCCTTCAAGGTCGGCGGCGTGTGGGGCTGGTCGGTCGGGGTGGCGTATGTGCTGTACGACACCGTGTTGCTGCTCTTCGTCGGCTGGCACACGTTGCCGATCCTGCGACGGCCCGCCGCTTTGCCTGCGCGCGTCGGCGCGACGGACGTGCAGCGCGATACGCTGGGCGTGATCGTCGCCTCGCACAATGAAGCGGCCGTGTTGCCGGTCACGCTGGCCGCGTTGCTCGGCCAGACCGATGTGCCCGATCGCATCGTCATCGCCGACGATGGCTCCACCGACGGCACCGCCGAGTTGCTCGTGACGCGTTACGGCCTCACGCGGCCCGCCTTCGGACAGTTGAGCGCAGCCAGCACCAGCCACCCCGGCCTCTTCTGGCTGCGGTTGCCGCACGGTGGCAAAGCGGTCGCGCTGAATGCCGCCATTGCCTGCATCGACACCGACACCGTGCTCACGGTCGACGGCGACACGCTGCTCGACGTCAAGGCCATCGCGGCCGTGCGCAATGCGTTTTCGGCCGAGCCCGATCTCGTGGCCGCGACGGGCGTCATCACGCCGGTGTGCAGCCGCACACTGGCGGGCCGCTGCTTCCAGTGGTTTCAGACGTATGAGTACATCCGTAATTTTCTGTCGCGCTACGCGTGGATGCGGGTCGACGGGCTGCTGCTGATCTCCGGCGCGTTCGCCGGTTTCCGGCTCGACGCAGTGCGTGCGGTGGGCGGTTTCGACACCGACTGCCTGGTCGAGGACTACGAGCTCATCCACCGCCTGCACCGCTATGCGCAAGCGCACGGATTGCCGTGGACCGTGCGCGTGCTCGGCGATGCACAGGCGCACACCGATGCGCCGAGCGGCGTGATGCCCTTTCTGCGCCAGCGTCGCCGCTGGTTCGGTGGCTTCCTGCAAACGCAGTACTGGTACCGCGCGATGGTCGGCGACCGGCGTTACGGCTGGCTCGGCACGCTGATGCTTCCGGTGAAAGCCATCGACACGCTGCAGCCGCTGTACGGGCTGGCCGCCTTTGCCTTGCTGCTGGTGTACATCGTGGAGGGCAACCTCGGCGCGCTGGCGCCGGCGGCGGGTGTGATCGGGGCCAAGATCGTGCTCGACCTGCTGTTCCATCTGTGGTCGGTGTACCTGTACCGCCGCTGGATCGGCGAGCAGAGCGAGGTGAACATGGTGCAGGCCTTTCTGGCCGCCATCGTCGAGCCGTTTACCTTTCAACTCCTTCGGCACACGGGCGCAGCCTGGGGTTGGTGGACCTTTTTGACCGGGCGCGGCACGTGGGGCCGGCAAACGCGCGTCGGGCTGGTCAACGAAGACGGCGAGACGCGGCGCAGCTGAGGGGCGGTGCGCGCCGACGCCGGGCGCGCAGGACGCCCTCAGGCGTTCGCCGCTGCACCGAACCTGAAGCTCGACACCACGAGTCCGCCCATGAAGGCGTCTTCGTGATAGATCCGCTCGCCGACATCGCCTTCGGCCGCACCCACGGCCACCATCAATGGAATCAGGTGCTCCTCACGCGGATGCGCGACACGTGCGGCCGGCGCCGACGACCACGCCTCCAACTGCTTCGCGCGTTCGGCCGGCGCGCCCTGCACCACCGCATCGTCCAGCCAGTCGTCGAAGGCCTTCGACACGTCGTGCGCCTGCGGTCCGAAGTTGCGCAGGTTGTGATAGCTCAGTCCGCTGCCGACGATGAGCACGTCTTCGTCCCGCAGCGGCGCCAGCGCGCGGCCCAGCGCCAGATGTGCGGCCGGGTCGAGCCCGCGCATCAGTGACAACTGAACGACCGGTACATCCGCTTCGGGATAGATAGCGACCATCGGCGAGTAGGTGCCGTGATCGAAGCCGCGTTCGACATCGAGCGCCACCGGCAGGCCCGCGCCTTCGATCAGTTCCATCACGCGGCGCGCCAGCGTCGGCGAGCCGGGCGCGTTGTATTGCACCTTGTATGTGTGCGCGGGAAAGCCGCCGTAGTCGTAGATCATCTGCGGCCTGGGGCTGCCCATCACCGTGAAGGCGGACTCTTCCCAGTGGGCAGACACCATCAGGATGGCGCGCGGCTTGCGGCCGATTTGCCGCGGCATGTCGGCCAGCGAGGCCTCGAGTTGCGCATAGGCGTTGCCCATCTCTTTTTTCATCCAGGGCCAGGGGCCGCCGCCATGGGAGATGAAGTAGGTCGGCAAGCGCGGGGACGTGGTCGTTGTCGTAGTTGTGGTGGTCGTGGTGGTCATCGAAAAAGCTCCTTCACATCGAATGTAGTGATTTCCCTTGCAGAATTCGAGAGCCGTGCATTCAATGATCGGTTTCTTGTGAGGAAAGCATCGATGGACCGAATGACCAGCCTCCGCGTGTTCCGCGATGTCGTCGAGTCGGGCAGTTTTACGGCAGCAGCCGAGCGGCTTTCGATGTCGCCGCCGATGGTCAGCAAGCACATCGCGCAGCTCGAAAAGTCGCTCGGCGCGCGCTTGCTGAACCGTTCCAGCCGTCACATGAGCCTGACCGAAGCGGGCACCGCCTGGTACGAGCAAAGCGGCCAGGCGCTCGACATGCTCGACGCAGCCGAAGCCACGATCAGCCAGCGCAATGAAGCACCACGCGGCCGACTCAAAGTGAGCGCGCCGGTCTGGTGTGCAACGCCCCGCTTCGCCCGCGTGCTCGCCGACTATCGCGAGCACTACCCGGAAGTGTTGATCGACATCCATCTGGAAAACCGCAAGATCGATCTGGCCGCCGATGGTTACGACCTGGCGTTGCGCGCGACGCAGGAGCCTTCTGGCGCGCTGATCGCGCGGTCGCTGTGCAAGGTGCAGTTCCATCTGGTCGCGGCGACCCGCTACGTGCGTCGAATCGGCGAGCCCTCGGCGCCGGCCGACCTCGCCAAGCTCGACGCCATCGTGCCGAGCTACGTCAACATCGAAGGGCTCTCGCTCAAGGGTTCTGGCGGACGCCAGGCACCGTTGCGACTGCGGCCGGTGATGTTGTCGGACGACACCACGCTCACATTGCATGCAGTGCGCGCCGGCATGGGCATGGCGTTCTTGCCCGCGTGGCTGGTCGACGACGACCTGGCGAGCGGCGTGCTGACGCGCCTGGTGCCGGACTACGCGGCGCCCGCGGTGACGCTGTTCGCCGTTTACACGAGCCGGCAGTACATGGCACCCAAGCTGCGCAGCTTCATCGACTTTCTGAGCGACCGGCTGGGCCCCCGGTTACGCCCGTAACTTCGGCGAACAGGGGAAGCGGTTGCATGAGAAGCACTTGTGGTCGCGACATAGCCGCACGCACCCGGCGACCATCCCGCATCGCAGACAATTCGGTCATCGCGCATCGACGCTGGAGACCGACCCCTTTGCTTGCCTTGTTCCGCTTTTTCGAGAAGCTTCTTCATCCCTATCCGCCCGCTGAACCGCCGCTGCCACCGCACGGTTTCTTCGCCTTTTTATGGGCCTGCACGGATGGCGTGCGCGGCAAGATCGCGACGATGGCGCTGCTCACCGCAGCCATATCGTCGTTCGAGGCACTGCTGTTCGCGATGCTCGGCCGCATCGTCGACTGGCTCGGTGGCCAGGTGCCCGCGCGCTTGTGGGACGAGCGCGGCACCACGTTGATGTGGCTCGGCTTCGCTCTGGCGGCGAGCATCGGCGTAGTTGCGTTGCAGACCATCGTCAAGCACCAGACGTTGGCGGTGAACCTGCCGATGCGCCTGCGTTGGAACTTCCACCGGCTGATGCTGGGCCAGAGCATGGCCTTCTACCAGGACGAGTTCGCCGGCCGCATCACGGCCAAGGTGATGCAGACCGCGCTGGCGGTGCGCGACACCGTCTTCGTGCTGGCCGACGTGCTGGTGGCGATGGGCGTCTACGTCGCGACCATGATCGTACTGGTCGCCGTGCTCGACACGCAACTGATATGGCCCTTCGTGATCTGGCTTGCGCTCTATCTGGCGCAGCTCGCTTTCTTCGTGCCGCGCCTCGGCAAGGTCGGCAAGGCGCAGGCCGATGCGCGCGCCTTAATGACCGGCCGCATCACCGATGCGTACACCAACATCGCGACCGTCAAGCTGTTCTCGCACACGCAGCGCGAGGCCGGCTTTGCGCGCGACGCGATGCGCGAGTTCATGCACACCGGCTACGGGCAGATGCGGTTGGTCAGCCTGTTCGAGATCACCAATCACGCGCTCAGCATGGGACTCACCGCCGGCATGTGCGGCATGGCGCTGTGGCTGTGGTCGAACGGCGCGGTCGGCATCGGCGCGGTCGCCGCATCGACCGCCATGGCGTTGCGGCTGCAGGGCATGTCGCACTGGATCATGTGGGAAATGACGAGCCTGTTCGAAAACATCGGCACAGTGCAGGACGGCATGAAGACGCTCTCGCTCCCACGCACGGTGCTCGACGTGCCGGCCGCGACGCAGCTGGTGGTGCCGCGCGGTGAAGTCCGTTTTGATCACGCGAGCTTTCGGTATTCCGATGGCGGCCGCCGCGTCATCGACGACATGACGCTCACCGTGGCGCCGGGTGAAAAGATCGGTCTCGTCGGCCGCTCGGGCGCCGGCAAATCGACGCTGGTCAACCTGCTGCTGCGCTTCCACGATCTGGAAAGCGGACGCATCCTGATCGACGGGCAAGACATCGCCAAGGTCACGCAAGACTCGCTGCGGCGCCACATCGGCATGGTCACGCAAGACACGTCGCTGCTGCATCGATCGGTCTCCGACAACATCGACTACGGTCGGCCCGACGCGGGCGACGCTGCCGTGCGTTCAGCCGCGGAGCGCGCCGAGGCGCACGAGTTCATCCAGACGCTCGGCGATGCCAAAGGCCGGCAAGGCTACGACGCGCACGTGGGCGAGCGCGGCGTCAAGCTATCGGGCGGCCAGCGGCAACGCGTTGCCATCGCGCGCGTGATGCTGAAGGACGCGCCGATCCTGTTGCTCGACGAAGCCACCAGCGCGCTCGACTCCGAAGTCGAAGCCGCGATCCAGCAGAGCCTCTACACGCTGATGGAAGGCAAGACGGTGATCGCGATCGCGCACCGGCTGTCGACCATCGCGGCGATGGACCGCCTCATCGTGCTGGACGAAGGCTGCGTGGTCGAAGAAGGCGATCACAAGACGCTGCTGTCGAAGAACGGCCTGTATGCGCGTCTGTGGGCGCACCAGAGCGGCGGCTTTCTGGGCGACGGCAAAGACGACTGATTCGACGGACCGATGAACGACCGCGTTTGCTTCGCGAGTCCTACAGCGCGCGCCGACCGCCGCCGACAATCCGATCTTCGCTTTGCCACGAGCATCCAGTGGTCTTAAACAAAGAGGGGTGCTTGCCGTGAATTCCATCATTTATATCGTCGGCCTGGTCGTCGTCGTTGTTGCAGTGCTTTCGTTCTTCGGCCTTCGCTGAAAGCGAACCGAAAGCAACGAGAGCGCATCAGCGCAACGCGATCCCGAGAGGGATGCTTTCAACGGGGCCTTTTGCGGCCCCGTTTTCCGTTGTAGTCGCGGCCTGTGTGGCGGGCATAATTTCCGCGCCCTCCCACCACGACTCAGAACGACCAAGGAACTTGTTGAACACGACACTGGCAGACGCGGTCGTCACGGAATCGGTGCGGTGGGTCGAAACGACCGGCCCGTTGGACGACGCGGAGGCTGTGCATACCGCGATGTCGTCGGTGCATGACACCTGCGCCGCTCGCATCACCGAGCGCGCCCGCATCCTCGGGCGTCGCATCGGGCTCGATGCCGAAGTCGAACGCATGCGCGCCTCGGCGCCGTGGATCTTGCTGGCCATCGTCGCCGTGGTGGTGCTCGCGGGGCTCGGCGTGGCCGGCAACGTGATCGGCGGCGATCGCAAGATCAACGTGATGGTCGCGCTGGTCAGCCTGCTCGGATTGCACTTGCTGACGCTATTGGTGTGGCTCATCGGGCTCGTGCTTCCGTTCGGCTCATTCGGCTCGTTCAGCGCATCGTTCGGTTCGATCTGGCTCGCACTCACTGCGCATGTGGCGGGTGGCAAGCGCGGGCAAGCGCCGGTGCTGGTGCGCGCGACGACCGGCTTGTTGACACGTGCGCGGCTGCTGCCGTGGGCACTCGGATTCGTGAGCCATACGATCTGGACGCTTTCGTTCGCGGTCGTCGTCGCCGCCCTGCTCTTCTCGCTGGCGTTTCGCAACTACACGCTGAGCTGGGAGACGACGATTCTCGAGCCCGGGTTTTTCGTGCGCAGCGTGCAGTGGCTCGGCGCGCTGCCATCGTGGCTCGGCTTTCCGGTGCCGGATGCACAGACGGTGCTTTCATCGCCGAGTGCCGCCCCGGATACGGCGTCGCTTGCCGGCCAGCGCGCATGGGCGTTGTGGCTGACCGGCTGCGTCGTGGTCTACGGCCTGTTGCCTCGGCTGCTGCTTGCACTTTTGAGCGCCGCCGTCTGGCAGGCGCGCAAAAATGCGCTGCAGCCTGACCTGCGCAATGCCTATTACCTGAAGTTGTTGGCACGCTTCGATGCACTTCAAGCGCCCCGCGTGGTCGATGCCGACGGTGGACGCATGCGACAAGGCGCAGTGCCCGGCCTGGCCGCGAGCGACACCTCGAAGGCGCTCTGGATCATCGGTTTCGAGTTGCCCGACGAGGCGCCCTGGCCGCCTGCTCTTGCTGTGCCGGCTGCCGCCCACCATGTTCAAGTCGATGGCAGCGCAGCCCAGCGCGGCGAACTGCTCGCCGCGATGATTGGGGCGCGACCCGCACGCGTGGTCCTCGTGTGCAACGGCGCATCGAGTCCCGACCGTGGTGCGGAACGCTTCGTGCGCGAAGTGCAGAGCCGGTGCGGGGAATGCCGACTTTGGTTGTGGGGCGTGTCGGCCACGCCGGCACGCTGGCGCGACTGGATGGTCGAGGTCGGCATCGCGCCATGGCAGGAGGATGGCGTTTTAAAAGACGACAGCGCAGCGCTTACCGGCCGTGGCGAAGCGAGCGTCCGTCCATGAACGACAAGCTGTCTGGCGCCAGCAGCGACCCTCAAGCCATTCGCATCGCAGTCGTCGGCCATACCAACTCCGGCAAGACCTCGCTGCTGCGCACGCTGACCCGTCGCGTCGATTTTGGCGAGGTGTCGGAGCGGCCCGGCACAACCCGCCATGTCGAGAGCGTCGACTTGCGCATCGACGGCCGCAGCATCGTGCGATTTTTCGATACGCCGGGGCTCGAAGACGCGGTGTCGCTGCGACAGCATCTCGAGGCCTTCGACACCACGCACACACCGCCCGATCGCATTCGCGCATTCCTTCAGAGCCCCGAGGCACACGGCACCTTCGAGCAAGAGGCCAAGGTGCTTCGCACGATGCTCGATGTCGATGCGGCATTTCTCGTCATCGATGCACGCGAGCCTGTGCTGCCCAAGTTTCGCGCCGAGATCGAGTTGCTCAATTCATGCGCGCGACCGGTGTTGCCGGTGTTGAATTTCGTGCGCGATGCGGCCAACCGCGAGCCCGCGTGGAAAGAGCTGCTGTCGGCTTACGGCCTGCACGTTCTCGTGCGCTTCGACGCGGCAGCGCCCTTTACCGGTGCCGAGCGCGATCTGTATCGCGACCTCGCGACCTTGCTGCGCGATCACCGCGAACCGCTGCATCGGGCTGTCGAACAACTCGAAGCCGAAGCCGCGCATCGACGCCTCGCCGCGGCGGCCCGCATCGCCGAACTGCTGGTCGATGCGGCGGCCGTGCGCCGCACAGCGTCGGCCGCAGCGTTCGCCGACGAAACCCAGCGCCAGGCGCTGGTCGCGGCGCTGCGCCAGTCCGTCACCGACAAGGCACAGCGCTGTACGGACGACTTGCTCGCGCTCTACGGATTCCGGCAAGGCGATGCGAACGAGGCGCCGCTGCAAGCTATCGAGGGCCGCTGGACGCTGGACTTCTTCGAGCCCGAGGCCATGAAGGCGGCCGGCCTGTTGATGGGCAAAGGCGTGATCGCGGGCGCTGCGGTGGGCGTGGTGGCCGATCTCGCACTGGCCGGCCTGTCGCTCGGTGCCGGTGCTGCACTGGGCGGCGCCATCGGCGGTGCGGTGTCGCAAGGCTGGGGGCCGTTCGGCCGCAAGTTGATGAACATGCTGCGCGACGTGCAGGAGCTGAGCATCGAAGACAGCGTGCTGGTGGTGATGGCGGCTTGGCAGCTGCAGTTGGCACAGGCGCTGGAGCGCCGCGGCCACGCGGCGACCGAACGCATCGCAGTCGGCGGCAGCGCCGGTCGCGATGTGGCGCCGGCGGTGCGCGCAGCACGTCCCGCGCGCAGCCATCCCGAATGGGAAAGCACCCATCGCTTCCGCTGGACTGCACCGGTCGCCCGCGAGGCGCTGGTCGCGCGCGTCGCCGGCCCGCTCGAAGCCGCATTGTCGAGTTGAAGAAGCGGCCTTCGAGGTCGTCGGGCGAGCCGATGCGCTCATGCGCGACTTGCCATCCCGCTTCGAAGTCCATGCCGCGCACCAGCTGAGCGCCTTGTCGATTCGATGGCAAACGATCGGAACGCGACTACAGAAACGGCTTTGCGTTTGCGCTAAGGTGCTTTCCACCTCCTCTGTCGAAAAGCCCTGCATGTCTACGCCCTCCAACGCACCGCCAGCGCGCAAGCACTTCTCGATGATCCGCGGCTTCCATCTGGCCGACATGTTCACGCTAGGCAATGCGGCGTGCGGCGTGGGCGCTGTGTTCCTGACGATGGCTTTCGTGGCGAGCCAGTCGATCGATCATTTTTTGTGGGCCGGCGCACTGGCACCGGCTGCTTTTATCTTCGACGTATTCGACGGCCGCATAGCGCGCTGGCGCCAGACGCACTCGGCGCTCGGCCGCGAGCTCGACTCGCTCGCCGACATCATTTCCTTTGGCGTCGCACCCGCCGCGCTGGCGTTTGCCGCCGGGCTCAAGGGAGGTTGGGACTGCCTGTTGCTGATCTATTTCGTGTGCTGCGGGGTGAGCCGACTGGCGCGCTACAACGTCACCGCCGAGGCGCTTTCCGAAGGCGCCGACAAGGTCAAGTTTTTCGAGGGCACGCCCATTCCAACCAGCGTTGCGCTGGTCGGCGTGCTCGCGCTCGCCGCCTGGCAAGGCCGCATCGGCGAGGCGATATGGGGCGGCGTTTGGCTGGTTGGCCCGTGGGCCTTGCACCCGCTCACGCTGCTGTTCGGCCTGTCGGGCACGTTGATGATCAGCAAGACCTTGCGCATTCCGAAGTTCTAGCCTGATCGTTCAGGATGCCCGCTCGTTTCCGGCTCTCCCCGGCTCTCGTGTCGATGGCCGCGGGCGCCCTGTTTGCTGCCAGTGGCTCTGCGTTGTCGGCCAAGGCGCGAAGCGTGACCATCGAGCGAACCACCTTCGGCATCGCGCACATCACGGCGCCTGACTGGGAAGGCCTCGGCTACGGCACCGCCTATGCGCATGCGCAAGACAACGTGTGCCAAACGGCCGAGCACCTGCTCACGCTTCGTGGCGACCGCTCGCAATTCCTCGGCGCCCAGACCGCCGGGGACTTCGGCTTTGTCAAGATGCCCAACGCGCGCATCGATTTTTTCGTGCGCTCTCACATGGACGACGCCGCGTTGGCGCGGGCCGCTGCCACTGCCAGTCCCGATGCGCAGGCGCTGATGCGCGGCTATGTGGCCGGCTACAACCGCTACCTGCAAGACACGGGAATGGCCGGCTTGCCCGAACCCTGTCGCGGCAAGGCGTGGGTGCGCCCGATGACCACGAGCGACCTCGCGCGATCGACCGAGTTGTCGATGGTGCAAGGCGGCATCGGCGCACTGGCGGGTGCGGTGCTGGCGGCGGTGCCTCCGGTAGTCAAAACCGCTGCAGCAGTCGTCCCTGAAGCGTCGATCGCCGAGATCGCGCGCTATAGCTTCAACGCCAACCCGCAAGGCGGCGAACTCGGCTCGAACGGCTGGGCCTTCGGCCGCAACGCGACGCCCGACGGTAAGGGCCTGTTGCTTGGCAACCCGCACTTTCCGTGGGTTGGTATCAACCGCTTCTGGCAGGTTCACCAGACCATTCCCGGCCAGCTCGACGTGATGGGCGCAGCCGGTGCGCTGAGCCCCATCGTGTCGATCGGCTTCAACAAGGATGTCGCCTGGACGCACACCGTGTCGACCGGCAAGCGCTTCACGCTCTACGAACTGAAGCTCGACCCGGCCGACCCAACTGTCTACTGGGTGGACGGCGAGCCCAAGCGCATGGCGGTGCGCACCGTCACCCTGCCGTCCGGCAGCGGGGGAACAGGTGACGGTGGCGCGCCGCTGCAGCACACCTTTTATTCGACCGATTGGGGTCCGGTGATCTCGCTGCCGCGCGCCGGCCTCGGCTGGACGGCGCAACGCGCCTATGCACTGCGCGACGCCAACACGTTGAACACACGATCGGCCGACAGCTGGATCCGCATGGGCCAGGCGCGCAATGTGAGCGAGCTGCGTGCTGCGATGGGCAACCAGGGCATGCCGTGGATCAACGCCATCGCGGCGGACCGTGACGGCAACGCGATGTATGCCGATCTGTCGGTGGTGCCCGATGTGTCGGCCGATATGTTGACGACCTGCACGCCCTCGCCCGCCGCGGCCGCGCTGCTCAACGCGGCCAATCTGCCGGTGCTCGACGGGTCGCGCAGCGCTTGTGCCTGGAACCGCGACAGCACAGCGGCGTCGCCCGGCCTGATCGCGCCGGCGCGCATGCCGGTCGTCATCACGCCCGACTATGTGCAGAACAGCAACGACAGTTTCTGGCTGAGCAACCCGGACATCGCGCCGATGCCCGGTGTGTCTCCTTTGGTCGGCTTGATCGGCAAGCCGCAACGCTTGCGCACGCGCAGCGGCATCATGGAAATCCGCGGTCGGCTTGCCGGTACAGATGGCCTTCCCGGCAACCGGATGAGCGCGGCAGACTTGCGCAGCGTGATCTTTCGCGACAAGAACCTCGCCGGCATGCTGGTGATGAACGACCTCGCGGCGGCGTGCGCCGAAAGCGCCTCGACATTGACGGCGGATCAGGCTGCCGGCTGCCGTGTACTCACTGCGTGGGACCGCACCAGCAACGCCGCGTCTCGCGGTGCGCCGCTGTTCCGCGAGTTCTGGCGCGCCGCCAAAGACATGCCCGGCATCTGGCGCGTGGCGTTCGACCCGGCCCAGCCCGTGACTACGCCGGCAGGGCTCGACATGGCGACGCCTGCCATTCGCGCAGCCGTATTCAAGGCGCTGGCCGAAGCTGCGAACACGCTGCGAGTCGCGGGTTTCGCGCTCGACACACCCCTGGGCAATCCGCAATCCCGCTTGGTGCGTGGCGAGAAAATCGGCCTGCACGGCGGCGAAGAATTCGAAGGCGTGCTCAACAAGCTCAGCACGCAAGGTCAGACAGTGATCGACCTCAAGGGCTACAACGTCAACTCCGGCACCGGCTACCTGCAGGTCGTGACTTTCGATGAGCGCGGCCCGGTTGCGCACGGCCTGCTGACGTATGGCCAGAGCAGCGACCCGGCATCGCCACGCGCGTACGATCAGCTGCCGATGTTCGCTGCCAAACAATGGCTGCCATTGCCCTTCCATCCGGCGGACGTCCAGGCACAGCGCCAGGGGCGGCCGCTGCAGCTTGTGTATTGAATGACCACACCTTCGACGCCTCCTCATTTCACGGTTCAGCATCCCGCAGGCTACGAAGAACTCGTTCGCCTCGCTGCCGCGGAGCCGCTGACGCCGGCCTGCGATCACTTCTACTTTCTGCGCCACGGTCAGACAGGTCGCAACGCGCTGCGCATTTTTCAGGCGGTCGACGAACCCTTGAGCGAACTCGGATTGCAGCAAGCGGCACGAGCGGCCGCAGTGCTTGCGGGCGAGCCGATCCGCACGTTGGTGGCGAGTGACGCGAACCGTGCGCTGACCACCGCGAAAGCCGTGGGCGCCACGCTCAAGCTGGTACCGCTCGAGAGCGAAGACCTGCGCGAGCGGCACTTCGGCGACCTGATCGGCACCTCGTCGGCCAACATCGACTGGGCCTGCGCCCCTGAGAACGGCGAAACGCTGGCGAGCTTCGTCGAGCGCAAGCGCGGTGCGCTGGCAGCCGCGCTGGCCGAGCCGGCGCCCGTGCTGGTGGTGGCGCATGGCGGCACGTTGTATGTGCTTGCCGCGCTGCTCGGCGTACCGATCGGACCCGATGTGCTCGGCAACGCGCAACCGTTGAAGTTCGAGCGAACGGGCGGTAAATGGACGGCGTATGCGCTAGCGCAAAACGTCGACGGCGGCGGCGCCATAGCCTAGACGTTTCTTTTCGGCGTTCAGCGGCACACAAGAACACTTCATGGAATTCAAGGACTACTACAAAGCACTCGGCCTCGCGTCGACCGCGTCGGAAGACGAGGTGCGCAAGGCCTATCGCAAGCTGGCACGCAAGTACCACCCCGACGTCAGCAAGGAAGCCGATGCCGAGACGAAGATGCGCGACATCAACGAGGCCAACGACGTGCTGCGCGACAAGGAAAAGCGCGCCGCCTACGATGCGCTGGCGGCACGTGTAGCGCGTGGTGAAGGCATGGGTGGCCGTGCCGGTGGTCCTGGCGGCCCAGGTGCAGGCGGTGACTTCCAGCCGCCGCCTGGGTGGGACGAAGGCTTCGAATTCCATCGCGGGCCGCATCAGGGTCCGGCCGATCATGCCGATTTCAGCGAATTCTTCTCTTCCATGTTCGGTGCCTCGGAACGCCGCGGTGCCGAGCGCCGCAACCACCGCGCCAAAGGCGAAGACCATCACGCGGCCATCGAGATTTCGCTCGAGGACGCGATCAACGGTGCCGAGCGCGAGATCACCCTGCGCGCGCTCGACACCGATGCGCAGGGGCAGCCGGCCTTCGTCAATCGCACACTGAGCGTGAAGATTCCGGCCGGCGTGCATCCCGGCCAGTTCATCCGGCTGACGGGCCATGGCATGCCCGGCCAGGGCGGCGAGCCGGCCGGCGACCTGTACCTCGAAGTGCGCATCGCGCCACACAAGCTCTATCGCATCGAAGAGCGCGATCTCTACATGACGCTGCCTGTGACGCCGACCGAAGCGGCGCTGGGCGCGCAGGTGAAGGTGCCGACGCCGGGTGGCGGCGTGGTCGAAGTGACCGTGCCGCGCAATGCGCGCAGCGGGCTCAAGCTGCGGCTCAAAGAGCGCGGCCTGCCGGGCAAGCCGCGGGGCAATCTCTACCTGCTGCTCGAGATAGCCCTGCCGCCCGCCGACACCGACGCGGCGCGCCAGGCCTACGAGCAACTCGCGAAAGCAGCGCCTTTCGATCCACGTCGCCACCTCGGCATTTCGGGAGACTGAGCATGGCCAGCTACACCATCACTACACACACTGTCACCACGTCTTCAAGCGCGATCAGCGGCGCCCGGCCGCTCGCGGCGAGCGAGTTGGCGCACGCGGTCGGCGCCGAGATCGACTGGGTCGTCCAGCTGGTGGAAGTCGGCATCGTCGAGGTCGAAGCGCCCGTGCCGGCGCGCACCGACGACTGGCGCTTTCATAGCGCTGCGCTGCAGCACGCACTGGAAGCACGGCGGCTGGAGCGCGATTTTGGCGTCGGGCTCGATGCCGCGGCGTTGATCCTGGACCTGCAGCACGAGGTGCGTCGGCTCAAGGCGGTGCTCCACGCGCAGGGCCGGCCTTGAGCGCTGCGCACGCAGACGCCGCAAAGGCGCACGCGCAACATCGCTGCGACTGGGCGGAATCCAACCCTCTGCTGCAGTCGTACCACGACGCCGAATGGGGCGTGCCCGAGCACGACAGCCGCGCGCTGTGGGAAAAGCTGATGCTCGACGGCTTCCAGGCGGGGCTCTCATGGCTGACCATTCTTCGCAAGCGCGATGCCTTCCGGAAGGCCTTCAAGAACTTCGATCCCGAGAAAGTCGCGCGCTTCGACGAAGCTGACGTCGAGCGGCTGATGCAGGACGCCGGCATAGTGCGCTCGAGAGCCAAGATTCTGGCGACCATCGGCGGCGCGAAGGCCTATCTGGCGATGCAGGCGGCGGGTGAGGACTTTTCGGAATTCGTCTGGGGAATGGCTGGCGGCGAGCCGATTCGCAATGCGGGGCCAGAGCGGCTGGTCAAGAGTGAGTTGTCGGAGCAGATGTCCGTGGTGCTGAAGAAGCGCGGCTTCAAATTCGTCGGGCCGGTCATCGTCTACGCGTGGCTGCAGGCAACCGGCGTGGTCAACGACCATTCGGCCGATTGCTTTCTGCGCAACCCGGGGTGAGTCGGCGTAAGGCAAAAAAATAGCGGCCCGAAGGGGCCGCTAATTCAGGTTGCGCTGCAGGCGCCGTGGCGCCTTGGCCTTTTACAGACCAGCTTGGCGCGTGTTGGTGCGCTGGATCTTGTACTGCGAAGGCACGACGCTGTTCACGAAGGCTTTGCGGTCCAGATTCTGGTTGGCCGATTGAGCGGTTTCGACAGCTTCGGCACGAACGCCAGCACGGTCGGTAGAGCGGCCCGACAACTGGATCACGCCTTCGCCAGCTGCGTCGCCGTAGATGTTCCCGCTGCGTGCAGCGACGACGGCCTGGCCGTTGACGGCTTCGCGGCTTTGCTGCGAGCTCACGGCAGCCACGCCTTGGTACGTTTCAGCGTGGGCAGCGCCCGAAGCGGCGATCACGGCGAGTGCAATGGCGGAGAGGAGTTTCGAGACAGTCATTTCAGTTTCCTTCAAATACGTTTTTGGATGATTTCGAACCGGTCTTGAATGAGTACCCGCCTCGTTGAAGGCGGCCTCCTCGCTCGGGGCCCTGTTCACCCAGGCCGGCTGGTGTGCCGATCTGATGGACTGAATTTTGAACTGAATGACTAAGTAAAAACCCTCAAGAAAAGAACCTCGGTGTTCGCGGTATGGAAACAATAGGCGCGTTAAACCGTAGGGTTAAACGCGCCGTTGACATTCAGTCTTCCTTCATGCCGGTCGCCTTGACGACGCTGCCCAGTCGCGCCCGTTCCTCGGAAACGAACTTGACGAACGAGGCACGTGTGCCGCCGATGGGCTCGATGCCCATGCCCTTCAGGCGCTCCACGGCGGTGGCGTTTTTCATCGCCGTGTCGACCGCTGCGGCCATCTTGTCGAGGATGGCGTCGGGCGTGCCGCGCGGTGCGTGGACGCCCGCCCAATGCGCAATCTTGATGTCCGGGAAGCCCTGCTCGGTGGCTGTCTTCAGGTCGGGGTAGGCAGAGATGCGCTGCGTCCAGGTATCGGCCAGTGCCTTGAGCTTGCCGCTCTTCAGATAGGGCAGCACCACGATGCTGGCTTCCGACGTGGCCTCGACCTGGCTGCCCAGCACCGCGGTGATCGACTCCGAGCCGCTCTTGTACGGCACGACATCGAGCTTGGCGCCGTACTTGGTTTCGAGCAGTCCTTCGACAAAGTGCGGCGTGCTGCCGGTGCCGGCCGTCGACCAATGAAAGCCGTTGGGTGTCTTCCTGGATGCGGCGATGAAGTCCTTCAGGTTGTCGTAGGGCGCGTCGGCCGGCACCACGATCACCGAAGGCGCGAGCCCGATCATCGCGACCGGCACCAGCGCCTCGTCCTTGTACGGCATCGTCTTCTTGATCATGCCGTTGGAGATCACGCCCGCGGCGCTCACCAGAAACGTGTAGCCGTCGGGCGCACTCTTGGCGACGACATCGGCACCCAGGGTCGTACCGGCGCCGGGTTTGTTGTCGACGATGATCGGCTGGCCGAGTGCCTTCGATGCACCTTCGGCCGCGGCCCGCGCCATCAGGTCATTCGCGCCGCCGGCGGAGAACGGCACCACGAGCCTGATTGGTTTGCTCGGCCACGCATCTGCTGCGAAGGCCACTTGCACCGCCCCGAGCGAAGTTGCTGCAGCGATCGTCATGAGGGCGGGCATCATCGACCGGCGAATGGATTGCATGGGAATCTCCCGATGTTGTTGGTGCACGATCTTCACTGAAGAGTCCATGCCCCGCACTCCTCCGTTCTACGAACCGCAGAGCCGGCTCCATCGGCCATGCGTCCTACGAAAGCGCGCGGCGGCTGGCTGCGCATCGCATTTCGAACGGGAACGTAATTTTGATCACCGTCCGCCACAGACGATCAATCAAAAGGATAACCATGACCAAGAAGAAAAAGGGCCTGTACGCGAACATCCATGCGAAGCAGGAACGCATCAAGCACGGCAGCGGCGAGCAAGTGCGCAAGGCGGGAGAAAGCGGAGCGCCCTCGAGCAAGGATTTCGAAGAGTCCGCGAAAACAGCCAAGAAGCCCGCAACCGCTTCGAAGACGAAGAAGGCCGCTAAAAAACATTAAGCGGCCTTCGTCTGCAGCAGTTTGATGACGCTCGAAAAATCTTGCGCCCCGTGACCTGCCAGGCTGTGCGCCGCATACAGGTTGCGGGCCAATCCACCGAGCGGCGTGGATGCACGAACTGCCGCTGCGTTTTCTTGCGAAAGCCCCAGGTCTTTCAACATCAGATCGGTGCCGAAGCCACCCGCATAGTTCTTCGACGCGGGCGATGTCTCCATGACGCCGGGCATCGGGTTGTACTTTTCGAGTGCCCAGTTACCGCCCGAACTGCGCCGCATGATTTCCGACAGCACCTTGGGATCGAGCCCGTTGGCGACACCGAGCGCCAGCGCCTCGGAGGTGCCGATCATCAGGATGCCGAGCAGCATGTTGTTGCATATCTTGGCAGTCTGGCCGGCACCTGCGCCACCCGCGTAAAAGATGTTGGCGCCCATCTTTTCGAGAACCGGCCGCGCTCGCTCGAGGTCGGCTTCGACACCGCCGACCATGAAGGTCAACGTGCCCGCAATGGCGCCACCCGTGCCGCCCGACACCGGCGCATCGATGACGGCGATGCCGCGTTTCGCAGCCGCTTCAGCGACCTTGCGCGAAGTGGCTGCCGCGATGGTGCTGCTGTCGATGACCAGCGTGCCCGCCGGTATCTTTTCAAGCAGCCCTGCCTGATCGCCGCTGCCGAAGTAGAGCCCGTCGACATGCGCGCTGGCAGGCAGCATGCTGATGACGACTTCGGCGCCGTCGACAGTTGCTGCTGCAGATTTTGCAATCGGCAGGCCTTCGGCCGCGAACTTCTTGCAAGCGTCAGCCGAGAGGTCGAATGCGCTGAGCGTGTGGCCAGCCTTGTGCAGGTTCAAGGCCATGGGGCCGCCCATGTTGCCGAGGCCGATGAATGCGATTTTCATGATGCTTGTCTCCGTGATCTCGTTGAATGTGCAGTGCGGTTCAGGTCAGCCCGACGAGTTCGGGTGCCATGTCGCCACGCGGTCGCAAGTGGTCTTCTATGAAGGCGGGCGTGATCTCTTCAAGGGTCGCGGGATTCCACTTCGGATTGCGGTCTTTCTCGATCAGCAACGCGCGAATGCCTTCCGCGAAATCCTTGTGAGCGCAAAAGCCCAGCGACGCCAGGTATTCGAGTCGGAACACTTCCGCCAACGACATGCGGTGCACGCGCTGCCACAACGCGAAGCTCAATGCGGCCGAGCTCGGCGCACCTTTGCTGAAAGTCTTGGATGCCGTTTGCATCCACGAGTCGTCGCTTTGCAACGTACGCAGGCGCTCCGCAATTTCATGCAGATCGTCGCCGAACATCAACGCGTTGATGGTGTCGAAATGCTCGCGAACTTTGGAGTGCGGTGCTGCCGGGGCGCCCTCGGTATTGGCCGCGTCGGCCAGGATGTTCGACAGCGCGGCACGGTCCGCTTGCGCATCACCCATCCAGGTGCCGGCAGCGATCGCATCGAGCACGTGTTGCTTGCGCTCGTGTGGAATGAGTACATCGGCAAGCCCGCAGAAAATCGCGTCGGATGCGTTCAGGTTGGCTGCTGTCAATGCCAGGAACAGACCCACTCGCCCCGGCATGCGGCGCAAGAACCAGCTGCCGCCCACATCGGGATACAGGCCGATGTTGATCTCGGGCATCGCAAGCCGGCTGTGCTCGGTGACGACGCGGTGCGACGCGCCTGCCATGAGGCCGATGCCGCCGCCCATCACGATGCCTTGGCCCCAGCAGAGAAAGGGCTTCGGAAAGGTGTGGATCAGGTAGTCGAGCTCGTACTCTTCGCCGAAGAAGCGCTCGGCGTATTCGTTGCGCTCGGGGCCGCATTCGAGCAGCGTCTGGTAAAGCTGCCGCAAATCGCCGCCGGCGCAAAAGGCCTTGTCGCCGCTGGCCTGCAGCAGCACGCCAACGATCTCTTTGTCTGCAGCCCACGCGCGCAGCTTGGGCGTGAGCAGGCGCACCATCGCCACCGAGAGCGAATTGAGGGAAGCCGGCGCATTGAGTGTCGCGACGCCGAAGCGTTGACCGCCGGCAGTGTCGATATCGTCGAAAAGAACCACGTCATCGCTCATCGGATATCACTCTCGTTGTCCAGCAATTTGCGCGCGACGATCACGCGCATGATTTCGTTGGTGCCTTCGAGTATCTGATGCACGCGCGTGTCGCGCACCAATCTCTCCAGTGGGAATTCGCTCAGGTAACCGTAGCCGCCATGCAGTTGCAGCGCGTCGTTGCAGACATTGAAGCCCGCATCGGTGGCAAAGCGCTTTGCCATCGCGCAATAGGTGCTGGCGTCGGCATGGCCTGCATCGAGCTTGCTCGCTGCGAGCCGCACCATCTGGCGCGCCGCCACGAGTTCGGTCGCCATGTCGGCCAGCTTGAACTGCAAGGCCTGGAAGCTCGCGAGCGGCTTGCCGAACTGCTGGCGGTCTTGCAAGTAGCGACGTGCCGCATCGAGGGCGCCCTGCGCAGCACCGACCGAGCAGGTCGCAATGTTGATGCGCCCACCGTCGAGCCCCTTCATCGCGATGCGAAAGCCCTCGCCTTCGCTGCCGAGCAAGTGGTCGGCAGGCACACGCACATTGTCGAAACTGATCGCGCGCGTGGGCTGGCTGTTCCAGCCCATCTTGTGTTCCTTCTTGCCGTAGCTGATGCCTGGCGCATCGGCCGGCAGCGCGAAGGCCGAGATGCCACCCGCGCCACCGCCACCTGTGCGCGCCATCAGCACCAGCACGTCGGTCGCGCCGGCACCCGAAATAAACGCCTTGCCGCCGTTGATGACGTACTCGCCGCCTTGCAACTCGGCGCGCGTCTTCAGCGAGCCCGCGTCCGACCCGGCGCCCGGCTCGGTGAGGCAGTAGGACGCCAGCTTGCGCCCGCTCGTCAGGTCCGAGCCCCACCGCTCGCGCACCGCGGGGCCGCCCCAGGTACCGAGCATCCAGGTCGCCATGTTGTGGATGGTGATGAAAGCGGTGGTCGACGGGTCGATGGCCGCCATCTCTTCGAACACCAGCGTGGCGTCGAGCCGCGGTAGCGCGAGACCATCGATGCTTTCGGGCGCATAGAGGCCGCAGAAGCCGAGCTCGCCCGCCTTGGCGATCGCCTCTTTGGGGAAGATCGCCTCGGCGTCCCACTTCGCCGCGTTCGGAGCGAATTCGCTCAGCGCGAAATCGCGCGCGGTTTGCGCGAAGGCGCGCTGCTCTTCAGAGAGTTCGAAGTCCATCCGAAGCAGTTACTTGAGACTGATCGTGGTGTTGACGCCCTGGCTCACCGTGCTGTCGTCGAACCAGCGCGAAGTAATCGTCTTGGTCTGCGTGTAGAACATGATGACCTGCTTGCCGTAGGGGCCCAGGTCACCCAGCTTCGAAGCGCGGGAACCGGTGAACGAGAACATCGGCACCGGCACCGGAATCGGCACGTTGATGCCGACCTGGCCGACATCGATGTCTTCCTGGAACTTGCGCGCGGCCGCACCCGACTGGGTGAAGATGGCGGTGCCGTTGCCGTTCGGGTTGGCGTTGATCAGTTCGATGGCCTCGTCCAGGCTCGCGGCATTCACCGTACACAAAACCGGGCCGAAGACTTCCTGCTCATAGATCACCATGCCGGGCTTCACATCGGCGAACACAGTCGGGCCGATGAAGTTGCCCTTTTCGTAGCCAGGCACTTTCGGATTGCGGCCGTCGAGCGCGAGCGTGGCGCCGTCGGCAATGCCGCGTTCGATCAGGTAGGTGACGCGGTCGTGCGCAGCACAGGAAATCAATGGGCCGATGTCGACGCCCTTCTCGGTGCCGCCGCCCATCTTCAGCGAGTTGGCTTTCGCGATCAGGTCGGGCACCCACTTCTGCGCTTCACCCACCAGCACCGCCACCGACACCGCCATGCAGCGTTGGCCGGCGGCGCCGAAGCCGGCACCGGCCAGTGCGTTGAGCGTCTGATCCTTGTTGGCGTCGGGCATCACGATGGCGTGGTTCTTCGCGCCCATCATGCATTGCGCGCGCTTGCCGGTGGCGATGGCTCGGTTGTAGACATGGGTGCCGACCTTGGTCGAACCGACGAAGCTGATGGCCTTGATGTCCTTGTGATCGCAGATCGCGTTGACCACGGCTTCGCCACCATGGATGACGTTCAGCACGCCGGGCGGAATGCCGGCCTGCAGCGCCAATTCGCACAGGCGCATCGTCACCATCGGGTCTTGCTCGGACGGCTTCAGCACGAAGGTGTTGCCGGTGACGATCGCCATCGGGAACATCCACAAAGGGATCATCGCGGGGAAGTTGAAAGGCGTGATGCCGGCACACACGCCCAGCGGCTGCAGCAGCGTGTAGGTGTCGACGCCATTGGCCACGTTGTTGGCCATTTCTCCCAGCTGCAAGTTGCCGATGGCGGAGGCGTGCTCGACCACTTCGAGGCCGCGGAACACGTCGCCTTCGGCATCCGGCAAGGTCTTGCCCTGTTCGGCCGTAAGGATGGCGGCGAGCTCGGCCATGTTCTCGCGGATGAGCTGCTGGTACCTCAGGAAGATGCGGGCGCGGGCGCCGATCGGGGTCTTTTTCCAGGTCTTGAAGGCGCCCTTGGCGGAGGCGACCGCGGCATCGACTTCGGCCGGCGTCGCGAACGGTACCTTGGCCAGCACCTCTTGCGTGGCCGGGTTCACGACGTCGCGCCACTCAGTGGTTTTCGACTCGATGAACTTGCCGCCGATGAGCAGCTTGACGGTGGCGACCGTGGTGGCGGGTTTGACTTTGGCGTCCATGAATTTGTCTCCTGATAGGTTGTCGCAGTGCCTGCGCAGCCCGTCATCCTAGCTTTGCAGATTTGCGATAGCAATAGACAAATTCGCACCCGACCTCTGCATAATTGCAGAGATGGATTGGGACAACCTGCGGTATTTCTTGGAACTCGCGCGCTCGGGCACCTTGCAGAGCGCCGCGCGCCGGCTGGAGGTCGATCACACGACCGTCGCGCGCCGCATCCAGGCGCTTGAAAAGCAGGTCGGCTCGCCGCTCTTCTCGCGGGAGGCCAATGGGCATCGGCTGACTGAGGCAGGTCGACGGTTGCAGCCGCAAGTCGAGGCGATGGAAGGTGCGTTTCGGGCCGTCGAGAGCGCCGCACCCACTTCGCACGAGGGCCTGTCGGGCGTGGTGCGCATCGGCGCGACCGAAGGCTTCGGCACCATCGTGCTGGCGCCGCAGCTCGCGCTCTTCGCGGGCCGGCACCCCAGGTTGCTGATCGACCTGCTGGCCATGCCGCGACTGGTGCACCTGTCGCGCCGCGAGGCCGACATCGTGATCTCGCTCGAACGTCCGGCGCGTGGGCCGGTGCTCGTGACCAAGCTCACCGACTACACGCTGCGGCTCTACGCATCGAAGAAATACCTGGCGAAACACCAGCCCATCAAGGCACGCGAAGACCTGCGCGGCCACACCTTCATCAGCTATGTCGACGACCTGCTGTTCAGCAAGGAGTTGCAGTACCTGGACGAGTTGTACAAACCCGATGCCTTCGCGCTGCGCAGCACCAGCGTGCTCGCGCAGTACGAAGCCACCGCAGCCGGCGCCGGCATCGCGGTGCTGCCCGCCTTTATCGCGGGACGCGACAAATCGTTGCGCCGCGTGCTGCCCGATCAGCCGCAAGCGCAGTTCACGCGCAGCTTCTGGATGTCGATGCCGGCCGAGACCAAGCACCTGGCGCGCATGCGGGCCGTGTGGGATTTTTTGCGGCAGACCGCCGAGATGCAAAAGGACGTGCTGCTGCCGGAGTGAGCCGAGCGTGCGCCGCACAAGGCCAATCGAGCGCGCGGCGATCCAGCGCTGGGAGCCCGGCCCTGGCGTTCAAATCCAGCGTACTGGATGGCTCCCCGGCGGCATCGAAGGCTTGCGCCACAAGGCAGGCGTGCGCGAAAGCTGCGCGCTGTGCCGTACCGCCCGCAGCAGACCGAAGCCCGATTCCGACGTCTCGAGAAACGGCGCCAACTCCGGCCGCGGCGCGGAAAGCCCGCCGGCGACACGGCCGAGCGAGCGCAGCCACTGCGCAGTCTGCGCAAGCGACACCTGCACATGCCAGCTGCCGCCTTCGCGCTGCTGGCGCCAGAGCGCGGCCGCCGCACCAAAAGCGATGAGGTAGCCGGTGGCTTCGTCGAGGATCTGCATCGGCATCGGGCGTGGCATGCCGTCGCCAGCGGCCTCGCCCTCGGCATGGTTGAAGCCCATGGCGGTCTGCAGCAGCGAATCGAAACCACGGCGCCCGGCCCACGGACCTTGCGTGCCGTAAGCCGACAAGGAGACGCAGACGATGCCGGGTCGCAGGTTGGCGAGATCGGCCGCCCCGAAACCCAGCGCGGCAAGGCCGCCCGAACGGTAGCCCTGCACGAAGACATGCGCCCCGCCGATGACTCGCTGCAAGTCGGCGCGGCCCGCATCGGTGCGCAGATCCGCATGCACCGACAGCTTGCCCCGGCTGGTGTCGGCGATGGCCGAGATGTTGGGCAGGGTCGGCGAATTGACCAGCATCACCTGCGCACCGTAGGCCGCCAGCGCCTTGCCGCCGACCGGCCCGGCCAGCACGCGTGTGAGGTCGAGCACGCGCACGCCGCCGAGCGGTCGTTGGCCCTCGCGCAACGGCGGCAATGCCAGCGGCGGTGTGGCGTCGTCGGATGCGGCGTCGTCACCGATGCGCTCGATGGTGAAAAGCGGCTGCCCTGCCACCGCTTGTGCATGCGGCGTGGCGTCCCATTCGTCGAAGCTGCGCAGCGCCGCGACGACCAGGCCGCGTTTGGCCGCGGCTTGTTCGAAATCGAGCGCGCGCCAGTCACGCAGCGCTTGTTCGGCATCGGCGCGCTGCGCCTTCGACGGATCGAGGCCGAGCAGCGCCAGCGCGCCGTCGCGATGGTGCGCGAAGTTGGCGTGGACGCGCACGTGCCCGTCGGCACAACGATACAAGCCGGAGAACGCGTCCCATGGGTCGGGCGATACATCGTCGATGCTGAACCAGCCGGTGCATTCCACCGCGGCGTGAGTCATGTCGACCGCTACTTGCTGGCGCGGGGCGCCGCGCAAGTGGCCGAGTTCGCAGGCCGCGAGAGCCGCAGCGGCGATGGTGCTTTGTGCCGCGGCACCGACCGCGAACGACGAAGGGAATACGGGCTCGGTGCCCGTGAGACGCGCGCAGCCCAGCGCCTCGGCGGGCAGCCCGGCGTCGGCCCAAAGTTTGTCGAGAATGTCAGGAACGTTCACGTGCGATCTCCTGTTGCGTTCCGCGACCTGCGAAGTGCGACCTGCGACCTGCGACCTGCGTCTGCTCTCGCCCTACTGCAGATCGAAGTTCTTTTCCTTCACGGCTTCCGAGTCGAGGCCGATCTGGACCGTGAACGTACCCGGTTCTGCCACGCGCTGCAGCTGGGCGTTGAAGAACTTGAGTTTTTCTTCGTCCACAGTGAAGCGGACGACCTTCTCTTCGCCCGGTTTCAGCATGATCTTGCGAAAGTCCTTGAGTTCCTTCACGGGCCGCACGACGGACGCAGCGACATCGCGGATGTACAGCTGCACAACGGTTTCACCTCCGCGCTGGCCGGTGTTCTTCACCGTCACGCTTGCTTCCACCTTGGCGCCGCGCGCCATCGTCGCGCTCGACAATGTCACATCGGACACGTTGAAGTCGGTGTAGCTGATGCCGTAGCCAAAGGGATAGAGCGCGCCGTTGGGTTCCTCGAAATACTGCGAGGTGTAGTTACCCGGCTTGCCCGGCGTGAACGGGCGGCCGAGGCGCGGATGGTTGTAGTAGATCGGGATCTGGCCGACCGAGCGCGGAAAGCTGATGGGCAGCTTGCCGGCCGGGTTGTAGTCGCCGAACAGCACGTCGGCAATGGCGTTGCCGCCCTCGATGCCGGTGTACCAGGTCTCCAGAATGGCATCGGCCTCTTTCTGCTCGCGTTGCAGCGCGAGCGGCCTGCCGTTCATCAGCACCAGCACGATCGGTTTGCCGGTCGCCTTCATCGCGGTGATCAGGGCACGCTGGCTCTGCGGGAGATCGAGGCTCGTGCGGCTCGATGATTCGTGCGACATGCCGCGCGACTCGCCCACCGCCACCACCACCACGTCGGCCCGGCGCGCCGCCTTCACGGCCTCGGCGATCATGGCGGCAGGCGCACGCTTGTCCTGCGTCACTTCGGGCGAATCCCAGTTGAGGTAATTGAGGTACTTGACGATCTCTTCGTCGTTGGTGAGGTTGGCGCCGCGTGCATAGATCAGGTTCTTGCCAATCGCATTGACAAGCCCGGTTCGCAACGTCACGGAAGCCTTGTAATCGCCGGCCGCAGACCAGCTGCCCAGCATGTCGATCGGTGCATCTGCCAGCGGACCGACCAGCGCGACCTTGGCGGTCTTCGAAAGCGGCAAGGTGTTGTTGCGGTTCTCCAGCAGCACCACGGATTTGCGCGCGGCATCGCGCGCCGCGGGCCGACTCAGGCGGCTGTCGGCTTTGAGGTCCGGTGGATCGTCCGCGGCCACGCCGATCCGCACATAAGGGTTCTGAAAGAGGCCCATGTCGTACTTGGCGCCCAGCACTTCGCGCACCGCGTTGTCGATCTCCGTCATGCTGACTTCGCCCGACTTCACCAGGCCCGGCAGTTCCTTCAGGTAGACCGAGTCGGCCATGCTCATGTCGATGCCCGTCTTGATGGCGAGCTTGGCGGCCTCACGCTCGTCCTTGGCGACGCCGTGGCGGGTCAGCTCGACGATGGCGCCGTGGTCACTTACCGCGACGCCCTTGAAGCCCCAGTCCTTGCGCAACAGGTCCTGCATGAGCCAGGTGTTCGATGTCGCCGGCACGCCGTTGATGGAGTTGAGCGCCACCATCACGCCGCCCGCCCCCGCATCGATGGCGGCGCGATATGGCGGCAGGTAGTCCTGGTACATGCGCATCGGGCTCATGTCGACCGTGTTGTAGTCGCGTCCGCCCTCGACCGCACCGTACAGCGCGAAATGCTTGACCGCGGCCATCACATTGTTGGGGCCGATCGGCAGCTTGCCCTGGAAGCCCCGGACCACGGTCTTGGCGATCTCCGAGACAAGGTACGGGTCTTCGCCAAAGCCTTCCGACGTGCGGCCCCAGCGCGGGTCGCGAGAGATATCGACCATCGGCGCGAAGGTCATGTCGGCCGCATCGGCGCTCGCTTCTTTGGCTGCCGTACGCGCCATCGACGTCACCACGTCCATGTCCCAACTCGACGCCAGCCCGAGCCCGATGGGAAACGTGGTGCGGTGACCGTGGATCACGTCGAACGCGAAGAACATCGGGATCTTCATCCGGCTGCGCTGGGTCGCTGCGTCTTGCAGCTGGCGGTTGTGCGGGCGGTTGACCGAGTTGAAGGTACCGCCGATCCGGCCGGCAGCGATCTCGTCGGCCAGTTGCGCGATCGGCATTTCGGGTCCGATGCTGATCAGGCGCAATTGCCCGACCTTTTCATCGAGTGTCATCTTGCCGAGCAGGTCGGCGATGAACGCGCTCTTGTCCGACATGGAGACGGCAGGCACCGCGGCGGGCGCTGTCTGGGTGAAAGCCGGCGCGCTGGCGAGACCGGCCAGCAGAGCCATCGACAAAGAAAAACTCGGGGACAACTTGAACGACAACTTCATCGAATAACCTTCTGTGATCGGCAGCTGCTTTCAGACTTGTGTCGCAGTGCCGGTGCGTCTCTTTGGGCAATCGGGCGATGCTAAGCTAAAGACTTGTACCGCCAGCAGTCACCCGCAATCACCGATGGCTGGCCTCGAATTTGCGAGACTCTCGCAATCCCACGCGACCCTGCCCGACGCCATCGCGCCTCCTCCATCGCGCCTTCTGGATCTATCCGATGTTGCCCACTGCTGCACTCCGAAGAGCAAAGCCTTTTGCCCGCTTCGTTTCTGTTTCCTTCGTCCTGTCTTGCCTGATGGCTTTGTCGAGCGTGCTGATCGCCGGCCAGGCGCAAGCGTTTTCGCTGGACGACGTGACGGCCAGGGCGCGCGATTTGATGGACAAGCCGTACGCGGCGCCAGTCAGCAACCTGCCGCCGGTGTTCAGCAACATGCAGTTCGCCGACTACCAGAAGATGCAGCCGCTGATCGACAAGTTCGAGTGGCGCGACAAGGGCACGCCGTTCAAGCTGAGCTTCTATCACCAGGGCATGCAGTTCAACGCGCCGGTCAAGATCAGCGAGATCGTCGGCAGCGAAGTGCAGGAGATCAAGTACGACGCCAGCCGCTTCGACTTCGGCGACCTCAAGTTCGACAAGGACGCGACAGCCAAGCTCGGCTATGCCGGCTTCAGGGTGATGTACCCGATCAATCAGGACGGCAAAGACGACGAGATCATGAGCTTTCTCGGCGCCAGTTATTTCAGGGTGGTCGGCAAGGGCCAGGTCTATGGGCTCTCGAGCCGCGGACTGGCGATCGATACCGCGTTGCCCGCGCCTGAAGAGTTCCCCAACTTTCGCGAGTTCTGGATCCAGCGGCCCAATCCACAAGACAAGCAACTGGTCATCTATGCGCTACTCGATTCGCCCCGTGCGACCGGCGCCTACCAATTCATTCTGACGCCCGGCAAAGACGCGGTGCTCGACGTGCAAGCCAACCTTTTCATGCGCGGCGACGTCAACACGCTCGGCATCGCGCCGTTGACCAGCATGTTCCTGTATGGCCCGAACCAGCAGAGCGAGAAGCGCAATTTTCGCCCTGCCATCCACGATTCGAACGGGCTGGCCATACACACCGGCAGCGGTGAATGGCTGTGGCGGCCGCTCAACAATCCGCGCAATCTGTCGATCAGCACCTTTCAGGTCGA
The DNA here is from genome assembly GCF_014303735.1 of Variovorax sp. PAMC28562. Classification (NCBI taxonomy): domain Bacteria; kingdom Pseudomonadati; phylum Pseudomonadota; class Betaproteobacteria; order Burkholderiales; family Comamonadaceae; genus Variovorax; species Variovorax sp. PAMC28562. The sequence goes on along the minus strand of NZ_CP060296.1, from coordinate 3,185,668 downwards.
GAACCCGCTGGGCTTCGGCCTGCTGCAGCGTGGCCGCGAGTTCTCGCGCTTCGAAGATCTGAAAGACCGCTACGACCTGCGCCCGAGCGCGTGGATAGAGCCGCAGGGCAAGTGGGGCAAGGGCAAGGTCGAGCTGGTCGAGATCCCGACGCCAGACGAGACCAACGACAACATCGTCGCCTTCTGGACGCCCGACGTGCAACCGAAAAAAGGTCAGGCGATGCAGTACGCCTACCGCATGCACTGGACCACCGACGAAGCTGCCCTGCACGGCCAGGACAACGCCTGGGTACGGCAGACATTCAACACGGCCGGCGAGTTGATGCAGCCCAACCTGATCCGCAAGCTCGATGGCAGCACGGCGTTGCTGATCGACTTCGAAGGGCCGCGGCTGTCGAAGCTGCCGGCCGATGCCGTGGTCACGGCGCAGGTCAGTGTCGGTGACAACGCGGAGCTGCTGGAGAACGTGCTTCAGCGCAACACGGCGATCAACGGCTGGCGGCTCACATTGCGGGTGAAGGTGAAGAACCCCGTACAGCCGGTGGAGATGCGCGCGGCGCTGCTGCAGGGCGACAAGGCGATCAGTGAAACCTGGAGCTACCAGATACCGCCGAATGCGGCACCGGTGGCGGCTGCTGCGCCCGATCCAGCATCGGCAGCACCAAAGACAACGCCCTGAGCATTCGCAGGCGCAGGGCGGCGGGCTCCTTGGGTGCCTTCGGTGCCTTGCAATGGCGCTCGCTTACTTGATCAGCTTCACGCCTGTCTTGGCCTGAAGCGCATCGAAGGTCACGCCGTCGGCCAACTCGACGAGCTTGAGACCTTCAGGCGTCACATCGAGCACGGCCATGTCGGTGATGATGCGATCGACCACGCCCACTCCGGTCAATGGCAGCGTGCACTCTTCAAGAATTTTCAGGTCTTCGGTGCCGTCCTTCTTCTTCGCGACGTGCTCCATCAGCACGATCACGCGCTTGACGCCGGCCACCAGGTCCATCGCGCCGCCCATGCCCTTGACCATCTTGCCGGGGATCATCCAGTTGGCGAGGTCGCCCTTGGCGCTCACTTGCATGGCGCCCAGGATGCTGAGGTTGATCTTGCCGCCGCGGATCATGGCGAAGCTTTCGTGGCTGCCGAAGATGGCGCTGCCCGGCAGCGTGGTCACGGTCTGCTTGCCGGCGTTGATGAGGTCGGCGTCGACCATGTCTTCGGTCGGGAACGCGCCGATGCCCAGCATGCCGTTTTCGCTCTGCAGCCAGACTTCCTTGTCACCGACGAAGTTGGCGACCAGCGTCGGAATGCCGATGCCCAGGTTCACGTAGAAGCCATCTTCGAGCTCTTGCGCCGCACGGGCGGCCATTTGGTCTTGCGTCCAGGGCATGTCAGGCTCCTTCTTTCTTGTTGCTGGTGCCGGCGGGCACGACGGGAACGGGCATCTCGGCGCCGACGGCGGCAGCGTGTGCGATCACGGCCTTGGCTTCTTCCTTGGCAGCCGCCACGTCGGCCGGCGCAGCGGCGGTCACGGTGCGCTTTTCGATGCGCTTTTCAGGCGTCGCGTTCAGCACGATGCGGTGCACGTAGATGCCCGGCAGATGGATGTCGTCAGGTGCCAGTTCCCCGAGTTCGACGATCTTCTCGACCTCGACGATGCAGATCTTTCCGGCCATGGCCACGGCGGGGTTGAAGTTGCGTGCCGTCAGCCGAAAGCGCAGGTTGCCGGAGGTATCGGCGATGTGCGCCTTGACCAACGCCACATCGGGCACCAGCGAATGTTCCATGACGTAGGTCTCGCTTACTCCGTTGGTGATGAACTCGCGCAGTTCCTTGCCTTCGGCCACCAGCGTACCGACACCGGTCTTGGTGAAGAAGGCCGGAATGCCGGCGCCGCCGGCGCGCAGCTTTTCGGCCAGCGTGCCTTGGGGCGTGAATTCGAGTTCGAGTTCGCCGGCCAAGTATTGCCGTTCGAACTCCTTGTTCTCGCCGACGTACGACGCGACCATTTTCTTGATCTGCCGCGTGCCCAGCAGTTTGCCGAGGCCGAAACCATCGACGCCTGCGTTGTTCGAAATGCAGGTCAGGTTCTTGACGCCGGAATCGTGCAGTGCATCGATCAGCGCCTCCGGTATGCCGCAGAGGCCGAAGCCGCCGACCGCCAGCGTTTGCCCATCGGCAACGACGCCTTTGAGTGCCGCGTCGGCGGACGGATAGATTTTGTTCGCCATGGCCTGTGATCCTTGCTCGGTGAATAAAACGAAAGGGAAAGGGGTGCCGGGAATCATGTCCAGGGCAGCGCTGCCCGGAACGATACTACGTAGCCTCATACGTAGTATTTCGTAATGGCGACACCCTACCCCGCTCCGGCGCCCATCGATTACCGGCTGGCTTTCGAGCATGCGCCTGTCGGCATGGTGCTGTCGCGCGACCGCACCATGGTCGACTGCAACGCGCGGCTTTGCGAAATGTTCGGCGCACCGCGCGAGGCATTGGTCGGCCAGTCGTTTCGGGTGCTGTACCCAAGCGTGGCCGAGTTCGAGCGCATCGGCAAACGCATGGAACCGATCCTGAACGCCAGCGGCCGTTACGCCGACAACCGCATGATGAAGCGGCTCGACGGCGTATATGGAGCCCTGCGCGGCGAGACCTTCTGGTGCCACGTGACCGGGCGTGCACTCAATCGGGCAGCGCCGCACGAGTCTGGCATCTGGACCTTCGAGGACCTTGGCTCGCGACGCTCCGTGACGGCCGAGCTCACGCCGCGCGAGCGTGAAGTGGCAGCGCATGTCATGCAGGGGCTGACCTCCAAGCAGATCGGCAAGGCGCTCGGCATCAGTCATCGAACGGTCGAGTTGCATCGGGCGCGGCTGATGCGAAAGTACAGCGCGTCGACCACGGCGGAACTGGTGCAAAAGCTCATCGCCACCTGAGCGCTCGGGGAAAACCAGTAGCGGCGGCCCTTGTACGCAGCAAAGCCTTCACGCACAATTATTGAAACGTTATATTTAATGGACACAGACAACGCATCCCTCCTTCCCAGCGTGACCCTGCGCGAGGTTGCCAACGCGGCGGGCGTCTCGGTCGGCACCGCATCCAAGGTGCTTGCTGGAAAAGCCGGTGTCTCGTTGCGACGCAGCGAAAGCGTCCGTGCTGCAGCCAAAACCCTGGGCTACCGGCCGAACGGCATTGCGGCCGATCTGCGGCGCAACCGCTCGACATCGATCGGACTGGTCATCCCCGACCTGCTCAATTCGTTTTTCCTCGAGCTCGTGCACGCGCTTGAAAAGTTCGCTTCGACCAACGGCTACTTCCTGGTGCTGGCGCATGCCGACGAAGATCCAAAAATCGAAATGGACCGCATCCGCTTCGTCTTGTCACGCCAGGTCGCCGGCATGATCCTGATCCCTTGCCTGGGCTACGACCATGCCCTTGAGGAGCTGCAGCAGTGCAACGTCCCGGTGGTCATGGCCGACCGTGTGAACGACAGCTTTCCGGTCAACACGGTCACCACCGACAGCCTGCATGCGGCACACATGGGCACGCAATACCTGCTGTCACTCGGCCACCGGCGCATTGCTTTCGCGGTGAACACGCTCGACCTCGTGAACAGCCGGGACCGGGCCGATGGCTATATCAAGGCGATGCAGGAGGCCGATCTGGCCGACCACATCCAGATCGTCATGTGCGGCATGAATGCAGCCCAGGCCCATCCGGTGATGCTCGACATGCTGATGAAGCCCGAGCGGCCGACCGCCCTCTTCACCGCCGGCAATGTGCTGACGCTCGCAGCCCTGCGGGCCATTGGCGACGCCAACCTGCAATTGCCCTCCGACCTGTCTCTGTTGAGCTTCGACGACGCACCCTGGATGTCGGTGCTGAAGCCCCGCATCAGTTCCATTCGGCAACCCGTCGAAGCCATCGGTCACGCCATTTGGCAACTCATGCTCGCCGGACTTCGGGGCCATCAAACCCAGCCGTTCTCGCACTTGCGCTTCAAGGCGGAGCTGTTGCCACGCGAGACCACAGCAGCCCGCCCGGTCCGGAAGAAACGCACCTCTTGATCCCTGCACACAAGGAACACTAAATATGCCGAAATAGAAATAGAAATTGAAACGTTTAATATTTATAGACAGATCTGACCAACAGACCGGAGACAACCCATGAAATATTCCAGAAGACTTCTTGTGAACGGCGCACTGGCCTTCGCGGCACTGGCGCTGGGCGTGCCGTCCAGCAACGCGCAGACACCGGGTAAAAAATACCGCTTCGGCTTTTCCCAGGTGACCACGCTCGAACCCTGGCGCGTCCAGTTCAACAAGGACATGCGGGCCGAGGCCGCCAAACATCCTGAGGTCGAACTGATCATCGCGGACGCGGGCGACCGCACCGACAAGCAGGTTGCCGACATGGATAACTTCATCACGCAGAAGATGGACGTGATCTTTATCTCCCCAAAAGAATCTGCCGGACTGACCGGTGTGGTCGAAAAGGCCACCAAAGCCGGCATCCCGGTGTTCGTGCTGGACCGCAACGTAGACGGCAAGGCCTTCACACAGTACATCGGTGGCGACAACGTCGCCATCGGTCGCGCAGCCGGGAAGTACGTCGTCGAGGTCCTTGGCGGTCCGGGCAAGGCGCAAGGCAACCTGATTGAAATCTGGGGCAATCAAGGCGTTCAGGCTGCGCACGACCGGCACAACGGCGTCTTCGAATCGGTCGGCAAGGAAAAAGGCATCACGTTGCTCAACGAGCGGGTCGACATCGACTGGAAGCAAGACAAGGCCTATGAGTACATGAAGACGATGCTGCGCCGCTTCCCTAAGATCGATGTGGTCTATGCGCAGAACGATCCGATGGCTTACGGCGCCTACCTTGCTGCCAAGGATCTGGGCCGCGAAAAGCAGATCAAGTTCATCGGCGCCGACGCGCTGCCGCAAGAGGGTGCGACCTGGGTCCTCAACGGCGAGTTGGCCGCGACCTTTCTCTATCCCACGCCAGGCGCAGAGGGAATCCGGCAGGCACTCAAGATGCTGAAGGGCGAGAAGATTCCTCCCAGCGTGACCCTCGAGACCGAAGGCGTTTTCAAGGAGAACGCCAAAGCCTTCATCGCCTCGCACTGATTCGCGCATGGCCGAACCCGCGCTGACAATGACAACCACCCGGGCCTGCCTCGTTCGCATGACCGGCATCAGTATGTCGTTCGGCGGCACCCAGGCGTTGGCAAGCGTCGACTTCAATCTCGAGCCTGGCGAGATCCATGCCATCGCCGGTGAAAACGGTGCGGGCAAGTCGACGTTGATGAAAATCCTGGCCGGCATTTATCAGCCCGACCGGGGTCAACTGGTTCTGCGCGGCGAGCCGAGCCAGATCTTTGGGGTGGCCGCCGCGCAAGCCGCAGGTATTGCCACGATCCATCAGGAGTTGAATCTCATCGACTCGCTCAGCGCTGTCGAAAACGTCTTCCTCGGCAAGGAACTGCTGACGCGCTGGCGCCTGCCCGACCGCCCGCGCATGCGGTCCCGGGCCACCACCGTGCTGCGCTCGCTCGGCTTCCCCGCCGACCCGCAAGCACCGGTGGGTGGTCTGCGCATGGGCGAGAGACAACTGGTGGAGATTGCCAAGGCACTGATCGCCGACGCGACAGTGTTGATCATGGACGAGCCGACGTCGGCCTTGTCGGACACCGAGACCCAGGCGCTCTATGTGCTGTGCCGGCGACTGCGCGCGCAAGGTATTGGCATCGTGCTGATCACGCACCGGCTGGAGGAGATGTTTCTGCTGGCGGATCGCATCAGCGTATTGCGCGACGGCCGGAAGATCGGGACCTGGGCGACCTCGGAGATCGAATCCCCCTCAGCCCTGGTGTCACTGATGATCGGGAAGAAATTTTCGGCACTCGGCGAGAAGGAGTGCGCGTTGCCGGGGCCGACCGTCTCGCCCTTGCTGACGGTCGAGCATCTGACCTTGGCCAATACGGCGCGCAGCGTGGTCGACGATATTTCCTTCACCGTCGGCGCGGGCGAAGTCGTCGGTCTGTCGGGCCTGCTCGGTGCGGGCAAGACCGAGATCCTTGAGGCGCTGTTTGGCATTTCGCCGCACCGCGTCGAAGGCCGCATTCATTACCAAGGCAAGGACGTCCGATTCGTGCAGCCCTGCGATGCCGTCGAGGCCGGCATCGGCATGGTGACCGAAGATCGAAAGCGCGACGGTCTGTTGCTGGAGCAAGACCTCGAGGCCAACTTCCTCCTGCCCAACCTCGGGCAATTGCCGGGCTATCCGCTCTATCGCAGGCGCCTGGCACGCGCCCGAACCATCGCCAATGCCACGACCTTCAACGTGCGCTACAAGTTCATCGAACAGCCCAGCGGCACGCTCAGCGGCGGCAACCAGCAGAAGCTCATCATCGGCAAATGGCTGCTGCGCCAACCACGTCTGCTGCTGCTCGACGAGCCGACCCGAGGTGTCGACACCGCGGCCAAAGCCGAGATCTATGCGCTCATCCGCGCCGCCACGCACGCCGGGCTCGCCGTGCTTATTGCAAGTGCAGAAATCGACGAACTCATGCTGCTGTGCGACCGCATTGTGGTGTTGTGCGCCGGCCGCGCCACGGGCACGTTGCAACGCTCCGAATTTTCAGCCAATGCACTGGTCCGGCTCGCCGCCGGCCATACCGGGACTTCTTGATGTTGATGCAATCCAGCGTGATCAAAGGCCTGCTCGCCAGCGCCAAGTACTACCTCGGCCTGATCGTGCTGCTGGCGATCGGCGTGCTGGCGTCGCCCCATGACGCCGACGGCGGCAACATTTTCATGAGCGGCTCCAATCTTTCGGATGTGTTTCGTCAGGTGTCGAACATCGGGATCATCTCGATCGGCATGACACTGGTGATCATCGCGGGTGGCATCGACCTCTCGGTCGGTTCGATCATGAGCCTGGGCAGTGTCCTGACGGCGATGCTGCTGACGCAAGCCGGCTGGACCGGCGCGTCTAGCTTCAGCCTCGCAGCGAGCGTGCCTGTGGTCGGCCTTCTGGCCTGGGTCGCAGCGCGTTATCTTCGCTCGAACACAACAACGACCGCAGCGTCGAATGAAAGCCGGGGCGCTTCCAACCCGAAGGTCGTGGTGGCCGTCATCGCCGCTCTGTCCGCCGGGCTTGGCCTGGGCATCGCCATCGCCGTCAAGTTGCCCGGCAAGCTGCCGTTGGGGCTGGTGCTGCTGGTGGTGCCACTCGCCGGTTGCGCGATGGGCATGCTGAACGGATGGATCATCACGCGAGGCAGGATGCAACCGTTTATCGTCACGCTGGCCAGCATGGTCGCCATCACCGGAGCAACGCGCCTGATCTCCGGTCAGGACACGGCGGTGCATGCGATCTACAGCGGCACCAACGCCACCACGGACATCGAGGCCCTGCGCGCCCTGTTGTTCGGCATCGTGCCGGTGCCCGCCCTGTTTTTCCTGGGCACCGCGCTGATCTTCGGCTTCGTATTGAGCCGCACCGTCTTCGGCAAGTACCTCTACGCCATCGGCGGCAACGAAAAATGCGCACGCCTGTCGGGACTGCGGGTCGACCGCCACAAGATCGCGACCTATGCCATCTCGGGCCTGTTGTCGGCCCTGGTCGGTGTACTGTTCGCTGCGCAGTTTCGACAAGGCAAGTCAGATGCCGGACTGGGTTGGGAGCTCGATGCGATCGCCGCCGTTGTGATCGGCGGGACCACCTTGATGGGAGGCGCCGGCCGCATCTCGGGAACCATTGCGGGCGTGCTGATCTTCGGGTTTCTGGGCAATATCTTGCTGCTCAACAACATCGACAGCAACACGCAATTGCTGCTGAAGGGAATCATCATCATCGTTGCCGTTTTTCTCCAGCAAACTCCGTTGTCACGCTTGGGCCTGACACGCAAATCACTCTGAGGCCCGCATGCTTAAGAACATCGATCCACTCCTCACACCAGCGCTGCTGCGGGAACTGGCCGCCATGGGGCACGGTGACTTCATCGCCATTTGCGACGCCAACTTTCCCGCCTATTCGGTGGCTGCCGACAAGCCGTTAATTCATCTGCCGGGTTGTGGGACGATCGCCGTGCTGCGCGCCATTCTCTCGGTGTTGCCGCTCGACACTTTCGACGGCAGCCCGGTGCACCGGATGGAACAGGTCGGTCATCCAGAAGTGCTTGCGGACATCCAGCGCGAAGCCGCCGACACGGTGTTCGCCCGACTGGATCCGGTGCCGCACGTGGCGGGCCTCGAGCGCTTCGCCTACTACGCGCAGGCCCGCGGCGCCTGTGTCGTGGTCCTCACCGGAGAAACCATGCCGTACGGCAATTTCCTGCTGCGCAAGGGAGTCCTGTGAGTGCGCCGTTGCCGGTCGTGTTGCCACGCCGCCCGCTCGGCCGCACCGGCCTCGACGTGACGGTGCTGGGCTTCGGCGCAGCACCGCTCGGCAACCTGTTCAGCCATCTCGACGAAGCCACCAGCGTCGCGGCTGTGGTCGCGGCTTTCGACGGCGGCATCAATCTGCTCGACATGGCGCCGCACTACGGCAACGGACTGGCCGAGCTGCGCGCCGGTGAAGCGCTTCGGCAGGTACTGCAGCACCGGTCGCGCGACAGCATCGTTGTGTCGACCAAGGTCGGACGCTGGTTCGATCCGATGCCGACCGGACGCGCAGCCGCACTGGCCCCCGACGTCGGTCATGCCGAGGTCGCGAGCCCAGGTTTCGTCGGCGCATTGCCGCATCGGGCAGTGCTCGACTATTCGTACGACGGTACCCTGCGCTCGATCGAGCAGTCGCTGCTGCGCACCGGGCTCGACCGTCTGGACATCGTGTTGATTCACGACGTTGATGTCTGGACGCACGGCCCCGACGCGATCGAAGCCCGCTTTTCGGAAGCCATGAAAGGGGCCTACCGCGCGCTCAGCCGATTGCGTGATGAAGGCGTGGTGCGCGCCATCGGCGTTGGCCTCAACGAAAGCGAAATGTGCGAGCGCTTCGCCCATGCCGGCGACTTCGACACGATGCTGCTGGCCGGACGCTACTCGTTGCTGGAGCAACCTGCATTGGGCTCGTTCCTGCCACTGGCGCTGCAAAAAAACATCGCCGTCATGCTTGGCGGCGTTTTCAACTCCGGCATTCTGGCCACCGGTGCGGTTGCAGGCGCGCGCTATGACTACCAGCCAGCGCCGGCCGCAGTGATGGCACGCGTGGCTGCGATCGACGCCGTGTGCGTGCTGCACTCCGTGCGGTTGGCCGACGCGGCGTTGCAATTCGCGCTCGGACATCCGGCCGTCACCACGCTGGTGCTCGGCGCCGTGACGCCGAACGAAGTGCGACGCAACATCGCCTCGCTTGCAGCGCCGATACCGCCGCAGCTATGGCGGGACCTCCGCACTGAAGGCTTACTGCCAGCCGCCGCACCGACGCCCGAGGGACCTGCATGAAAGTGGACGCGCACCAGCACTTCTGGCACGTGGCGCAGGCCGCTGACTTTCCTTGGATGTCGGCGGACGAGCCGGTGCTTTATCGCGACTATCAGCCAGATGCGCTGAAACCCATTCTCGCGCGGCACGACATCGAAGGCACTATTCTTGTCCAAGCATCGCCGACATTTGCGGAGACGGACGTGCTGTTACGACTGGCCGAAACAACACCGTTCGTGAAAGGCGTCGTCGGCTGGTGCGAGTTCGACGCCGTTGCGGCGCCCGCCGCCATTGCGACCCTGGCCCGATCGCCGTGGCTCGTCGGTTTGCGACCGATGGTCCAAGACATCGCCGACGACGGCTGGCTGCTGCGCGAGCCATTGCGGCCAGCGTTCGAGGCCATGGTGGAACATGACCTGGTGTTCGACGCGCTGGTGTTGCCACGCCACCTAACGCGGCTGGCCGAACTGACACGGCGGTATCCCGCGCTGCGCGTGGTGGTCGACCACGGTGCCAAGCCCGCGCTCCGCTGCGGCCTGCTCGACGAATGGCGGCGCGACATCGCCGCCGTCGCAAGATTCGAGGGCACCGCTTGCAAGCTGTCGGGCCTGGTCACGGAGTGCGGCGCCGACCGTTCCATCGAGCGGCTGCGCCCGGTGGTGGACCATTTGCTGGACTGCTTCGGCACCGAACGGCTTATGTGGGGCAGCGACTGGCCGGTGGTGAACCTTGCGGGCGGCTACGACGAATGGATGGCCAGCGCACAAGCGTTGCTGGCGCACCTGGCCGGCACGGCGCGCGACGCGATCTTCGGCGGCAACGCCCAGCGCATCTATCTCGACGGAGCGTCGGAATGACAGACCTTGCCATGCACGACAATTTTTCCGGCCTGGCGCTGCATCCCGCGTTGCGCTGGCAGTCCGAACCGGCGCACTGGCGCATCGGCACCGGAGGCGGCGGCCTGTCGATCGAACCGGACGCCGGTACCGATTTCTGGCAACGCACCCACTACGGCTTCGAAGTCGACAACGGGCACTTCCTGTACCTGAACGCGACCGGCGACTTCACGCTGACCACGCAGGTGCATTTTTCGCCGCGCCACCAGTACGACCAGGCCGGGTTGATGGTGCGACTGTCGCCGTCCTGCTGGCTCAAAACGTCGGTCGAGTTCGAGCCGGACGGACCGAGCCGGCTCGGCGCCGTCGTCACCAACGGGCAGTATTCCGACTGGTCGACCCAGCCCGTGGGAGACGAGGTGACCGCGCTCTGGTTTCGCATCCGCACCGAGCGCTCGGACTGCATCGTGGAATCGTCTACAGACGGAGTCGCGTGGTCGCAACTTCGAATCGCACATCTGAGTGAACGCGCAGCGGCGCCGTTCGTGCAGTGCGGGCTCTACGCCTGCAGCCCGAAAGCGGCCGGCTACAAGGCCGACTTCGCTTTTCTCGATTTCGCGCCAAGGTAAGCCAGCGCGTCCCGACCGGCGAAGCACTGGACTGCTTACTTGCCCTTGACCGCGACCAGCTCGACTTCGAAGTTGAGCGTCGCATTCGGCGGGATCACACCGCCGGCACCGCGTGAACCGTAGGCGATCGCCGGTGGGCAGGTCAGCTTGGCCTTGCCGCCGACCTTCATTTTCTGCACGCCTTCGGTCCAGCACGGGATCACGCCGTTCAGCGGAAATTCGGTCGGCTCGCCGCGCGAGTACGAGCTATCGAATTCCTTGCCGCTGTCGGGGAAGGTGCCTTTGTAGTGGACCTTGACGACGTCGGTCGCGGCCGGCGAGGCGCCGGTGCCGTCTTTCAGCGATTGGTAAACCAGGCCGCTCGGCGTGGTGACGGCTGCGCTTTGCGCGAAGCTCGCAGTGGACAGGCACAGGGCAGAGATACCGAAGGAAACAGAGAGAAGAAGAGATCGCACGGGAAGTCCTTGCAGGTTGAGAGCGGTCCATGAAGCCGCCCATGGAAAAGGTCCATTATTGCGAAGCCGCAGCGCCACGGCCGACACGCGGTGGCATTGGTCTTGCTGTGCAATGGCCATCTGCAACCTGGAAGGAAAAACCCCATGTCTTCGGGTCTTCGAAAAGTGCTCGGTCCGTTCCAGCTGTGGGGCATTGCGGTCGGCCTCGTCATCTCGGGCGAATACTTCGGCTGGAGCTACGGCTGGAACACCGCCGGGACGCTCGGCTTCCTGGTCGCCACCGTGCTGGTCGCGACGATGTACACGACCTTCATCTTCAGCTTCACCGAGCTGTCGACCGCCATTCCGCACGCCGGAGGACCCTTCGCCTATGCGCGGCGCGCCTTCGGACCGACGGGCGGCTTCGTGGCCGGCTTCGCCACGCTGATCGAGTTCGTCTTCGCGCCGCCGGCCATCGCGCTGGCGATCGGCGCGTACCTCAACGTGCAGTTTCCAGGCGTCAACCCGAAATGGTTCGCGCTCGGCGCGTACGTCATCTTCATCGCGCTCAATTGGGCCGGCGTCGGCATCGCGGCGGCCTTCGAACTCTTCGTGACGCTGCTCGCCATCTTCGAGCTGCTGATGTTCATGGGCGTGGTCACGCCGGGCTGGTCGCTGGCCAACTTCGTCGCCAATGGATGGGCGGGCGGCGACGTGCTCAACGGCGCGGCAGTCTCCGGCATCTTCGCGTCGATCCCGTTTGCGATCTGGTTCTTCCTCGCCATCGAAGGCGCGGCCATGGCGGCTGAAGAAGCGCGCGATCCGCACAGGACTATTCCCATCGCCTACACGACCGGCATCGTCACGCTGGTGATCCTCGCCTTCGGCGTGATGATCTTCGCGGGCGGCGTGGGCGACTGGCGCAAGCTGGCCAACATCAACGACCCGTTGCCGCAGGCGATGAAGGTGGTGGTCGGCGAGAACAGCGGCTGGCTGCACATGCTGGTGTGGATCGGCCTGTTCGGCCTCATCGCCTCCTTCCACGGAATCATCATGGGCTACTCGCGGCAGATCTTCGCGCTGGCCCGCGCTGGCTACTTGCCCAAGTACTTCGCCGCTCTGAGCCCCCGATTCAACACGCCGCACCGCGCGCTGTTGGCCGGTGGCGTGATCGGTGTCGTCGCCATCTTCAGCGACGAGCTGGTCCAGTTCGGCGGCCAGACCCTGACCGCCAACATCGTGACGATGGCCGTGCTCGGCGCGATCGTGATGTACCTGATTTCGATGGCGGCGCTGTTCAAGCTGCGCAAGTCCGAGCCGGATTTGTTGCGCACCTATCGCGCGCCCTTCTACCCCGTGTTTCCCGCCATCGCGTTCGGCCTGGGGCTGGTATGCCTGGGGGCCATGGTCTGGTTCAATGCGATGCTGACGCTTTTCTTCGTCGTGCTGATGGCGTTGGGCTACGGTTACTTTTTGGCGACGGCCAAACAGCGCCTGGCTGCTGCGCCGGATGCGATGCTTTCCACCTGAACGGGAAGTACCCGCTACCAGATCGACACGCCAGGAACATGCGATACAGCACCACCATAGAAGGCCAAGTCTTCACGTTCGATGACCTCAAACAGGTCATGGCGTTCGCGAGTCCGGCGCGTTCAGGCGACTATCTGGCCGGCATCGGCGCGGCCACATCGCAACAGCGCATGGCTGCCCGATATGTCCTTGCCGACACGCCACTCAAGCAATTTTTAAACGAAGCGCTGGTGCCTTACGAGAGCGACAACATCACTCGCCTCATCATCGACAGCCACGACGCCGCTGCCTTCGCGCCCGTCTCGCATCTGACGGTCGGCGACTGCCGCAACTGGCTGCTGTCGGAGCAGGCGACCACCGTCACGCTCACAGCGTTGGCACCCGGCCTCACACCCGAAATGGTCGCCGCGGTTTCCAAGCTCATGCGCAACCAGGACCTGGTTTCGGTCGCCAAGAAATGCAGCGTCGTCACGCGGTTCAGAGACACCGTCGGCCTGCCCGGCCATCTGTCGGTTCGGCTGCAACCCAACCATCCGACCGATGATCTGCGCGGTGTCGCGGCATCGACACTCGACGGCCTGCTCTACGGTGCTGGCGATGCGGTCATCGGACTCAACCCCGCATCGGACAGCATGCCGGTTCTCGGCAACCTGCTGCACATGCTCGACGAGGTGATCCAGCGCTTCGAGATTCCAACGCAAAGCTGCGTGCTGACCCACGTGACCAACACGTTGAAGCTGGTGGAAGCCGGGGCCCCGGTCGACCTGATGTTCCAGTCGATCGCCGGCACCGAAAAAGCCAACCTGTCTTTCGGCGTGACACCCGAACTGCTCGACGAAGCGTATGCGGCGGCGTTGTCGCTCAAGCGCGGCACGGTCGGCGACAACGTCATGTACTTCGAGACCGGGCAAGGCAGCGCACTGTCGGCCAATGCCAACTTCGGCGTCGACCAGCAGACCTGCGAGGTGCGTGCCTATGCGCTGGCGCGGCGCTACAAGCCGTTTCTCATCAACACGGTGGTCGGCTTTATCGGACCGGAGTATCTGTTCGACGGCAAGCAGATCATTCGCGCAGGGCTCGAAGACCATTTCTGCGGCAAGCTGCTCGGCCTGCCGATCGGTTGCGACATCTGCTACACCAACCATGCCGAGGCAGACCAGGACGACATGGACACGCTGCTGGTGCTGCTGGGCACCGCGGGCATCAACTTCATCATGGGCGTGCCGGGGGCCGACGACGTGATGCTCAACTACCAGAGCACCTCGTTCCACGACGCGCTGTTCCTGCGCGAAACACTTGGCTTGAAGCGTGCGCCGGAGTTCGAGGCGTGGCTGCAGAAGATGCAGATCACCGACAGCGCCGGTCGGCTCGCGCCACCCTCTTCCCATCAACCGAATCGACTGCTCGCAGGCATGGGCGGCTTGGCCGCGCTCGGCACATGACTTCGCCGGTCACTCCCAACCCCTGGCAGGAATGGCGTGCCCGCACACCGGCTCGTCTCGCGCTCGGCCGCGCCGGTTCCGGCATGCCGACCGATGAAACCTTGCGCTTCGGTTGGGCCCACGCGATGGCGCGCGACGCCATTCACGCTGCGCTCGATCTGGACAAGCTCGACGCCGAATTGCAGGCCGATGGCTGGATTGTCGAACGCGTGCGCAGTCGCGCGACCGACCGCACGGAGTACCTGCGCCGCCCCGACCTCGGCCGTCAACTCGATGCCGAAGACGCGGCGAGGTTGCGTGCCGATGCAGCGCAAGTCAACGATGCGAATCGGCCCGAAGTGTGCATCGTGATCGGCGATGGCCTGTCCTCGCTGGCGATCGAACGCCATGCCGTGCCGTTGCTCGCCGCCTTGCGAAAACACTTGCCGCCCGACACGCGATTCGCGCCTGTCGTCATCGCATCGCAGGCGCGCGTGGCGCTGGCCGACGAGGCCGGTGAAGTGTTCGGCGCGGCGCTTTCGGTGATGCTCATCGGCGAGCGGCCGGGCTTGAGTTCCCCCGACAGCCTCGGCATCTACCTGACCCATTCGCCGAAGCGCGGGCGGCACGACGCCGAGCGCAATTGCATCTCTAACGTGCGGCCCGAAGGTCTGGCCTATGACGTTGCCGCGTTCAAGCTCGCATGGCTGATGCGCGAGTCGTTGCGCCGTGGCCTGACCGGTGTGGCACTAAAGGACGAGAGCGATCTCGCAGTGCTCGAATCGGCACCGCAAGAGCCTCGCGTCATTTCGCCACACCCGCAGTCGCGCTCGTAGCGTTCTTGGGATCCGATTCGCGAGGTGACGCCGGAGGTGAGGCGGGAAGCGACGGCACTGCCACGCTTTCAGCCGGCGCTGCTTTCGTTACTGACCTTGGTCCAAAAACCCACGTCGTGAACGCAGCCGCGACGACCATGCCAACGGCGGTGATGCGCAAGCGCGTCGTGGTGGACATTGCCGCTGGAGGAGTTTCACTGGGTTCGTTCATCGTCTCAATGGGTTGTTGATGCATTGTGGCCGCGCGCGCCGCCAGCGCTGACTATGATCTTCGTCATGACCACACGCTACCCGCTCGCCGAACTCAAAGACTTGCCCGACGACATCCGCACCGCCGTGCTCGCGGTACAGGAGAAGGCCGGCTTCGTGCCCAATGTCTTCCTCGCATTGGCACGTCGCCCGGCCGAGTGGCGCGCCTTCTTCGCTTACCACGATGCGTTGATGCTGAAGGAAGAAGGTTCGCTCACCAAGGGCGACCGCGAGATGATCGTCACCACCACCAGCGCTGCCAACCAGTGCCTCTACTGCGTGGTGGCGCACGGCGCCTTGCTGCGCATCTACGAAAAGAAGCCGCTGGTCGCGGACCAGGTGGCAGTCAACTACCGCAAGGCCGACATCACACCGCGTCAACGCGCCATGCTCGACTTCGCGATGAAGATCTGCGACCGCTCGCACGAAATCGAGGAAGCCGACTTCGCCGCGTTGCATGCCCACGGCTTCGACGACGAAGACATCTGGGACATCGCCGCGATCACCTCGTTCTTCGGCCTGAGCAACCGCATGGCCAGCTTCAGCGGCATGCAGCCGAACAACGAGTTCTTCATGATGGGCCGCTTGCCACGCGAGAAGAAATAACGCCTCAGGTCGCAGGCGCGCGACAGGCAGCGAACATGTCGAGCGCCGGCTTGTAGGTCGGCGACAGCACGTCCATTACACCTAGAGCGGTGTGGAACAGGTTGTCGTGCGTATAGGGCTTGTCGAGTTCGTCTTTCAGGCAAGCACTCGACAGCTTCTGCCGCTTGACCATGCCATCGCCGAACCACGCCACCAGGGGGATGTGCTTTTGCACTTCGGGTGCGATGCTGTAGGGCAAGCCATGCAGGAACAGGCCGAACTCGCCGAGCGATTCGCCATGATCGCTCTGGTACAGCATCGCGGTGTCGTAGTCCTTGGATTGCGTTTTGAGCCAATCGATGGTGCGGCCGAGAAAACGATCGGTGTACAGGATCGAGTTGTCGTAGCCGTTGACCAGTTCGGTATGGCCGCATTCAGCCAGCGCGTTGGTCCGGCACTCCGGCAAGAACTGCTTCACGTCGGCGGTCGAGCGCTTGTAGTAAGCCGGGCCGTGGCTGCCCATTTGGTGCATGACGAGCACCACGCCTTTGCTGCGGCGTTCCGGCGGCAAGGCGGCCAGCCGCTCGTCGAGCCCCTTAAGCAACGCATCGTCGAGGCACTCGTCGCCGTCGCAGAGCGCAGCCTTGTCGGCTGCAGAAAGACTTGTCACGGCCGACGCATTGGGCACGCGATTGCACACGTCCTTGCAGCCCGACTGGTTCTCGATCCAGAACACCGCGAGGCCAGACGCCTGCAGCACGTCGAGCAGGTTCTCATGCTCGTCCTTGCGCGCCTCGAAAGCCGTCTTGCCGAGTGAAGAGAACATGCACGGCACCGATGCCAGCGTGTTGGTACCGCACGAGTAAACGTTATGAAAGCTGTAGACGTCGCGCTTCGCCAGCTCCGGGTTGGTGTTGCGCGCATAGCCGTTCAGCGCGAAGTGATCGGCACGCGCCGTTTCGCCGACGACCACCACGAAGAGAGGCGGTTTGGCCTGGGCGGCATAGCTGGCACCGAGCTTGGCGCCAGCCGTGATCGGAATCAATTTTCCGCTGCGCTGAAAGAGCGGTTTGACCGCCACGCGCATCGCCGAATAGAGCGGCGCCAACGGATTGATCATGTAGCGCAGATGCACCTCGTTGCGCATCAACGGGGCGAGGTCGCGGTTCATGACAAAGGCGCCGCCGAGGCCGATGGCCAGCGCCACCGCGGCAAGCGCCAGGTTGCGCCACCCCTGCGACCACAGTGGCATCCGCTTGATGCGCATGCGCCAGATCCAGAAGGCCGGCAGCGCGACGACCAGCAGAACGTTGAACGCCATGCGCCAGCTCAGCAGGTCGCGCACCTCGTGCGGATCGGTCTGCGTCGCATTGGCCATCATGCTCGGGTCCATCACGATGTGATAGGCCAACATGTAGTGCTGCACCACCGCAGCCAGCACCACGACCGCGAACCACAATGGCTTCATGAAGCGCGACCACGCGGTGAACGACAGCAGCGCGGTAGTGCCCGCGATCATCAGCAACGCCATCGCGCCGATGGTGCGCAGGTACACGCTGGGCGCACCGCCGATGCGGGCCAGATCGATCCACAGCGCCCAGTTGGCGGCCACTGCCAGATACAGGCTCAGGCAGAAAATGAACGTGCGCGCCGACCGTGGTTGGCGAACCCATGCATCGAAAGTTGCGAGCGGGCTGGAAGTCGTCGTCATTCTTTTAATCCCTTGATATCTTCATGGCGCTTCATGCCGCCTCCTTAGCGGCAATGCGCACTGCGGGCCTCCGCGCGAAACGCACCGCCGCATCGATCGCGAACGTGACCGTCCAGCAAATCCATGCGGTCCACAACGTGTGGCTCAAGTAGTGCGCGCCCCGCATCTGCTGAACGATGCCGAACACGCTGCCCATCACCAGCACCACGACCAACCAGCGGCGCGCCACGGCCGGCGAGGCGCGCCTGAAGACGAAGTACCCGCCGAACCAGGCGAAGGCCGCTGAGGCATGACCGGCCGGAAAGCACCCACCCGGCCCACCGTCCGCCACCCCGATCGCCCAGTGCGAAACATAGCGCGCCATGCCGCCGAAAACCTGCAGATCCCATGGGCAACTGGTCTTGCTGTGCGACTTCATCAACGACACGGCGAGCACTGCGGCCAGCGCAGACAAGGCCAGCTGGGTTCGTTCGACGCGGTCGAGCTGCCGCAGCACGCTGACCGGCCAGCGAATCGACGCGAAGCAGGCGGCCAGCACGAACCAGCTGCCAATGCGGGGCACGTCGTGCAGCCAGAAAGAGAGCTGTTTGCTCCAGCGCCACGGAAACCCCGCCGGCGTGCCGAAGACCTGCGCCGCCGCCAGGTCGAGTCCGGACGCGTCCCAGGCCAGGACGCACAGGAGCAAGACGAGCGTGATGCCGACAAGACGGGGCGTGCCGAGCGGAGATGAAGGAAAAGAGGAAATGGGAGACGGTCGATTCATGCAGCGTTTGAACAGCGCAGCGAACGCGGGACGATCACGGTCGGTCGCGAAAACCGAGGACAGAGCATAGGGCTTTAGCCTGAACGAAGCCTGAAGAGCGCACTAGACTCGACCGTCACCCATCGAGCGTCTTGAAGAGAGCCCAAGAAAAGGATACCGAGTGCGCGTTTTGCTGGTCGAAGACGACATGGCTTTGAGCGATGCGTTGCGGGGCTACCTGCAGGCCAAGTCGTTCGTGGTCGACGCGGCGCCCGGCCTGGCCGAAGCGCGTGCCGCACTGCTTCAGGCGCAGTACGCCGCCGTATTGCTCGACCTGCATCTGGGCGACGGCGACGGTCTCTCGCTCTTCCCGCAAATACGCGCCCTGCGCGACCGTCCCATCGTCATCGTGCTCACGGCGCGCGACCAGGTCACCGACCGCATCCGTGGGCTGGATGCCGGCGCCGATGACTACCTCGTCAAGCCCTACGACCCGGCCGAGTTGCTGGCTCGCCTGCGTGCCGTCGAGCGCCGGCGCAGCTCGGTCGGTGCACCGGTGCTGCAGTTGGGCACGCTCGAAATCGATCTGGCACA
Source organism: Variovorax sp. PAMC28562 (assembly GCF_014303735.1). NCBI lineage: Bacteria > Pseudomonadati > Pseudomonadota > Betaproteobacteria > Burkholderiales > Comamonadaceae > Variovorax > Variovorax sp. PAMC28562. Next base: position 3,166,685 of record NZ_CP060296.1, on the reverse strand, counting down.
CGACAGCGTTCGCAAGAACGGCGAGCCTGTGACGTTGACGCAAAAAGAGTGGGCGTTGTTGCGCGCGATGGCCACTCGCCCCGAGCGCATTCACACCCGCGAGCTGCTGCAAGACGCGCTCTACGGCTTCGACGACGACACCGACAGCAACACGCTGGAGGTCTTCATCAGCCGGCTGCGCCGCAAGCTCGGGCACGGCCACATCCAGACCCTGCGCGGTCTCGGTTACCGATTGGCATCGGCGGCGGACGAGGATCAGTGAAGTGGGCGGCATCCAAATCGACACACTGGCTGGCCGCCTTGCCCGCACGCTGATCTTCTGGGTCGGCGGCATCTGGCTCCTGAGCGTGCTGGCGGTGGTCTGGTATGTCGACCGCGAGATCAACTTCAACTTCGACAACGAGCTCGTCGAGGTATCGCATCGCATGTTCGACATCGCGGTCGCGGAGGTCGATCGCCGCATCGCCGACAAAGTGCCTGGCCAGCCATTGGTCGCGCCCACGCCGCTCTTCAAGGATGCGGCCGTGATCTACCAGATGGTCGATGCCAGCGAGCAGGTATTGCTGCGCTCGGCCGAGACACCGCCGGACACCTTCGACGTACCGGCGTCGCCGGGCTTCGTCAATCTCGACACGTGGCGCATCTACACGGTGAAGCACCCGACGCGCCCGCTGTTTCTGCAGGTGGCCGATCCGCAGAGCGAGCGACGCGATGCACTCAACCGAACGCTCTTTGGCATGCTGCTTCCGCTGGTCGCGCTGGTGCCGCTGCTGGCCGTCTTGCTGGGACGCATTGCCCGCACCGAGCTGAAGGTGCTGCAACAAATGACCGGTGAAATCGAACAGCGCAGCGGTGCCGACTTGCGACCGATCAGCCTGCCTGGACTCCCGAAGGAGCTGTTGTCAGTTGGCGATCATGTGAATCGCTTGCTGGAGCGGCTGGCGCAGTCGCTCGACGTAGAACGTGCGCTTGCCGCCAACGCAGCACATGAGTTGCGCACACCGCTCGCGGCCGCACGGCTGCGTCTGCAAACCGCCCTCGACCATGACCTGCGGCGCGAAGATGTGGCCGCCGCGCTGGCCGCCCTGAAAACGCTCAGCCATCGCACTGAAAAACTGCTTCAGCTGTCGCGTGCCGAATCGGGCGCGGCCTGGTCGCTCGATCGTGTCGATCTGGTCAAGCTGGCCGGCACGGTCGCAGAGGAGTTCTGGCGGGACGACCGCAACGATGGCCCGGACGGTCGGCTTCAGGCCATGCACCGCATCGACCTCAAGCTGCCCGGCGACGACACAGAGACGGAGACGGAGGCGGAGGCAGAGGCCGAGGCAGAACCCTCCGCCACACTCGGCGACTTCGATGCGCTCGCCATCGCATTGCGCAATCTGGTCGAGAACGCTTTGCACTACGCCAACGGCACCCGCGTCACGATCGAAGTCACGCACGACTGCGAGCTCGTGGTGCGCGATGGTGGCCCCGGCGTTACGCCGTCGCAGCTGCAGTCGCTGCAGGAGCGGCATGTTCGACACAGCGCCGACCGGGCGGGCTATGGCCTGGGCCTGTCGATCGTCGCGACCATCGTGCAAAAACACGAGGGGCAGCTCAGACTGGCGTCGCCACCGCTCGGTGCGCCGCAGGGCTTCGAAGCGCGCATCGTGTTGAAGCCCGCGCCGAAGCGCATGTCGACGACACGAGCGCCGGAAAGCCAGCTCAGGCGCTGACGAGCGCGCGCAGCCAGTCGGGCAGGGTCGTGGCCTTCTGCTTGCCGTAGTCGATCCAGATCGTGGTCGCGCCACCCTCCGCACACACGACATCGGGTGCGTCGGCCCGCGCCATCGTCCCCCAAGTCTCGAAGGTGGTGCGTGCCGGGTCGCTCACATACATCTTGAGCAACACGTTGCCGGGGTATTCGAGCTGACGGTAGAAGTTGCAAAAGGCATTGACGATCACCATGCCCTCGCCTTCGGGTGCATTCGTCGGTACGCCGAGTGAGCTCATCCAGTCGATGCGCGCTGTTTCAAGGTAGCGAAAGTAGGTGCCGTTGTTCAGGTGACCCATTGCGTCCATGTCGCCCCAGCGAATGGGGATCGACATCTCGTAGACCAGCTTTTTCTTGGCGGGGAGCTCGATCCGCATGCCTTAAACCCCGAAGCCGTCGTCGGCCGCGATCACCGCACCGTTCACGAAGTGGCTCTGCCCGCTCGCCAGCAACACGATGAGCCCGTCGAGGTATTCCGGCTTGCCGACCCGCTTGCGCGGCAGCATGCCCACCAGCTTCTTGCCGTTCTCGGTCTCCCAATGGTCGCGATTGATCTCGGTCGCGATATAGCCGGGGCACAGCGCGTTGACGTTGATGTCGAAGCGGCCCCACTCCAGCGCCATCGCCTTGGTCATCTGGATCACTGCCGCCTTGCTCATCGCGTACACCCCGATCTGGGGCAACACCTTGAGTCCCGCCATCGATGCGATATTGATGATGCGGCCGCCCATGTAGGTGCCCGGCGCCGCGCCGCGAGCGCGCGCGATCATGCGTTTGGCGACCTCTTGCGCGACGAAAAATGCGCCCTTGGTGTTGGTGTCGAAGACGAAGTCGTAGTCTTCTTCGGTCACGTCCTGCAGGCGCTGCGTGGTGCTCACGCCCGAGTTGTTGACCAGGATGTCGATGGCACCGACTTCGGTCTCGGCATGCGCCACGGCCGACTGGATACTTCCGATGTCGGTCACGTCCAGCTCGACCACGTGGGCGTCACCGCCCTCGCCCTCGATGCGGGCGCGCAGGTCTTTCAACCGGTCGACGCGCCGGCTCGCGAGCACCACCGCCGCGCCGGCACGTGCCAGCGTTTGAGCAAATTGCGCCCCAAGACCACTCGAGGCGCCGGTCACGAAGGCCACACGGCCAGAAAGATCGATGCTGTATGCCATAAAGGTAAATCCTGTCCCAGGGGTAGCGAGGCGGAGTCGCCGATGGATGACATCGGTGGCCGGACGCGCCGCATAAAATGGGTTTCCCCGCGGTGCTTGTGCCTCAAAAAATCATTATCGACGAGACCTTACAACCAATGACCCACGACGAAATCCTCGCCCAGTTCGGCCCCCGTGAAGCCATGGAATACGACGTGGTGATCGTCGGTGGCGGCCCGGCGGGCCTGGCCACCGCAGTCCGGCTGAAGCAGCTCGCGGCCGAACAGGAGAAAGAGATCTCGGTCGTCGTGCTCGAAAAAGGCTCCGAGCCTGGCGCGCACATCTTGTCGGGCGCCATCATGGACCCGCGCGGCCTGGACGAGCTCTTTCCGACCTGGCGCGAGATGGGTGCGCCGCTGAACCAGCCGGTGACCGAAGACGCCTTCCTGCTGCTCAGCGAAAAAGGCGGCGTGCGTACCCCCAATTTCATGCTGCCGGGCAACTTCCAGAACCACGGCAACTACATCATCAGCCTGGGCAACTTCACCAAGTGGCTGGCGCAACAGGCCGAAAACCTGGGCGTCGAAATCTTCCCCGGCTTCCCGGCCGCCGAAGTGCTCTACACCGACGACGGCAAGGTGCGCGGCGTGGCCACCGGCAATTTGGGGCTAGGCAAGGACGGCGAGCCGACCGACAGCTTCCAGCTCGGCATGGAACTGCACGGCAAATACACCGTGTTCGCCGAAGGCTCGCGCGGACACCTGGGCCGCCAGCTCATCGCCAAATACAAGCTGGACGACGGCAAGGATCCGCAGAGCTACGGCATCGGCATCAAGGAGCTGTGGGAGATCGACCCGGCACGCCACCAGCCCGGCCTGGCCATCCACACGGCCGGCTGGCCGCTGCCGAACGACACCTACGGCGGCTCTTTCGTCTACCACGCGGAGAACAACCAGCTGATCGTCGGCTACGTGGTCGGGCTCGACTACCAGAACCCGTACATGAGCCCGTTCGAGGAGTTCCAGCGCTTCAAGACGCACCCGAAGATCCGCTGGTACTTCGAAGGACAAGACAAAGGCTTGAAGGCCCCCAAGCGCCTGAGCTACGGCGCCCGTGCCATCACCGCCGGTGGTCTGCTCTCGCTGCCCAAGACGGTGTTTCCCGGTGGCGTGCTGGTCGGCTGCGAAGCCGGCTACCTGAACGCGAGCCGCATCAAGGGCAGCCATGCCGCGCTCAAGACCGGCATGCTGGCGGCCGAAGCGGCATTCGAGGCGGTGCAGGCCGGGCGGCAGCACGACGAGCTCGTCGCCTACCCGGCAGCTTTCGAGCGGAGCTGGCTGCACACCGAACTCAACAAGGCACGCAACTTCAAGCAGTGGTTCAAGAAGGGTCTGGCTGTCGGCACGGTGATGACCGGCATCGAGCAGCTGGTGCTGCGCGGCAAGATCCCATGGACCATCCACCGCAAAGAGGCCGACCACGTACGGCTGAAGAAGGCGGCCTCTTCAAAGAAAATCGTTTATCCGCGGCCGGACGGCAAGCTGACCTTCGACCGGCTCTCGTCGGTGTTCGTGAGCAACACGAACCATGAGGAAAATCAGCCCGCGCACCTGACGCTGAAAGACCCGACTGTGCCGACCCGCATCAACCTGCCCGAGTACGCGGGCCCGGAGCAGCGCTATTGCCCGGCCGGCGTCTACGAGTACGTGGCCGACGAGGCGAACGCCGGCAAGGAGCGGTTGCAGATCAACGCGCAGAACTGCGTGCACTGCAAGACCTGCGACATCAAGGACCCGACGCAAAACATCGTGTGGGTCACGCCCGAAGGCGGCGGCGGACCGAACTACGTGGGGATGTAGTCCGGGTCACCTGACTGGGCCGGGCGTTCAGCGCGTCGTCGATGATGTCCAGCGCGCGGTCGAACAGCGCATCGGGGATGGTCAACGGGTAGAGAAAGCGGATCACGTTGCCGTACATGCCGCAGCTGAGCAGCAACAGGCCCTGCGCCATGGCGCGTTGTTGCACGCGGCGGACGGCATCGGCATCGGGCGCACCGGCCGCGTCGCGCAACTCCACCGCGACCATCGAGCCCTGCGCGCGAACTTCGGCGATGCCGGCATTCGATTCCTTGGCGGCCAGCAAACGCATCGTTAGCTTTTTGCCAAGCCGCACCGAGCGTGCGCAAAGTTTCTCTTCTTCGATCACGTCGAGCACCGCGAGCGCCGCTGCAACGGCCAGTGGATTGCCGGCGTAGGTGCCGCCCAGGCCGCCCGGCGCCGGCGCATCCATGATGGCCGCGCGCCCCGACACGGCCGACAGCGGCATGCCGCCCGCGAGGCTCTTGGCCATCGTGATGAGGTCGGGCTCGACGCCGTGGTGTTCCATGGCAAAGAGCTTGCCGGTGCGGCCGAAACCGCTCTGCACTTCGTCGGCGATGAGCACGATGCCGTGCTGGTCGCACAGCGCGCGCAGGCCCTGCATCAGCTCGGTCGGCGCGACGTTGAAGCCGCCTTCGCCCTGCACCGGCTCGAGGACGATCGCGGCGACGCGCTGGGGCTCGATGTCGGTCTTGAAGAGGCGTGCAATCGCGGCCAGCGAATCGGCCGCCGTCACGCCCTGCAGTGCCTCGGGGTACGGCACGTGGAACACCTCGGCCGGGAACGGACCGAAGCCGACCTTGTACGGCGCGACCTTGCCGGTGAGCGCGAGCGTCATCATCGTGCGGCCATGAAAGCCGCCGCCGAAAGCGATGACGCCCGAGCGCCCCGTGTGCGCACGTGCGATCTTGATGGCGTTCTCGACTGCCTCGGCGCCGGTGGTGAAGAAGGCCGTCTTGGTCGGCCCGCTGATCGGCACCAGCGCGTTGATGCGCTCGGCCAGCGTGACCACGCTCTCGTACGGAACGATCTGATAGGCCGTGTGCGTGAAGCACTCCAGCTGCGCGGCGATGGCTGCCACCACGCGCGGGTGGCGGTGCCCGGTGTTGACCACCGCGATGCCCGCGGCAAAGTCGATGTACTCGCGGCCTTCGACGTCCCACAGGCTCGCGTTCTCGGCGCGCTGAGCATAGAAGTCGCACATCACGCCCACGCCGCGGGGTGTGGCGGCAAGGCGGCGGGTTTGCAGTTCGCTGTTAGTCATGGCAATTCCTGTGAAGTCGATCGAAGGCAAAAGGAAGTCAGAAGTCCTGCGCCGATTGGACGCCGGATTGGCCCCAGACAAAAGATCCGCTTTGCGCGATCGGATGGAGCCAATCACAATCGGCCATGAAATCGATTTGCGCGGACCTCGTTTTGCAGCGGATGTCGCCTGAGAACGGTGCTCCACGGGAAGCAGGCACCGCACTCAACCGCCAGCTCTACGACTGCCTGCGCGGCGCCATCCTCGACGCCAGCCTGCCGCCTTCATCGCCGTTGCCGGCCTCGCGCGACCTGGCCCGTGAGATCGGCGTGTCGCGCAACACGGTGCTCCATGCCTACGAACAACTGAGTGCCGAAGGCTATGTGCACTCGCGCGTCGGCAGCGGCACCTTCGTCGCTGCGACCACGCCGGAAAGCTTTCTCTCGGTCGGTCGCACTGCGGCCGAAGTCGACGTCGCAAACGGGGACGTGCGCCTGTCTCGCCGCGCACAGGCGTTGCTCGCCAATGCCTCGGCCGCGCCGCTGCAATGGGGCGCCTTCATGCCCGGCGTGCCGGACGTCACGCAGTTTCCGCATCGCCAGTTCAGTCGCATCCTCACGCGGCTGTGGCGCAATCCCGCGCCCGCGCTGCTGACCTATTCGCACGGCGGCGGCCACCCTGCCCTGCGCGCCGCCATCGCGGAGCATCTGCGCGTGGCACGTTCGGTGCGCTGCGAGCCCGACCAGATCCTGGTGACCGAAGGCGTGCACCAGGCGGTCGATCTCACGCTGCGCATGCTGGTCGATCCGCGCGATACCGTGTGGGTCGAAGAGCCTGGCTACTGGGGCTTTCACAAGGTGCTGCAGATGGGCTCGACGGTGGTGCGGCCGATGCGTGTCGAGGCCGTCGATTCCGTCGATGGCGGCTTGCCGCGCGGACGCACGCCGCCACGGCTGATCTTCACCACACCGTCGCATCAGTACCCGCTCGGCTCGGTCATGAGCCTGGCGCGGCGACGCGAGTTGCTCGACATCGCACGCGCATCGGAGGGCTGGGTCGTCGAGGACGACTACGACAGCGAGTTCCGTTTTGCCGGCCGCCCGATCCCGTCGATGCAAGGCCTGGAAGCCGATGCGCCGGTGATCTACATCGGCACCTTCAGCAAGACGCTGTTCCCCGGCTTGCGCGTCGGCTACATGGTTTTGCCACGCGCGCTGGCCGCGCCGTTTCGCACCGCGCACGCCGATCTGTATCGAGAAGGCCATGCCATCACGCAGGCGGCCCTCGCCGAGCTGATCGAGCAAGGCCACTACGCCGCACACATTCGTCGGATGCGCGTGCTCTACGCACGGCGGCGTGCGTTGCTCGTAGCGCTGATCGTGCAGCACCTTGGCACCGATTTCCTCGATGCGCAATCGAGCAATGCCGGCCTGCACCTGGTGCTGCGCCTGCCCGACGAATGCGACGACGTCGCCATCGCCGACGCAGCGCGAGCACGCGGCGTGTTGACCCGACCGCTGTCGCGCTACTACCTGCGCGGCGGCGGACGGCGTGGCCTGTTGCTCGGCTACGCGTGTGTCGAAGAGGCCGACATCGAACCCGCGCTTCGTGTGTTGATCGGGTGCTTGAAAGAGTTCATCACGTTCAACGACCCGATCGGTCCCATCTGAAAAATGCACAGCGCCCGCATCGATTGACTTGCTACGCGACTTCTCTCCAGTCGCTACAGTGGGTATCCAACCCATTCACCGGAGAGATTTGCAATGTCCCGACTCGTATCGATTCGCACGCTCGATTCACCTCACCTGGACGCTTCGGACGAAACCTGGCGCGCGCGCGTTCACTTGGCCGCGGCAAACCGCCTGGCGGTCTACGACGAGCTGGAAGAGGGGATCGACAACCATTTCACGATGACCGTACCCGGACGGGACGATCGGTTCATGGTGCTGCCCTTCGGCAGGCACTGGTCCGAGGCCCGGGCGAGCGACCTGATCGTGTTCGACGAGACCGGCAACGTGCTCGACGGCGAGGGCGACCTGGAGTTGAGCGCGTTCTGTATCCACGCACCCTTGCACCGAATCACCGGCGCCAAGGTCGTCTTGCACACGCACCAGACTTGGGCCTTGGCGTTGAACATGCTTGAGGACAACCGGTTGTTGCCGGGTAGCCAGACTGCGGCGTTCTTCGCCCGCAACGTGGCCTACGACGACGGCTACACGGGCTTGGCGGCGGAGTTGAGTGAGGGCGAGCGCCTCGCTGCGATCCTGGGCGACAAGCAGATCCTCTTCATGAAAAATCACGGCGTGCTGGTCATTGGAGAGACGGTCGCCCAGGCCTATCGACGTCTCTACAAGCTCGAGAAGGTCTGCAAGGCGCAGGTGTTGGCCCTGTCGACCGGCCGACCCCTGGCACTGCTGTCCGAGGAGTTGGTGAAACGGGTCGACACCCCCAATCCGAAGGACAGCCACTCACGCTCGGAGCGCGAGCAGCTTTATTTCGCGGCGATGATGCGGGTCCTGGACCGGGTCAACCCAGGATATGCCGATTGAATTGAGGTGCATGCAGTCTTTGCTGGCGGCGAAGGGTTCGGAACTGCAGGCCGATCGAAGGGCCGCTGATGAACAGATCGAACTGGCGCTGCCGCAGGACTGACCGTGGCGCACCATCACCAACTATGAGATCGATTCCTGAACCCGGGGCGGTAGCGCCAGCGCCCCAACACCGCACGCGAAAGAACCCGCTCAGCCCAAAAAAGCTTTTGCTGACAAAGTGGACGGCGGTGACGCCGCGTTATCGCGAGAAGCATTTCGTGGTGCTGCGGGTCATCGAGCCCGAGCCGCCGTCGATACGCGTCGAGCAGGTCGAACTGGAGGCCGTGCATTCCAAGCAGGTGTATCTGCTGCAATGGCGCGAACTGACTGACGCCACCCTGTGGCGCCAAGGTTGGGTCTGACGCGAGGCCGTCCCGGGCGTCTCCCGTCGCGGTTCCTGTCGCGGTTCCGTGACAAGCCTGAAACAAGGAAATTCTGCCGCTTGCAGCGCGTCTTGCCCTACGTCGGCGCAGTGCGACGCGGAATCAGCTTCTTGTTGATGTCGCTCGTGAAAACCGAACCGCCCAGCCCGAAGGGCGAGTCGTTAGCCAGCTCGACCGCGGCATCTTCGTCGGGGACACGGAAGAACAGCGCCACCGGACCGAAGAACTCCTGGGCCGACCGCTTCTTCGACGTGGCCGAGCAGCGTCTTCAGCGCCTGCGACGATGACAGCGGTGCCAGCGTGGTCTCCTTGTCCATCGGGTCACCCGGCTTGAAGCCGGCGATCGCGGCCTGGAATTTTGGTGGCGCTCAACTGCACGGCCGCCTCTTCGCTAGTAGTGCAGCCGGTGACCTTGCGGCCTTTGACCAGAGGCGCGCCATCCGCCCCACGGACATGACGCAGCACTGCCGGCGCGTGGCAGACGGCGGCCATCGGCTTGCCCGCGGCGATCGTCGCCTCGATCAGGCGGATCGAGTTCCTGTCCTCCGCCAGGTCCCACAAGGGGCCATGACCACCCGGGTAGAAGACAGCATCGAAGCCGTCCCCCCGAGACATCAGCGTGCTTGCCGGTGTGCCCCAGCGCAGACTGAGCCGCATCGTCGGCCTTGAAGCGCCGCGTCGCGTCGGTCTGCGCGTCGGGCTCGTCTCTCTTCGGGTCCAGCGGCGGCGGCCCACCCTTGGGCGAGACCAGCGTGACCTGCGCGCCAGCGTCGGTGAAAACGCAGTACGGCGCAGCGAACTCCTCGAGCCAGAAACCGGTCTTGCGGCCGGCGTCACCCAGCTTGTCGTGCGAGCTCAAGAACATCAGAATGTTCATGTCTTCTCCTTGTCGGACAAGGTGTCGTCTGACGCGGTGCAGCCGGAAGCTTGGACACTTGCCCGGGGCGAGTCAGCATTCCCGCAACACTACCGGCTCGGCGAACGCACGTCGTGAAGACCAAGTCAGGGCAAGTACCGGTGCCCCGCTTAATGGTCCGCGGGACGAGCCCTCCTGAGCTCGTCACCCGGCTACCGCATCAGGCCAGCGCCTTGCCGAACGTCGCCAGCAGGCGCGCCCAGGCGCGCTCGGATTGGGCAGCATCGTAGACCTGTGTGTCGGGCGGGCACCAGCCGTGGGCCGCGGGGTACACCTCCACCTCGGCCTGCAGCTTGGCGATGTCGAAAGCGGCGCGCAAGGCGGCCTTGGCTTCGGGATCTTTGGCGTCGTCGTTCTGAGCTACTGCGATCAGGTACTGAGCCTGCGTCTGGGCGACCAGACGGTGCGGGCTGTTGGGTGCTGCGGTCACCATGGCGGCGCCGTGGAAGGTTCCGACCGCGCCCACGCGGCCGGGCGCCACGCTGGCTGTGCGCACCGCAATCGGTCCACCCATGCAGTAGCCGGTGGTGCCCAGCTTGCGCGCCTTGTCTACTTGGGGTTGCGCATCGAGCCAGTTCACGAAAGCCTTGCCGTCGCTCAGATGCATCGCGGGCGTCAGGGCCTGCATCAGCGGCATCACCTGGGCAATCGGTGTCTGGCCGCCCTGCGCCGCGGTTGGCGCTTTCATCTGCCGGTAGAAGGGGTTCACCACCAACACGCTATAGCCTGATTCGGCCAGCCGCCGACCCATCTGCCTGAAGGCTGGGCGAAGACCAAAGATGTCGGGCCACACCAGCACGCCGGGTGCGTTGCCTGATGTGGGTGCAACGAAGTACGCGTCGCATGTACCGTCTGCGGTGGTGATAGTCACCTCGCGCTCGGTCACGGCCGCGGCGTTGGCCACGGCGGGCAACGCGGTCAGCATGCCAGCGGATGCGGCCCACGTGCCGAAGTCGCGGCGGGTGTACTTTTTAAGCTCTTCCTGGTCGTTCAGATCACACACGGTTGGTTCACCTTATTTGAGTCACATAGAGCCCAAGCTTTTGCCATGAATTGGAAAAGGCGGCAAGCAGGAGGGGTTTCCCTTGCGCCCGTTCATCGTCGGCACCGAATCGCTCACATTGATGGCCTCGATGCGCTTGCCTTTGAGCGCCCGGGGCGGCAGACCATGTCCGACATGGATGCCTCCAGATGTCGACGCCGATGGCAACGCTTGACGATACTAACGCGTCGCGTTACTATGCCGATTCATGGCAATCCAATCCTTTAAAGGCGCCTCGACAGAAGCCCTTTACCAGCGGAATCGCGTAAACCGCTGGGTGAATATCGAGACGGTTGCCCTGCGCAAATTGATGATGCTCGACGCTGCCATGGTTCTTTCCGACTTGCGCATTCCGCCGCAAAACAGACTCGAATTACTCAAAGGAAAACGCGCCGGGCAGCACTCGATTCGCATCAATGATCAATGGCGCGTTTGTTTCGTGTGGACCGTCGCTGGTCCGCAAGACGTTGAAATCGTGGACTATCACTGAGCCTTTTTTTGCTACAGCAATGGAGTGCGTTATGACCGACAAACTGATTCCTCTTCCAACGCCCGGTGACATCCTGAAAGCCGAGTTCCTGGACCCTATGGGCATCACGCCTTACCGGCTGGCCAAGGCCATCCACGTGCCGCAAACGCGCATCGCTGCGATCGTGAAGGACGGACGCGAAATTACTGCCGATACGGCGCTTCGCCTTTCGGCGTTCTTCGGCATGTCCGATGCATTCTTTGTGAACCTGCAAGCCAACTACAACGCCATGCAGGCACGAGCGAAGCTGGCCGCCGAGCTTGCAACGATCGAGCGCTTTGTTCTGGCAGCTTGAGCACCGACTGAACTTTGCTGCTCAAGCTGCCGCGCAGTCCTCACCAATCAATCAACGGCCAACTTCAAAGCCGCCCTCGCCCCTGCCTGCACTGAAGTCGGATCAGTTCGTCGCAAAGCAGTACATAAGCCCCGCGCTTCCGCTCGCTTTGAGCTGGTCGACGCTGCAGCCCCGTGTGCCGTGCGAGGAGTTCCATGAAGCGTTGGCGACCGGATCGGGGTTGGTGCCCTTGTGGTCGTGGTGACCCACGATGGCCGAGCCGCCGTCACTCCTGGTCCAGTTGCCGCATGTGGTGTCCTTGCCGGGATCGGGCACGGCCAAAGTGCCGTCGGGACGCGAGCCGGTAAGGATGTCGTGGTGGTTGACCGGATCGCCGAAGCCGGAGACGACCTCGCCCTTCTCGGTCAATGAGGTGTCCTTGCCGACCTTGGCGTTGGCGCTGTGCAGGTCGGCCACGCTGGTGGCGACGACGACACCCTTGGCGTTGGTCCACGGACCGGCGCCGATCCGGTCGCGCGCGTTAACAGCGGGCTGCCCATTCATGGCGGCGGTGCTCAGGTAGGCGTGCCAGGTCTTGTTGCCCGCTCCGGCGCTCGCAGCCAGCGACTGGCAGAAGCGGTCGGCTCCGGCAAGGCCGCCGACATCGCCGCCTTTGCCCGGGTTGGCGCTGGTGATGAAGAAGCTCATCGGGTTGCCGCTCGACGAGCCCATGGCCCCGCAACCAACGATCAGGGCGGCGGCTGAAATGGCGGCGCCGACAGTGGCGACGGCAAGAACGAAACGACGGGGCATCGGATAACTCCTGGGCTTTATTGGAGCCGGCAGGCTACCGCACCATCGTGTCAGCGGCAATCCAGAATTGCCACCATCATTCGACACCGTCATCAAGGAACTTCAACGAAAGGAGAAACGCAATGGTCGCAAGAAAAGAGAGTGAGCCCGGCCCCACAACGAACCAGAACCGCACGACCTCGGAGCGCAAGTCCGATCGCGAGCTGGTCATCACGCGAAGCTTCGACGCGCCGGCACGGCTGCCGCGACGCCCATGGCGTTCTACGGCAAGTACCTCGAAGTGATCCCGAATGCTCGCCTCGTCTGGACCAACGAAGAGAGTGCCGACGGCGCCGTCACGACGGTGACCTTCGAGGAGAAAAACGGAAAGATATTGCTCGTGATGAGCGAGCTCTACCCGTCGAAGCAAGCGCTCGACACGGCGATGGAGGGAATGGACGAGGCCATGCCAGAGACATTCGCGCAGCTGGACGAATTCCTCAGGAACTCTTAAAGCCGCCCTCGCCCTGCCCGCACCGAAGTCGGGTCCTGAAACAGCTGCCTGAAGTAGTCCCTGAAAGCCGTCATCGTGGGAGTGAACTCGGTCCCCTGCTTCCACCCCAGCCCGATGTTCATCGTCGGCACGGGGTCGCGCAGGTTGATGGTCTCGATGCGCTTGCCTTCGAGCGACCAGGGCCGATACACCATGTCCGACAGGATGGTCACGCCCAGGCCGTTGGCGACGGTGCTGCGGACGGCCTCGACCGAACTCGTGCGCATGCGCACGGCCGGCTGGTGCGGCGTCTTGCTCCAGTACTTGAGCGTGGTGGCGGCAGCCTCGTCGACGGTGAGCATGATGTACGGCTCGGCGACCAGATCAGCGAGCGCGACCTCGGCCTTGTCGAGCAGCGGGTGCTTGGCCGGCACCCATAGCCGGCGTTGCGATCCGAAGAAGGTTTCCAGCGACAGCTCGCTCAGCACGACGTTCGACGTGAGCAGCACGCCCATGTCGTAGCGCTGTGTGATGAGGCCTTCTTCGATGGCTTCGCGCGCGACCTCGTGCACCTTGACGTTGACCTGTGGATGCAGCTGCGCAAAGCGCTGCAGGTGGTGCGGCAAGAAATAGCCCAACACCGTGTAGCTGGCCGCGACCGTGAGCGAACCTTCGACCTGTGCGCCGTCGTGCGGCATGCGCTCGGCTTCGTCTGCTGCAGCCAGCACAGCATAGGCGTGACCCAGAAAACGCCGGCCTGCTTTCGTGAGTTCGACGCCATGCGGATGGCGCTCGAAGAGCTGCTGGCCGACCAGTTCTTCCAGCTCGCGGATCGCAGTGGTCACGGCCGACTGCGAGATGTTGAGTTGAAGCGCCGCATGGGAGATGCGGCCGACCTCGGCAACGGCCGAAAAATACCTGAGCTGGCGAAGAGTGAGAGACATGCTTGACCTTGCAAGGGGGAGCCTGGGCAGCGAACAAGCGGCAACGGCCGCTCCGAGCGCGAAATTCAGATAGCCCGCAACCGCTCGTTTCCGAGCGTAGCCTCGAATACCTGCCGCACCCGCATCTGTTTTTTAGATATCGCACCGTTTGAAAACAATGCTTTCCGTTCCGATGTGCGCTGGCTAATCTCCGTTCCGCACTGCGCCCATCCGGCAGAGTGCTCACCGAACCGAAGGCGAACGCAAGTGAAAAAGCTCATCGATCTGAACTCCGACATGGGTGAAGGATTCGGCCCATGGACCATCGGTGACGGCGTCGACGAGCAGCTGATGCCGCTGGTGAGCTCGGCCAACATTGCCACCGGCTTCCATGCGGGCGACCCGAACATCATGCGCAAGATGGTGCTGCTGGCCCGGGACAATGGTGTCGGTATCGGTGCCCATCCGGGCTTTCGCGATCTGGTCGGGTTCGGGCGGCGCCACATCAACGCGCCGGCCGACGAGCTGGTCAACGACATGGTCTACCAGCTCGGGGCGCTGCGCGAGTTCGCGCGACTCGCGGGCATGAACTTGCAGCACATCAAGCCGCACGGCGCGCTCTACATGCATGCGGCGCGCGACGAGGCGCTGTCGGTCGCACTGGTCACGGCCCTGCAGATCATCGAACCCAAGCTGTATCTCTTTTGCATGGAGGCATCGGTCACCTATCGGGTGGCACGCGAACTCGGTCAGCCGGTGGTGCGCGAGTTCTATGCCGACCGCGAATACGACATGAGCGGCTCCATCGTTTTCACCCGCCGCGTCGGCGCGCTCGACCCCGACACGGTGGCCCGCAAGGTGGTCCGCGCCTGCGAGGAAGGCATGGTGCGTACGGTCGATGGTCAGGATCTTGCAATCGACTTCGATTCGGTCTGCATTCACAGCGACACGCCCGGCGCGCTCGCCTTGGTGCGCGCCACGCGAAGCTTGCTGGCCGAAAAAAATATCCGCGTTGCAGGCATTGCCGAGCTGGCTTTGACCTGAGCATCGAGCGCAGTTCCCAGCCGAGTTTCAGTTTCCCCCAGGAGTTACCGATGTCCGTTTCCCACGAAGTCCTGAGCCCGTTGCCAGGCACCTTCTATCGCCAGGCCGCACCCGATGCGCCGCCCTACAAAGCGGCGGGCGACGTGGTCGCGATCGGTGACGTGCTCGGCCTGGTCGAGGTGATGAAGCAGTTCAGTGAAGTCACGGCCGAGGTGGCCGGCACGCTGAAGAGTTACGCCATCGAAAACGGCGACCCGGTCGATCCGGGTCAGGTGGTGGCGATCATCGAAGCGGACTGAGCGAAGCTCGACATGAACGCCGCTTCTGTCCAACCCGCCTTCGACAAACTGCTGATCGCCAACCGTGGCGAGATCGCGGTTCGCATCATTCGCGCCGCGAAGGAGCTGGGCCTCAAGACAGTCGCTGTCTATAGCGATGCCGACGCGACCAGCCTCCATGTGCAGATGGCCGACGAGGCGGTTCGCATTGGCCCGGCCCACGCCATCAAGAGCTACCTCGACGTCGATGCCGTGATGCAGGCGGCGGCCGACAGCGGTGCCGGCGCGGTGCATCCGGGCTATGGTTTTCTATCCGAGAACGGCGACTTCGCCGAGCGCGTGGAAACCGCCGGCCTGGTGTTCGTCGGCCCCACGCCGCACGCCATCCGCACCATGGGCAACAAGGCCGCAGCACGCGCCGCTGCGATGAAAGCCGGCGTGCCGACCGTCCCCGGCAGCGTCGGCGTGGTGACCGATGCCGACGCCGCCATCGCGCTGGCCGAAGACATCGGCTACCCGATCATGATCAAGGCGTCGGCTGGCGGCGGTGGTCGCGGCATCCGAGTCGCAAAAGACGCAGAAGAACTGCGGCAACAGTTCACCACCGCCACAGCCGAAGCACAGGCCGCTTTCGGCAACGGCGAGGTGTACCTGGAGCGTTTCGTTCGCCAGGCGCGCCACATCGAGGTGCAGATCCTCGGCGATGGCCAGCGCGTGGTGCACTGCTTCGAGCGCGAATGCTCGCTGCAGCGCCGCCGTCAAAAGGTCTGGGAAGAAGCGCCCTCGGCGGCCATCAGCGAAGCCACGCGCACTGCGCTATGCGAGTCGGCCTTGCGGCTTGCCAATGCGGTGTCTTACCGCGGCGCCGGCACGCTCGAATATCTGTACGACGACGACACCCGCGAGTTCTTCTTCATCGAGATGAACACGCGCATCCAGGTCGAACACCCGGTCACCGAGATGATCACGGGCATCGATCTGGTGAAAGAGATGCTGCGCATCGCGCTCGGCCAGCCGTTGCGGTTGAAGCAGGAGGACATACGCCTCACGGGTGCCGCCATCGAGGTGCGCATCAATGCGGAGAACGCGGCCAAGAACTTCATGCCGAGCCCTGGCGTGGTGTCGAAGCTGGTCGTGCCGGGCGGCCCCGGCGTGCGCTTCGACAGCATGCTGTACGAAGGGTACAAGGTGCCGGCCTACTACGACTCGCTACTGGGCAAGCTGATCGTGCACGACACCGACCGCGCCAGTGCGCTGGCCCGCATGCGGCGCGCGCTCGGTGAACTCAAGGTCGAAGGCATCCACACGACCATTCCGCTCCACCGCGCGCTGTGCGATGACGCGGCCGTGGCCGAGGCCGCGTTCCACACCGGCTTTCTCGAAACATGGCTGACGGCGAACCCGTTGGAACCCGCCGTGCCACCTGCCACCACACCCGTCACCCTGACCGTCACCCTGCCCACGAAGGAAAACGCATGAGCGACATGAAGGACTTCACTGCTGTCCCGGCCAAAGCCCGCTACACCTTCGGTGGCGACGAACACCTCTTCGTCGAGATCAGCGAGGAGATGTCGCTGGCCGCGTTCTTCAAGGGTATGGCGATCTGCACCGAATTGCAGCGCCGCGCCCTGCCCGGCGTGACCGAGATCTGCCCCGCCAATGCGGCGCTGCTGGTGCGCTTCGACCCCGACGTGATCGCGCCCGATGCGTTGCTGGCAACCCTGCAATCCATCGAGGCCGATCTGGGCGATGGCGCCTTGCAACTTCAGACCCGCATCATCGAAATCCCGGTGCTCTACAACGACCCGTGGACACACGAAACCTTGATGCGTTTCAGGGAGCGGCACCAGGACCCAACCAGTACCGACATCGAGTACGCAGCCCGCATCAACGGCCACGGCTCGGTCGACGAATTCATCACGGCCCATTCGGATGCACCCTGGTTCGTGTCGATGGTCGGCTTCGTGGCGGGCCTGCCTTTTCTGTTCCAGATGGTCGAGCGCGAAAAGCAGATCGAGGTACCCAAGTACCTGAGCCCGCGCACCGACACGCCCAAGCTCACCCTGGGCCACGGCGGCTGCTTCAGTTGCATCTACTCGGTACGCGGCGCAGGCGGCTACCAGATGTTCGGCGTCACGCCGGCACCGATCTTCGACCCGGCCCAGCGGCTGTCGTACTTCAAGGACCTGATGGTGTTCTTTCAGCCGGGTGACATCGTCAAGTGGAAGCCGATTGACCGCGTCGAATACGACCGACAGATCGCCGAGGTCGAAGCCGGTACCTATGCGCTGCGCATCGTGCCGGTGTCCTTCTCGCTCAAGGAATTTCTCGTCGACCCGAACGGCTACAACACACAACTGCTGAAGGTGCTCCATGGCGATTGACGTGCTCAAGCCGGGTCTCGCGACCAGCGTGCAAGACGCCGGCCGCCCCGGCTACTACAACCTCGGCATTCCGCTGTCGGGTGCGCTCGACCAGCAAAGCTTGCTGCTCGCCAACCTGCTGGTCGGCAACGACGCGGGCGCAGCCGTCATCGAGTGCACGCTGCTCGGCCCGGAGCTGCAGTTCGATGCGCCGGCGACGGTGGCCGTGACCGGTGCAGAAGCCAAGGTGAAAGTCAACGGAATCGAAGTGCCGCGGAATGAAAGATTCTCTGTGCAGGCCGGTGACAAGCTGAGCTTCGACTTCATGAAGCTCGGTGCGCGCATGTGCATCGCGGTGGCCGGTGGCATCGATGTGCCGGTGGTGCTCGGAAGCCGTTCGACATACGGACTCGGCGCCTTCGGCGGCTTCAACGGCCGCAAGCTCATGGCGGGCGACAAGCTGCCGGTCGGCGCGATCTCGTCCACCGCATCCGCCGCACAAGCCGGCAGGCGTGCGCCAGCCGAACTCGTGCCGGTGCTCGGCAAAGAGGTCGAGCTGCGCGTGCTGCCGGGCTTGTACTTCCATCAGCTGCAGGAGGTGTCGATGCAGAGTTTCTTCGCCGACACCTGGACCGTGGGCTCGGAGGCCGACCGCATCGGCTACCGCTACAAGAACGGCACGCCGCTGAAGTTCGTCGAACGCACGCCGCCGTTCGGTGCCGGTGCCGACCCTTCGAACATCGTCGATGCCGGCTACCCGTACGGCTCGATCCAGGTGCCGGGCGGTCGCGAACCGATCATCCTGCACCGCGATGCCGTCTCCGGTGGCGGCTACGCGATGGTCGGCACGGTCATCAGCGCCGACATGGACCTGATCGCGCAGATGCAGCCCAACCACAAGGCCCGCTTCGTCGAAGTCGACATGGCCGGCGCACTGGCTGCCCGCGCCGAAAAGCGGCAAAGACTTGCCCACTTGCGTGCCGCTCTCACCGCTTGAACCACTTTTTTCCCAGCGTTTCTTTTCATCCATCCAAGGCATCCACCATGAACCGTTCATCCCTGCGCGTCTCGCTGCTCGTCAGCTCCCTCATGGCCACCGCCACCATGTGGCACGGCACCGCTTCGGCGGCAGACTGGTTTCCCTACAAAGCCGAGTCCACCGAGCCGGCCTTCGCGGCCGACGGCAAGAAGTCGCCTATCGACTACAAGCCGCTCGCCAAGGCCTCGAAGAAGTGGGACATCTGCGTGTCGTTCCCGCACATGAAAGATGCGTACTGGCTGGGTGTCGACTACGGCGTCATCGAAGAAGCCAAGCGCCAGGGCGTGAAGCTGCAGGTGGCAGACGCCGGCGGCTACACCAACCTGAGCAAGCAGGTCTCGCAGATCGAAGACTGCGTTTCACGCGGCGCTAACGCAGTGATCATCGGCGCGATCTCCGGCGATGGGCTGAACAACGTCATCAAGGCGACCGCGGCCAAGAAGGTGCCGGTGATCGACCTGGTCAACGGCATCAACTCGCCGGACATCTCGGCCAAGTCGCTCGTTTCGTTCTACACGATGGGCCAGAGCACCGGCGAATACCTCGCCAAGAAGCACCCGGCCGGCTCGCCCTCGGTCAAGGTCGGCTGGTTCCCCGGCCCTGCCGGCGCCAGCTGGGTCGAAGCCGCGAACAAGGGCTTCATGGACGCAGTCAAGGGCAGCGCCGTGGTGGTGCTCGACCCCAAGTACGGCGACACCGGCAAGGAAGTCCAGTCGAAGCTGGTCGAAGACGCGCTGCAGGCCAACCCCGACCTCTCTTACGTGGCCGGCACCGCGGTCACCGCCGAAGCGGCCACCGGCGTACTGCGTTCGCGCAACCTCGACAAGAAGGTGAAGGTGCTCTCGTTCTACATGACGCCAGGCGTCTACGAAGGCATCCAGAAGGGCCGCATCGTCGCCTCGCCGGCCGACTCGATGGTCATCCAGGGCCGCATCGCGGTCGACCAGGCAGTGCGCCTTCTCGAAGGCAAGGAAGTGACCAAGCATGTCGGCCCGAAGATCTTCGTGGTGGACAGCGCGAACATCAAGACGGTGAAGCTCGACGACATCCTGCCGCCTGCCAGCTTCAAGCCGGTGTTCGAAGTCAAGTGAGCCCGGCTCTGCTGGCTTCGTGACCCGCGCGATGAGTGCCGCCGTCCCGCTGCTGCAGACGGTGGCGCTCAGCAAGCGCTACCCCGGCGTGCTCGCGCTCGACGATGTCGACTTCGAGCTGCGCGCAGGCGAAGTGCATGTGCTCTTCGGTGAAAACGGAGCCGGCAAGTCGACGCTGATCTCATTGCTCGCCGGCGCCAACACGCCGACGGGTGGTGAGATCCGCCTGCACGGCGAGTTCGTCAAATTCTCGAACGTGCACGACGCGCGGCGGCTCGGCATCAGTGCGGTGTTCCAGGAGTTCTCGCTCATCCCGACTCTCTCCGTTGCACAGAACCTGAGCCTGGGCGACGAGCCGCGCAAGGGCGGCCTGCTCGACCGCAACGCCGTGCGCGAGCGTGCGAAAACCATGCTGGCCGACCTCGGTTTCGAGATCGACCCCACCGCGCCGGTGTCAGGCCTCACGCGCGCACAGCAGCAGATGGTCGAGATCGCCAAGGGCCTGCGCGGCGATGTCTCCGTGCTCATCCTCGACGAGCCGACCGCCTCGCTCACCGACAAGGAAACGCAGCGCCTCTTCGAGCTCGTCGCGCGGCTCAAGGCCCGCGGCGTGGGCATCGTCTATATCTCGCATCGCATTCAGGAGATCGCGCAGATCGCCGACCGCATCACGGTGCTGCGCGACGGCCGGAAGATCACGACCGTCGATGCCGCCGCGACCAACGCCGACCAGCTCATCGAACTGATGAGTGGCCGTGCCATCGAGCAGATCTATCCGCACATCGCCAACCGGCCCGGCGATGTGGTGCTGAAAGTCGAAGGCCTGAGCTCGCCCAACGGCGTGCGCAATGCGAGCCTCGTGGTGCGGCGCGGCGAAGTGGTCGGGCTGGCCGGCCTCGTGGGCTGTGGCAAGTCGGAACTGTTCCGCGCCATCTACGGGCTCGATGCAGTGAGCGAAGGCAAGGTCACCTTCAAAGGCCAGGAACGTACCGGCGCCACCGTGCGCAAGTTGCTCGATGAAGGCCTCTTCTATCTGCCCCCCGACCGCAAGGCCGAAGGCCTGGTGCTCGGCTTTACCTCGCACGCCAACATCACGCTGCCGCTGGTGAGCGGACCGCTGCGCGGGCACGGTGGCTGGCTGCGCAAGCGGCTCGCGCGCAAGCTCTCGTCCGATGCCGCAGCGCGAGTCGAGCTGGCGCCGCGCAACCTCGACCGGCCGGTCGCGCTGCTTTCGGGCGGCAACCAGCAGAAGGTGCTCTTCGGCAAGGGCATGACGCGAGAGGCTGCCCTGTACGTCTTCGACGAGCCGACGGTCGGTGTCGATGTCGGCACGCGCAGCGCGCTCTACAAGGTGATCCAGAGCCTGTGCGAAGGCGGTGCGGCCGTGGTCGTGATCTCGTCGGACTTGCCCGAGGTGCTGCACCTGAGTCACCGCGTCTATGTAATGTGCCGCGGCGAGATCGCTGGCGAGCTGCAGGGCGAAGCGATCAATGAGTCGCGTGTGCTCAATCTGTTTTTCGGCTCCAACGAAAGCAAGTCATGAATCCGAGTCCTGCCGTCGCGGCGGCAACCCCACGTGCCTCCGGCGTTTCGCACCGCGTTCTTGGAATGTTGCGCAGCATGTTCCTGCGGCTGGGTGTGTTGCCCTTCATGCTTGCGATCGCCTTCGTCGTGTTCAGTACGCTGTCGGACCAGTTCCTCACCGTCCAGAACCTGGTCAATCTGCTGCGCCAGTCGGTCTATCTCATCCTCGTGTCGCTCGGCCAGATGCTGGCGCTCGTCACCGGTGGTTTCGATCTGTCGGTCGGCACCGTCATGGCGATCACCTCCGTGGTGTCGGCGATGGCGATGCAAAGCCTGGGCGTGGCGTTGCCCGACGCAACCTGGGTCGTCGTCATCGTCGGCTGCCTGTGCGGCATGCTCGCCGGCCTCACGGTCGGATTGGTCAACGGCATCGGCATCGCCTTCATCGGCGTATCGCCTTTTATCGTGACGCTCGGCGTGCAGTCGATCGGCTTCGGCATCGCGCTGTTCTTGACGGGTGGCGTGCCGGTGTCGGGCTTGCCAAGCGAGTTCAGCGACCTGTTCGGCTTCGGCACGCTGCTCGGCATCCCGATACCGATTCTGGTGACGGCCGTGTGCGTTGCCGGCATCGGCATCCTCATGGGCCGCACGCCGACCGGCACGCACCTGCTGGCGGTTGGTGGCAATGCCAAGGCGGCGGCGCTCTCGGGCATCGACACGCGTCGTGTCTTGCTCGTCGCCTATCTGCTGTGCGCCGGCCTCGCTGCGGTCAGCGGACTGCTGCTCACGGCCCGCGTCGAAACCGGTGAAGCCAATCTGGGCGGCACGGTGGCGCTCGAGTCGATCGCGGCCTGCGTGATCGCCGGCGTCAGCCTGCGTGGCGGCATCGGCCGCGTGCCCAACGTGGTGATGGGCGCGATCTTCATCGGCCTGGTGCAGAACGGCATGAACCTGGCCAGCGTCGGCTCGTACCTGCAGATGGTGGTGCTCGGCGCATTGCTGATCGTCGCGGTCGTTGCCGATCAGCTCCGCCATCGCATGGTGATGCCGGGCGGGCACTGACAAGAGAGGCGCGCGCGGCGCGCGCGAGTTAACACGCATTGCGCCTTTCGCGCAACCGGCGGCTCCCGGCCTGCGACCAGCGCGGTCGTGTACCTTCCTGTCATGAGAGAGGTCTAGGCTGCACCTGTCTAGGCAACCTGACCCGTTCGCACATATGGCACGCCAACTGCGGCATAGCGCATGGTGCGCTGCACGCGACACGCTTAAGGTGTGACCACTGCATCGAACAGGGCGGCTACGCACACATGCTATTTCCTCATCGGCGACCCGCCCGAAAGCGCCTTCCTGAAATCGAACTGGAATCCTCCAGGCTGCTCGAGTTGGGCTACGAAGCACCGAACGCCGCGGGCCTGGTGCGATGCATCGAACACGGCTTTCCGACGCCTTTGGCGCGATGGCATTCTCACGACGTTTTCGAGCTGCACCTGATCGTCGCGACATCCGGCAAAGCATTCGTGGGCGACTGGATCGGCACCTTCGAGCCGGGTCATCTGGTGCTGTGCGGCTCCGGGTTGCCACACAATTGGATTTCGCTCGACGCACCTGCTGCCGGCGTGGCACGACGCGACCTGGCGATCCAGTTTTCACCGGACACGATCTTGATGGGGGCCGAGACCTTTCCTGAACTGCACGAGACGGCACGCATGCTCAAGCGTGCCTGCCACGGCATCGAGTTCTTCGGCATGGCTGAAGCTGCGGAGCAAAGCTGGCTCGCCATCAAGGCGACGCATGGCCTCAAGCGATTTCGACTCTTTTGCGACCTTCTCATCGAGCTGTCGGGGTGCACCGACTACCGCCTGCTGTCGAGCGCCAACTCGGACGACGCCAGCGACTGCGATCTGCAAGCGATCCAGGGACTGGTTGCCCGCATCGCCACCGACCCGGCGGCACCGCTGACCGTGGCCATCGTGGCAGCCGAACTCGGCATGAATACGGGCCGCTTCGGCAGGCTCTTCAAGCGCTCCACGGGCACCAGTTTTCCGGGCTATGTGAACCAGATGCGGGTCACGCACGCCTGCCAACTGCTGATGCAGACCAATCGATACGTGACGTCGATCTGCTATGCCGCGGGCTTCAACAACGTCGCGAACTTCAACCGCCAGTTTCTTGCCCTCAAAGGCGTGACACCGAGCGAATTCCGTCGGCAGAGTCATCTCCGGTTCTCGGGCGCCCTGGCCGAAGACGGTTTGTAAACCCGAGCGCGGAGCCTCAGGCAACAATTCGTTAACACTGACTTACACCTGACGACGGTTTTGTATCGGGGTTGGCGAGAAACCTACAGAACGTCCCTGAAGCCCCTTCATAGACTCGATTCGCGTGCCCTGCAAACCATGGCCTGAACGCCATCGGAATCGCCTTGCAGGGTGTCTTCATCATGTCTTTCACAGGAGCTTCCATGAATACCCAACGTCTGAGCCAGGTTCGCCGCCACATCGTCTCGAAGATCAAGGTCAAGGGCCAGGGCATGACCGAGTACCTCGTGATCCTCGGGCTGATCGCCATCTCTGCGATCGCGGTGTTCAGCTTCTTCGGGCAGACGCTGCGCAACCAGGTGGCAGGCATGTCGCAGGAGGTCGGCGGCAAGACCGGCTCGGCCGAGGTGACCAAGGCGCAGACCGCCGCCGGCAAGGGCTCCACCAACGCCGATGTGAACTACAACATGAGCACCTACACCAAGGGCGCGGCGGACGGCGCCAAGTAACCAGGCGCCAAACATCCCGCGCTCGCGCCGATGACCCGCCCGAACATGCCGAAGCATCAGACGGGTCGGCATCGACATCCGGGTCGGCAGGCCGGCCAGGCCATCGTCTTCATCGTGGCGATGTTGCCGATCGTTTTCTTGAGCATCCTGGTGGTCTACAACACGGCCACTGCGACGCGCGAAAAAATGAAGCTGCAGAACACGGCCGACGCGACCACCTACAGCGCCAGCGTGCTCACCGCCCGCAGCCTCAACTACCTTGCGTACACCAACCGCGCGATGGCGGCCAACGAGGCCAGCATCGCGACGCTGGCCAGCGTGCAGACCTCGATGGGCGCTTTCATCACCAGCGCGGCCAACATCCAGGAAGGTCGTGTGATCGCCAAGGGCTTCGAGGGGTTGAAAAATCTTCAAACTGCTGCCCGCACGCCGCCACCCTTTGACCTGATCTTCATAGCCAGGTGGGTCGTCAACTTGGGTCAGGCACAGCGGCTGCAACGCACCGCCGATCGCATTGCAGGCTTCGTGGAGCCAGCGTCCAAGCCGCTGCAGATCGGCGTCGACGTGCTGCGCATCCTGAACCAGGGCATCTCCGCAAGCCAGGTCGCGATGCTCGCCAGCACGGCCGCGCAACTGCCGCAGGTCATCGTCGACGTGCTTCGCGCCAACGACCCGGACGCCACCGTGCCGCCGGGCGAGACTGCCATCCTCGCGACCAAGTTCGTCGCCGACCTCGGCCTGTACCTGAAGAGCTATCACCAGTCGGCGCGCGGGCCGTTCGACGAGGACGACTACAACGAGGTGCTGCGCTTCGCCCATGCCGCGCAAGCGACGCGCGACGACTGGACCAAGAAGCGCCGCTTTCTGCCCGACTGGGCGACGTGGATCGGCTCCGGCGTCGCGGGTTCGCTCAAAGGCATCGTCAGCAATTTCCCGGTGACGCCGCCCGGGTTCGCCAATCTGGCGGGCAGCGTCATCAGCGGGCTGGTCGACTGGAACGGCGGGACCGAACTGGTGGCCGACCGGGGCATTCTCGGTGGACGACCGGGCCGCATCCGGTGGCAGTCGGCCGACGCCATCGAGATACGCCTGCCGATCGGCTTGCTCTACACCGACCTCATCGGCGGCGCGAGCGACATCGCACGCGGTCGCTTCGGACTCGGCGCCGGCGCCGCCGCGGCGGGTGGTCCCAACGTGATGAAGAGTTGGGAAGGCCAACGCCTGACCCTCGATACCTTTGCGACCGAAGCGCGCGACTACGGCGGGCTGAACGACACCATCGGCGACAGCGCCTACATGGTCCGCGGCTCGTTCGAGCGCGCTGCGGGCAACCGCAACGGCGGCATCCTGCCCGGCGCCTGGCCAGTGCTTCAGTTCGATGCCAAGCTGCACTACGGCCCACGCACCAGCATCGGCACCAACCTCACGCAGGACTGGTCGATGCCACGCTTCATCGACGTCAAGGCGCACGAGCCGATGGTCGCCCACGAGTCGGACAACTGGTTGGGCGAGAACGGCTTCAAGGGCAAGAACCCTCTGAAGTGGGGCAAGAACACCGACAAGGGCCCGGCCCTCACCCTGGTCGTGCAAAAGGGCGCCGAGCGCATCCGCACCGGGGAGGTGGCCGGCTTCGGCGATGCAACCGAGGGTTCTCGTGCGGGGCTCAAGGACAACTTCGGGGGCGACTACATCAAGGCGGTGTCGACCTCGCAGGTGTACTTCAGGCGGCCGCAAGACCGTTGGGCCCGGCGCGACTTTTCTGCCGACGATCCACCGCAAATCGGAAAATTCAACGTGGGTTTTGCCGGCGGCTACATCGAGCACCGGAGCCTCTTCAGCCCGTACTGGCACGTGCACAACGTCGAGCCATCGTTGTGGGCACGGGCCATCGCCATGGGTGGCGCGGCGATCGGTGCCGCGGCCGAACCAGACAGCGGCGACTGATGAAGACCGCACCCGTGCCCCCACACCGCGCCGCACGCATGCAGGGGCATGCGATGACCGAAACCCTGCTCGTGATCAGCTTTGCCGCCATCGCGCTCGCAGCGATCCCGGCCATTGCCGAATACGGCACCAAGCGCCAGCAGACCGTGGCCGCCGCCAAGCTGCTGGCATGGCAACGCACGGTGTGGATGCCGGGCACCAACGCGATCGACGCGGCCGAGGCCAAGGGTGCGTCGGGTGCCATCAAGAAATCCGACGACGAGGTGACCCGCGACCTGCGCCGTCATATCTTCAGAGATCGCGCGACCGCGGGCGCCACCATTCATGCGGCGGACATCGCGGAGTTCGAGCCGACGCTGCCGGCCATCGATGCGCGCACCACGCGCGTGGTGGCCACCACGAGTGCGGCCACCCTGCCCTCGCTGCTCAACGCCAGCGACACGCTGTGGGACACCATCCGGGTGGCGCAGAACGCGCTGGGCAACAACATCATCACGCAGTCGCTCGGCAAATTTACTTTCGTGAGCGGCGGCTACCTGCGCAATCAGGTCGACGTGACGCAGACCAATGCGTCTTTCACGCTCATGCCGCAGATCGAGATGACCGAGCAGGTCACGATGCTGACCGAAGCGTGGAACGCCGGCGGCACCAACCGCGAAGAAAAGAAGATCCAGGGCCTGGTGCCGCTCAAGCTGACCGACAGCGTGTTCTATCAACAACTGCGCAGCGGACTGCATCAGTCCGCATACGCGATCAGCCAGGTCTATCCCGGCTTCAAGAATGCGAACCTCACCTTCGGCCTGACGCCGGGCGATGCGATCGAGAAGACGCCTCTCGACCGCTTCGAGCGCATCACACCGCAGGCGACCACCGAGACGGGCGGTGGTGCCGATGCCGATGGCGGCAGCCCCAAGGACAAGTTCCGCTACTACCGCGCGTTTCCGCCGACACCCGTGGTCAACACGCTGCCGTGAACGCCGCACCGCCGTTCGCTCTGCAGCACGCTTCGCAACGCATTCGCGTCGCCGCCTTCATCGGCGCCGTGGCGCTGTGGCTCGCAGCGACTGCGAGCTGGGCCGCTGCACCGCAACGCGACTGGCCGCTGGTGCCGCCACCGCCCGATGCCAGGAGCTACTGGATCGCGCAGTACATCGAGCAGAACACGGTGCCGATGCAGATTCGCGGCTTCGAAACCGATGCTTCGGTGGCCGAGGTCGTGCGCTGGTACGAGACGTGGTTCAAGGACAAGGTCGGCTACGCCGCGAGCCAGGTCGGCGAGGTGCGCGTGCTCGGGGCGCGGATGGGCATCTATCAGGTGACGGTTCAGTTGCGCGGTACGCCGGGCAAGACACTCGGCCGGCTGGCGAGCGCCGCGCTGTACGAAGAAGGCGGCCCGAGCGAGCAGGAGCGCACCGAGCGCATTGGCAAGGGCTTCCCGCGGCCGCCCGGCTCCCAGGTGGTGTCGGACACGCTCTCGTTCGATCCCGGACAACGCAACCGCACCATCATGCTGACCAACGGGATGAGCGTCGAGACCAATGGGCTGTATCTCCGCGAGCGCATGGTGCTGCTCGGTTGGGCGCTGCTGCAAGACCGCACCGTGGAGGCCGGCACGCGCTCGGCGCTGGTGTTCCGTCGTGGCACCGAGGAAATGGTCGTGACCATCGCGCGACAAGAAGGCAGCTGCTTCGTCGTCGCCAGCCAGACGACGCCCGAATGAAGCGATCTGAATGAGGCGACATCAACGCGGCCAGGTGATGACCGAGTACGTCATCGTCGCCGGCATCCTGGCCGTGGCGCTCTTCGCCACCGTACCGGGCTACGACCGCTCGGTCGTCGGTCTGCTGATCAAGGCTTTCCAGGATGCCTGGTCGACGTATTCGTACACCCTTTCCTATCCGCTCTAGCCGCCTGCAGACCTCCCCTACCGCCTCTACACAGACATCGATGAAACCTTCTCCCGGCCTCCTCAAAGTCAAGCAGAACCTTCGGCGGTTGTCTCCGCTCATCGGCGCACTGATCCTCGGGCTCCTGGCGGCCGGCCTCGGCTGGTACTACCTGCGCGCCAGCGAGCGCGAGATTGCCGCCAGCCTCGAACAGGACGCCAACAGCCAGCGACGCGACGTGGTGGTGGCGCGCCAGGCGCTCGGCGACGGCATGGTGGTGCTGCCGACCATGGTCGCCAAGCGATCGGTGCCGACCGAGTACGTGCACAACGACGCGCTCACGCCCGAGACCTTCGTGCAGTTCGCCGGACGCCAGTTGACGGTGCCGGTGGCTGCCGGCAAACCATTGCTCGCCTCGTTCTTCGCGGCGCCGCGCAAGGTCTTCGCCGAAGAGATCGAGCGCGGCGTGCGCGCGATCACCATTCCGGTGGACGAGATCAGCTCGATCTCCGGCATGCTGCGCGCCGGCGACCGCATCGATTTCATGTACGTGGTCGAAAAGCAGAAGGAAGGCACGCAGGCCGTGGTGGTGCCGCTGCTGCAGGACGTCGAGGTGCGCGCCACCGGCCAGATCACGTCGGAACAATTCGCTTCGATGCGCAAACGCTCCGAGGTGTCGGCCGAGGCCGATCCGTATGCGCAGCAGCGCTATTCCACGGTCACCGTGGCCATCGCGCCCGCCGATGCGCAGAAGCTGATCCTGGCGCAGCGCATGGGCAAGATCGTGGCCGCGCTGCGCAATCCCGAAGACCGCCAGACCATGCGAACCGGCGTCGATGCGATGGACCTCGATGCCATCGTCGACGGCTTTCGGCCGTACCGCATGCGTCCCTCCGCCGCCGTTCACGCAGCAGCGCCGCCGGGCGTGGAATACATCGTCGGCGGCTCGAACGGGCGCAGCGGCGCCGGTGGATCGGGGCTGGGCCAGGGGCTGCAACAAGCGATCGCAGCGGCTGCAGCAGCCAACGCGGCACCCGCGCCGTCAGAGCCTGCAGCCGCGCCGCCACGGTGAAGCCGCATCGACCCCGACTCCTTTCCGCCGTGCTGTCGAACATCGACCCCGGCGCTTCCGATTTCTTATCCATGACGCCCGAGAGCGCCCTGCCTTTGACCTACTGCAAACGTTCGATCGTCCGCCGAAGCAGCCTGGCTGCGACTGCCGCTGCAACCGCGACCTGGTGCCTGTTGGCGCAGGGTCCCGCGCTGGCCCAGCAACGCCCCGCTACCTTGCCACCGGGGACGGTCGCGCCGGCTGCGATGTCGTCCGGGTCCACGTGGTCGCCAGCATCGCCGCCGATGTCCGCGCCGATCGAACGCTCGCCTGGTATCCGGCCTCTTGCGCCTGTCGTTGCACCTGCAGCGGGCGCTGCCGCCCCCTCCACCGGCACGACCAACAGCCCGGCCACGAGCCCGACCATCAGCGCCGCCGAACTCGATCAACTCGCCAGCCGCGCCACGGTCATGCAGGACCTGCCGGCCAATCTCACCCTCTATGTCGGCCAGATGGCGCTGGTGCGCATGCCGAACGTGGCACGCGTCGCCATCGGCAGCGGCAAGGTGCTCGAAGCGCGTGTGCTCGATGGCAACAACATGCTCATCACCGCGCAGGACGCGGGTGACAGCACGCTGCATGTGTGGGACAAGGCGGGCCGCGTGCGCAAGGTAAAGGTGCGCGTCAACATCATCGACCTCGAGCGCATCGAGGCCGAGCTGCGCGAGATCACCAAGGGAATGACGGGCGTGAACATCCGCCGCATCGGCGAGCGCATCGTCATGGATGGCAGCAACCTCGACCCCGGCGCCGTCGAGCGGCTGGGCACCGTGGCGCAGCTCTACAGCCCGGCCGTGGTGTCGCTCGCGACGGCCGACCGCATTCGCCTCGACCGCATGGTCGACATCCAGGTGCGCATCGTCGAGTTCAACAAGACGGCGCTCGACGATCTGGGCGTGCGCTGGCAGGGCATGACCAACGGCGGCTTCAGCCTGGGCTTGTTCTCGGACATCGCGTCGAGCGGCTCCTATCGCGTGTTGCCGGCCGACACCACCTTCACCGATGCAACGCCCGCCGGCGCTGCGCTGCTCAGCCGCAACCAGCGCACGCCGCAAAGCTACTTCGGCGTGGCCGCGACCCTGGGCTCGCAAATCAACCTGCTGGTGCAGCGCGGCAACGCGTTCCTGCTGGCCACGCCCAACCTGTCGACCCGCAGTGGCGGCGAGGCCAAGTTCCTGGCCGGTGGCGAGTTTCCGCTGCCCGCCCTGAGCACGCAGGGTGCGGGCTCGGTCGAGTTCAAGCCCTACGGCGTGCGGCTGAACATCAAGCCCATTGCCGACGGTGCCGGCAACGTGTCGGGCAGCATCCTGACGGAGGTGAGCAGCATCGACCGCAGCGTCGCGGTGCAGGGCATACCGGGCCTGCTGATCCGCCGCACCGACACCGAGTTCAACGTGCGCGACGGGGAGACCATCGTGCTGTCCGGCCTGATCAAGCGCGAGTCGTCGCGCGCCAGCGACGGCCTGCCGGGCCTGCGCCGCGCACCGATCATCGGGCGCGCTTTTCGTGCCGACACCGACACCGACACCGAGCAGGAAGTGGTCGTGTTCATCACGCCGCGCGTGGTCGACCCCAACTACAGCGCGCCGCGCATCGAGCGTGCGAACCGCATCGAGGACCAGGTCAACCGCGGCTTCGGCAACCTGGTGGAAGACCAGTCGAAGCCCGCCACCGGCGACGGTGCCGCGCGCCGTGCAACACCGGATGGCGCACCGCCCCTCGCGCCCGGCCAGCAAGAGGCGCCCTGAGGCCCGCCACGATGCACAAGGTCCTGGTCAATTCACCCCAGCAGCCCGTGCGCGAGATCGCGCTGGACGTGCCCGAACTGCAGATCGGCAAGGACAGCGCAAGTGCCATCGTGCTGCCCGGCTGGAACGTGGCGCGCCAGCACGCGCAGTTCGTCGTGAACGATGAAGAAGTGTTCCTGCAGGACCTGGGGAGCCTGTTCGGAACCTGGGTCGACGGCAACCGCGTAACGCGCTACGGGCCGATGGCGGGCGGTGAAGAAATCATCATCGGCGGCCACACGCTGGTGGTCTTGCTCGACGCCTCTCTGCAGCCCGCCGGCGCGGAGCTGCCCAACGACTCGGACGCGCCAGTGCGCACCGCCGCGCCGCTGCTCGAAGATCCGTTGCTGCGCTGGCGTCGATCGCTGCATCGCACCTTGCTGCAGCAGCTGGAGAACCGCCGCATCGACACCGCGCAGATGAAGGACGAAGAGCTGCGCTCGAATATCCGCGCGCTCATCGCCGAGATCATTCGCGATACGCGCGACCTGCCACCCGAACTCGACCGCAACCTGCTGAGCCAGCAGCTGCTCGACGAAGCCATCGGCCTCGGCCCGCTCGAAGTGCTGCTGAAGGACGACACCATCACCGAGGTGATGGTCAACCGCTTCGACGAAATCTGGATCGAGCGTGCCGGTCGCCTGGAGCGCACCAACGTCGCCTTCACCAGCAACATCGCGGTGCTGGGCGCCATCGAACGCATCGTGACGCCGCTGGGCCGGCGCATCGACGAGAGCTCGCCGATGGTCGACGCGCGGTTGAAAGACGGCTCGCGGGTGAACGCCATCATTCCGCCGCTGGCCCTGCGCGGCCCGAGCATCACGATCCGCAAATTTCCCAAGAACCGGATGGGTCACGAGGGCATGATCCAGATGGGTTCGATCACGCCGCAGATGGTGCAGTTCATGCGCATCGCCGTGCAGGAAAAGCTCAACATCATCGTCTCGGGCGGCACCGGCACCGGCAAGACGACGCTCTTGAACATGGTGTCGAACTTCATCCCGCCCGACGAGCGCATCGTGACGATCGAAGACGCCGCCGAGCTTTCGCTGGGGCAGCCCAACCTGGTGTCGCTCGAATCGCGTCCGGCCAATATCGAAGGCAAGGGCGCCATCGCGATTCGCGACCTGGTGCGCAACTCGCTGCGCATGCGGCCCGACCGCATCGTGGTCGGCGAGTGCCGTGGCGGTGAGGCGCTCGACATGCTGCAAGCCATGAACACCGGTCACGACGGCTCGCTCACCACGCTGCATTCGAACTCGCCGCGCGATGCCGTCTCGCGGCTCGAAGTGCTGGTGACGATGGCCGGCATGAACATCCCGGTCTCGGCCATCCGCGAACAGATCGCCTCGGCTGTCGACCTCATCGTGCAGCTCACCCGCTTTCCGTGCGGCAGCCGCAAGGTGACGCAGATCACCGAGATCACCGGCTTTTCGGAAGGCGTGATCCAGATGCAGGACATCTACGTGTTCCGCAAGACCGGCGTCGATGCGGACTTCCGGACGGTCGGCAATTTTGGCGCTGCTGGGCCGGTGCCGGAGTTCTTCACGCGGCTGCAGGAACACGGCGTGAAGCTCGACATGAACTACATGTTCGGCGAGGCAACGGCATGAGCCCCAATACGATCGCATTGACGGGCGCCGTGCTGTGCGGCATGGGCTTTTTCTGCCTGGTGGGATACCTCGTGCTGCAGCGCTCGTCGGTCTTCAAGGCAAGGGTCATGCAGAAGCTGCAGAGCAGTGGTCGCCGCACCCTGAACCTGTCGGAGTTCCAGGCACAGCACGCGATGGCTTTCGCGTCGGGTCACATGGCGATGGTCATCGCCGGCGCTGCGGTCGGCTGGCTGCTGTCGGGTCGGCTGGTCGGCGGGCTGGTGCTGGCGGTGCTGATCTACCTTCTGCCGGCGCGCTGGTTCGCATGGCAACGCAAGAAGCGGCGCCAGCTGATCGAATCGGAGCTGCCCGATGCGCTGCTCTTCATCGCCAGCGCATTGCGCGCAGGCAGCGCCTTGTCGGTGGCCATTCAGGTGCTGGTGCGCGACCAGCAAGGACCGCTGGGGCAGGAGTTCGGGCTGGTGTTGAAGGAGCAACGGCTGGGTGTGAGCTTCGACGATGCGATCCAGAAAATGGCGCAGCGGCTCGACATCCAGGACTTCGTGCTGGTCGTGGTCGCGCTGCGCGTGTCCAAGGAAGTCGGAGGCAATCTGTCGGAGCCGCTGCAGGTGCTGGCAGAGACATTGCGCCGCAAGGCCATCCTCGAAGGCCGGATCAAGGCGCTGACCGCGCAGGGCCGCATCCAGGGCATCGTGATGACGCTGTTTCCGCTGTTCCTGATGGGTGTGCTCTACCTGATGCAGCCGAGCATGAAGCTGCTCTTCACCACCACCATCGGCTGGGCCGTGCTGGGCGTGGTCGCAGTGATGCTGTCGCTGGGCTACGCAATGATCCGCAAGATCGTCGCGATCGATATCTGACAGCAGGACACCCGATGCGCCAGCTCATCCTGCTTCTCATCATCTTCCTGTGCGCGACCACGGGCGTGGTGCTGCTGCTGTACGTCATCGCGCTCATCCGCAAGGCCCGGCCTTCGGAGCGCACCCACATGGACCCGCTGCCTATCGCGCTGCGCGTGGTGTGGCCGGCCATCAACATCCTGCAGTTCCACGTGTCGGAAATCATGCCGACGTCGATGCTGGTCAAGCGCAAGCGCCAGCTGCAACTGGCCGGGCTGGAGTTCGTGCTGCGCGCCGAAGAGTTCATCGCGGTGCAGATCGTCTCGATGCTGATCGTCGGCGGGCTCGGCCTGTGGACCGCGGGCATGCTCAACGCGGTGGCAGGCACCAAGGTGTGGATCATGCTGCTGGGCTGCGTACTGGGCTGGTTCTATCCGGTCATGTGGATGCGCGACCGGCGCAAGCGCCGCGACAAGGACATCCTGCGCACCCTCCCGGGCTACCTCGACATGATCACGCTGTGCTGCCAGGCCGGGCTGAGCCTCACCGGCGCCATTGCGCAGGCCGTGCAGAAAGGGCCGAAGGGTGCGTTGGGCGAAGAGTTCGACCGGATGATGCGCGAGATGCGCACCGGCGCGAGCCGCATGGACGCCCTCAACGCACTGGCCGACCGGCTCGACAACCGGCACATCAAGAGCCTGGTGTCGAATCTGACGCAGGCCGAATCGCTTGGCGCCAGCCTGGCCGACACGCTCTCGGCCATTTCTGACCAGCGCCGCACCGAGCGTTTTCAGCATGCCGAAAAGCTGGCCATGGAGGCGCCGGTGAAGATGATCGGGCCGCTGGTCATCTTCATTTTTCCGGTCACTTTCATCATCATCTTTTTTCCGCTGGTGATGGAGTTCCTTGCGTCGACGCGGACGAACTGAATCCATGCGTGCCGTTCACCTTTCAGCCACGTCGACGGCGCAGCCGATCGGCCCGGTGCGCATTGCCGAAAGCGGCTGGGACCGCACGCGCGGGTTGCTCGGCCGGCCTGAGTTGCAGGGCAGCGAGGGCCTCTTCATCACGCGCTGTAGTTCGGTCCACACGGTCGGCATGCGGCATGACATCGACGTCGTCTTCGTCGATCGCACCGGCCGCATCGTGCGCATCGCGGAGCGCCTCGCGCCGATGCGCATGGCGATGTGTCGGAAGGCTGCGAGCGTGCTCGAACTGGCGGCAGGCCAGGCGCGCGCACTCGGACTCTTCGTCGGTACGAGCTTGTACGGATGGCAAACCGAAAAGGAACCCGCATGACCGCGCGACCCGCCCACCGGCCCAGCGGCCGAAGCCGCCAGCACGGCATCTCGATGACCGAGACGCTGATCGCACTGCCCGTGCTCATCCTGTTCGTGATGTGCCTCGTGCAGTTCGGCCTCATCTACCGAACGCGGCTGACGCTGGAATACGCAGCGCACGAGGCCGCGCGGGCCGGCTCGCTCAACAACGGCATGCCACTGCCCTTCATCATGCGCATGCCCAATGCGAAGGGCTGGGGCGCGGTGAACAGCGCGGCACTGGAGACCACCACCAACGTACTGACGCGCGGCAGCGTCTGGCAAGGACTGGTCAAGGGAATGATGCCGCTCAATGTGCGCGAAGCCAGCCCCGGCGGGCTCGTCAAAGGCTGGGTCGACACCAACAAGGACCTGATCGAATCAGCTTGCATCGAGTACCTGAACCCGACGCAACATGCCTTTATCGACTGGTCGTTCGTCGAGAACTTCGGCGAGAACCGCTGGGTGGTGCAGATCCCGAACGACACGATGCGCTACCGAAAGCCCTTGCCCTACGACTTCAAGGCGAAGGCGCTGTCGACCGGCGCCGGCATCAACGACCCGACGCCGCCCGACGGCGAACTGCGTGGCGCTATTTCGAACGAGACGCTGGGCGAAGCGAGCGTGCTGCACTTGCGTGTGCACTACGGCTATCGACTGGGCATCCCGATCGCCAACCGCCTTATCGTGAAGGCGTTGCAGGGATATCAGTTCGTCGCCGAGGCCTACTTCAAGGTGCTGTCACCCGATGGCGCCACCGCGCCCGCGGGCGATTTCAGGCTCACGCAGCTGGACGCGTACTACCTTGCCCAAGGCAAGATTCCGCTGACGGCAGAAGGCGTCGTCGGCATGGAGTCGCCAATCTACTGGCATCCCTTCTATGCCTTCGGCCCAAAAAGCGATCGCAGCATCGATCTGCAATGGGATCCGCAGTGGAACAACAATCTGGGCAACAACGTGCTGGAAGCACCGGGTGACGCAATGACCAATGTGTTTGCGTTCGTGCGCAACAACAGCACCGAATGGGCGAACCAGCTGCTGGGCAGCGGCCTGGATGCACTGGGCGACAAGGTCGGTACGGCCAATGCGTTTTGTCCGGCCATCTGGAGTGGTGCGGTCACGGGTGCGCTTGCTGGCATACCCAACCCGGGTGGTGGGCCATGATTTCATCGCGCCGCGCTTCGCAAAATTTGCGCCGTATTGCGTGGGGATGCCACCGAACATCGAAGACTCAGGATCGACCCAGCTTCTTAAGCCGGGCCGGCTCGACGATCTCGATCCAGTAACCATCCGGGTCTTTGATAAAGGCCACGTCTTTCATCTTGCCCTGATCGGGGCGCTTGACGTACGTCACCCCGTTGTCGTCGAACCACTGCACCGCGGCGTCCAGGTCGGGCACCGAAAAACAGATGTGCCCGAAACCCTGCGGTTGCGCATTGCCGTCGTGGTATTTGAAGTCGACGTCTTTCTCGGTGCCCCAGTTGTGCGTGAGTTCGAGGACGCCGGTCTGGCTGAAAGTCCACACGGTGCGTTCGCCTTCATCGTCGGGCGGTGCGTGGCCAGCCACTGGCTTGTGCAGGAAATAGAGCGAGAACTGCATCTCCGAAAAATCCAGCTTGCGCAGTACCCGCATGCCGAACACGCGACTGTAGAAATCGAGCGCCACCGCCGGATCCTTCACGCGCAGCATGCTGTGGTTGAACACGAAGCTCTGCGACGCTGCATTCGGCTCCGCGCAAACTCCCGGATGGATTTCGGTGGTGAAGCTCATCGGGACGTCGCCACCGCCAAAGGGCGCACCATTGCCGATGCGGCCGATGCGGCCGATACGGCCGACGTTGGCGCCGGGCCAACGATGCGCGGCGGCGTCTCGCTGGCCAGCAGCCGGCGCCGCAGGTAGCGCATGCACGTCACACGCAGGAACGATGCGAAGTTGGGCACTTCACCACGGTGCGCCAGGACCTCGTCGTGAAACGTCGAGATCAATGCATTGGTGGTACGCCCCTCTTCTGCCGCCATTTCGGCCAGCGTGTCCCACATCATGTTCTCCAGGCGCAAGCTGGTGAGCACGCCGTGAATGCGCACGGTACGCGAGCGCTGCTCGTACAGGATCGGGTCGGCGTTGACGAAGAACTCACACATGGCGGCTTCCTTTGATTGACAACAAAAAATTCAGACCGCGCGAGCTGTCATCTGGCTGGCGATGTACTCCGCCTGCCGGATCGCGAGTGTGACGATGGTGAGCGTAGGGTTCTCAGCGCCGCCCGTGGTGAACTGGCTGCCGTCGCTGATGAACAGGTTGGCGATGTCGTGCGTCTGGCCATGGGCGTTGCAGACACTGTCTTTTGCCGATGCCCCCATGCGGCAGGTGCCCATGTTGTGCGTGCTCGGGTAAGGCGGCGTTCGAAACGACTTGATGGCGCCGGCCGCCGCGTAGACACGCTGGCCCTGGCGAAAAGCGTGCTCTCTCATCGCGATGTCGTTCTCGTGGTCGTCGAAGTGCACATTGGGGATGGCGCTACCCCACTTGTCCTTCAAAGTGGCATTGAGCGTGACGCGATTGCTTTCGCGCGGCATGTCCTCGCCGACGATCCACATGCCGGCCAGGCGCGTGTAGTTGTCCATGTACTCGGCAAACTCGGTACCCCAGCCGCCTGGATTCAGGAAGGCTGCCATGAAGGGCACACCGAGAGACAACGTTTCCAGTTCGTAGCCGCCGACGAAGCCGCGCTTCGGGTCGTGACGGGCTTCGTCGCGAATGATGCCGGCCATGGTGGTGCCGCGGTACATGTGGACAGGATCCTTGAACATGCCGTAAACCGATCCGGTCAGATGGCGCATGTAGTTGCGACCGACCTGGCCCGAGCTGTTGGCCAGCCCGTCCTTGTACAGATTGGAAGCCGACAGCAACAGCAGGCGCGGGGTTTCGATCGAGTTGCCGGCGACGCACACGATGCGCGCCTTCTGCCGCTGTTCCTTGCCCTCCTTGTCGAAGTAGACGACCCCATTCACTTTGCCGGCCGCGTCGTGCTCGATGCGCGTGACATGGCTCTCGGGTCGCAGGTCCATGTTGCCGGTCTTCTCGGCTTTGGGCAGCTCGGTGTACAGCGTGCTCCATTTGGCGCCGCTCTTGCAGCCCTGAAAGCAGAAGCCCAGTTGCATGCAACGGCCGCGGCCGTCGCGCGGCTGGCTGTTGATGGCCATGTTGCCGGTATGCACTTCCTTGTAGCCCAGCTTGGTGGCGCCGGCGTAAAGGACCTTGAAGTTGTTGTTGCCCGGCAGGCCCGGGATGCCGTTGGTGCGCGTCACGCCCATCTTGTCTTCCGCGCGTGCGTAGTAGGGCTCCAGTTCCTTCAGCGTGACCGGCCAGTCCATCAGGTTGGCGCCCTTGATATCGCCATACACCGTGCGCACCCTGAATTCATGGTCCTGCAGTCGCAGCGACGCACCGGCCCAGTGGGTCGTGGTGCCGCCCACCGTCTTGCAGATCCATGCCGGCAGATTGGGGAAGTCGGTGGCCACACGCCAGTTGCCCGAGGTGGTCCGGTTATCGAGCCAGGCGATCTGGCCGAACGACTTCCACTCGTCGTTGATGAAGGTGGCGCTGGACTGCAGTGCGCCGGCCTCCAGCACCACCACCTTGATGCCCTTTTGGGCCAACTCGTTGGCCAGCGTGCCGCCGCCGGCACCTGAACCAATGATGACGACCACCGAGTCGTCACTGGAATCGAACTTTGCCATGTTGTCTGTCTCCTGCTTGCTTTGTATGAATAGTCGGGATGGCAGGCGCTGCTCAACCGAGAAACGGCGGCGGGCTGGCGGCCAGGGTCGGCGCCGGCAGCCATTTGAGATCCTGGAAACCACGGGTGATGTAGCCGCCCTTCTCCCAGGCCGAGCCGGGGTAGCCGAAGACCGCGAAGGCCATGTCGTTGTCGTACAGCGAGGTCACGCATTGACCACGCACCGCGTTGAAGAAAGGCGTGCTTTCGATCGCTTTCACCACCGCCAGTTTCTTTGCCGCCGAGGCTTTGACAAAGCTGCCGCCAGCGGATTCGTCGAGCGCGGTAATGCCGGTGCGCAGCATCGGCACCGCCTCGGTTTTGGCATCCAGGTCTTTGACCAGGAGCGCGTAGACCGCATCGGGCAATTTCTTGTGCGGATACAGCACCCGGCCCATGGCCATCAGCGTCTGCCCTTCACTCTTGCTGAGCTGCTGCAGTTCCAGCGCCCAGGCCCGCGACGGCGCCAGCGCCGCCAGCACCGACCCAGCGGCAAGGGTGCCCATCAGGATGCCCGAGCCCTTCAGAAAATTGCGGCGTGCCAGCGGCAGATTCATCTTCGGCACACTGCCGTTGTCTTCGGTGCACGAGTCTGCGTCGGGCAGCGCCAACGCCAACGGTTCAATAGCAATCACACGCATGTCTTGTCTCCGGTTTTTTTGAGTGGCGAGCCAGTGTTGCACCCGCTTCCAGCCTGCAGGTTTTAGCCAGCTACATCCAAGGGAAAGCCCTTGCCATCACGCCCGTGCTCAACGAGCACCACCGAGGATCCACGTGGCCAGGCGCTTCAGATCGGCCTCGGATACCTGGGCCTGCGGCGGCATGGCCATATCGCCCCACTTGCCGGTGCCGCCGTTCCGGATGCTCTTCATGAGAATCTCGACGGCTCCCTTGTCGCCACTGTATTTCGCTGCCACGTCCTGGTAGGCCGGCCCCACCAGCTTGGTGGCCGCGGCATGGCAGCCGAGGCAACCGTACTTGCTGGCCAGTGCCGAATTGGCAAAGGCCGACGCCTGGGCGCCTGTCAACAGCACGGCCAGAACAATGCCGGTTGCCTTGCGGTGTCTTTTCATACTTTGTCTCCTTGCGTGGGTGCGTACGTGACAAGTATTCGGCCAATGAACGCCTGGCGGGTGCTAGCGCGCTATTTACAGGGGTTACCCCATCCTGGCGGGCCTGAATTCGCCACCAAGGTACGGCCGACCCAACACGATCGGCGCGACCCACTACACTGACAGAGGACAAGAGAATGCCTCGCCGTTCGAGGCCGACGAAGGCGCAGGGGCCTCGAACGGGGAACCGGCGCACAGGTAAAAAAACCGACACCGCGTCCCTAGCGAAATCGGGCGCTTTTTTTGCTGGAAATTGCCATGGCCGCTGCCCCATCCGACGCTACCGACGCCTTGCTTAAAACCCCGCTCCATGATCTGCACGTCGAACTCGGCGCCCGCATGGTGCCGTTTGCCGGCTATTCGATGCCGGTGCAATACCCAGCCGGCCTGATCGCCGAACACAAGCACACGCGCAACGCCGCGGGCCTGTTCGACATCTCGCACATGGGCCAGCTGCGGCTGGTCGGGCCCGATGCGGCGGCGGCTTTTGAAACGCTGATGCCGGTCGACGTCATCGGCCTCGCGCCGGGCAAGCAGCGCTACGGCCTGCTGCTGAACGACGAGGGCGGCATCCTCGACGACCTGATGTTCTTCAACGAAGGACACGACTCGATCTTCGTCATCGTGAACGGCGCCTGCAAGGTGGCCGACCTGGCGCACATCCAGCGCAAGATCGGCAACCGATGCGAAGTCCAGCCGCTGCCCGACCATGCTTTGCTCGCGTTGCAGGGGCCGAAGGCTGCGGCCACGATGGCGCGCCTGTGTCCAGGCATCGACCACTTCGTTTTCATGACCGGCGGTGCGGTGTTGATCCACAACGGCGACGGCCCGAAGATTCCGGTCTTCGTCACCCGCAGTGGCTATACCGGCGAAGACGGTTTCGAGATCTCGGTGGCCGCGCGCGATGCCCAAGCGCTCGCGCGACTGCTGCTGGCGCAACCCGAGGTCCAACCGGTCGGCCTCGGTGCGCGCAACTCGCTGCGCCTCGAAGCCGGGCTGTGTTTGTACGGCAGCGACATCGACAGCACCACCACGCCGGTCGAAGCCGCGCTCAACTGGGCGATCCAGAAAGTGCGACGCGCCGGGGGCGCGCGCGAAGGCGGTTTTCCGGGCGCAGACAAAGTGTTGGCACAGCTCACTGCCTCGACCGGCGCCGCCGGTCATACCGACCACGCGACGCTCAAGCGCAAGCGCGTCGGCCTGGTCGCGCTGGAGCGCATCCCGGTGCGCGACGGCACGCTGCTCGAATCGTTCGAAGGCGGACTGGCCATCGGCCAGGTCACCAGCGGCCTGCCCGGCCCGACCGCCGAACGGCCGATCGCGATGGCTTATGTCGCGTTGGCTTATGCCGAGCCCGGTACGCGCATTCAGGCGATCGTGCGCGGCAAGCCGGTCCCGATGGAAGTGACCACGCTGCCTTTCGTTCCGACGCACTATTTCAGAGGCTGAATTTTTTTCTCAAGGAGTTTTCAGATGACAGTCAAATACACCAAAGACCACGAGTGGGTCGATGCCGCCGAGGCAGGCGCTCCGGTCACCGTCGGCATCACGGTCCACGCGCAGGACGCACTGGGCGATGTCGTCTTCGTCGACCTGCCCGAAGTCGGCAAGACCTTTGCGCAGGGCGAAGTCGCCGGCGTGGTCGAGTCGGTCAAGGCCGCGGCCGACGTCTTCATGCCGCTGTCGGGCGAGGTCACTGAAGTGAACGAGGCCTTGCGCGCCGACCCATCGCTGGCCAACAGCGACCCGCTCGGCGCCGGCTGGTTCTTTAAGGTGAAGCTCGCCGATGCACTGCAGCTCGATGCGCTGATGGACGCACCCACCTACGACAAGTTTTCCAGCGAAGCCTGATCACGCACCATGCCGATGTCTGCCCTGCCCTCCTTGCCTTCCCTGCCTTCGTTTCGTGAACTCGAAAACGCAGACGAATTCATCGCGCGCCACATCGGCATCGAAGCGGCCGACGAGGCGCGCATGCTGCTCGTCATCGGGTCGGCCACGCGCAAGGAATTGATCGACGGCATCGTGCCGCCATCGATCCGTCGCACCAGGCCGATGGACCTGCCGCCACCCATCAGCGAAGCCGGCGCGTTGGCCGAGCTGAAGGCAATTGCGGCAAAGAACAAGGTCGCGCGCAACTTCATCGGCCAGGGTTACTACGGCACGCACACGCCGGGCGTGATCCTGCGCAACGTACTGGAGAACCCGGCCTGGTACACGGCGTACACGCCCTACCAGGCCGAGATTTCGCAGGGTCGCATGGAGGCCTTGCTCAACTTCCAGACGATGGTGTGCGACCTCACCGGCATGGCGATCGCCAATGCATCGATGCTGGACGAAGCCACCGCCGCGGCTGAAGCGATGACGCTGGCCAAGCGCAGCGTCAAGAGCAAGAGCGACGTGTTTCTGGTGGCGGGCGACTGCCATCCGCAAACCATCGAAGTGCTGCGCACGCGCGCCGCACCGCTCGGCATCGAGATCAAGGTCAGCACCGCTTCCGACACGCTGCCGCACATGATGGCCAGTGGTGATTTCTTCGGGGCGCTGGCGCAATACCCAGGAACGACAGGGCAAGTGCACGACCTGCGACCGCTGGCCGGCCACGCGCACGCCAAGGGGGCGGCATTCTGCGTGGCCGCCGACCTGCTGGCGCTCACGTTGCTGGCGCCTCCCGGCGAGTGGGACGCCGACATCGTCTGCGGCACCACGCAGCGCTTCGGCATGCCGATGTGCAACGGCGGCCCGCACGCTGCTTACCTGGCATGTCGGGATTCGTTCAAGCGCTCGCTGCCGGGCCGTCTGGTCGGCGTGAGCATCGATGCGCATGGTCAGACTGCCTACCGGCTCTCCCTGCAAACGCGCGAGCAGCACATCCGCCGCGAGAAGGCGACGTCGAACATCTGCACGGCGCAAGTGCTGCCGGCCGTCATCGCCAGCATGTACGCGGTGTATCACGGCCCGGCCGGGCTCACGCGCATCGCGCAACGCGTCGCCGCACTCACCGCGGTGCTGGCGCAAGGGCTCGAGCAGATGGGGCGCGAACTGGTCAACACGACGGCGTTCGATTCACTGACGGTGAAGAGCGGCGACGACACCACGCACATCCTCGAGCGCGCACATGCGGCCAACGTCAACCTGCGCCATCGGCTGCAACAGCACCTGGGCATTTCGCTCGACGAGACGACGACGCGCACCGACATCGAAATGCTGTGGGCGCTGTTCGTACCGGCCGGCACGCCGATGCCGCGCTTCGCCGTACTGGCTGAAAAGGTGACGCCGCGCATCCCCGAAGCGCTGCGCCGCACCAGCGCTTTCATGACGCACCCGGTGTTCAACACCCACAAGAGCGAGACGGCGATGCTGCGCTACATCCGCAGCCTCTCCGACAAGGATCTGGCGCTCGACCGCACCATGATTCCGCTCGGGAGTTGCACCATGAAGCTCAACGCGACGAGCGAGATGATCCCGATCACCTGGCCCGAGTTCGCGAACATTCATCCGTTCGCACCGGCCGACCAGCTCAAGGGCTATGCCGAGCTCGACCAGCAACTGCGCGACTGGCTGTGCGAAGCGACCGGCTATGCGGGCATCAGCCTGCAGCCGAACGCGGGCTCGCAAGGCGAATACGCCGGCTTGCTGGCGATCAAGGCGTTCCACGCATCGCGCGGCGAAGAGCGGCGCAACATCTGCCTCATTCCGTCGTCGGCCCACGGCACCAACCCGGCCAGCGCACAGATGGCCGGCATGCAGGTGATCGTGACGGCCTGCGATGCGCAGGGCAATGTCGACCTCGACGACCTGAGGCGCGCCTGCGAAAAACACAGTGCTGACCTGGCCGCGGTGATGATCACCTACCCGAGCACGCACGGCGTGTTCGAAGCTGGCGTGAAGGAACTGTGCGTGCTGGTGCACGCGCACGGCGGTCGCGTGTATGTCGACGGCGCCAACATGAACGCGCTGGTCGGCGTGGCCGCGCCGGGCGAGTTCGGCGGCGATGTGAGCCACCTCAATCTGCACAAGACCTTCTGCATTCCGCACGGCGGCGGCGGGCCGGGTGTCGGGCCGGTGTGCGTGGTCGCAGACCTCGTGCCTTTCTTGCCGGGACATGCGACGGCCGGTATCGCATCGCATGGCGTCGGTGCCGTATCGGCCGCGCCACTCGGCAACGCGGCGGTGCTGCCGATCAGCTGGATGTACTGCCGCATGATGGGCGCCAAAGGCTTGCAGGCCGCAACCGAGACGGCCATCCTGTCGGCCAACTACATCAGCGCACGGCTGAAAAACCATTACCCCACGCTCTACGCCAGTCAGAACGCCGAAGGTCGCGGGCATGTCGCGCACGAGTGCATCCTCGATCTGCGCCCGCTCAAAGAGACCAGCGGCGTCACC
The DNA here is from genome assembly GCF_014303735.1 of Variovorax sp. PAMC28562. NCBI lineage: Bacteria > Pseudomonadati > Pseudomonadota > Betaproteobacteria > Burkholderiales > Comamonadaceae > Variovorax > Variovorax sp. PAMC28562. The sequence continues at coordinate 3,122,842 of NZ_CP060296.1, read as the reverse complement.
GCCGAAGACGTCGCCAAGCGGCTCATCGACTACGGCTTTCATGCGCCGACGCTGAGCTTTCCGGTGCCAGGCACGCTGATGGTCGAGCCGACCGAAAGCGAGCCGCTGGCCGAACTCGATCGCTTCGTCGACGCGATGATCGCCATCCGTGGCGAGATCCGGCGCATCGAAGAAGGCGTCTGGCCGCAGGACGACAACCCGCTGAAGCACGCGCCTCACACCGCAGCCAGCCTGCTCGGCGCCGAGTGGCCGCACCCGTATTCGCGCGAGCTGGGGGCGTTTCCGCTGGCCGCATTGCGGCAGGCCAAATACTGGCCACCGATTGGGCGGGTCGACAACGTTTATGGGGACCGCAATCTGTTTTGCAGTTGCGTGCCGGTGGAGATGTACGAGACAACTGTGGAGGACAAGACATGAAAGACACCGAAACATTTTCCGGCTTGCTCGAAGGCCAGATCGCCTGGGTGACCGGTGGTGGCAGCGGCATTGGGCTGGCCGGCGCCGTCGCGCTCGCGCAAGCGGGTTGCCGCGTCGTCATCTCGGGGCGCGACGCAGCCAAACTCGCTGGGGCAGTCAAGCAGGCAGCGGACCGCGGCGCGCCATCGGGCAGCATCACGGCCCTGCCGCTGGACGTGTCCGATCGCGCCTCCGTCGAGCGCGTCGCAACCGCCATCCAGGCGCAGCACGGTGGCGTCGACATCCTGGTCAACAGCGCCGGTGTCAACTTTCCGAAGCGCTTCTGGAAAGAGACCGATGCGGCCACCTTCGAGCAGGTCATGGCGATCAACCTCAACGGCGCCACGTTTTGCACGCTGGCCGTGCTGAAGGGCATGCAGGCGCGCCGCCGCGGCACCATCATCAACGTCGCGTCGTTCGCGGGCTGGCACTTCAGCTACCTCACCGGGCCGGCCTACATCGCGAGCAAGGCGGGCTTGATGGCGCTCACGCATTCGTTCAACATCGAAGAATGCGTGAATGGTCTGCGCGCCACCGCGCTGTGTCCTGGAGAGGTATCAACGCCGATCCTCAAGCAGCGCCCGGTCGAGCCGAGCGAAGAAGACAAGGCGCGCATGCTGCAAGAAGACGACATGGGCAAGACCATTCGCTTCATCGCCGAGATGCCGCCGCACGTGTGCATCAACGAGTTGGTGATCTCGCCAGTGTTTAACCGGGTGTACCTCGGCGGGGCGGATATTCAGCGGCGTTGAGTGACAGCACGTCCGGCTCTTGCTAACGCTTCGCCATTTCCCCCGTAGCCACCTGCCCACGCAACGCCCGCAGCTTTGACTTCATCCGCCGCTCGTTGTCCGGCCCCATTCGCACCAGCAGCTTCTGCCCGCTCGACAACGCCTCGAGCTGCGGGTCGGCGAACTCGTAGCGGGTCCACGGCCGTGACGACGGCACGGTGCCTTTCACCTCGGTCAGCTTGAGCTGCAATGGACCCTGCGGCTCGGGGGCCGCCAGCAAATGGTCGATAACCGCGACCAGCCGGTCATTGAAGTACTTGCCCGGATAACCCAGCTCTTCATAGGCCTGCTGAAACAGCGGGTACAGGCGCGCATAGACCGCGACGGCCTTGGCGCTGTCGATCGAATCCGTGAACGCGATGAAGGCGGTGTAGCGCCCGGCATTGGCCGGATCGAGGGTCAGCGTCTCGTCTGTGCGCGTCACTTCGAAGCGCTGCGGCGTGGGTTGCGTTGGCCACATGCGCGAAGGCGCTTGCGCACGCGGCAGGTTGTCGACGGTCGCGACGAAGCGGCGCACGAAGTCATCGATCTGCAGGAACGATGCCACCGACTTGGCGTTCAGCAAATCGGTCAGCGCCTTGGTCACTGCCGCATTCGAATCGGCCAGCGAAGGCAGCGCCGCGTCCGGCTGCGCAAGGGCGTCGATCGGGTTTTGCGGGCCTGTGGCAGCGGGCGCAGCCGGCAGTGCCGCAGGTGTCGCTGGAATGTCCGGCTGTGGCGCCGTTGCAGTCGGTGCGGGCGGTGTCGTTTGCCGCTGTCGCGACCAGTACCACCACCCTGCTGCTGCAGCGGCGGCAAGGACAAGCAGCGCGATAACAATGCGCCACGGCGACGACTCGCGCGCTGGCCTGAATTCTGCTGGGTCTCTGGAATACTCTGATGGATCGCGTTCGGGCATGCATCCCATTAAAAACCCGCCAGCATGACGCGCCGTAACGTCATGTGCACACCATGGACTCCCGATGGACATCGACTTCTCGAAACTGACCGAACATCAGCGCTACAAACTCATGGCGAGCCTGATCGTGCCGCGGCCCATCGCGCTGGTGACCACGCTCGGCGCCGACGGCGTGGTCAATGCGGCGCCCTTCAGCATGTTCAACATGATGGGCGAAGAGCCGCCGATCGTGATGATCAGCGTCAACCGCCTGCAAGATGGCGCGCTCAAGGACACCGCAGCCAACATCGTGCGCGAGCGCGAGTTCGTGGTGCATCTGGCCGACGAAGACACTGCCGAGCAGATGCACCGCTGCGGCGAGCGCCATCCGGCGCATGTGAGCGAACTCGAAGTGGTCGGCTTCACTGCATTGCCGAGCAACTACGTCAAGCCGCCACGCATCGCCGAAGTGCCGGTCGCCTTTGAGTGCACGTTGTGGGAAACGCTCGAAACCGAAAGCCGTCAGATCTTTATCGGCCAAGTGCGGTGGATGCATGCGCGCGACGAGTTGATCGACACCGCACACTGGCGGGTGCGGCTGCAGCACTACTTTCCGATAGGCCGCTTTGGCGCGAGTTTCTACGTGAAGACGCGCGATCGGTACTCGCTGGCAGCGCAGGGCGAAGTGCGGAGTACGCAGATCGACGAGATGTAGCAAAGGGCATCCGTTCGCAGGTCTGTCGCACGAACATTTCGTCCCGCTATTGATATACGCATTGCGTATTTTCTGCGCGCATTCGCATTGCTCATAGCGTATATTTCGCCTATGAGCCAGCAACAAGATCTCCTCCGCGACGCAATGCGCCGCCTCAACCTCACGCGCGACGCATTCTCCGAGCGGCTTGGCGTGCGCCGACGCGCCCTCGACACCTGGCTGCTGCCATCGGAGTCGAGCGAGTCGCGCGCCATGCCGGAGATGGTCGGCAAGTTCGTGGCGGAAATCCTGCAACGCGAAGCACTCGGAGCGGCAGCGGGATCAACAAGCACAGACCAGCGCCCCCTTGTGCAACGCATCGCAGCCGAAGGCAAACCGCAACTGTTGTCTGTCGCGCAATTCGATCGCGGGAGCCTCGAAGACCTGTTCCAGGTCGCAGATGTGATGCAGCCGATCGCGCGCCGCCAAAAAGTCACGCGCATCCTCGAAGGGGCCGTCCTCGGCAGCCTGTTCTTCGAGGCCAGCACGCGCACGCGCGTGAGCTTCGGGGCGGCCTTTTGTCGGCTCGGCGGCACGGTGTGCGACACCACCGGATTCACCTTCTCTTCAATGGCCAAGGGCGAGTCGATCTACGACACCAGCCGCGTGATGAGCGGGTACGTCGATGCGCTGGTTGTCCGACATCCGGAGCAGGGTTCGGTGGCGGAGTTCGCACGCGCGACCAACATTCCGGTCATCAATGCCGGCGATGGTCCGGGCGAACATCCGAGCCAGGCCGTGCTCGATCTCTACACGATTCAGCGCGAGTTCTCGCGCATGGGCAAGCTGGTCGACGGCACGCACATCGCGATGGTCGGCGACCTCAAATACGGCCGCACGGTGCATTCGCTGATCCGGCTGCTGTCGCTGTATCGCAACCTCAAGTTCACGCTGATCGCACCGCCGTCGCTAGAAATGCCGGCCTATCTGGTGGAGCTGGTGGCACAGAACGGTCACGTCATCGAGCAGACTTCATCGCTCGAGCAAGGGCTGCGCGGTGCCGACGTGGTCTACGCGACACGCGTCCAGAAAGAGCGCTTTGCAGAGGGCGAAGTGATGGAGGGCTACACGCCCGAGTTTCAGGTGCGCAAGGCACTGGTCGACGCAGTCTGCAAGCCCGACACCATCCTCATGCACCCGTTGCCGCGCGATGGGCGAGACGGCGCGAACGACTTGAGCATCGACCTCAACCACGATCCGCGGCTGGCGATCTTCCGGCAGACAGACAACGGCATTCCGGTGCGCATGGCGCTCTTCGCGGTGCTGATGGGCGTGGACAAGCAGGTGGCGCGCTCGATGCGCGATGCCGGCTGGCGCTCGCCCGCGCACATCGGGCCGGACGACGCGGACTTCGACGGGCTGGACTGAACGGAGCTGGTCTCAACCGGTCGCTCAAACCAGCGACTGCAGCCAAGCCACCGCTTGCTGCAACTCTGCCGGCCGAATCTCGTGCCCGCCCGGATAGTCGGCGCCCGACAACGCGATCGGCAGGTTGCCGACGAAGGCGCGCGTGTGCTCTGCAGCAGCCAGCGGAATCACGTTGTCCGCGGTGCCATGGCTGACCCACAACGCCTTGCCTTCGAATGCTTCACGCGGCGCCAAATGGCCTTCGATCTGCGGCAGCAAACGGCTGTGCCAGACCATCGCAGCGCGAACTTTTTCAGGCTGCGTGAGCAACAGCGACAGCGACATGATGCCGCCCTGGCTGAAGCCGCCGACGACGACGCGCTCCGGCGGAATGCCCAATTGCTGCGCGGCTGAAACCAGCATCTCGCCGACCAGGAAACGGCTCTCGCGCTCCTGCGCTTCGTCGATGGTGCGCTGACCGGTCGCGCTGACATGAAACGAGAACCACGCGTATGAATCGGGTGACAATACGTTCGGCGCACGCAGGCTGACGACGTGGAACGCCGGCGGCATGTGCGGCGCGAGTCCGAACAGATCGGCCTCGTTGCTGCCGACGCCGTGCATCAACAGCAGCAACCATGGCTCGGCCACATCGGCAGCGGCAGGCCGCTCCAGAAAAGAAAGCGGCAGGCGCAGGCGAGATGATGTCGAGGAGGATTCGGTCATGGAGGCGTCGGGTCGAAAGAATGGGAAAGGAGTGATTGCGCAAAGCCTTTGGCAAGGTTTTGCACGATGTCGTGCGCAGGCAGCGGCTTGCAGCCCGTCGCGTTCTGTCCCGACCATAGCGGGGAAAAGTCGCCACTGCCCTGCGCTTCGGCCTTGGCACGCAATGGCGCGATACCGGCGGTCGCCATCGGAAACTCCGGCGGCGCGGTACCGATCGGTCCGAGCTCGCGCATCACGCGGTTCACGATGCCGCGTGCCGGTCGCCCAGTGAAGACGTTGGTCAACGCCGTGTGCCGCGCGGCCTCGCTTTGCAATGCCGCGCGATGCAGGCTCGTCGTCGTGGCCTCGGGGCACAACAGAAACGCGGTGCCGATCTGAACTCCCGCGGCACCCAGCGTCATGGCCGCCGCGACGCCATCGGCATCGGCGATGCCGCCCGCAGCGATCACCGGCACCTTCAGCGCGCGCACCAACTGCGGCAAGAGCGCGAAGGTACCGAGTTGCCGCGTAAGGTCGTGCGAAAGAAAGTGACCACGATGGCCACCCGCCTCAAGGCCTTGCGCGATGACCGCGTCGGCCCCATGCGCTTCGAGCCACAGCGCCTCGTCGAGCGTTGTCGCCGAGGCCAACACCTTCGAACCCCAACGCTTGACTTTTGCGAGCAGCGCGGGCGACGGCAAGCCAAAATGGAAACTGACGACCGGCGGCTGGAATTCGGCCAGCACGGCCGCCGCCGCTTCATCGAACGGATTGCGGCCAGGCCCGGCACCGACGCTCTTCGGGTCGATGTCGAACTCGCGGTAGTAAGGCGCCAGGGCGCTGCGCCATGCGGCGTCTCGCGTGGCATCGGGCTCCGGCGGCGTGTGGCAAAAGAAGTTGACGTTGTAGGGCTTGTCGGTGCCTGCGCGGATGGCGGTGATCTCGCTACGGATCGCGTCGGCGCCGAGCATGGCGCAGGGCAGCGAACCGAGGCCGCCTGCGTTGCTGACTGCGATGGCGAGTGCACTGCCCTGCACGCCTGCCATCGGCGCCTGAGCAAGGGGTAACGCAGTACCGAAAAGGGTTTGCAAAGTGAGGTGCATGACTGGCTCCTTGGACGGGAACGCCATTGTCCACCGCTCTTCGCAGGCCTTGCACGCACCGTGAACTCGGCCAAATCGCGCTCGCGATTGCGGTAGGCGCTACCTGCGTTGTTCCAGCGCCCGCCTGGACATGGACAGCACGATCGCGCCGCCCACGATGAGACTCGCCGCGATCACGAACAGGCCATTGTTGGTGCTGCCCGTCACGTCCTTGATCCAGCCGACGATGAAGGGGCTGACAAAGCCGGCGAGGTTGCCCACCGAGTTGATGAGTGCGATGCCCGCCGCAGCTGCGGCGCCGCCCAGAAATGCCGGTGGCAAACACCAGAATTGCGCCAGGCCGGTAAGGATGCCCATGGTCGCAATGCTCAGCGTGACCACGGCCCACAGCGGCGTCTGCGGCACGAGCGTGCTCGCCACCAGACCGACAGCACCGACAAGCGCCGGGATGGCGATATGCCAGCGCCGCTCACCGGTGCGGTCTGAGTTGCGGCTGGTCCAGATCATGCAGACCACCGCGGCCGCATAGGGCAGCGCGACCAGCAGGCCGATGGTCGTCGTATTCGCCACGCCCGATGCCTTGACCAGCGATGGCAACCAGAAGCCGATGCCGTACAGACCCATGATGAAGCCGAAGTAGGCCGCGCTCAACACCCACACCTTGGGGTTGCGGAAGGCGCCCGACGCAGAGTGGCTTTCGATATGCGCACCATCGGCGTCGATGTTCTTTTGCAGCATCTGCTTTTCGCGCTCGCTCAGCCAGCGCGCATCGGCGATCTTGTCATTGAGCACGAGCAGCACCAGCACGCCGAGCAGGATGGAAGGCACGGCCTCGATCAGGAACAGCCACTTCCAGCCGGACATGCCCTGCACGCCGTCGAAGGCAGAAAGGATCCAGCCCGACAACGGTCCACCGATCACGCCGGCCATCGGGATGCCCGTCATGAAGAGCGACGTCACCTTAGCGCGGCGTGCGGCCGGGTACCAGTAGGTGAGGTACAGGATGATCCCCGGGAAGAAACCGGCTTCGGCCACACCCAGGAAAAAGCGGAGGATGTAGAACGAGGTCGGTGTCTGCACGAACATCATGCAGCCCGAGATCAAGCCCCAGCTGATCATGATCCGCGCGATCCACTTACGCGCGCCGAAGCGATGCAACGCCAGGTTGCTCGGCACTTCGAAGATGAAATAGCCAATGAAGAAAATGCCGGCGCCCAGACCGTACATTGCTTCGCTGAAGTGCAGCTCGTTAAGCATCTGCAGCTTAGCGAAGCCCACGTTCACGCGGTCCAGATAGGCCGCGACGTAGCAGATGAATAGCAGCGGCAGCAGCCGCCATGTGACGCGCGCATAGGCAGCATCGTCGGCGCGCGGAGTGGCTACCGCAGCACGCGGCAAGGTCGTCGTGTTCATGGTCCGGCTCAGTCGAACATGTCCGGCTGCGTTGCCGCGATCTGGTCGTACAGCGTCTGGAAATGCAGCCAGCCGATGAACTCGCTACCGACATGCTCGCGGCTGTAGCGCGCGCGTTCCGGCGTGACCAGTCGTGGCGTGACGCCGCTGGCGTCGACCAGCAGTTGCTGCTGGCAGCAACGTTCAAGCGCGATGAACCAGAAGGCCGCCGCATCGATGCTGTGGCGGCTGGCCGTCAGCAGCCCGTGGTTTTGGTGGATTGCCGCCTTCACGCCCTTGAACGCGTTGGCGACCTTGTTGCCAGCCTCTTTCTCGACAGCGACCTGGCCTGCCTCATCGCCGATCACCGCGTGGTCTTCGAAGAACGCGGCGGCGTCCTGCGTGATGGGTTCGAGCTTCTTGCCGAGCGATGCGAAGGCCGTGCCGTACACCGTGTGCGCATGGCACATCGCGAGGATGTCGGGGTGCGCGTCATGCACCGCGGCATGCAACACGAAGCCGGCGCGATTGACTGCGTAGTCGCCTTCGACGACCCTGCCATCGTGGTCCACCAGGATCAGGTTCGACACCTTGACCAGCGAGAAATGCACCGCCATCGGGTTGGTCCAGTACAGGTGCGGCCGCTCCGGATCGCGAATCGTCAAGTGGCCTGCGAAGCCGTAGTCGAATCCTTGCTGCGCGAACGCACGGCAGGCGGCGACGAGATGTTCCTTCAGGTACTGGCGCTCTTCGGCGTGGTTGGTGAAGGTCGGGATCTCGGGGAACTTCAGTCCAACCTGTTCGGGCTGATAAACCGAAATGCGCTTCTTGATGTCGAGCATGTTGTTGTCTCTGGCTGGTTGTGTTGCAGGTTGCGAATGCAAGTCGTGACGGGCACGCAAGACGCAGATCATCCGCATCGGCGGCCGCGTTGACAAAGGACGACTGTTCCCCAATGGCTGAAACAGATTCATCTATGCTCGTGAAAACCAGCACTTCCGATGCGACGTCTTCCATCCTTCTTCGCACTCCGCGCCTTCGAGGCAGCGGCGCGGCTTGGCGGCTTCACGCAAGCAGGCGAAGAGCTGCATCTGACGCCGTCCGCCATCAGCCATCAGGTGCGCGCGCTTGAAACATGGTTCGGCCGTGCGCTCTTCACGCGCGGTGTACGCAAGGTGACGCTGACCGTCGACGGCCAAAGGTTGCTGGACCAGCTAAGTCCGGCTTTCGATCAGATCGAGGATGCGTGCGCCGAGCTGCGTCCACTGCAATCCCGCAGCGAACTCGCGGTCCACTGCTCGCCGAGCTTTGCCGCCAAGTGGCTCGGCCCACGGTTGCCGCAGTTCATGGCGGCGCATCCGTCGATCGTGATCCGCATGTCGTCGAGCGCGGAACCTGCGGACCTTGCCAAATCGACGGACATCGATGTCGACATCGCCTATGGGTTGCCCCCGCCGCATGCCAATGTGATGGTCGAGCCGCTGGGACTCGAGTCGACGGTGCCGATGTGCTCGCCGCGCCTGCTTGAAGGCCGTGACTCGATGACGCCGGCCGATGTGCTGCGATTCACATTGATCGATTCCAAGGTCAATCCGGTGCAGTGGACCGATTGGTGCAAGCTGAACGGGCTCAAGCTGCCGGCCGGTGCGCGGCCCTCTTTCGATCGGGGTTCGATGGTTATCGCTGCTGCAGTCGACGGCATGGGCATCGCCTTGGAGACGACGCGCTTTGCCCAACGAGACCTCGAACGGGGCGATCTGGTGATTCTGGATGGCCCGTCTTTCCATCGGATCGAGCGCGTCACCCATTTCATTTGCTATCGCAAGTCGGCGATCGACAACGAGCGCCTTATCGCGTTTCGTGACTGGATGAAAGCGCAGTTGCTGCCAGCGACCTGAGCGAGCGCCTGTGCGCAGCTAGACCAGCCGCAGATCCCGTGGCGCGACCCCCGCAAATACCCGATCGAGCTGCGCCGGCGACAGTCCGTACATCCGCGCGAACAAGCCGCCGAACACCGCGCGGTATTCGTTCAGCACCGGATAGTCGCGGTTCTGGAACAGGTTGGCTTGCGACAGCTCGACCTGCTCGCCCAACACGCGACCGCCGGCCTGTGCAGCGAGGCCGCCGCCGAGCACCCAGTACACGGTGCCGTGGCCATGGTCGGTGCCCTTGTTGCCGTTCTCACGGAAGGTGCGGCCGAACTCGCTTATGACGACCACCACGGTGTCGCGCCATGCGTCGTCGCCCATCTCTTCCGCAAAGCCGGCGACGCCGCGGCCAAGTTCCTCCAGGCGGTTGGCGAGGTAGCCGGTGCCGGCGCCCTGCCCCACGTGCGTGTCCCAGCCGCCGACATCGACGAAGCCGAGGTCGAAGCGTTCGCGCATCAGTCGCGCCATGCGCCGCGCGATCAGCTCGAAGCCCTTCGACGTCATCGCGTTGCGGCTGGCCGCTTCCATTTCTTCCTTGACGGCGCGCTGTACCTCGTCACGCACCGCGAAGCCTTCGACCACCGGCTGCGCGAGCTTGGTGTTGCGATACATCGCCTCGATCACCTTGCTCTGTCGCGCGTCGATGGCCTGGCGGCCGACCGAGCCGAGCGCCATGTTGGCGGCCTTGGCGTCGCCCCTGAGCGCGATCGGAAGCTGGTCGGTAAAGGCCATCGGCGACACCGCCGTCAGCGGTCCGGCACCGAGCACGCCGGCCAGCCGATTCAAGAAGCCCGAGCGATAGTCGCGGCCGCGATCGAGTGCCTGGCCGAGCTCGATCGAGTCCTGCGTTTCGAAGTGACTGCGCGTGAGGTCGTCCGTGCCGGCGAACGGAATGAACGCCGCCTGCTGCTTCTGGAACAACGGCATCACGCTGGTCGCGAGCGCCGGGTGCAGGCCCCAGTGCGCATCCAGCGGCAGCGCGCCATTGGGCTGACCGGGCCGTGGCACTGCGATGGTCGGCCGCGCGCTGCGATAGAAGTCGTCGGTGGTGCCCGACGCGATGGGCACCAGCAGGTTGGCGCAGTCGTAAGCACCGCGCAGGAACACGACCAGCAGCTTCGCGTTGCCGGCGGCAGGTGCCGCCATGAGCCGGCCCGCGGCACCGGCGAGCGGCGCGGCGCCCATGAGCTTCAAAAGATGTCGGCGTTGCATGTGAGTCTCCGGTACGTGTCAGCGATTCATCAACTCGGGCGAAGCGAGCAGGAACGTGTTCCAGTCCTGCGGCGATCGTGCATCGGCCAGCGCGGCCCGTGTGTCGGCGCCCAAGCCCGGCAACGCCGCACGCACCGCACCCGACTCGGCCAGCGCTGGAAACGCCGGACGCTCCAACGGCGCGCCATCGTCGGTGCGAAACAGCACTGCGCCGTTGGCACCGATGGCGCGCGCGATCTCGAAGCGCGTGGTCATCTGCCCGGCACTGGCCCAAGCCGATTGCGTGAGTGGATAACCATCGGGCGTCTCGTGGCCGTACAGCGGCTCGCCCATGCGGTTGATCCAGCCGATCAGCGGGGCTGTATTTTTCACCACGCGATCGTCGTACGCCAGCCGCACGCCGGCCAGCGCGTAGTGGACCGGATCACGAAACTTGTGGCCGAGCGACGCGCTGAACTCCGGCGAAGAGAACATGGTGGCCAACGCCGCGGCGATGTCGCCATCGCTGCGCGTGAAGGTGTCGGCCATGCGATCGACCAACACCTGCGACGGCTCGTCCGCAACGAAATAAACGGCCAGCTTGCGCGAGATGAAGCGGGCCGTGGCCGGCGCGCGCGCGAGGCGGTCGAGCGCCTCGTCGACTTCGGCCATCCCATGACCCGTGATCGGTCGGCCCAGCAAGGTCTTGCCGCCATAGTCGTGGCGCTGCGGGTTGAACTCGAACAGCCCGCGGCGCACGTAGTCCTCCGCGAGCGCGGGACGCATGCGCGGCGCTGGCTCGTCGGTCGCGCGCAGTGTCACGCCGACGCCGGTGAGCACGCGCGCCAGCTCCTGCACGTCGGCTTGCGAATAGCCGCTGCCAACACCCAACGTGTGCAGCTCCATCAGCTCGCGCGCATAGTTTTCGTTGATGCGATTGGCGGCGTTCTGTGCGTTGTCCAGATAGCGCAGCATGGCCGGATGCCGCAACGTGGCACCGAGCAGATCGCGAAACCTGCCGAGCGCGTGCGGCCGGATGGCGCTGTCTTCGTAGTCGCCGATCAGCGCGCGAAGGTTGTCCTTGCGCACGTTGACGTTGAAGTGATTCATCCAGAACCATGTCATCTGCTCCTGCAACTGGTTCGGCGAATAGAGCGCCCGCAGCACGAATCGTTGTTGCGCCTCGCGCGACAGCCGGTTGAGCTCCTGCTGATAGGCCTGGCGCGCGGCCTTCTTCTGGTCTTCGTCGGGCAAGGCATCGGCCGCCTTGCGTTGTGCCTCTAGCGCGATGGCGAGCTGGTCGACCGGGGTGCGCGAAATGGTCATGCCGTCGACCTGCGCCTGCGCTGCGGTTGGCAGTGCGGCCGGCCGTGGATTGAGCTGTTCGCGCATCCACGGGCCGAGCCCTCGGCGCGTCAACTGCGCCTCAGTGGCGGTGCTGGCGCCCCAGCTCACCCGATTGAGCCAGAGCAGGCGTGTGGCTTCGTCCACCGGTGCCACTGGCAGAGTGACCGTAGCGACCGCGCGGCCCGAACCGGGACCGGTGGAACAACCCGTCAGGAGCACCAGCGCGCAGGCACCGAGCACGCCGAGGCCGACCGCTGCGCGCAGGGTGGTCATTCGCGGCGCATGTCGTGACGCCGCACATCGCCGATGGCATGTTGCGCCGCGTCAAGCGCCGCAGTGGCTGCAACGGCAGCGGCAGCGAATGCCAGTGCCGCGATAAACCTTGTCTTCATGTCAGTGTCCTTGACGGGTGAACAACGGCAACAGCCGCCTCCTCTCAACCCGCCAGGACACACCGGCGTTGACCTGCTTTACCCGCAATGCACAAAGGGAATTAATTTACTCCTTGTGCCCGCACAAGTCAGGCTGTCGACAGCCTCGCCGGGGCCGCGCCGGCGATCTGCCGCAGCGCGCGTTCGAACACTTCGACCGGCTGGCCGCCCGAAATCAGGTGCTGGTTGTTGATGATGATCGCGGGCACCGAGTGGATGCCGGCGTCGGTGTACATGCGTTCGCGCTCGCGCGTTTCTTCGGCGTACTCGTCGCTCGCCAGAATCTCGCGTGCACGCGCTTCGTCGAGCCCCGCTGCGCCGGCGAGCCGCACCAGCACCTCGGCGTCCGAAGGGTTTTCGCTGTCGGTGAAGTAGGCCTTGAGCAGCGACTTCTTGAGCACGATCTGCTTGTTAACGTCTTCCAGCTCGGCCCAGTGCAGCAGCCGATGCGCATCGAAGGTGTTGTAGATGCGCGGCCGGCCGCCGGCACTGAACTGGAAGCCGACCGCAGCGCCGCGCGCACGGATCATCTCTCGCGCCTCCGCCTGCTGCTCGCGCGACGAGCCGTACTTCTGGTTCAGATGCTCGAAGGTGTCTTGCCCTTCCTTCGGCATCTGCGGGTTCAGCTCGAACGGCTGAAAGTGCAGCTCGGCCTTGACGTCGGGCGCGACACGAGCCAGCGCCGCTTCGAGCGCACCGAGTCCGACGGCGCACCAGGGGCACGACACATCGGACACGAAATCGATCTTCAGTTGAGTTGTCATCGTTTCATTGTTCACAAGCACCACAACCCTTATCGCGCGCAAGGTTTTGCCCTCGACAAACTTGATGCGGCAAGTTCACTCCTGCGCCTGCGATGCCATGCGCGCCGGTGCGTTGCTGGCGCCATAGCCGTCGTATGCGCCGATGCGCTGCACGACTTCGAAAAACAGTCCCTGCTCGAAACTCTCTGTGTAGATATGAAGGTAGTCGCCCGTGGCCGAACGGTCGAACAGCACGCCGGCAGCGCGCATGCGGTCGGGCAGCGCGGCGTCGATGTCGAGCCGGGTCGGCAGGTCGTCGTAGTAGTTGTCGGAGATGGGCACGAATCGCACGCCGTTCCCACGCAGCGCAGCGACCGTCTCGAAGATGTCGTCGCAGGCCAGCGCGATGTGATGCACCGCGCCGCCGCCCGTCACGCTCACGGTGCGCGCGGTGCGGGTGCGCTGGCTCATCGACACGTTGAGTACCAGCCGCACGCTGCGGTCGGCGTTGGCGACGCCGCGGCTGCGGATCAGGCCGAAGGGGTCGGCCAGCTCCAGGCTCTCGCCGGGTTCCAGGCCGAGCACGGCGCGCGAGAAAAGCACCCAGGTGTCGAGCTGATCGACCGCGAGGCCGAACGCGACATGGTCGATCGACTTCAACCCGACGACGGGCGCGCCAGAAGTCGGCGCTGCGTCGTCTTCCATGATGAAGTCCGCTTCGTACAGCCCATTGCTGCCGAGCGACGAGGCCACGAAGTGCAAAAGGTTGCCACCCGGCGCCGCGATGGCGGGCACCTGCACTTCGTCGGGACCGAGCGGGCTGTCATGCCGCTGCGAGCGCATGGCAGTGGCGCGCGCGGCAGCGCCCTGTGGATCGTCGGTGCGAATGCCCAGCGCACACACCGTGGTGCCGTGCGCCTCGAAACGACTGCGCGCGAACGAGTCGGGTTGCGCGTTGACGATGAGATGGATATCGCCCTGCCGATACAACGCGACCGCCTTCGAGCGATGCTGCCCGACGCGCTTGAACCCAAGCTGTTGCAGCAACGCGCCGAGCGTGCCGGCCGATCCCGCCGGACCCTCGCCGGCTGCGAACTCGATGAATGTGATCCCCGAGAGTGCCGGCATCGGCGGCGGGCTGAACAACTCGATGGTGTCGCGCACGCGCTGCGACCGGGTTGAAGTTTCGCGTGTCGTCGACTGCGCCTCGGCCTGCACTTGAAGACGATCGCGCACCTGGCTTTCAAGGTACAGCAGCGAGCGCATCGCATCGACCGCGGTGCGCCGGTTCGGCGTTTCGAGGAACACGTCGTTGAAAATCTCCAACGACAGCGGCCCGGTGTAGCCGGCCAGCAGCGCCTTCTCGAAAAACGTTACGACATCGAAATCGCCCTGCGCCGGAAACGAGCGATGGTGGCGTGCCCACTGCAGCACCGACATGTCGAGCAGCGGCGCGTCGGCCATCTGCAAAAAGAAGATCTTGTCGCCGGGGATCTCGGCAATGCCCGCCGGATCGTCCTTCAGCGACAGCGTATGAAAGCTGTCGAGGATCAAGCCCAGATGCGAATGATCGGCGCGGCGCACGATGTCCCAGGCCTGGCTGTAGAGGTGGGTCTTGCAACCCCACGCCAGTGCCTCGAAGCCGACCCGCAGGTTGCGACGCGCGGCTCGGTCGGCCAATTCATGCAACTGCTCCGCGGCGAGCGCAGGGTCGTCGATCGTTGCCGGCGAGGTGTTCGAGCAGCACAGCACCAGCGGCGCGCCCAGCGCTTGCATCAGGTCGAACTTGCGCTCGGCGCGCTCCAGGCTCCGGCGGAATTGCGGCTCCGGCATGGCTTCGAAATCACGAAACGGCTGGTACAGATCGATCGACAGGCCCAGGTCTTTGGTGATGCGGCCGAGTTCAGCCGCGCTGCCGTTGAAGTTGATGAAGTCGTTCTCGAACAGTTCGATGCCGTCGAAACCTGCAGCAGAAATCGCTTCGAGTTTTTGACGCAGCGTGCCGCTCAGGGACACGGTCGCGATGGAGCGATGCATGGTGGCAATCAGTCGTTCGATGTGAGGCGGTACGCCATGGGTGCGACTGTAGAAAGGCACTGCGCCGCTCAACTCAATACGCCAGCTTCGGATACCAGTCGCTGCCGCGCCCCGCTGGCGTGAGGTCGAGGATGTTCCACAACGGCGTCGGGTCTGGAGCACCGCGAGCGTCTTCGCCGGGGTCGGTCGTGCCGCCGAGTTCCGATCCCCAGAAATGGAAGACCTTGCCGTCACGCTTGACCCACACGTCGAGCGCCGGCCATTCGTTGCCATCCGGCGCGAGCCCGCGATAGTCGCGAGCGAAGTCGTCGCCGACGGTCGCGTAGAACTCGAGGTTGCGCCAGCCGCGCTCGCGTGCGAACGCCAACTGACGCTCGACTGGCGAGCGCCCGATCACGGCGATCGCCACCTTCTGCGAGATGTCGCGCGCCGGGGTGTCGATCGCGCCGAGAAACGCGGTGCACATCGGACAGGCTCGCTTTCGCTCGGGGCCGTACATCCAGAAGTAAGTGACGAGCGTGTCGTGCTCACCGAATAAATCGATCATTGGCAATGTCTTGCCGTTCTCGTCCTTGAACTCGTAGCCGCGCGCTTCGCCGCCCGTGGGCAGGGCCCGGCGTTGTGCGGCGACGCGCTCGATGTGGCGTCGAAGCTCGATCTCTTCGGCCAGCAGCGCCGTGCGTGCCTTGCGGTACTCGGCGCTGTCGTTGGGATACGGCTTGCTCGCTGCAGCGGCGAGTTCGGTCGCAGGTTTCAGTGCGGTCATCGCGTTCCTTTCAGAGACTGCGCCAGAAGTCGATCAGCAACTGCGTGAACTCGACCGGGCGCTCCACTGCGCTCAGGTGCGCCGCGTCGATGGTCGCCAGCCGCGCGCCGGGGATGGCCGCCACCATAGCTTCCGACATCGCCATCGGCGTGGCCTCGTCCTGCAGGCCGCTGATGACCAGCGTCGGCACGGCGATGCGTCGGTTGCTCTCGCGAAAGTCGATGGCCGCGACCGCCTTGCAGCTTGCGATGTACGCCTGCTGCTCGTTGCGCAGCAGCAGGTCTTTCAGCGACTGTGCGGCGGCCGTGCCGTCCTTGGTACTGGTGTAGCCGGGCGTGAGCCAGCGCGAGACAGCGCCCGGCGCGATGGCTGCGATGCCGCCGGTTCGCACGGTTTCCTCACGGGCTGTCCATGAGGCTTGGTCGGGGTAATGAGCCGCCGAGTTGGCGATCACGACCGTCTTCAGCAATTCCGGGTGCCGCACTGCCAGCGCTTGCGCCGTCATGCCGCCCATCGAGAGCCCGACGAAGTGCACGGGCTCACCGTCGGCCTCGCGCGCGATGAGGTCGGCCGCGTCTTGCGCCAGTATTTCGATGCGCAAGTCGCCAGGCACGATTTCCGATGCGCCGTGGTTGCGGTGGTCGTAGCGCAACACGGTGTGGGCGCGAGACAGCAACGCGGCCACGCCGTCCCACATGTGCAGGTCGCAGCCGAGCGCATGGCTCAGCACGACGATCGGGCCTTCGCCTTCGCGCAGGACGTTGAGACGGGTCATGGTGTTCCTGGTGGTTTCGGTGTCACTGGTGTGCCTGCGGGCAGCAGCCCCTTCTCGCGCAGGATGCCCGCTGCGATGCCGAAGGCATGGTTGGCGACCGGCACGCCGCAGTAGATGGCGGCCATCATGATCACTTCCTTGATGTCGTCGGGTGTCAAGCGCGACTCGGGCGGGCCATCGAGCGCGGCGCGCACGTGCATCGCGAACTCTTCGTACGCATGGATGCCCAGCATCATCGACAGCACCATGTAGCGGCGCGTCTTGTCGCCCAGCGCCGGCCGACCCCAGATGTCGTTCCACGCATGGCGCGTGATGAGCTCCTGGAACTCGGCGTTGAAGTCGTTGCGATTGGCCAGCGACTTGTCGACCCATGCATCGCCCAGCACGCGGCGGCGGTTGACGAGCCCGGACTCGTAGGTGTCATCGGTCATGGCGAAATTTCCTTGCTTGAGAGTCGGGCCTTGAGCGCATCGACTTCGGCCAGCGCGATGTCACCGGCGTTGGCGGCCAGCTCGACCGAGAACCATTCGTCCGCTGCGTCTTGCGGCAGCTCGGCACGCAGCCGCTCGATGTTGGCGCGCATGCGTGCGGCATCGACCTGCAGGCCCGGCAAGGCACTCGCCATCGCTCGCACGCTGCCGTGCGCCGACATCAGCAATTGCGGCCATTCGGCGAGCTCGGCCTGCCAGGCGCCGAGCGCACGCTCGTGTTCTTGCGGCATGGCAGCCAACAACGCGGCCACCCGCTGCGGCGTGCGGTGCGCGGCCGCGATGGCGACCATCGAGGCCACCGGATTGCGCTTGTGCGGCATGGCCGACGAGCCGCCGCGGCCGGGCTCGCTCGGCTCGGCGACCTCGCCCACTTCGTACTGGCCCAGCAGCGCGATGTCGCCGGCGATCTTGCCGAGGCTGCCGGTCATCAACGCCAGCTCGCAGCCAAGGGCGACCCACTCGTCGCGCTGCGTGTGCCAAGTTGCGCCGGGATCGCCGAGCGCCAGGTCGGTCGCCATGCGCCGGCGCACCGCCGTGCCCTGCCGGCGCATCTGCGCCAGCGTGCCGACCGCACCCCCCAGCTGCACCTGCAGCGCGCGCTTTGCGGCGCTGCGCAGTCGCAGGCGGCTGCGCACCAGCGGCGCCGCCCAGCCCGCGCACTTGAAGCCGAAGCTGGTGACAGACGCCGGCTGCATCAGCGTGCGCGCCAGCATCGGCGTGGTCGCATGCAACGTGGCGAGCTTGAGCAGCGCATCGGCCGCCTTCGCCAGATCGGCTTCGACCAATGCCACCGCCTCGCGCGTGACCAGCGACATCGCCGTATCGATCACATCCTGGCTGGTGCTGCCGAAATGCACGAACGGCGCGGCGTCCTTGTTGAACAGGCCGACGGCCTCGCGCAGGGTCTTGACCAGCGGGATGGCGACGCTGCCGGCACGGCCACTCTCGCGCACGATCTTGGCGACGTCGAACAGCTCCACCTTGCAGCTGCCGACGATGGTCTGCGCCGCCGCTTCGGGGATCAGACCCTCTGCTGCCTGCGCTCGCGCCAGCGCGGCCTCGAAGCGCAGCATCGCGCTGACGAAATTGGTGTCGCTGAACGCCGCCAGCGTTTCGGATGTGGAAAGAAAACCTTCGAAGATGCTCATGTCAGTAGCGTAACTGCGCCACGGCGCGCAGGTCGTCCGGCGACGCGGTGCCAAAACCGAAGAACTCGAGGTACGCCGGGATCATCTCGAACAGCATGTCGGTGCCGACCTGCACCGCGCAGCCCTTGTCCCTGGCGGCCTGCAGCAGCGGCGTGTACTCGGACTTCATCACGACCTCGCCGACGAAGGTGCCCGGCGCGATGCGGTCGATGTCGAACGGCAACGGGTCGCCGTCTTTCATGCCGAGCGGCGTCGCGTTGACCACGACGTCGAAGCCGGCCGGGTCTTTGGAGCCAGTGGTAACGACCATCTTGGGGTAGTGCTCGCGCAGCCGCGCAGCCAGCGCGTTGGCCGATGCATCGCTCATGTCGAACAACGCCAGCTCGGCCGCCCCCGCTGCAGCGATCGACGCAGCAATGGCCGAGCCGACACCGCCCGTACCCGACACCAGCACACGCGTCCCCTTGAAAAGCCGGCCCTTGCGCTCGACGCCGCGCACGAAGCCGGCGCCATCGAACTGGTCGCCGAGCAGCGTGCCATCGGGTCGCTTCAGGACGGCGTTGCAGGCGCCTGCGATGCGCGCTGTCGGCGTGACCTCGTCCATCAACGCGACTGTCGAAACCTTGTGCGGCATGGTCACCAGCGCACCGCGTATGTTGCTGAACTTGAAGATCGACGCGAGCGATGCAGCGTAGTCGTCGGGCTTGACGCCCATCGGCACGACCACCGCATCGATGCCCTGCTGGTCGAACCAGGGGTTGTAGATCATCGGCGCCTTGAAGGCTTCGGTCGGGAAGCCCAGGTGGGCGATGAGCGTGGTCTTGCCGGAAATCATGGTGACGATCTGAAGAGGTCGGTGCAGGTCAGCGCAAGAAAGAAAGATGGGCTTTGCGCGGGATGTCGATGGGCACGGGCTCAGCCTTGATTTCGAGCACCGTGGGCTTCGTAAATTGACTCGCACCCGATGGATCGAACTGCGGCCAATGCGTCAGGCCTTGGTCGTCTCCTTCATGGTTAGGGTTGCCGCTCTTCGCGAAGTTGGTCCACCAGCCCTGCATCGACGCGGTGATGCGGTCGTCGTCCGCGCCCCAATCGCGATCGAGCACGCGCGTGGTGCCGAAGATGTACGGGTACTCGGAGCTGTGGAACACGCCGAGCTTCGCGGCCGGTTCTGCACCGCCGGACTCGCGATAGCGCTGGCCTTTTTTGAACGGCTGCAGCTGCGCAAAGTGATAGACCCAAGTGGCCGCGACCGCTGCCTGCGCATTTGCCGCCGCGACCACGCCACCGGCGAAGAGCCCGTCACCGAAGAGCGCGCGGCTCGATGTCACCGCCTCGGCATCGCTGCCCGCGGGATACAAGCGCTCCGCCTCTGCGGCACGGTCGCCGAAGCGCTTCAGCAGGTGCGTCTTGAACGACGCAGCCGATGACGCAGCAGGGAATGTCGAGCCTTCGTCGCGCGTCCAGCCGGTCAGGAACGGCACGCGCTGCTGCTCACCCGCCGCAAAGCTTTCGGCCAGCGGCTTCTGCAGGAACTTGCCGTCGACGATCGGCATGAAGCGGTGCGCTTGCGCGAGGTAGCGCTGCATCAAATCGTCTGCGCTGAGCGCGCGCAACGACGCGACGGCCTCGGCATCGGCACCACCTGCGAACTCGACGCCTTGCGCCTCGCCGGTCGCCAGGCTCGGCGTCGCGTTGAGGCCGAAGCTCTGCGCGATCGCGTGCCTGAAGAGGCGGTGCGCTTCGGGCGCCGCCATCAACGCGATCACGCCATGCGCACCAGCCGACTGGCCGAACACGGTCACGCGCGCCGGGTCGCCGCCAAGCGCGGCGATGTTGCGCTGCACCCAGCGCAATGCCGCGGCCATGTCGAGCAGACCGTAGTTGCCCGATGCACCGCCGGCCTCGGCACTCAAGGCTGGATGCGCCATGAAGCCGAAGGGCCCGAGCCGGTAGTTGAAGGTGACCAGCACCACGCCCTGCTTTGCCAGGTCACCGCGCACGAACACGGGGTTGGAAGCCGCGCCTTGCTGGAAGGCACCGCCATGAATCCATACCATGACAGGCAGCGCTTCACCGCCACGATCCGCCGGTTCGTTCGGCGTCCACACGTTGAGGTAGAGACAGTCTTCGCTCATCGGCTGCACGCCGGAATACTCGGCGTAGACCGAATCCGGCGCGCGGCCCGGCTGCGTGCATTGTGGCGAGAACTTGTCGGCACGGCGCACGCCGTCCCAAGCGGCGACCGGTGCCGGTGGGCGCCAGCGCAGGTCGCCGACAGGTGCCGCCGCGAAGGGAATGCCGCGCCATGCACACAGGCCCGTTGCTTCGTCACGCACGCCTTCGACGAGGCCGCTGTCGATGCGCACCGGAGCGAGCGCGACGACCTTCGACGCCACTTCCGACATCACGCACCAACCTTGTTCTTCTTCTTGCCGAGCTCATGCATCGGCACCTTGTACGTTTCCGGCGCGGTAAAAATCGAGATCGCCGCGATGACCGATGCTGCGCTCACGAGCCCCGCCACCGGCATCCAGCCATTGATGCCTTCGCCCATGATGGCCGCGCTGATGGTCGGCGCAAAACCTCCGAGCGCAAAGCCGATCTGCGTGCCGATGGCCATGCCCGACAGCCGAACGCGCGTGTCGAACATCTCGCCGTAGAGCGAGGGCCATACGGCGTTGGCGGCGCTGTAGACGATGCCCGAGGTGAGCAGGCCGAACACGAAGATCAGCATCAGGTCGCCGCGGCTGATGGCCCACAACGTCGGCCAGATCAGCACCGCGCAACCCAGCGCGCCGAAGATGAAGATCGGGCGGCGGCCGACCTTGTCGGACAGCATCGCCCACAACGGAATCGCGGCCAGCGCAACGATGTTGGCGCAGACCAGCAGCGTCAGCATGGTGGTGCGCGGGATGTGCACCGTGTTGACCGCGTACGAGAGCACGAAGATGCCGAAGATGGTGCTCGTCACCGACACCAGCGCACCAAAGACGACGCGCAGCACGGCCGGCGTGTGGTCGCGGAACAGCACGGCGGCCGGTAGTTCGACGGTGGCGTTCGCGTTGGCCTCCTCCTTGAAAGCCGGTGTTTCAGGCAGCGTGCGGCGCACCCAGAAACCGACCGCGACCACGATCGCGCTCAGAAAGAACGGGATGCGCCAGCCCCATGAAAGCAACTGCTCCTCAGGCAGCGACGCGATCGGCAAGAAGACGAGGGTCGCGAGGATGAAGCCCATCTGCGTTCCGCTTAATGTGAAGCTTGTGAAGAAGGCACGCCGATGGGCCGGGGCATGCTCCAGCGTCATCGAGTTGGCACCGGCCTGCTCGCCTGCGGCCGACAGTCCCTGCAGCAGACGCAGCACCACCAACATGATCGGTGCGGCGATGCCGACCTGGTTGTAGGTGGGCAGCAGCCCGATCAAAAATGTCGAGATCCCCATCAGCAGCAGCGTGAATGTGAGCACCTTCTTGCGACCGAACTTGTCGCCGATGTGGCCCATGAAAAACGCGCCGATCGGCCGCGTGACATAGCCGACGCCGAAGGTCGCAAAGGCGGCGACCGTGGCCAGCTTGGGATCGATCGTCGGAAAGAAGATCTTGCCGAACACGAGCGCTGCCGCGGTTCCGTAGATGAAGAAGTCGTAGTACTCGACCGCACTGCCGATCCAGCTTGCAAAGGCGGCTTTTCTGGGCGTCTTGACGCCCTCCGGTTCTCCCGTGTTGTCGAACGTTCGCACGTCATTCATTGCGATGGCCATGGTTTTGTCTCTATGGTTGGAAAAAGTGGTTTGGCGTGATTCACCGATATCGCAGCGGGTTCTCGATCTCGTCGGCCATGGCCGCGGGATAGATCAGTTCACGCAAGAAGTCGGCGTCGTCGCGCAGCGCTTCGGCGGCCTTCGCGTAGCCGAAGTAGGCGAGGTAGTGCGGCATCTGCTGCACCAGCATTTCGAAGCCGGCTTGCGCATGCAAGCCACGCGCCCGCGCAGCGCGCACCAGAGGCGTCGGCTGGCCGCGCAGCAGGATGTCGAACACCGCTGCGTGGTTGTCCATCCGCGCTACATCGAACGGCAACGCATCGCCTTCGTTCAACCCGAGCGGTGTCGCGTTGATGACCAGGTCATAGCCGGCCGGGTCGTTGCTGTCGACCGCAACCACCGTCGCATCGAAGAACGAATCGAGCTTGACTGCGACCCCGGCCGCCTTGCCCGCCACGACGTCGTGCAGCGCGATGTGCTCGGCGCCGTTGACCGTGCCGCCCTCGGCCAAAGCGACACCGATGGCCGCTGCGCTCACACCGGCGCCCAGGATGAGCACGCGCTTGCCGCGGAACGGAATCTTGTAGTGGTCGAGCGCGCCGATCAGGCCCTCGCCATCGAACAGGTCGCCTTCGAGCTCATCGCTGTCGGTGCGACGGACCACGTTGACCGAACCGGCCACGCGCCCGAACAGACCGCAGCCATCGAGCAGGTCGACCACCAGCGGCTTGTGCGGCGGAGCGATCACCATGCCGCGCACGTTGCGCGCCAGAAACGCCGACTTGAAGAACACCGCGAAATCGCGCCGCGGCACCTGCATCGGCATCAGCACCGCGTCGATGTCGAAGCGCTCGAACACCGCATTGAACATCCGCGGCAGGCGCACGTTGCGGACCGGATCGCCCGGGATCAGGTAAGCCTGGGTGCTGCCATGAATGGTGGAGGTCATGAATGTCTCTGCGCGTTATTCGATCGCCCGTCTTGTGAGGCGTGCGCGGACTTTATCGACAGGGCTGCTGGCAGTACATTCCGATCTGGTTCAAACGGTCGATCAGCGAACGAATGAGAACGTTAATCGCGCAAATTCAGGGTTTCTCCCACCACTGCAAGGACAAGAGAGATGGCCAAAGACGTCACCACGGCGCCCGCCGGGCTGGAAAAGCGCGACTGGATCGCGGGGCTCGAGCGCGGTGTCAGCATCATCGAGGCCTTCGACGATGCCAACCCGCGGCTCACTGCCAGTCAGGCCGGGCAGCGCACCGGCATGACGCGCACCGCAGCACGGCGCTACCTGCTGACCTTGCAGCACATGGGCTACGTCGCCAGCGACGACAAGCTCTTCTGGCTGACGCCGCGCGTGCTCCGGCTCGGTCAGTCGTACCTCGAATCGGCACGGCTGCCGCGCATCGTTCAACCCTTTTTGCAGCGCGTCGCAGCCGGCACGCACGAGATCGCATACCTGAGCGTGATGGACGGCGACGAGGTGGTCTATATCGCGCGCAACGGCCCCAACCGCAGCATGAGCACCGGCTACGTGCTCGGCGCGCGCGTGCCGGCGCAGGTGACCGCCGCGGGCATGCTGATGCTGGCGCTGCGCAGCGACGCCGACATGGCGACCTGGCTGGCACAGCACGAGCTCAAGGTCTTCACTTCGCACACCATCGCGAGCAAGGAGCGAATGAAGCTCGAGCTGGCGCGCATCCGTGCGAAGGGTTGGGCGATATCGGAACAACAGCTCGACCTCAACTCGCGCGGCATCGCGGTGCCTCTGCGCGACCGGCACGGCGAACTGGTCGGCGCGCTCAACATCACGATGCCAATGGGCCACGAGGGCTCAGACGAAGCGGTGGCGCGCGTGCTGCCGGTGCTGCGCGAAACGGCACAGGCAATGCGCAGTCTGATTTGAAGTATTGGCGCCGGGCCGACCCGATTTCTATACTGGCGACCCACTTAAAGGAGATTGAATGTTCGTGGTCTGCGGCGAAGCCCTGATGGATGTGTATGCGGGCGAATCGACGCCGACCGGGTTGAGCTTCGATGCACGCATCGGCGGCTCGCCCTTCAACGTGGCGGTCGGGCTGGCGCGCCTGGGCAGGCCAGTCGCATTGCTCACCGGCTTGTCGACCGACAGTGCCGGCGAGCGCCTGCTTACAGCGCTGCAAGACGAGCAGGTCGACACCTCGTTGCTGCTCAGAAGCGATGCACCGAGCACGCTGAGCGTGATCAGCCTCGATGCGCACGGCGTACCGCGCTATGCGTTTCATGGCACCGGCGCGGCCGATCGGCAAATCACTTTTGACACCCTGCCCGCCTTGCCGCCCACCACGCGCGCGCTGCAGTTCGGCTCTTACGCGTTGGTGGTCGAGCCGGTCGGCTCTGCGTTGCTGGCATTGGCCGCGCGCGAGCACACGCAACGGCTCATCGCCTACGACCCGAACGTGCGCCTCAACGTCGAGCCCGATCTGTCACGCTGGCGCGCGCTGGTCGAGCAGATGGTGGCGCAGTCGCACTTCGTGAAAGTGAGCGACGAGGACCTGGGACTGCTCTACCCCGGTGAAACGCCCGAGCAAGTGGCTGCGCGCTGGCTTGCGGTCGGCGTGTCGCTGGTGACGGTGACGCGCGGCGGGCATGGCGCGAGTTCGTGGACGCAAAGCGTGCAGGTCGACGTGCCTTCGTTACCGGTCAAAGTGGTGGACACCGTGGGTGCCGGTGACACTTTTCAAGCAGCGCTGCTGACCTGGCTCGACGAGCGGGATAAGCTGAGTGCGACCGCGATGGCGTCGCTCGACAGGCAGGCACTCGAAGCGATGCTGAAGTTCGCCTCGAAGGCGTCGTCGATCACCTGCTCGCGCCGCGGTGCGGACATGCCGCGCCGCAACGAGCTGGACTGATCGCCAAGCGTCTTTCAGCGAACGCGCGTCTGAACCGTCAGGTCGCCGTCGCCGTAGGTCTGTGCGCCGGCTGACGTGATCGACCGTGCGCCTGCACGCACTGCCGTGCGATCGGCCATGCCGGTACGCGCGATGGTGCCAGTGCCGCCATTGGTGATGGGCACCGCGCCGTATGCCTGGGCCTGCACGTCGGCGCGCGACATCGTCGACACGAACGGCTGCGGCGGCAGCGGGTTCTGTTCACCCTGAAAGGCCTGGGCGCCGAGGGCGGCAAAACCGGTGATTGCTGCAACTGCGATGAGCTTGATGTTCATGATGAAACTCCGTGACGGGAAGATTGGAGGCGGCCGGAATAGACCACCTGCAATTCTTTACGGATGAATCACCGCCGCAGATTCATTTCTACAGAAAAGAAGATTGCGGGCCTTCGGCCTCGTCCGAAGTACCGCCCTCGCTACCGACCGTGCCGAAGGGGCGCGAGCGACGTCCCGAGTTACCGGTGTCGCCGTTCTGCGCGCGATTTCGCAGTGCATGTTCCATCACCACCAGCGCCAGCATCGCCTCGGCAATGGGCGTGGCACGAATGCCGACGCACGGGTCGTGGCGGCCCTTGGTCACCACCTCGACCGGCTGGTTGTTGATGTCGACCGACTGCCGCGGGCTGATGATCGAACTCGTCGGCTTGATCGCGATGCTCACTTCGAGGTCTTGCCCCGAGGTGATGCCGCCCAAGGTGCCGCCCGAGTTGTTGGTGGCAAAGCCCTGCGGCGTGATCGAGTCGCCGTGCATGGTGCCGCGTTGCGTCACGCTGGCAAAGCCGGCACCGATCTCCACGCCCTTGACCGCGTTGATGCCCATCATGGCGTAGGCGATGTCGGAGTCCATCTTGTCGAACAGCGGCTCGCCCAGGCCGACCGGCACCCTGCTCGCCGTCACGCGGATGCGCGCGCCGCAGGAGTCGCCGGCCTTGCGCAACGCATCCATGTACGCCTCGAGATCGCTCACATCGGCCTTCGGCGCGAAGAACGGGTTGTTGGGCACGTGCTCCCAGCCTTCGAACGGGATCACGATGCCGCCGATCTGGGCCATGCAGCCGCGAAACACCGTGCCGTACTTTTCGTAGAGCCACTTCTTGGCGACGGCACCGGCCGCGACCATCGGAGCCGTCAGTCGGGCCGACGAGCGCCCGCCGCCGCGCGGGTCGCGAATGCCGTACTTCTTCCAGTAGGTGAAGTCGGCATGGCCGGGTCGGAACTGCTGCGCGATCTCGCTGTAATCCTTGCTACGCTGGTTGGTGTTCTGGATGAGCAAAGCGATCGGCGTGCCGGTGGTCTTGCCTTCGTACACGCCGCTCAAGATCTGCACAGCGTCGGGCTCGTTGCGCTGCGTGACGTGGCGGCTGGTGCCGGGGCGGCGGCGGTCGAGGTCGCCCTGGATATCGGCCTCGGTCAGCGCCATGCCTGGCGGGCAGCCGTCGATGACGCATCCGATCGCGGGGCCGTGGGATTCACCGAAATTGGTGACTGCGAAAAGGGTGCCGAAGGTGTTGCCGCTCATGGTCGCGGATTATCGACGGAGCGGGAATGCTTTATGCATGCTGCGCTGCAGCAACCCCACCCCTGCCAATCCCACCTCTGTATTCACGCAAAGGAGCGCTTCATGCTGGACCGTACCGCCACTAAGTTTTCGCACGTCAAACCCGGCGACACCGATTTCAAGCCCGGCGGCCTGCGCGACTTCTTCCTGTACCGCGACCTGGGCGTGGCCGAAGCCACCAACGGCGCCGTCATCGCGCACCTCGTCAAGGCGAACATGCCCCCGGAAGAGGGCACGGGATGGCACCGACATGAGGCGGATTTCCAGATCGTCATCATGACCAAGGGCTGGGCAAAATTCATGTACGAGGACAAGGAAACACTGGTCGAGGCCGGCGACGTGGTGCACCAGCGCCCCGGCATCCGGCATTTCTTGTTCGACTACTCACCGGACATGGAATACCTGGAAATCGTGTCGCCGGCGGACTTCAAGAGCGTGGATGTCGAGGCTGCGGCTGAGGTGCCGGCGCCTACGCCCTGGAAATAAGCGCGATCTTTATCGAGCCACCGTCGGACGCCTGGGAGATGTTTCGCGTGTTGGCCGAAGAGCGCCGACGACGCGAGATCGAACCTATGTTGTCAATGCCACGCAATGCGCTGCTCGAAACCCAGACCGGCGATGCCTAGCGTCACGCGCAAGAGCTTTTGTGCGAGATGCACGACCTCAACGACCAAGGAGCGTCTGATCGGCGAGGCAAGGACAACAAGAAGGAGGTTTGAGAAGCGCAGGTGCGAGGCTCAGGCCGGCGCGGTGCACTACTTCGCTCATGTCCCCCGGCTTCGCCTCCTCCTTTACTTCGCTGCGCAGTACACCCCACCGGCCTGAGCCATCCAAGGGCCGTGGTTGATCGGGGTGCGCGACCGTCAGCTTCGGGCCTGAAGCGGCTGTACGCCTCGCTCCATAGCGGCCGTTGGAGCGGCGGTGCCGGTCCCCGGCTGGTTACTTCCACCAGGATTTCTTGTTGTCAGACATCCAAGAAGGGGTAGCAGCGTTGGTACCCGTTACCACATTGGAAAGGGGGTCGGGCTGCTCCTCTTCGGCGGCTTTGGACTTGGTCCACAGGACCGAGGGATACGAGAACGGGTACTTGGCTACGAACTTCTTGCCAAGCCACCATGCGAACAGGGATGGCCACAGCCAGATGCCGGCAGCAGTGCCTGCGCCTTCGTATAGCCCCATGGTCCAGTGAGTCGCGAAGTGGATTGGCGCCGCCGGCAGGGAGATGAACAGGAACAAGTAAGCGCCATTGAAGAACCGACCCTTCGCAGCGAACTTGTTTAGGAGGGCGGCAACGCCGATGAATAGGCAGAGGATGAACGTGGGGATGAGAGTCATGGGGTCATCGAGAGTGTCTGGTTGTGGCCCGAAAGCGGCCAACTGAAGAATGCCACACGTTGCAATGCAAAAGACACGATCATCCCGCCAAGCCTCCTCAACAAACCCGTGCTCGCGCCGTCGAACGGCACAGACACTTCCAAGGCCGAGGGCGGTGGGTGACCCCTGCAGCGAAGTAAAGGAGGAGGCCGAAGGCCGGGGGACATGAGCGGAAGGGGCCGCCCTCGGCCCCGCCCCGGGACACCCACCGCCCTCGGCGGCCCTAAAGCCGTTCCTGATTGTGCGAATGCTCCGGCGTATCGAGCTTTTCGCGACGAATCGCGTCGTCGTCCATCAGCTCGTACCACATGGCATTGAGCACGGCAAAGGCGGCCGCCAGGGGCAGTCCGAGGATCCAGGAGAAGTACCACATCGTTTGTTCCTCGCTCGGGTCAGTAGGCGTGGCCGGTCTCTTGGCGGATCGCGACTTCGTCGACCTTGCCCCAGAGCACGTGATAGACCCAGGTCGTGTACGCCACGATGATGGGAATGAAGATGCAGGTCACGACCAGCATGATGAAAAGCGTCATGTGGCTCGACGACGAATCCCACACCGTGAGGCTGGCGCGCGGGTCGATCGAGGACGGCAGGATGAACGGGAACATCGATGCGCCGACGCTGGCGATGATGCCGGCGATGGCGAGCGCGGCGGTCAGCAGCGCAAGCGCCGGTCGGCGCAACGCGAGGCCGGCCAAAGCCCCTGCCGCACCGATGAAGCCGGCCAGCGGCGCGAGCATCGTCCACGGATGCGCGGTGTAGTTGACGAGCCATGCCGCCGCGTGCAACTCCGCCGTCTTCAGCATCGGGTTCGATGGTCCGACCGTATCGATCACGCTGGTGATGCGGTAGCCACCGATGAACGATGCCAGCAGGATGCCGGCCAGCGCATAGAGCGCGATGGTCGCCAGCGCCGCCACCATGCCGTAGAGGCGCGCACGCTCCGCCACAGCGCCCGAGGTCTTGAGCGTGAGCCACGCAGCACCGTGCGTCACGAGCATCGCCACCGACACCAGCCCGCACAACAGCGCGAACGGATTCAGCAGGCCGAAGAAGGTGCCGTCGTACAGGATGTGCATGTCGTCGGAGAAGCGGAACGGCACGCCTTGCAGCACATTGCCGATTGCCACGCCGAAGATCAGCGCAGGCACGGCACCGCTGAAGAACAGCACCCAGTCCCAGCGCGCACGCCACGCCGGCTCTTCGCGCTTGCTGCGAAATTTGAAAGCCACCGGCCGCAGGATCAGCGCCGAAAGAATCACGAACATCGCCAGGTAGAAGCCCGAGAACGACACCGCGTAGAGCTGCGGCCAAGCCGCGAAAATCGCGCCCCCGCCGAGGATCAACCACACCTGGTTGCCTTCCCACACGGGGCCGACGCTGTTGATGACGACGCGGCGCTCCAGGTCGTTGCGCCCGACAAACGGCAGCAGCATGCCGGTGCCGAGGTCGAAGCCGTCGGTCACCGCGAAGCCGATCAGCAGCACGCCGATCAGTGCCCACCAGATCAGGCGCAGCGTGTCGTAGTCGATGAGTTGGGTGAGGGTCATTATTTACTCCGCTGAAGCAAGAGGAAAGTGGGCGACCGGCACGATGCGCTGGTGCGATTCGCCGACGTCGGGCGCATGCTCGTGCTCGGGCCCCTTGCGGATCGCCTTGAGCATCAACTTGACCTCGATGACCAGCAGCACCGTGTACAGCGCGATGAAGCCGAAGATGGTGAGCAGCAAGGTCTTCACGCCGAGGTCCGACACCGCGACCGCCGTCGGCAACACGCCTTCGATGACCCACGGTTGGCGCCCGAATTCGGCCACAAGCCAGCCGGCCTCGATGGCGATCCAGGGCAGCGGGATCGACCACACGGCAACCTTAAGCAACCAGCGGTGGTCGTCGAGCCTGCGGCGCGCCGACAGCACGAAGAACGTCGCGGTCAACGCGATCAGCAACATGCCGATGCCGACCATGATGCGGAACAGCCAGAACAACGGCAGCACCTGCGGCACGGTGTCCCAAGCGGCCTTGGAAATCTGCTCGTCGGTGGCTTGCCTCGGGTCGTCGACGTAGCGCTTCAAGAGCAAGGCGTAACCGAGTTCGGGTGCGTTGTTCTCGAAGGTGTCGCGCACGCCTTGCGACACGGTCTGCGTGCTGCCAGCCGCACGAATCTGCTGCAGCGCGTCGTAGGCTTTGATGCCTTCGCGGATGCGGACCTCGGCGCGCTTCACCAGTTCGTCGATGCCAGGGATCACCGTGTCGAGCGAGCGGGTGCCGATGAGTCCCATCACTGCCGGGATGTGCAGCGCGTAGTGCGTCTCGCGGGCAGTTTGATCGGGGAAGCCGAAGACAGTGAAGGCGGCCGGCGCAGGCTTGGTTTCCCACATACCTTCGATGGCGGCCAGCTTCATCTTCTGGTGCTCACTCGACAGGTAGCCGCTCTCGTCACCCAGCACGACGACCGACAGCGAGGCGGCCAGGCCAAAGGACGCGGCCACCGTCATCGAGCGCTTGGCCAGTTCGATGTGGCGCCCTTTGAGCAGGTACCACGCCGAGACACCGAGCACGAAGACCGACGCACAGATGTAGCCGGCCGACACCGTGTGCACGAACTTGGCCTGCGCCACCGGGTTGGTCAGCACCGCGAAGAAGTCGACCACTTCCATCCGCATCGTCTGCGGATTGAAGGCCGCGCCGACCGGGTTCTGCATCCAGCCGTTCGCGATCAAAATCCACAACGCCGAGAAGTTGGAGCCGATGGCGACGGCCCAGGTCGTCGTCAGATGGCCGACCTTGGAGAGCTTGTCCCAGCCAAAGAAGAACAGACCGACGAAGGTCGCTTCGAGGAAGAAAGCCATCAGCCCTTCGATGGCCAGTGGCGCGCCGAAGATGTCGCCGACATAGTGGCTGTAGTAGCTCCAGTTCATGCCGAACTGAAACTCCATCACCACGCCGGTCGCAACGCCCATCGCGAAGTTGATGCCGAACAGCACGCCCCAGAACTTGGTCATGTCGCGCCAGATCACGCGGCCCGTCATCACGTAGACGGTCTCCATGATGGCCAGGATGATCGACAGCCCGAGCGTGAGCGGCACGAACAGGAAGTGATAAAGCGCCGTGGCGGCGAACTGCAATCGGGACAGTGCAACGATGTCGAAGTCCATGGGGTTTCCTTTTCTCTTTCTTCTTCAATCGGGGCGCAGCGCACGCAGCGCCGCTTCGAAACCGGGGGTGCCGCGACGCAGGTCGGCGACGATGTGGCCGGCTTCCATGCGGACCAGTCGATCGGCCAGCGCGGCCTCGCGGCGCAGGTGCGTGGCGATGAGTACGGTGCGCGGTCCGGCGTGTTGCGCAAGGCGCTGCAGCACGTCACGTGCGATCTCTGTATCGAGCGCTTCGGTCGGCTCGTCGAGCAGCCAGAAGTCCGTGGGGCGCAGCAACAGCCGCGCGAGCGCGAGCCGGCGCGACTGGCCACCCGACAGGCCGAGGCCGCCTTCGCCGAGTCGCATGTCCAGGCCTGCAGCGGCGGTGCGAATGTCGGGTGCGAGGCCTGCCGCTTCGAGCGCGTGCCAGAGGCGAGCGTCGTCGGCTGAAGGATCAGCGAGGCGCAGGTTATCGCGCAGGCTGTCCTGGAACAGTTCGGTGCGTTGCGTGAGCAGGCAGGCAGGCAGCATCACGGCGGTGCCGGAGCGTGGCGTCAACTCGCCGGCCGCGATGGCGAGCAGCGTGGACTTGCCGGCGCCGCTGGGGCCGATCAACGCAACGCGCTCGCCGACGTCGATGCGCAGCGACACGCCGTGCAAGACGTCCGAGCCGGCCCTGGAAGGCGCAGCGGTGATTTCGTGGAAGCGCAATGCGATGCCGCTCGTCAGCGAGGCGGGGGCGTTGGACAGGGCAGCGCCGACGGACTCGCTCGATGCGGTCGGTGCCGATGGCGCCGATGGTGCGATCGAGCCGGATGTGAACGGCTTCGACTGCATATCGTCCAGCGCCATGCGCGGCGCGAGTCGCCGCACTGCCAGCCAGGTGCGTCCTGCATCGAGCGCGCCGCGCCGCATGGCAGCGAAGGGCTCGACCGCAGTGAGCGCGACCAACAGCGCGAGTGCAGCAGCCGGCGCGCCGATTCGGCCCTCCCCGACCAGCACGCCGACCGCCAGCAACACCGCTACCAAACTGATCGTGCCGGCCATGCCATACGCTGCACCGGCGTTGGCTTCTAGGCGATTCAACGCGAGGTCGGCTGCGGCAAGGCGCCGATCGGCGTCGGCCAGCGCAGCACGCTGCGCGTCGATGCGGCCGGCCATGATGAGGTCGCTCTGCCCGGCGACAAGATCGACGGCGCGTGCACGCAGCACTTCGATCGCATGCGCACGTTGCACCGATGGCCGTCGCGCGCGACGTGCCACGACGAAGGCGATGCCCCAACCACTTGCGACGAGCCATACCGCCAACGCGATGCCCAGGCCAATGTGCATGAAGCCGAGGACGACGCCGGCCAGCACCGCAGCGCCCAATGCCGCCATCGCGGGCACGACGAGCCGCAAATACAAAGACTCGAGCGCGTCGATGTCCGAGGTCAGCCTGAACAGCACACGCGATGGGCGCATCAGCAACTCGCGCGCGGCACCGGCACGCGCCCAGCCGCGGAACAGCTGCACGCGCAACGCCGCCAGCACGGCGAAGGTCGCGTCGTGCGTGACCAGTCGCTCGCCGTAGCGCGAGGCCGTGCGGCCGACCGCCAGCAAGCGGATGCCGGCCGAAGGCATGAAGACGTCGAACATGAACGCGGTCGCGACGTTGGCACCGGCCAGCGCCGTCGCGGTGATGAACCAGCCGGAAAGGCCGAGCAGCGCCATGCCGGTGAGCACGGTGATTGCAGCAAGCAGAGCGCCGAGCAGCAATGCGCGGGGTTGCGTGGCAAGAAAGGGGCGCAGGATCAGACTGACGCGATCCTTGCGGGCGGTGCTCATGCGGCTTCCCTCACGACTTCGCGCACTTCAAAAGTGTCGGCTGCGCCCAGGCTGACCACCCGATCCAGACGCGCGGCCAGCACCGGGTCATGCGTCGCAACGATCAGAGTCTTGCCGCGCGCCAGCGCCATTAGCGCATCGGTCACGCGCAGCGAGGTTTCGGTGTCGAGGTGGGCTGTTGGCTCATCGACGAGCAGCAGATCGACGCCCGCATTCACCACGACACGCGCCAGCGCCAGCCGCACCGCCTCACCACCCGAAAGTCCACCGCCGCCCTCGCCCAGCGCAACACCCAATCGGGCTTGCGCCACATCGGCGAGGCCCGCGAAGCCGAGCGAGGTTTCGATGCGCGCTGCATCGACGCCGATGCGACCGAGGCCGACGTTGCTTTGCACGGAGCCCGCGAACACATGCGGCCGCTGGCCCATCCAGCCGATACGCTGGCGCAGCGCGCCGACGCTGCGGTCTGTCAGCACAGTGCCGCCGATGACGATGTCGCCGCTGTCGGCCGGCAGCAGGCCAGCCAGCAACGACAACAGCGCCGTCTTGCCGGCACCGCTCTCGCCCACTAAGGCGACGTGTTCGCCCGGTGCGACCCGCAGATTGATGTCGGAAAAAAGTGTCGCCTCGCCGACGTGTGTGAAGTGCAAATGGCGCACGACGACGGACGGCGCGGAATGCGGTGACGATGCCTTGCCGTTGACGCTCGTGGTGCTGGAAGCTGCATTGGCCGCGGTCACCGCATGGATCGCCCGGACCGGCGCAGGATCGGCTGCGAGAGCGCTCATGGATACGACGGCGCCGGGCAACCGCACGGTGCCGTTACCCAACGCCGTGAGCGCCTGCAATGCCACCTCGCCGGCAGCACGGTCGTGCCAAACGGCCGAAAGCTCACGCAGCGGCTCGAAAAACGCTGGCGCCAGCAGCAGCACGAAGAGGCCTTGCCCCAAGCCGAGCGGCCTGCCCCATGTGCCGAAATGGAGTGTGCCCAGCAAGTGGAACCCAACGTAGGCCGCGACCATCGCGACGCCGAGCGCCGAGAAAAGTTCGAGTACCGCCGACGACAGGAACGCGATGCGCAGCACGGCCATCGTGCGGCGGCGCAGCGATTGCGCGGCGTCGCCGAGCCGCTCGGCCGTGCGGTCGACAGCGCCGAGCGCACGCAGCGTGGCAAGGCCGCGCAGCCGGTCGAGCAGGAAGGCGTTCATGCTGCCCATCTCGACCATCTGCGCCTCGCTGGCGGCGCGGGCGCGCCAGCCGACGAGTGCCATGAACACGGGGATCAACGGCGCCGCAACGAGCAACACGAGCGCAGCGACCCAAGAGAGGCTCGCGACCACGACGAGGATCACCAACGGCACGAGCGTGACGCGCAGACGCACCGGCTGATAGCGCACGAGATACGGCATGAGCGCTTCGGCCTGCTCGGCGATCACGCTGGAGGCGGCACCGGAGGCGGGGCGATGGCGGTCGAGCGGTGAGCCGCTTGCCAGCGCCGCCGCGGCCCGTGCACGCAAAATCGACAGATGGGCGCGCGCTTTGCCGAAGAGCTGGCGCGTGCCCCACGCGTCCAGCAGCGCGCGCAGCAGGCCGAGCGCCAAGATGCCGAGCGCCGGCGCAAGCACAGCGGACAGCGCAGGCGACAGCAACTCGGTCCATGACCCGGAATGCGCTGCGATCGCGAGACCTGCGACATCGGTATCGCCTCGATGGCCGACTGTTTGCGACATGCGCTGAACCGCCCAAGCCAGCAACGCCGCCTGAGGCAACCAGAGCAACGCCGCCGCCGCCTGCAACACACCGCCCACGCCGGTCGCCGCGAAGAATCGCAGCGAGGGCGCCGGGGCGGCGGGAGTCGGCGCAGCCGAGGCAGCCGAGGCAGATCCCATCTTCTTCATGTTCTTTTTAGTTTCAGCAATCGCTGAAGGTTTGCACAACATGGCCGGCGCTCGTCGATGCCGCCAGTCCGTGCCGTGAGGTTGCCCGCTGCGCCTGCGAGACGCAACCGTGCCTAGAAGGCCGAATTGATCTGTGTCAAGAAAAGGACCGGAGATCGGCCAGCGCTGCGCGTGGACACCGGCGGTGCCGGCGGTTCGCCCGGCTCAGAGCGAAACGAGGAAGCCGCAGACCAGCAGCCCGGCGAACAGCGCGAGCACGGCGCGCCAGCTCGCGGGGCGCAACTCGATGCGGCGATAGAGAACCCACGCTGCCGCCAGCGAGAGTGCAATGGCCGCGACCATGCCCGCTGCGTCGATCCAGGGGGCGGCAGGTGCCCAATGGCTGACCACCGCGCTGACCAGCAGGATCACCGGAAAGTGAATCAGGAACAGGGAGTACGACATGCGTCCGAGTTGTGCGAGCGGCTGGGCCCACGCCGGACACGCAGACGACTTCAGCCAATGCAAACGCTGCGCTCCCGCTATCGCGAGCGCCGTCGCGAGCGCAATGGCGATGCGGCTGCGCCACTCGAACGCCAATGCCGATACGCCGAGCAACGCCAACAGGAGAAAGCCGGCACGCCATGCTGCCGGACTGCCGTGTTTGTCGGACCGGTCGGCGCAACCGATCCAGAACGTCAACATCCCCAAACCATAGGCGCCGAAAAAGTAAAGCGCCGTCGCGTCGAGTTCAGC
This sequence comes from Variovorax sp. PAMC28562, assembly GCF_014303735.1. Classification (NCBI taxonomy): domain Bacteria; kingdom Pseudomonadati; phylum Pseudomonadota; class Betaproteobacteria; order Burkholderiales; family Comamonadaceae; genus Variovorax; species Variovorax sp. PAMC28562. Next base: position 3,087,348 of record NZ_CP060296.1, on the reverse strand, counting down.
GTGGAGATTGAAAAAAACGAGGGAACTCGTGGCGAGGCCGAACACGATCACCACGGCAATCCAATGCGCACGCAACGAACGCGCGACGCTGTTGGATATGTTGCTCATGTCGCCAATGTCCTGCGCGTCTTCGCTGCCGCGACGCCAGTGCCGCTCGACCCATGCCGCCAAGCCAACCGCGGCCAGCGACAGCGCGAACAACTGGAAGTCGATCGCCACGTACCACACACCGGCCGACAAAGCGTCGTAGCCGAGCAGATCCTGCAGCAGCAATCCATGCGCCAGCAGCTGCATCAGGTTGGGTACGCCGGGCACCGCGTCGTCGTGTAGCAAGGGCCTTGCGAAAGCGGCCACGACCACGCTGACGATGAGCGCTGCGAGGTACGGAATGATCAGCCGCAGGTACCGCCGCGCAATACGTTCCAGCGGCCTGCCGGCGTTCAGCTGCCCTGCCGGGGCCATGCTGCCAGCAGTCAGAAAACCGGCAATGACCAGGAACACCTGTACGGCCAGGCGCCCATCGGTCGACAACCAGTGGATGAGCGCAGGCGCCAACGGAAACGCGACTTCGGGCATCGGCCCGTAGCGCGCCAGGTGATGGCCGACGATGACCAGGCACGCCAGTCCCTTGACGGCGTCGAGCAGCGGTATGCGCGCCGCGCGGTCGTCCACCGTCGACACGTCCACCGGGTCCGGCATGTCAGAGCGACAGGCGGGCCCTTGCCTCGGCATATTCGCGCTTGAGCTTTTCGACGAACATGGCGGCCGTGCCGACCTCCGTCACGGCACCGATGCCCTGACCCGAACCCCAGATGTCTTTCCACGCTTTGGCCTTGCTGCCATCGCCGGATGCGAAGTTCATCGTCGTCACATCGCCTTCAGGCAGGTTGGCCGGGTCCATGCCGGCGGCCACGATGCTCGGCGCCAGGTAGTTGCCATGCACGCCGGTGAAAAGGTTCGAATAGACGATGTCGTCGGAGCTGCCGTCGACGATCGCCTGCTTGTATTCGTCGCTGGCACGCGCTTCTTCGGTCGCGATGAAGGCGGTGCCGATGTAGGCGAAGTCAGCCCCCATCGCCTGCGCTGCGAGCACCGCGCCGCCGGTGGCAATGGAGCCCGACAACGCGATCGGGCCGTCGAACCACTGGCGGATTTCCTGGATGAGCGCGAACGGGCTCTTCACGCCCGCATGGCCACCGGCACCTGCGGCCACGGCGATGATGCCGTCTGCGCCCTTCTCGATCGCCTTCTTCGCGAACTTGTTGTTGATGATGTCGTGCAGCACGACGCCGCCGTAGCGGTGGATGGCTTCGTTCACGTCGGTGCGCGCGCCGAGCGAGGTGATGACGATCGGCACCTTGTACTTCACGACCATTTCCATGTCGTGATCGAGCCGGTCGTTGCTCTTGTGGACGATCTGGTTGATGGCGAACGGCGCGGCCGGCTTGTCCGGATTGGCCTTGTTGTAGGCCGCGAGTTCCTCGGTGATTTCGATCAGCCACTCTTCGAGTTGCGCCGCCGGACGCGCGTTCAGCGCCGGCATGGAACCGACCACGCCCGCCTTGCACTGCGCGATGACGAGCTTCGGTGTGCTGATGATGAAAAGCGGCGAGCCGATGATGGGCAGCGGCAGGTTCGCAAGCACAGGTGGCAGTTTCGACATGGTCTGTTGTCTTTTTGAAGTTATTGAATCAGGGTCGGAAAGTCGGGTTCAGAAGTCGAGAGTCAGAAGGACTCGAGCGCCAGCGCGGTCACGCTGTCGGCGCCATCGACGATGCTGTCGCGTACCGCAGGCACCTTGTTCAGGATGTGCTCTGCATAGAAGCGCGCAGTAGCGACCTTGGCCTTCATGAATGCCAGGTCGGTGCCGGCCTTCGCGAGGTCTTCGGCCGCGATGAGCGAGCGCGCCAGTTGCCAGCCCGCCATCAGGTTGCCGGCCAGCATCAGGTACGGCACGCTGCCTGAGAACACCGCGTTGGGCGATGCCTTGGTATTGGTCGCCACGAAGCCGACGACTTCGACAAAGGCTTCGCGCGCGGCCTTCAGGCGCTTCAAGACGGCAGCCGCATCGGCACTGTCGCGCTTGGCGAGTTCAGCTTCGGTCTTCTCGATTTGTGCGGCGATGGCCCTGGCTGTCTGGCCGCCATCGCGCGCCGTCTTGCGGCCGACCAGGTCGTTCGCCTGGATGGCGGTCGTGCCTTCGTAGATCGTCAGGATCTTGGCGTCGCGGTAGTACTGCGCGGCGCCCGTCTCCTCGATGAAGCCCATGCCGCCGTGCACCTGCACGCCAAGCGACGTCACTTCCAGGCTCATCTCGGTGCTGTAGCCCTTGATCAGCGGCACCAGGAATTCGTAGAAGGCGGTGTTCTGCTTGCGCGTGTCGGCATCGGGGTGGTGATGCGCAGCGTCGTAGGCGGCCGCGGCCACGCTGGCCATCGCTCGGCACCCTTCGGTGTACGCACGCATCGTCATCAGCATGCGCTTGACGTCGGGGTGATGAATGATCGGCGCGCTGGCGTTCATCGAGCCATCGACCGGGCGGCTCTGCACGCGGTCTTTGGCGTAGGCCACCGCGTGCTGATAGGCGCGCTCGGCGATGGCGATGCCCTGCATGCCGACGGCATAGCGGGCCGAGTTCATCATGATGAACATGTACTCGAGGCCTCGGTTCTCCTGGCCGACGATATAGCCGACAGCGCCGCCGTGATCGCCGTACTGGAGCACCGCAGTCGGGCTGGCCTTGATGCCGAGCTTGTGTTCGATGCTGACGCAGTGCACGTCGTTGCGTTCGCCGAGCGACCCATCTTTGTTCACCATGAACTTCGGCACGACGAAGAGGCTGATGCCCTTCACGCCTTCGGGCGCACCGACCACGCGTGCCAGCACGAGGTGGACGATGTTCTCGGCCATGTCGTGCTCGCCGTACGTGATGTAGATCTTGGTGCCGAAGACCTTGTACGTGCCGTCGGGTTGCGGCTCGGCACGGCTGCGCACCATCGCCAGATCGCTGCCGGCTTGCGGCTCGGTCAGGTTCATGGTGCCGGTCCACTTCCCGCTGATGAGCTTTTCAAGATAGATCGCATTCAGCGCTTCGGAGCCGGCGGTCAGCAGCGCTTCGGTCGCGCCATCGGAGAGCAGTGGGCACAGCGCGAAGCTCATGTTGGCGGAGTTCAGCATCTCGCCGCAGGCTGCGCCGATGGTTTTCGGCAAGCCCTGACCGCCAAAAGCAAGCGGATGCTGCAGGCCCTGCCAGCCGCCCGCCGCGTACTGCGCAAAGGCTTCCTTGAAGCCCGGCGTGGTCGTGACGACGCCGTCCTTGAACGACGACGGATTGCGGTCGCCCGCCACGTTCAGCGGCGCAATGACGTCCTGGTTGAACCGGGCGCATTCTTCGAGCACGGCCTGCGCCGTCTCCAGGCCGGCGTCTTCGAAGCCGGGCATTTTTGCGATTTCTGCGATGTCGGCCAGATGTTCGATGTCGAACAGCATGTCCTTGATCGGTGCGATGTAGCTCATGTCTTTGTCTCCAGATACAGGAAGGGCATCGCGAACGATGCCCTTGAATGACTTACCCGACGTTGCGCGAACTCAAAGCGCCTTGACCAATTCAGGCACGGCCACGAACAAGTCCGCCACCAGCCCGTAGTCGGCCACCGAGAAGATCGGCGCCTCTTCGTCCTTGTTGATCGCCACGATCACCTTGGAGTCCTTCATGCCGGCCAAGTGCTGGATGGCCCCAGAGATGCCGGCAGCGATGTACAGCTGCGGCGCCACGATCTTGCCGGTCTGGCCCACTTGCCAGTCGTTCGGCGCGTAGCCTGCATCCACGGCAGCCCGGCTGGCTCCCAGGCCCGCATTGAGCTTGTCCGCCAGCGGTGCCATGATCTCCTGGAACTTCTCGGCACTGCCCAGGGCCCGGCCCCCGGAGACGATGATCTTGGCGGCCGTCAGTTCAGGGCGCTCGCTCTTGGTCACTTCCCGGCCGACGAAGGCGCTCTTGCCGCTGTCGGCCACGCCTTCGGCGGTTTCGATCGTGGCACTGCCACCGGTCGCGGCTGCCGCGTCGAAGCCGGTGGTGCGCACGGTGATGACGATGGTCTTGTCGCTCGACTGCACCGTGGCGATCGCATTGCCCGCATAGATCGGCCGCTCGAAGGTGTCCGGCGCATCGACCTTGGTGATGTCGCTGATCTGGGCGACATCCAGCTTGGCGGCGACGCGCGGGGCGACGTTCTTGCCGTTAGCGGTCGACGGGAACAGGATGTGGCTGTAGTTGCCGGCGATCGCGAGGACCTGTGCGGCGACGTTCTCGGCCAGGTTCTCGGCCAGGCTGGCGCTGTCGGCCACGATGACTTTGGCGACGCCCACGATCTGGGCGGCGGCTTTGCCGGCTTCGGCGGCATTGGCACCGGCGACCAGCACATGGACCTCGCCACCGCAGGCGATGGCCGCGGTGACGGTGTTCAGGGTCGCCGGCTTGATGGTGGCGTGGTCGTGTTCGGCAATAACTAATGCGGTCATGTTCAGATCACCTTCGCTTCGTTCTTCAGTTTGTCGACCAGGGCGGCCACGTCGGCCACCTTGATGCCGGCACCGCGCTTGGGCGGTTCCGAGACCTTCAGGGTCTTCAGGCGGGGGGTGACGTCCACACCCAGGTCTTCGGGCTTGAAGACGTCCATCGTCTTCTTCTTGGCCTTCATGATGTTGGGCAGGGTGACGTAGCGCGGCTCGTTCAAGCGCAGGTCGGTCGTGATCACGGCCGGCAGGTTCAGGGTGAGGGTTTCCATGCCGCCGTCGATTTCACGCGAGACGGTGACTTTGTCGGCGGCCAGGTCGACCTTGGAGGCGAAGGTGGCCTGCGGCAGGTCGGCCAGAGCCGCGAGCATCTGGCCGGTCTGGTTGGCATCGTCGTCGATGGCCTGCTTGCCCAGGATGATGAGGTGCGGCTGTTCCTTGTCGACCAACGCCTTCAGGAGCTTGGCGATGGCCAGGGGCTGCAGCTCGGCGGTGGTTTCGACCAGGATGGCACGGTCGGCGCCGATGGCCATGGCGGTGCGCAGGGTTTCCTGGCACTTGACGTCACCGCAGGAGACGGCGATGACCTCGGTGACGATGCCTTTTTCCTTGAGGCGGACCGCTTCTTCGACGGCGATCTCGTCGAAGGGGTTCATGCTCATCTTGACGTTGGCGATGTCCACGCCGCTGCCGTCGGATTTGACGCGGACCTTGACGTTGTAGTCGACGACGCGTTTGACGGGTACCAGAACCTTCATTGGTTTGACTCCATTGGATTTACGAAACCGGTGTGCCGCAGGGCAGCCAAACATTCTAGGCGGCGACCTCTGCGTGGACTGTTCATATCGATCACCCGACCCCACCGTGCAGGTGGGCAGGACACAAAAACGAACGATCGTGCTTTTGTGTGATTATAGGCGAGTGCCGCGTTCGGGCAAAGCACCTGCCGATGGCGCGGTCGGCAAAGATTCGACGCGCACCACGCGCTGCGGAAACGGAATGTCGATATGCGCAACGCGCAGACCTTCAAGCATCGCGATGTTGATGGCGGAGCGCACGTTGTCCTTGCCCTTTTCCGGATCGGCGACCCAGAAGTTGAGGCTGAACTCGAGCCCGTCCGGCGCGAAGGCGACCAGGTAAGCAACAGGTACCGGGTCGCTCAAAACCCGCGCCTGCGCCTTGGCGGCGTCGCACAGAATGTTCTGCACTTGCGCCACATCGCTGTCGTAGCCCACCACGATGTTGGTCGTGATGTTGAACTTCATGTCGGCGATCGACAGGTTCTCGACCCGGCTGGTGATGAGCGTTTCGTTCGGCACGATCGACTCGCGACCATTGCCAGCACGAACCAGTGTGTAGCGCGTCTTGATGTCGGTGATACGGCCTTCGAAACCGTCGACCTTGACGTTGTCGCCGATGCGGATCGAGCGCTCCAGCAAGATGACGAAGCCGCTCACGTAGTTGGCCGCGAGCTTCTGCAAACCGAAGCCCAGGCCGACGCCGACCGCACCGCCCAGCACCGACAGCGCAGTGAGGTCGACCCCGACCGCCGACAACGCGAACAGCAGACCGACCAGCAGCAACGCAGCGCGCACCGCGTTCGATGCCACTTTGCGCATCGACAGATCGGATACCGCCTCGCGCAGGATGCGTTTTTCGATCGTGGCGGAGATCCACAGTGCGATCACCATCACCACGCCGGCCCAGAAGATGCCTTCCAGAATTGTCCGCACGCTGACGTGCGTTTTGCCGAAGTCCAGCGAGATTGCATCGAGTTCGGCCAGCACCGGCGGCAGCAGCCCGACGATCCACAGCACCGCTGCGATCCAGGCGATCCAGGAAATGGTGCGCTCGGCCAGCCGCACCAGCGCCGAAGTCGGGAACACGGCCCGCAGCACCCGCGCGAAAAGCCGGATGGCGACGAGCGACAGGAACACCGGCACGGCGATGCGAAGCACGACCACCGGCAGGAAGCTCGCCGCACCGCGTCGCGCCAGATCGCAGAACAGCAGCGCCAGCAGCGGGAACAGCAACCCGTCCCAGAGACGCTCGCCGAACCAAATCGAATCCTTGGGCTGGTCGCGGCCGAACCAGTGGCACACGATCCATGCCAGCGCGACGCATGCGAACAGCACGGCCACTTCGATCGCGACACTGCGCGGATCGACCTGCGACAGGCGCTCGGAGAACTGGCTGAAATCCATCGACCCCATCTTCACGCGCTGGTCACAAGTCCGCGGTCACAGGTCAGCCAAAACCCGCACGTGCGCTTCGACGCTGCGGGCCAGCGCGTCGAGGCTGTAGCCGCCTTCGAGCATCGACACGATGCGGCCCTTGGAATAGCGCTTGGCGATATCGCGCACCCGTCCGGTGATCCAGGCAAAGTCGTTTTCGTTCAGGCCCAGCTGGCCGAGATCGTCCTCGCGGTGCGCATCGAAACCGGCACTGATGAAGATCATCTCGGGCTGGAATTCTTCGAGCCGCGGAATCCACATCATCTCTATTAGCTCGCGCACATCCATGCCCTTGGTGTACGCCGGCACGGGCAGATTCAGCATGTTGGCGGCCGGATGCTCGGCGCCGCTGAACGGGTAGAAAGGGTGCTGAAAGATGCCGACCATCAGCACGTGCGGATCGTTCGACAAGATGTCTTCCGTGCCATTGCCGTGGTGCACGTCGAAGTCGACGACAGCGACGCGCTTCAGGCCGTGCACCTCGATCGCGTGGCGCGCAGCAATCGCGACGTTGTTCAAGAAGCAGAAGCCCATCGCCTTGTCGTGGCAGGCGTGATGACCGGGCGGGCGCACGGCGCAAAAAGCGTTTTCGAGCTCCCCGGCCATCACCGCGTCGGTCGCCGCGATGACTGCACCGGCAGCACGGCGCGCGGCCAGCACGGTGAACTTGTTGAGCGAGGTGTCAGGGTCGATCGGCGCGTGATCCGGGCCGCCTGCGGGCGCATCGGCTATCAGCCGCTGACTCAACTCTTCAAGATGTTCGAGGTGCGCGACGCTGTGCGCCCGGGTGATTTGCGGCAGCGTGGCCAGCGGGACTTCGCAGCGTTCGAGCGCATCGGCAACGCCGGTGGCGAGGAGCCGGTCTTCGATGGCATCGAGCCGCTCGGGGCATTCGGGATGACCCCGGCCCATCTCGTGCTTCCAGAAGTCGCGATGAATGAAGTAACCGGTTTTTCCCATGTCTCTGTCGCCCGCCGAAGCCTCGTTCAGCACAGGGCTGTTGGACCTTACGGTATTGTTTGCATATGGATACAAAAATGGGCGTCGCCGCAAAGCTCGCCAGTCTTCTGAGTCAGCTTAACACGGTGATTGTGGGCAAAGAGGCCCAGGTCAAGGACTGCGTGGCATGCCTTTTGGCGGGCGGGCACCTGCTGATCGAGGACGTGCCGGGAGTGGGCAAAACCACCCTCGCCCATGCGCTTTCGCACACCTTCGGGCTGCATTTTTCACGCGTGCAGTTCACCGCCGACCTGATGCCGGGCGACCTCTCCGGCGTAGCGATCTACGACCGCACGCAACAGGCCTTCGTGTTCCACCCCGGGCCCATTTTTGCGCAGGTGCTGCTGGCCGACGAAATCAACCGTGCCAGCCCCAAGACCCAAAGCGCGCTGCTCGAAGCGATGGAAGAAAAGCAGGTGACGGTCGAAGGCGAGACCCGGCCGCTGCCAACGCCCTTTTTCGTGATCGCCACGCAGAACCCGCACGACCAGCTCGGCACCTTCGCCCTGCCCGAATCGCAGCTCGACCGCTTCCTCATGCGGATCTCGCTCGGCTACCCCGACCGCGCCGCCGAACGGCTGTTGCTGGCCGGTGCCGACCGCCGCGAGATGCTCAGCGGCTTGCCGGCGTTGCTCACACCGGGCGAACTCACCGCACTCCAGCAAAAGGTCCAGCAGGTGCATGCGGCCGAAGCGCTGCTCAACTACGTGCAGGACCTGATCGCCGCAACCCGCAATGGCCGTTGGTTTCTTCAGGGCCTGTCGCCGCGCGCCGGCATCGCAGTGCTGCGCGCGGCCAAGGCACAGGCGCTGCTGGCCAATCGCGACTACGTGGCGCCGGACGACGTGCAGGCGGTGTTGCCACAAACGATCGCGCATCGGCTGACTCCGGTCGGCGACGCCGGTCGCGGCTCGGTCGAACAGGTGCGCGCGATGATCGCGGCGGTCCCGCTTCCATGAACCCTGTCGCGGCGCTGCGGGGCCGCATCGACCGCTGGTTCCTGTCGCGCCGGCCGCCGTCGGACACGCTGGAGCTGACACAGCGCAACGTCTACATCGTGCCGACCCGCGCTGGCTGGATGCTCGGCGCCACCCTGCTGGTGCTGCTCATCGCGTCGATCAACTACCAGCTCAATCTGGGCTACTTGCTCACCTTTTTGCTGGCCGGCAGTGTCGCGGTCGGAATGCACGTTTCCCACGCCACGCTGCGCGGCCTGTCGATGCACCTCATCGCACCCGAAGCGCAGTACGCCAGGGCGGGCGCGGTGTTTCGCGTGGTGCTGCACAACGCGCGACGCTCGGTGCGTTACGGCATTGGGATGGCGGTGCGCGGCAGCGGGCAGTGGGCCTGGACCGATGTGCCGGCCGAGAGCAGCGCCACCGTCGAGATCGCCTTCCAGCCGGAAACGCGCGGCTTGCATCCGGTGCCGCCGTTGACCGCGGAGACGCGCTTTCCGCTCGGCACCTTTCGCGTCTGGACCGTCTGGCGCCCCGCCGCGCAAATGCTGGTGTACCCGGCGCCGGAGTTGCATCCGCCGCCGCTGCCGCCCGGCGAGCCATTGTCCGGCCAGGCCGCTTCGGCCGCACTGATGCGCTCGCAAGGCGCGGGCGAATACGACGGCGTGCGCGCATACCGGCGTGGCGATCCGCTCAAGCTCGTGGTCTGGAAGAAGGCGGCCAAAGCCCAGGCTGCCGGGTCGGAAGACCTGGTGAGCCGCGACGCGCAACAGGCCCAGCGCGAAGAGCTGTGGCTCGATGCGGAAGCCACCGGACTGCCCGATCTCGAAGCCCGCCTGTCGCGCCTGTGCGCCTGGGTGTCGATGGCCGATCGGCTCGGCGTCGACTACGGCCTGCGCGTGGCCGGCCGCACGCTCAAGCCATCGCAAGGGGAAGCGCACCGCCGCGCTTGCCTGGAGGTGCTGGCGACATGCTGAAGCGACTCGCCGCCCTGCCGCGCGACGCCCGGGACACGCTGTTTTTGCTCGTGGTCATCGGCATCGTGGTGCTGCCGCAAATCGGCAATTTGCCGTGGTGGTGCACCGGCCTCACCGCCGCCGTGCTGCTGTGGCGCGGCACGCTGGCCGTGCAGGCACGGCCGCTGCCCGGCCGCTGGTGGCGCGCTGCCCTGCTCGCGGTCACGCTGATCGCCACCTTTGCAACGCACCGGACCTTGCTCGGCCGCGATGCCGGCGTCACCTTGGTCATCGTGCTGCTGGCGCTCAAGACGCTAGAGCTGCGGGCGCGGCGCGACGCCTTCGTCGTCTTCTTTCTGAGCTTCTTCGCGATGCTCACCAACTTCTTCTATTCGCAGTCGCTGATGACCGCCATCACGATGCTGGTCGCGCTGCTCGGCCTGCTGACGGCGCTGGTCAATGCGCACATGCCGGTCGGTCGTCCGCCGTTGACGCAGGCTGCAAAGACGGCGGGCTGGATGGCGCTGGCCGGCGCCCCGATCATGCTGGCGCTGTTCCTGCTGTTTCCGAGGCTGGCGCCACTGTGGGGCACGCCCGGCGATGCGATGGCGGGACGCAGCGGCTTATCGAACACCATGCGCGTCGGCACCATCGCGCAACTGGCGCTCGACGACACCATCGCGGCGCGCATCAAGTTCGACGGTGCCGTGCCCGCGCAGCGCGACATGTACTTTCGCGGACCGGTGCTGGCGCAATTCGATGGCCGCGAGTGGACGGCCCTGCTGCCTTGGGCTCGCGGCGCGCTGCAACCCAACTTGCGTGTGCAGGGCGCGCCAGTGCGCTACGAGGTCACGCTCGAAGCCAGCAATCGGCCCTGGGTGCTGACGCTGGATGCCGCGTCGAGCGCACCGCGGGTGCCAGCCGGTATCGAGGTGACGGGCACGTCCGACCTGCAGTGGTTCGCCAACCGCACGCTGAACGACCTCGTGCGATACCGCGCCGAAAGCTACACGCAGTTCTCCAGCGGTCCGTTGCAGCGCACTGCTTCTTTGCAGGCTTACCAAGCTTTGCCTAACGGCTCGAACCCGCGCACGGTCGCGCTGGCCGCGCAGATGCGCAGCGACCCCGCACTGGCCGGCGCCGACACGCCCGCGCTCGTGCGTGCGGTGCTCGAACGACTGCGCACCGGTGGCTACACCTACACGCTCGACCCCGGCATCTACGGCAACGATACTGCCGACGAGTTCTGGTTCGACCGCAAGGAGGGTTTTTGCGAGCACATCGCTTCGTCCTTCGTCATCCTGATGCGGGCGCTCGGCGTTCCGGCGCGCATCGTCACCGGTTATCAGGGCGGCGAACTCAACGTCATCGACAACTATTGGGTGCTGCGCAACAGCGACGCCCATGCGTGGGCGGAGGTATGGCAGGAGGGCAGCGGCTGGCAACGCGTCGACCCGACCGGCGCGGTGGCGCCGGGCCGTGTCGGCCGATTGCAGCGGCTGGTGCCAGAGCCAGGCATTTTTGCCGGTGCGATCGGCGCAATGGCCCCGACCTTCGCGATCGACATGCGCGCGGCCTGGGAGGCCATCAACAACGGCTGGAACCAGTGGGTGCTCAACTACACGCAGAGCAGCCAGCTGAACCTGCTGAAAAACATCGGCTTCGACGCGCCCAGCCTGGAAGACCTGGCCTACGCACTGATCTATCTGCTCATTGGTGCCAGCCTGATCGGCGCCGCTTGGACCTTGTGGGACCGGCGCAGCCACGATCCATGGCTCCGCTTGCTCAGGCAGGCGCGCAACCGACTGCAGCGCGCCGGGCTGGAGCTTCCGGATGCGGCGCCACCGCGGCAGATGGCACTGCAGACGCGAGAGCGTTTCGGCCCCGCGGGGCAGGCGACGCACGACTGGTTGCTCAAGCTGGAGGCGCAGCGCTATGCACGGGCATCGCCCGAAGCAGACACCACGTTGCGCGGGCTGCGTGCGGAGTTCCGACGGCTCGCCTGGCCACGCTGAGGTCGCCGCTTGACGCGGCCGGAACTGGCGCGCGTCAGCGGCACAATCAGACCATGCGCCGTTCTCTTTCGAAGCCCAATTCCCCCATCGTCGCCATGCTGGTCGTCATGCTCGGCGCCGCCATCGTCGCGATGCCGGCGGCGGCACAGAAGGCGCCCGCCAAGCGCACGACCGCGGCGACTGCAGCCACCGCATCAGCCGCAGTGCGCGGCGGCATCCCCTACTCGACCCGCGAAGATGCCATGCGCTTCGCCGACGACGTGGCAGCGCGCCGCAACCTCGATCGCGAATGGGTGCGAGCCACCATCGGCAGCGCACGCTATCTGTCGAACGTGCCGCGGCTGATGCTGCCGGCGCCGGCGGGCACGCTGAAGAACTGGCGCGTCTACCGCAGCCGCTTCATCGACCCGGTGCGGATCGCGGCCGGCGTGCGCTTCTGGCGCGCCCACGCCGACACGCTGGCACGGGCCGAAGCGACCTACGGCGTGCCGCCGGAAATCATCGTCGGCATCATCGGCGTCGAGACCATCTACGGGCGCGATATGGGTCGCTTCCGCGTGATCGATGCGCTGGCCACGCTGTCGTTCGACTTTCCGCAAGGCCATCCGCGTGCAGTCGAGCGCCAGGCCTTCTTCCGCGGCGAGCTCGAAAGCTTTTTGAGCACCGAAAGTCGCACCGCTGCCGATCCACTCGCGCCGCTCGGCAGTTACGCCGGCGCCATGGGCATGCCGCAGTTCATGCCCAGCAGCATCGCCAAGTACGCGGTGGATTTCGATGGCGATGGCCGCATCGATCTGGTCAACAGCCCCGCCGACGTGATCGGCTCCGTTGCCAACTACTTCAAGGCGTTCCACTGGTTGCCGGGTCGACCCGCGACTTTCCCGGTCGGCTTCGATGAAACGCGGCTCAAGAAGGCGGTCTTGCTCGCGCCCGACATCCTGCCGACCTTCAGCGCAGACAGCTTCAGCGCGGCCGGTGGCGTGCTTCAGGGCGACGCGACGCGGTACGCCGGATTGCTCGCACTGATCGAACTGCAGAACGGCGGCGATGCGCCGACCTATGTCGCCGGCACGGAGAACTTCTACGCCATCACGCGCTACAACTGGTCGAGCTACTACGCGATGTCGGTGCTCGAACTGGGCGATGAAATCAAGGCGGCGATGCGCTGATGGGACCCGTGCAAGACGTCGCTGCAAACACCCACGACACGCTGCTCGCGAACTGGCGGGCGACTTGGGCGTCGCTCGACCTGTCGTCCTCCCCCGCCCTGTTTGGAACACTGATGACGGCATGGGCCGAGCCGCAGCGCCACTACCACTCACTGCAACATCTGGCCGAATGCATCGCCTGGTTCGAGCGCGAAAAGGATGCAGCGGAACGTCCCGCAGAGATCTCACTGGCGCTGTGGTTTCACGACGCAATCTACGACGTGCACGCTCACGACAACGAGGAGCGCAGTGCCGACTGGGCGCGTGACGCATTGATCGCCGCAGGCGTTTCGGTCGACGCTGCGGCTCGCATTCATTCGCTGATCCTGGCCACCCGGCACGATGCCGTTCCACAAGGTCACGATGCACGGCTGCTTGTCGACATCGACCTGTCGGTGCTCGGCGCGCCGACCGAGCGCTTCGACGAATACGAGCGGCAGATCCGCGCCGAATACGCACATGTGCCGCCTGAGGTTTTCGAACCGCGCCGCCGAAATATCCTTCGGCACTTTTTCGATCGCGATCCGCTCTACGCCACGCCCGGCATGCACGCCACCTGCGAAGCCCAGGCGAAGCACAACCTGCGCAAAGCGACCGACTGAGCGATGGACACGCCACCGGTCCCGGCAGAGAAGTTTCTCGAACTCGCGATCCTTCATGTCAACGCCGGGCAGCCCGACCGCGCACAGGTCATTTGCGACCATGCACTGGCTGCGCATCCCTCGCACCCGGCGCTGCTTCAACTGCTCGCGCAGCTGCAGCTCGACGCTGGTCAACTGGAAGACGCCGAGAAACATATCGCTGCCAGTTTGATGGCGCGCCCGGACCATGCGCCGTCGCTTCTCGTCGCGGGCGGCGTGGCGCGCGCGCAAGGCCGCCTTGCCGACGCGGCGCATGCGCTGTCGCGGGCCGCTGCGCTGGCACCGACGAACGGCAAGGCGTGGTTCGAACTCGCGCTGGTGCGGCAGGATTTGCGCGACTTCGACGGTGCGGCCGAAGCGCTCCGGCAGTTGCTGCGGGTGGCACCGCCCCGGGCAGAAGTTGAAGTCAACCTGGGCATCGTGCTGCAGGAGGCAGGCCGGATGAACGAGGCCATGGACGCCTACGGCCGCGCGTACCACTTGCGCGAAGACACTTTCGGGCGCATCGCGCATGCGCTGTCGACACCGAGTGCCGGCTGTCTCTGGCTCAGCCTCGATGATTTGCGCGCCGCACTGCGCGGCACCACCGCATGAGCCGGCAACTCAGCTCACGCGTTTGCTGCGATAGCCCTTGCGGTAGACGCCCGGCCCGGCCATGATTTTCGTGGCGACGGTGTCGTAGGCGGCAACGCGTTCGGCAGACATCGCCTCGCACGACAACATCATCGCCTCCCGCGGTACCGGGTAGCACTGGGCGACCGGCATGCCACGCGGCAACACGCCATCGAACGCGGGATCGATCCACACCGCCGGGAAGTTGATGCCGACATCGTTGAATCGATCGGCGTCGACGAGCCCTGTTACCAGCCTGAACGGCAAGTCGTCGCGGTTGACCGGATGCACCGCCATGAGCGACCAGCCGGCATCGAGCTCGACGGTCCAGAAGCTGTTGAACTTGAGCGCCGACCGCCCACCGTGCGCGAGCGGTGAACCGGCGATCTGTTCGGGCACATGAAAACTGAGCGGCGCGCGCGGGTGACCGGGCACGGTCAGCGCGGGCAGTGGCCAGTCCCAGCTGAACTGGCCCGCCTTCACCGTCACGTCGCAAGGCAGCAGCAGCATGAAGCCGTGCGTCATTGCGTCGACGAAGGGTGGGCACTGCTTGACGGTGCGAATGCTGCGCTGGTGCACCGCCGACTCTGCCCTCGGCGCCATCCGGCGCAGCCAGTCGGGCAGCATCGCCTTGGCCGGCACGGGGCGCGGCAGCAAGTCGATCAATGCGGGATCGCAACGAAAAATGATGTTCATGAGGTCGCGTCGGAGTATGCCCCCTGCAATCGGCAAAACGCCCTGCCGATCACGGAGATCGACAGGGCGCGAGCCCCGCACGGGGCGGGTACGGGGCGAGGTCGGCAAGCCGATGCGGGTTTAGCGCACGCGGCCTTCCTTCCATGCGGTCAACAGCTTTTCGTAGGCGACCGTCTCACCCTTTGGCTTTTCGTTCGCAAGCTTCTTCCAGGGCGCATGTTCGCTGCTCAGCCACTTCGAAGGATCGCTCTTCGGATTGAGCTTGGGCGGGCAGTTGGCCATGCCAGCGCGCTGCAGGCGGCCCATCACGTCGTCCATCTCGTTGGCCAGATTGTCCATCGCGGCTTGCGGCGTCTTCTCGCCAGTGACCGCAACGGCCACGTTCTTCCACCAGAGCTGGGCCAGCTTCGGATAGTCGGGCACGTTGTTGCCGGTCGGCGTCCACGCCACCCGTGCCGGGCTGCGATAGAACTCGATCAGGCCACCGTACTTGGCCGCGTTCTGCGTGAAGTAGTCGGAGCGGATGTCGCTGTCACGGATGAAGGTGAGACCGACGATCGACTTCTTCAGCGAAGTCGTCTTCGCGGTGACGAACTGCGCGTAGAGCCATGCTGCGGTCGCGCGGTCGGGGTCGTTGGACTTCAGGAAAGTCCATGAGCCCACGTCCTGGTAACCGTTCTGCATGCCGTCTTTCCAGTACGGGCCATGCGGGCCGGGGGCCATGCGCCACTTGGGTGTACCGTCGGCATTCACCACCGGCAAGCCCTGCTTGATCATGTCGGCCGTGAACGCGGTGTACCAGAACACCTGCTGTGCGATCTGTCCTTGCGCTGGCACCGGTCCGGACTCACCGAAGGTCATGCCCATGGCTTCCTTGGGCGCGTACTTCTTCATCCAGTCGATGTACTTGGTCAGCGCATAGACCGACGCAGGCGAGTTCGTCGCACCGCCGCGCGACACAGCGGCGCCGACCGGCGTGCAGTTGTCGGCTGCGACACGGATGCCCCACTCGTCGATTGGCAGTCCGTTCGGGATGCCCTTGTCGGCGGCGCCAGCCATCGACAGCCATGCATCGGTAAAGCGCCAGCCCAGCGACGGGTCCTTTTTGCCGTAGTCCATGTGACCGTAGATCGGCTTGCCGTCGATGGTCTTCACGTCTTCGCTGAAGAAGGCCGCGATGTCTTCGTAGGCCGACCAGTTGATCGGCACGCCGAGGTCGTAGCCGTACTTGGCCTTGAACTTGTCCTGCAGGTCCTTGCGCGCGAACAGGTCGGCGCGGAACCAGTACAGGTTGGCGAACTGTTGGTCCGGCAACTGGTACAGCTTCTTGTCGGGCGCCGTCGTAAAACTGGTGCCGATGAAGTCTTTCAGGTCAAGACCGGGATTGGTGTAGTCCTTCCAGGCGCCGGTCATCTGGTCGCTCAGCGCCAGTGCGGTGCCGTAGCGGTAGTGGGTACCGATATGGTCGGAGTCGTTGATCCAACCGTCGTAGATCGACTTGCCCGACTGCATCGAAGTCTGCAGCTTCTCAACCACGTCACCCTCCTGGATGATGTCGTGCTTGACCTTGATGCCGGTGATTTCCTCGAAGGCCTTGGCCAACGTCTTCGATTCGTATTCGTGGACCGTCAGCGTCTCCGACACGACCGAGATTTCCTTCACGCCCTTGGCTTGAAGTTTCTTGGCCGCATCGATGAACCACTTCATCTCTTCCATCTGCTTGTCTTTGGACAAGGTCGACGGTTGAAATTCGGTGTCGATCCACTTCTTGGCTTCCGCCTCGCCAGCCCATGCGCCGTGCGTGGCGAACATCGCCGCCGCGAGAGCCAGGGCGTTGTAACGCATCTTCATTTGAATGTCTCCTCGGTTGTCGCTTCCCCTCCTGTTTGGAATCCTCGGCGGCTCTGGGGAAGCAACGAGCCGGATTCATCTGCAGAAATTGCCGTCAGCCCTTTCGCATCACCAATGCGAGCACCGCCATCGACAGCACGAAGCTGATCCAGATCGATGGCTCGGCCTCCAGGCTCATCCATTCCTGGAGCTTGCCCGCAAGGCCGATGAAGATGAGGTTCAGAAAGGCTGCTGTGAGCAGGCCGATGAACAGGCGATCGCCACGGGTGGTTTCGATCGGCAGCCAGCCGCGCCGCAACGTGGTGGGCGACTTGAATTCCCATACCGTCATACCGACCAGCATCAGGCCGATACAGGAGAAGAAAATGGCCACCGGGGTGGTCCAGACCATCCATTGAAACATCAGACTCTCCCCATCGCGAAGCCCTTGGCAATGTAGTGACGCACGAACCAGATCACGATCGCGCCCGGCACGATAGTGAGCACACCGGCGGCCGCCAGCGTGGCCCAGTCCATGCCCGAAGCGCTGACGGTCCGCGTCATGGTGGCGACGATCGGCTTGGCATTCACACTCGTCAAGGTGCGCGCCAGCAGCAGTTCGACCCAGCTGAACATGAAGCAGAAGAACGCCGCCACGCCAACGCCAGCCTTGATCAGCGGCAGGAAGATGCGAATGAAAAAGCGCGGGAAAGAATAGCCGTCGATATACGCTGTTTCGTCGATTTCGCGCGGGATACCGCTCATGAAGCCTTCGAGAATCCAAACCGCCAGCGGCACGTTGAACAGCAGGTGGGCCAGCGCCACGCCCAGGTGCGTGTCCATCAGGCCGACCGTCGAGTAGAGCTGGAAGAACGGCAGCAGAAACACCGCGGGCGGCGTCATGCGATTGGTCAGCAACCAGAAGAAAACGTGCTTGTCACCAAGGAACGAGTAGCGCGAAAAGGCATAGGCAGCGGGCAGCGCCACGGTGAGTGAGATCACCGTGTTGATGCCGACATAGATCAGGCTGTTGATGTAACCGGAGTACCACGACTCGTCGGTAAAAATCTTCACGTAGTTCGCCCAGGTGAAGGCATGCGGCACGAACGAGAAGCTCGACAGAATTTCCTCGTTCGTCTTGAAGCTCATGTTGACCATCCAGTAGATGGGCAGCAGCGCGAACACGATGTAGAGCACCAGAAAGATGCTGCGCTTCTGAAACCGGTTTTCGTTCACTGCTCAACCTCCACCTGCTGCGTGCCAACCCGTTGCATCCAGTTGTAGAGGATGAAGCAGAGCAGCAAGATGATCAAAAAGTAGATCAGCGAAAAGGCTGCTGCCGGACCCAGGTCGAACTGGCCTACTGCCTTCTGCGTCAGGTACTGGCTCAAAAAGGTTGTCGCATTGCCGGGGCCGCCGCCGGTCAGCACGAAGGGCTCGGTGTAGATCATGAAACTGTCCATGAAGCGCAACAGCACTGCGATCATCAGCACGCCGCGCATCTTGGGCAGTTGAATAAAGCGGAACACCGCGAACTTGCTGGCGCCGTCGATACGGGCCGCTTGGTAGTAGGCGTCGGGGATCGAACGCAGGCCGGCATAGCCGAGCAGTGCCACCAGTGGCGTCCAGTGCCAGACGTCCATCACCAGCACGGTGAGCCATGCGTCGAGCGAGTTGCCGGTGTAGTTGAAGCTGATGCCCAGCCACTGCAGCGTCGCACCGAGCAAGCCAATGTCGGTCCGCGCATAGATCTGCCAGATGGTGCCGACCACGTTCCATGGAATCAACAGCGACAGCGCGACCAGCACCAGCACCGCCGACGACTTCCATCCCTTGGCCGGCATCGACAACGCCAGCATGACGCCCAGCGGCAGTTCGACCAGCAGGACGGCGAAGGAGAAAGTCAACTGCCGCCAGAGCGCTTCGTGCAGTTCGCTGTCGCGCATCACGGAGGCGAACCACTCGGTGCCGACGAACACGCGCCGCTCGGGCGAGATGATGTCCTGCACCGAATAGTTGACCACCGTCATCAACGGAATGATGGCGGAGAACGCGACGCAAATCAGCACCGGCAGCACGAGCCACCATGCCTTCTGATTGACAGGCTTCGTCGTGGTGCTCATGGCAAAACCTTCGTGCTGCGCACTTCGGTGCGATTCCTCTTTGGAGCGGCCCAGCGTCTCATACCAGTTCCTCGTCGCGGTAGTAGCAGGTGTGGGCGTCCAGCACTTTGAGCCAGACGGTGTCGCCGACCTTCGGCGGCAGCGTTTCTGAACTGAGTCGTGCCTTGAGCCTCGTGCCCCCGGCCTCTGCGCTCAGCATCGAATGGGTGCCTACGTCCTGCACCTGAGTGACGGTCGCGGGCACGGCGCCGGGCGCTTGCGCCGCTGCCATGCGCAGGTACTCGGGCCGAATGCCGAGCTTGAGCGCACCATCGGGCAGTTCGCGCATCGCTGCGAGTCGTGTTCCCGCAACCTCGATACCGCCGCCGATGCTCTGCGCAGGGAGAAAGTTCATGCCGGGCGATCCGATGAAATGCCCAACGAAGGTATGCGCCGGCCGTTCGAACAGCGCCTCGGCGCTGCCCACCTGCACTGCCTTGCCGCGAGTCATCACTACCACCTCTTCGGCGAAAGTGAGTGCCTCGACCTGGTCGTGCGTCACGTAGATCAGCGTCAGCTTGAGTTCACGATGGATCTGCTTGAGCTTGCGTCGCAATTGCCACTTGAGGTGCGGATCGATGACGGTGAGCGGCTCGTCGAACAGCACGGCAGACACGTCGCTGCGCACCAGGCCGCGACCGAGCGATATCTTTTGCTTGGCATCGGCCGCGAGCCCCGACGCGCGCTGGTTCAGCTGACCGCTCATGTCGAGCATCTCGGCGATTTCGCCGACACGCTTCTTGATCTGGTCAGCCGGCACCTTGCGGTTGCGCAGCGGAAACGCCAGGTTCTCGGCCACCGTCATGGTGTCGTAGATCACCGGAAACTGAAACACCTGCGCGATGTTTCGTTCCTGCGGGCTGGCATGCGTCATGTCGCGACCATCGAAAGTGACGGTGCCTTGCGACGGCACCAGCAGGCCCGAGATCACATTCAGCATGGTCGTCTTGCCGCAGCCCGAGGGGCCGAGCAACGCGTAGGCGCCGCCATCTCGAAAGCTCATTTTTAGCGGCAGCAGCGCGTAGTCGCTGTCTTGCGTCGGGTTGGCACGGTAGGCGTGCGCCAGGTCGAGGTCGATGCGGGCCATGTCAGCTTCCTTTGCGCCACAACGGCGCAACCGCCAGCTGCCCGGCCGCGTCAAAGACGTAAGCGCGGGCGGCATTGAAATACAAGGTGATCGAAGCGCCCAGCTCGAAGCGGTGCACGCCGGTCAACTGCGCCACCAGTTCGCCGACGGCGGTCTCGACGTGGACGAAGGTGTCGGAACCGGAGATCTCCGCCAGCTCGACCTTGCCGGGCAAGGCGATGTCGCCTGAGCCTGCATCGACGTTGAGGGCGCTCGAGCGCAGCCCGACGGTGACCGGACCGCCGACATTCGCCGGCAGCGCCATGCGCAACAACGGACCGGCCGCCAGCTGCACGCTCCCCTCGGCGGCCGTGCCGGCCAGCAGGTTCATCGGCGGATCGCTGAAGGCGCGCGCCACCCGCAGCGATTGCGGCGCGTGAAACACCTCGGCCGTCGGGCCGTACTGCAGCAGCTCGCCAGCGTCCATCACCGCGGTGTAGCCGCCCAGCAGCAGCGCCTCGCCAGGCTCGGTCGTGGCGTAGATCACGGTCGAATCACCGCTGGCGAACAGCTGTGTGAGTTCTTCGCGCAGACCTTCGCGAAGCTTGTAATCGAGGTTGACCAGCGGCTCGTCGAGCAGCATCAGCGGCGCGTTCTTGGCCAGTGCACGCGCCAGCGCCACGCGCTGCTGCTGGCCGCCCGACAGCTCGGCCGGCAGCCGGTCCAGGAACATGCCGATGTGCAGCTTGTCGGCCAGCGCCCGCACCTTGGCTCCGATGTCTTTTTCGCCACGCAGCTTCAGCGGCGAGGCGATGTTGGCTGCCACGGTGAGCGACGGGTAGTTGATGAACTGCTGATAGACCATCGCGACATTGCGCTCCCGCACCGGCATGCCGGTGACGTCTTTTCCGTCGACCAAAACCTTGCCCTCGGTCGGTGTGTCCAGGCCTGCCATCAGGCGCATCAGGCTGGTCTTGCCGGCCTGCGTGGCACCGAGCAGCACCGTCACGGCGCCGCTGCGCGGGGCTATGCTTTGCTCGTAGAGCCATGTCTGGGCGCCCACCTTCTTGGTGACCCGCTCGAGTGTCAATTGCATTCAGTGCCTCCCTGCGTCAGTTATTTTTCGCGTTGGCATGCAGCCAGGCGGCGACTTGATCTTGTTGCACCGAGGTGTAGTGCAGACCGAGCTTGGAGCGGCGCCACAAGACATCGTCTGCGTTCACTGCCCATTCGTGGTCCTGCAGGAAGCGCAGTTCTCGCTCGTGCAGACCGGGCGAGACCGCGGCGCCCATGTCCAGCATCGACACGGCCGGCCCGATAAGGTCCACCACGCGAGCGCCGTAGGCACGCGCCAGCCGGCGTGCCAGCGACACCTCCAGCCAGGGATAGCGGGCCTGGACAGCGATGACGAAACGCTCGAAGTCGTCGTCGGGGCGTGTGGGCGCTCCGATAAAACCAGAAAGGTCGCCACCCGCCATGAAGGCGCCATCGGTCCACGCGGGCCGCTTGGTGCTGTCTTCGCCCAGCATCTTGCCGACCTCGTCGGCAGCGTCTTCCGCCAGCTTGCGAAACGTCGTGATCTTTCCGCCCCACACCGACAACAGCGGCGCGGCAGTCGTGCTGGACTCCAGCATGTAGTCCCGCGTGACGGCCGAAGGATCGCCCGATTCGTCGTCGAGCAAAGGCCGCACGCCAGAGTACGTCCACACGACGTCGGCGGGGACGATGGGCTTTTCGAAGTAGCGACTGGCCTGGTCGCAAAGATAGGAAATCTCGTCGTCGCCAATCTTTGCGGCACCCGGATCGTTACCGGTGAGTTCGATGTCGGTCGTGCCGATCAGGGTGAAATCCTGCTCGTACGGAATCGCAAAAATGATGCGCTTGTCGGGGTTCTGAAAGATGTAGGCGTGGTCGTGTTCGAAGAGGCGCTTGACCACGATGTGGCTGCCCTTGACCAGCCGTAGGCTTTTGGTTGCAAGCGACTCACCTCTGGCCGAATGCGCCACACCGCGCAAGAACGCCTCCGCCCAAGGGCCGGCGGCATTGACCACCGCGCGAGCCCGTAT
Source organism: Variovorax sp. PAMC28562 (assembly GCF_014303735.1). Taxonomy (NCBI): domain Bacteria; kingdom Pseudomonadati; phylum Pseudomonadota; class Betaproteobacteria; order Burkholderiales; family Comamonadaceae; genus Variovorax; species Variovorax sp. PAMC28562. Next base: position 3,065,392 of record NZ_CP060296.1, on the reverse strand, counting down.
CGACCGTTGACCCGTAGGGCCCTCCACCGTCGCGACCCAGTGGTCGGCGCCGCGCTGCGCGCTGATGCATCGGGTGCGTGTCAGTACCTCGGCACCCTTGGCGCGTGCGTCGATCGCGTTGAGGACCACGAGCCGCGCATCGTCGACCCAGCCATCGGAATAAACGAAGCCACGCCGGTAGGACTTCTTGAGCGGCACACCCGCCGCATGCTTACGCAGGTCGATGCTGCGCGAGCCGGGCAGCACTTCTCGTTTGGCCAGATGGTCGTACATGAAAAGGCCGATGCGAATCATCCAGGCCGGTCGCATCGATGGGTCGTGCGGCATCACGAAGCGCAGCGGCCACATGATGTGCGGTGCGCTCTTGAGGAGCACTTCGCGCTCCTGCAAGGATTTGCGCACCATCGAAAACTCGTAATACTCCAGATAGCGCAGACCGCCGTGGATGAGCTTGGTCGACGACGACGAGGTGTGCGCAGCGAGATCGTCTTTTTCGCAGAGCACCACGCGCCAGCCGCGGCCGGCGAGGTCGCGTGCAATGCCGCAGCCATTGATGCCACCGCCTACGATGAGCACATCGCAGTCGGTCTCGGATTCGGGCAGTGAAGAAGAAATATCGCTCACGAGGGTGCCTGGTTGGCTGTGATTTCGAACACGCAATCGGGATTAGGTGTGTTCGTTTTTTTTCATTCTGGCTCCTTATGACGCGATTAAGGTCAGAGTTTTCCCTTAATTGGATTCGTTTCTTTTCGTTCTAAAGTGACACGACTCGCGTTTCAACCACTTCCCCTGTGAACTCCAATCCTCGCCAGATCAACCTGCTCGACACCGTGCGAGCCCGCGGCACGGTGACGGTCGAGCAGCTCGCCGAGATGCTCGGCGTGACCCTGCAGACGGTGCGCCGCGACGTGCAGCGGCTGGCCGACGAAGGTCTGCTGACGCGCTTCCACGGTGGCGTTCGCGTGCCGAGTTCGACCACCGAGAACATCGGCTATCCGCAACGGGCCTCTCTCAACGCCGAAGGAAAGATACGCATCGCGCGCGCCGTCGCCGATCAGGTGCCGAACGACTGCTCGCTGATCCTGAACATCGGCACGACGACCGAGGCCATCGCACAACAACTGCTGCGTCACACCGGGCTGCGCGTGATCACCAACAACCTCAACGTCGCGACCATCCTGAGTGGCAACCCGGCTTGCGAAGTCATCGTTGCGGGCGGCTCGGTGCGGGCACGCGACCGCGCGATCGTGGGTGAAGCGACCATCGATTTCATCCGTCAGTTCAAGGTCGACATCGCGTTGATCGGGGTGTCGAGCATCGAATCCGACGGCTCGCTGCGGGACTTCGACCTGCGTGAAGTGAAGGTCGCGCAGACCATCATCGCGCAGGCGCGCGAGGTCTGGCTCGCGGCCGATGCCAGCAAGTTCAACCGGCCCGCGATGATCGAACTGGGCACGCTTTCGCAGATCGATTGCCTTTTCACCGACGCCGATCCGCCCTCGCCCTTTCCCGCACTGCTCGAGCGCGCACAAGTGCGTTGCAACATCGCTCGCGCCAACTGAAGGCTTCCGCCATGACTTCCGCGACGAACTCCGGCACGCCTTCTGGCGCGCCCTATCTGCTTGCGCTCGACCAGGGCACATCCAGCTCCCGCAGCATCGTCTTCGACCGCGAGGGGCATATCGTGGCACTGGCGCAGCAAGAGCTGACACAGATTTATCCCCGGCCCGGCTGGGTCGAGCACGACCCGCGCGAAATCTGGCGCAGCCAGCTGGCCACAGCGCGCGACGTGCTCAAAAAGGCGAAGCTGGACGCCAAGGACATTCACGCCATCGGCATTACCAACCAGCGTGAAACCACGGTGCTCTGGAACCGCAAGACCGGTGAACCGGTGCACAACGCCATCGTCTGGCAGGACCGACGCGCCGAACCGATGTGCGCGCAACTGCGCAACGAAGGCATGGCCGACACGATCCGCGACAAGACCGGCCTCGTGATCGACGCCTATTTCTCGGGCACCAAGCTGCGCTGGCTGCTCGACAACGTGCCCGGCGCACGTGCCGCGGCCGATCGGGGCGAACTCGCTTTCGGCACCGTCGACAGCTGGCTCATGTGGCAGCTCACCGGCGGCAAGGCGCATGTCACCGATGTCAGCAACGCATCGCGCACCATGCTCTTCAACGTCCACCAAAACCGGTGGGACGTCGACCTCCTCCGCGTCCTCGATATCCCCGCCTCGCTGATGCCCACGGTGCAACCATCGAGCTCGCATTTCGCCGATATCGACGCCGGTTTGCTCGGCCGATCGCTGCCGATCGGCGGTGTTGCAGGCGACCAGCAAAGCGCCCTTTTCGGTCAGGCGTGCTTCGACGCCGGCATGGCCAAGAACACCTACGGCACCGGCTGCTTCTTGCTGATGCACACGGGCGAAGCATTCCGTCCCTCGCAAAACGGCCTGCTGGTCACCAGCGCCGCACAGATCGACGCCACGCCGCGTTACGCGATGGAGGGCAGCGTCTTCGTCGGCGGTGCGGTCGTGCAGTGGTTGCGTGACGGACTGAAGGCGATCAAGGGCAGCGCCGAAGTGCAGTCGCTGGCCGAGAGCGTGCCCGACGCGGGCGGCGTGATGATGGTGCCGGCCTTCACCGGACTCGGCGCACCCTACTGGAATGCCGATGCTCGCGGCACGATCACCGGCCTCACGCGTGGCACGACCGTTGCGCACATCGCACGCGCGGCGCTCGAAAGCATTGCCTACCAGAGCGCGGCGCTGCTGCAGGCGATGAGCCGCGATGCGGTCGCGGCGGGAGGTCAACCGGTGGCGGAATTGCGTGTCGACGGGGGAGCGTCGGTCAACGACCTGCTGATGCAGTTTCAGGCCGATCTGCTCGGCATTCCGGTGGTGCGGCCCGAAGTGACCGAGACGACGGCCCTCGGCGCTGCGTACCTTGCGGGCCTGTCGACCGGCGTCTACAGCGACGTGGCACAGCTCACGAAGCTTTGGAAAGTGGAGCGGCGATTCTTGCCGACGATGGAACGGCCGCAGGCTGAAGAAGCGATGGCGCGCTGGGCACAGGCGGTACGTCGCGCAACGCTCGCCTGAAAGATTTCAGGCAGCGCAGAACGCGTAGAACGCTTCCAGCTCCTCGGATTTGTCGAACACGGCGTCGGCGCCGAGCTTCTTGCACCACTTGCGCACGCTGGTGTTGGGAGTGTTGGTCAGCACCACGACGCGCTGTTGCGGCCTGCGGTCCCGGCAGCAGCGCAGTACTGCGAGGCCAGATCCTTCCTGCAGGAACAAGTCAGCGATCACCAGATCCCATGCCGCTTCGTTGTTATTCAACCAGTGGCAGGCATCGGCCTCCGATTCGGCCACACCGACCACTTGGCAGTCCGGCAACTCCTGCAGCATTGGGATCAACTGGTCGCGAATACGCTGGTGGTCTTCGACGAGATAGATACGGAGTGTCATAAGCGCCTCTCGGACGCCTAAGTCTAAGAACCGACAGCTGGTTGCAGCGTCGTCCGCCTCACCCGGTGCGGGTAGGCGACAGCCGCGCAACGGCCTGCACTTTCTCAGTGTGCCGTCGGCACCAGGAAGTCCTGGCTGATGCGGCCACCGATTTCATTCACCCGATCCAGGAACTGGGTCAGGTACGCGTGCAAGCCCGTCGCCAAAATCTCGTCGACTCGCGCGAACTGCAGGTCGGCCAGCAGCTTGCCGGCGCGGCGTTGCGTCTCGGCGCTCTGGTCATTGGCAACCTTGGCGAGGTTGTTGACGACCTCGTGAAGGCACGCGTGCAAAGAACGCGGCATGTCGGGGCGCAGCATCAACAGCTCGGCCACGCGCTCGGGCTTGATGACGTCGCGATAGACCTTGCGATACACCTCGAAGGCCGACACGCTGCGCAGGATCGCGCTCCAGTGATAGAAGTCGTACTCCTGATCTTCTTCGGTCGCAGTGCCGAAAAACTCGCTGTTCAGCGCATGGAACTTGACGTCGATGAGGCGTGCCGTGTTGTCGGCGCGCTCCAGGAACGTGCCAAGGCGAGCAAAGTAGAAGGCTTCGTCTTGCAGCATCGTGCCGAGCGTGACGCCGCGCGACAGGTGCGAGCGGAACTTGACCCATTCGAAGAACTGCGCAGGGTCACGTTCGAAGTCGCCCGCACGCAGCATGCGATTCACTTCGAGCCAGGTGGTGTTCTGCGTTTCCCAAGCCTCGGTGGTGAGCGCGCCGCGCACCGCCCTTGCGTTCTCGCGCGCAGCCCGCAGGCAAGACAAGATCGACGACGGATTGCCCTCGTCCTTGACCATGAACTCCATCACCTCGCCGGGCACGATCTGCTCGTGCTTCTTGTTGTACGCCGGCAGGAGTTCGCTGATGGACAGCAGGCCTTGCCAGCCGTACTTGGCCACTTCGGCCGATTGCGGCAGCAGCGAGGTCTGGTAGTTGACGTCGAGCATGCGGGCCGTGTTCTCGGCCCGTTCGGTGTAGCGCGACATCCAGTAGAGGTGGTCGGCGGTGCGTGACAGCATCGATGTTCTCCGTTGTTCTCTTCGAGGCTTCGCGTGTCTACGCTGCAGCCGACTGGCTTTGAGACTGCGCCTGCGAAGGCTTGCGCGGCGTGCGCTCGGCTTCCAGAATCCAGGTGTCCTTGGTGCCGCCGCCCTGCGACGAATTCACCACGAGCGAGCCCTCCTTGAGCGCCACGCGCGTCAGGCCGCCGGGCACCATCTGCACTTCCTTGGCGGACAGCACGAAAGGCCGCAAGTCGATGTGCCGCGGCGCGATGCCGGCATCGACGAAAGTCGGCGAGGTCGACAGGCTCAATGTGGGCTGCGAGATATACCCATCCGGCTTGGCGATGACGGCCTTCTTGAATTCCTCGATCTCGGCCTGCGTCGCCGCCGGGCCGATCAACATGCCATAGCCGCCGGCGCCATGAACCTCCTTCACGACGAGGTCCTTCATGTTGTCGAGCGTGTATTGCAACTCGTCCTTGTTGCGGCACATGTAGGTCGGTACGTTCTTCAGGATCGGCTTTTCGCCGAGGTAGAACTCGATCATCTTGGGCACGTACGGATAGATCGATTTGTCATCCGCCACGCCGGTGCCGACGCCGTTGCAGATCACCACGTTGCCGTTGCGATAGGCGCGCATCAGGCCGGCGCAACCGAGCGTCGATGTGGGGCGGAAGACTTCAGGGTCGAGGAAGTCGTCGTCGACGCGGCGGTAGATGACGTCGACGCGCTTCGGGCCACGCGTGGTGCGCATGTAGACGAAGTCGTCCTTGACGAAGAGGTCTTGCCCTTCGACGAGTTCGATGCCCATCTGCTGCGCCAGGAACGCATGCTCGAAGTAGGCACTGTTGTACATGCCGGGCGTGAGCACGACCACCGTGGGCTCGGCCGTTGCCGCCGGTGCGCTGGCGCGCAATGTTTCGAGCAGAAGGTCGGGGTAATGCGCGACGGGCGCGACGCGGTTCTGGTTGAACAGATCAGGGAACAACCGCATCATCATCTTGCGGTTTTCCAGCATGTAGCTCACGCCACTCGGCACCCGCAGGTTGTCTTCGAGCACGTAGTACTCGCCGTTGCCGTCTGCATCGGGCGCACGCACGATGTCGATGCCGGAGATGTTCGAGTAGATGTTGTTGGGCAGACTCACGCCCATCATCTCGGGGCGAAACTGCGCGTTGTTCAGGATCTGCTCAGCCGGAATGATGCCGGCCTTGATGATGTCCTGGTCGTGATAGACGTCGTACAAGAACCGGTTGAGCGCAGTGACGCGTTGCACCAGGCCCTTTTCCATGCTCTCCCATTCGTGGGCCGGAATGATGCGCGGCAGCAGGTCGAAAGGGATCAAACGCTCGGTGCCTGCGCCGTCTTCGTCCTTGGCGCCATACACGGCGAAGGTGATGCCGACGCGCCGAAAGATCATTTCGGCCTCTTCACGGCGCTGGCGCATGACCTCGCCGGGTTGCTTGCCCAGCCATTGGTCGTAGCGCTGGTAGTGGCCGCGGATTGCTGCTCCCGCGTAGGGAAGCTTCTCGTACATCTCGTCGAATTTGTGCATGGAACGACCAATCTCCTTCGCACATAGCTTAGCAAGTTCAAGGCCTGAAAACGCGCTGCCACGCGCTTTAAGGGACGTGGTGATGCCAGTAACGACGCCCGATCGTGCGCTCGCATTTCCATGCCTGTGGCGATTCGCTGTGCCAGTGCACTGCCCCGCAGTGCGGCGAGTCGACGACTGCCGCATTGCGGGCCACGTAGCGCGCACGCACCTCTTCCGCAGGATGACCAAAGCGGTTTCGATAGCCCGACTGCACGATGGCGAGCGATGGGGACACGGCGTCGAGCATGGCGGCGGTCGACGAGGTCTTGCTGCCGTGGTGCGGCACCAGCAGAACGTCCGCGGCGAGGCCCGGCTCGCGTCGCACCAGCGCAGCCTCCTGATCGCGCTCGACATCGCCAGCGAGGATCGCGGCGGCGCGGCCGTTGCTGATGCGCAGCACGCAAGACAGCGCGTTCGGCTTGGCCGTCGGCGTGTAGTCGTCCGCGAGAGGGTGCAGTATCTCGAAGCGAACACCATCCCACTCCCAATGCTGCCCGGCTACGCATCGCTCCGCTGGCCGCAGCGCCTGCAATGGGTGCGTCGCCTCGATCGAACTCAACAGTGATGCCTGCGGCTGCATCGCCAGCACCGCAGGCGCGCCGCCGGTGTGGTCGATGTCGCGGTGGCTCAAGACCACCTTGTCGAGCCGCTCGTCCGTGGCGCGCAGCAACGGCACGATGACGCGGTGGCCGGCATCGCTTTCAAGGCTGTAGCGCGGCCCGCTGTCGTACAAGAGGCTGTGTGTGGCGGTACGAACGAGCACCGCATTGCCCTGCCCGATATCGACCGCGAGCAACTCGAACTCGCTGCCTGGCGGTCGTGGCGTTTGCCAGAGCAGCACCGGCAGCAACAGCGGCAGGCCGAGTGCGCGCATCGACCAGGGCAGCCGCATGGCCACCAGCACGCCGCCCGCTACGCCGCAAACCGCCATCCATATCGGCGGCACCGCCATCGACACCGTGGCGAAAGGCATCGAGGCGAGCCATTGCAACAGCAGCGCCAACGCTTGCACCGACCAGGCCGCGACGGTCCACAGCGGCGTGACGACGACGCCGCCCATCGCCAGCGGCGTCACGACCAGCGTGACCCATGGAATCGCGATGGCATTGGCGGCCAGCCCGACCACCGACACCTGCTGGAACAGCAACACGCTCAACGGCGTGAGCGCCAGCGTGACGACCCACTGCTCGCGCAAGGTGCGCGCCAGATGGCCGGCCACGCCACCCCTGGCGACAGTGGCCGCACCCCCATCGGTCGCAAAGAGCACGCCCACCGCGACGAAGCTGAGCCAGAAGCCGGCTTGCATCAAAGCCCACGGATCGATCGCTACCACCACCGCGCAGACCAGCAGCCAGACGTGCGGCCAGGGCCAGCGCCGGCCCGTCAGGCGCAACAGCGCGACCGTTGCGAGCATCCAGATCGTGCGTTGCGATGGCACGCCCCAGCCGCTGAAAAGCGCGTAACCCGCCGCCAGCAACACGCCACCGACCAGCGCAGCATGCGGCGCGGGCCACATCAGCATGAGCCGGTCGCTGCGCCGCCACAGCGCGCCGACCAGCAGCGCGGCGAGCCAGGCGAACATGGTGATGTGCAGTCCGGAAATGCTCATCAAATGCGCCACGCCGGTGGCGCGAAAAACATCCCAGTCGGCTCGATCGATCGCGTTCTGATCGCCGGTGATGAGCGCCGCGATGACGCCGGCCAACTTGCGATCGGGCACGTGCGTGAACACGGCATCGCGCACCGACTCGCGCCCACGCTCGATCGGGTGCTGCCATGTATCGGCAAGGCGCAAGGGGGCCGCATCGCCCGCGCCGGTGCGCACATAGCCGTTGGCCTGCAAGCCCTGCTCCCACATCCACAACTCGAAGTCGTAGCCATGCGGGTTCGAGCTGCCATGCGGTGCCTTGAGCCGGACTGTCATGCGCCAGCGTTCGCCTGCGTGCAGGGGGCCAGGTGCGGCAGCGACTTGGACACGCGCGCCATCGTCGGAAGCATTGCCCCACGCCGATGTGTTGGCGGCATACCACCCGAGAGCGATACCCGGCGGCACGACAGCTGCGGCCGGTGCCATCCGTGTAGCCCGTGTCGGCCCGGACAGGCCGTCGTCGTTTGCGGGCGCGGACGTTTGCGTGGCCCATCGTGCCCATGCGACTTCCAGCCGAAAGCGCGTGCCCGTCTCACTGTGCTGCGGCATCTGCGCCACCACGCCCTCGACCACGACATCACGGCCTTCGAGTGCCGGGTCGAGCGCCTCACGTAAATAGCTTGCAGCGCGCCATCCGGCGGACCCAGCGCCGGCCATCATGCCCGCCGCACACGCCATGACGAGCAGGAGCCCGCGGAGCCTGGCCGTGTCCGCTCGAATCCGTGCCAGCACGCACAACCCGACCACGCCGACAGCCAGCAAAGCCGCGTAAACGACTGCATTCCAGAGCTCGCCCTGTTGCAACTGCACGACAGCGCCAGCGACCGAACCCGCCAGTGCGGCAAAGGCACCGCGGCTCACGCACGCCCACCCGCAGCGTCGCAAAACCGACGCACGCGTGTGCTCAGATCCACTCCCTGTGGCATGACTTAAATCACTCCCTGATCAATCTCGTTGAGGCGCTCTTTGGCGCGTTAATTGCTTGACCTCGGCTAGTATGCGTCTCGAACGAGGCCTTCGCCCAACCGCCTCTCAGCCTGCACTTTTCGACGCTTCCGGCGCCCAAAAAAACATGTCCATTCACGCCGCACTTCACCACGTCACGCATTACAAGTACGACCGTCCGGTGCAATTGGGGCCGCAGGTCGTTCGGCTTCGCCCGGCACCGCATTGCCGCAGCAACATCATTTCGTATTCGCTGCAGGTCGAGCCTGCCGAGCATTTCGTCAACTGGATGCAAGACCCGTTCGCCAACTACCAGGCGCGGCTGGTGTTCCCGGAGAAGACAACCGAATTCAAGGTCACGGTCGACCTGGTGGTCGAGATGGCGGTCTACAACCCGTTCGACTTCTTCCTCGAGCCGCAGGCCGAGAACTTCCCGTTCGAGTACACCGAGTCGCAGGCTGTCGAACTTGCGCCTTACTTGGTCGCAGACCCGGGGACACCGCTGGTCGAGGCCTATCTTGAAAAAGTCGATCGCAAAGAGCAGCGCACCATCGACTTTCTGGTTGGCATCAACCAGCAGGTGCAGAAGGACGTCAACTACCTGATTCGCATGGAGCCCGGCGTGCAAACGCCGGAAGAAACGCTGACCAACGGCAGTGGTTCTTGTCGCGATTCGGGCTGGCTGCTGGTTCAGTTGCTGCGTCACATCGGCCTGGCGGCGCGCTTTGTTTCGGGCTACCTCATCCAGCTCACGCCGGACGTGAAAGCACTCGACGGCCCGAGCGGTACGACGGTCGACTTCACCGATCTGCACGCCTGGTGCGAGGTGTTCTTGCCGGGCGCAGGATGGGTCGGCCTGGACGCCACCTCCGGCCTGCTCGCCGGCGAAGGCCACATCCCGCTCGCCTGCACGCCGACGCCGTCGAGTGCCGCGCCGATCGAAGGCGTGGTGGACGATGCAGAGGTCGAGTTCGGCCATGAAATGAAGGTCTCGCGCATCTACGAATCGCCGCGCGTGACCAAGCCCTACACCGAAGAGCAATGGGCCGAAGTGCTGGCCCTCGGCGATGCGGTCGACAAGCGACTGCAAGCCGGCGACGTGCGCCTGACGATGGGCGGAGAACCGACCTATGTGGCGACCAGCGACCGCGATGCGGCGGAATGGAACATCGACGCCCTCGGCCCGACGAAGCGCGGCTACGCGACCGAGTTGGTGCAAAAGCTGCGTGCCGAATACGGCAAAGGCGGCTTCCTGCATTTCGGCCAGGGCAAGTGGTATCCCGGCGAGCAATTGCCGCGATGGGCACTGTCGATTTTCTGGCGTGGCGACGGCGAGACGCTGTGGCACAACCCCGAACTCTTCGCCGACGAACGGGTGCCGACGCACTACACCAGCGAAGACGCGCGCCGCTTCACCACCGTGCTGGCGCACAAGCTGGGCTTGACCGAGCGCTACATGCAGCCGGGCTACGAAGACGTTTACTACTACCTCTGGCGCGAGCGTCGGCTGCCGGTCAACGTCGACCCGTTCGAGTCGAAGCTCGACGACGAACTGGAGCGCGTGCGCCTGCGCCGCGTGTTCACCCAAAAGCTCGATGCGGTCATTGGCTACATGCTGCCGATCGAGCCCGGCAGCGCCGACAAGGACGCGCCACCGCTGGAAGGACCGGGCTGGAAAACCGGCCCGTGGTTCCTGCGTGACGACCGGCTGTATCTCATCCCCGGTGACTCGCCGATGGGCTACCGCTTGCCACTCGATTCGCAGCCCTGGGCCAGCAAGGGCGACTACCCGTACCTGATCGAACGCGATCCGACAGCACCGCGCGCCGCGCTGCCGACTTCAGCCGACTACCGCGAACGCTACGCGACCAACTCTGCGCCTCCGACGGGTGACCTGGGTGCCGTGCCCTATGTCTTCGGCGCGCCACCGGTTACCGCGCCGGAGCTGCGCTTTCAAGGCGCTGGTGGACATGCTGCTGCTGATGAGGGCCCGGCGGCGGAAGTCGACGCCGCTGCAGCCAGTGCTGCTGCCGCCTCCGTTGCATCCAGCGCCACGCGTCAGCCACGCCGCGGCGAGTCGGCTCATTGGGTCACGCGCACCGCGCTGTGCGTCGAAGTGCGCGATCCGCGCCGCGCCAATGGCCCGGCCGCTGAAAAAGTCGGTACTGCATCGGGCGTGCTGTACGTCTTCATGCCGCCACTGGCACGCCTCGAGGATTACCTCGACCTGGTCGCCGCCATCGAAGCGACGTCGGCCCAACTCGGCGTGCAGGTCGTCATGGAAGGCTATCCGCCGCCACGCGATCCGCGCTTGAAGATGCTGGCCGTCACGCCCGACCCGGGCGTCATCGAAGTCAACATCCATCCGGCCAGCAACTGGAAGGAACTGGTCGAACACACCGAGTTCCTCTACAACGCCGCGTTCGAGACACGCCTGTCGGCCGAGAAGTTCATGACCGACGGCCGCCATACCGGCACCGGCGGCGGCAATCACTTCGTGATGGGCGGCGCCACTCCGGCGGACAGTCCGTTCCTGCGCCGACCGGAGCTGCTCGCCAGCCTGCTGCTGTACTGGCACAACCATCCGTCGCTCAGCTACTTGTTCTCGGGCATGTTCATCGGCCCGACGAGCCAGGCGCCGCGTGTCGACGAAGCACGCAACGACCAGGTCTACGAGCTTGAAATCGCGCTGAAAGAGATCGCTCGCAACCGCGAGATCTACGGCGAGAACATGCCGGCATGGTTGGTCGACCGCACGCTGCGCAACATCCTGGTGGACGTGTCGGGCAACACGCACCGCAGCGAGTTCTGCATCGACAAGCTGTACTCGCCCGATTCCAGCACCGGCCGGCTCGGCCTGCTCGAATTGCGTGCCTTTGAAATGCCGCCGCACGCACGCATGAGCATTGCGCAGCAGTTGCTGATTCGCGCCTTCGTCGCCCGCTTCTGGGACGAGCCTTACCAGGCACCCATGACGCGCTGGGGCACCGAGCTGCACGATCGCTTTCTGCTGCCGACCTTCGTCAAGATGGACTTCGACGACGTCATCAGCGAGATGCGCCAAGCCGGCTTTCCGTTCGATCCGAACTGGTTCGCGCCGCACCTCGAGTTCCGCTTTCCGCTGGTCGGCCAGATTCAGGCCATGGGTGTGGAGCTGTCGCTGCGCAACGCGCTCGAACCGTGGCATGTCATGGGCGAAGAAGGCTCCTCGGGCGGCACCGTTCGCTATGTCGACTCGTCGCTGGAACGCATCGAAGTGCGCGTGACCGGCCTGAACGAGAGCCGCCACGTCATCACCGTCAATGGCAAGGTGCTGCCGCTGCAACCTACCGGCACCACCGGCGAGTTCGTGGCCGGCGTGCGCTACAAGGCCTGGAATCCGCCGTCGGCGCTGCATCCGAGCATCGGCGCGCATGCACCGCTGACCTTCGACCTGGTCGACACCTGGATGAAGCGTTCGCTGGGCGGATGCCAATACTTCGTGGCGCATCCGGGTGGTCGCAACTACGAGACATTTCCGGTGAATGCCTACGAGGCCGAGAGCCGGCGCCACTCGCGCTTTACGCGCATGGGCCACACCCCCGGCGTGCTCAATACGCCGCCAGCGACCATCGAACTGGCGGGCAGCCGCGAGTTCCCGTTCACGCTCGATCTGCGTCGTTGATCGTGCCTAGCCACACTTCAGCCGATTATTTCGTTTAGTGGTCACTCCATCAAAGTGAGCGCAATGTGACAATCCACAGGTTGTGGAACCTCTGAACGAATCTCTCTTCGGCGCGCAAGCGCTCGAATCACCCGCTGCGCTCGCCTCGTCGCTCGCGCCTGCGGCCGCGCCCGGTCATTACGACGAGTTGCGGGGCGAGGCCACGCGGCCGACGCCGGCGCGAACCGTCAACCCACCGCCCGGCACACCGCTGTACGACACGGCGTCGGCTCAGCCGCCGCCTCCAGTGCCGACGCCTGAAGAAGCCGCAGGACCGCAGGACAAGCCGCCGCTGACACCGGCCTGGGGCAAGTTCTTCGAAAACCTGGGCTCAGGCAGCTTCAGCGACCTGCCGCGCCGCGCCGTCAGTCTTGAACGGCAGATTCGCGACAACGGCGTCACCTACAACGTCTATGCAGACGCCGACGGTCCGCAGCGGCCCTGGTCGCTCGACCTGTTTCCGCTTATCGTCTCGCCCGAAAGCTGGGCGCAGATCGAGGCCGGCGTACTGCAACGCGTGCGCGTGCTCGATCGCGTCATGGCAGACGTATACGGTCCGCAGCAATTGCTGGCAGAAGGCTTGTTGCCGGCGGCGCTGGTGCGCGGCCATCCGGGCTACCTGCGGCCGATGCACGGCGTCAAACCGCCAGGCGATACATGGCTGCACATCACGGCGTTCGATCTCGCTCGCGGCCCCGACGGCAACTGGTGGGTCGTGTCGCAGCGCACGCAGGCGCCTTCGGGCCTCGGCTACCTGCTCGAAAATCGCCTTGCAATCTCGCGCCAGTTTCCGCAGGCTTTCGAAGCGCTCGACGTACAGCGACTGGCTTCGACCTACAGCGCAATGATGGAGGGCCTGCAGGCCATGTGCCCCGCGGGCGCGCCACCGCACATCGCCCTGCTGACGCCCGGCCCATACAACGAAACCTACTTCGAGCACGCGTACCTCGCGCGCTACCTCGGCGTAACGCTGGTCGAAGGCAGCGACCTCACCGTGCGCGACCAGCGGCTCTATCTCAAGACCTTGCAAGGCTTGCGGCCGGTGCATGGCCTCATCAAGCGGCTCGACGACCAATACCTGGACCCGCTCGAACTGCGCCCCGACTCGACGCTCGGCGTACCGGGCTTGCTACAGGCTATTCGCGCCGGCAACCTTCTCGTCGCCAACATGCCGGGCTCGGCGTTCCTCGAATCGCCGGCGCTCCTTGGGTTCTTGCCCGCACTGGCGCGTCGGCTCATCGGCGAAAAGCTGCAGCTACCCGCCTTGCCGACCTGGTGGTGCGGCGAGCGCGCGGCCATGGAAGCCGTGCTGCCGCAGCTTGGCGATTGCGCCATCAAGCCCACCTATCCCGGCTCCAACGCGCACACCACCTTCGAGGCAGTGCTCGGCAGCCAGTTGGGTCGCCGCGAACTCGACGAGTGGGCCGGCCGCATCGTGCGACAGGGCGAAGCGCACACCGTTCAAAGCTACCTGCCGCTGTCGCAGATGCCGACCTGGACGGCCGACCTCAGCCCCGGCCACATCGCGCCGCGTGCCATGCTGCTGCGCGTCTTCGCAGTGAGCGACGGCGCACAGTCCTGGCGCGTACTGCCCGGCGGCCTGGCGAGGCTCACCGGCTCCAACGCGCAAATCGCGTCGATGCAGCGTGGCGGCAGCAGTGCCGACGTCTGGGTACAAACGCACGGCGAGGTCGACCGCACCACCCTGCTGCAACCGCACGCCACGCCCGCGTCGCTGGCGCGCCATCGGGCCCCGGTCACGAGCCGTGCGGCCGAACACATGTTCTGGCTGGGCCGCTACACCGAACGCGCCGAAAACGCTGTGCGTTTGTCGCGCCTCACCCTCGATCTGCTGCGCGGCGAAGACCAGTCATCGCGCCCGCTCCTCGCCTGGCTGCATCGCCTTGCGCTGCGCAATGCACTGGTGCCACGCGACGTTCCGAGCGCTCCCAAATCGCGCCGTGTGTTCGAGCGCGCGCTCATCGCCGAGCTGGGCAACGTCGACACTGGAGGCAGCGTCGGCTTCAGTCTCCGCTGCATCCGTGAATCGGCCGCCGCAGTGCGAGAACGTCTGTCGCAAGATCACTGGAACCAGATCGTTCGCGCTGAAGACGAATTCCTGCGCCGCAGTGTCGAGCAGGCTGGCGAGACCGGCGAAAGCAGCTATGCCGCCGGCGCAGCGATTCGGTCGCTCGAAGCGGCAAGCGCAGCCCTCGCGGCCATGACCGGTGCCCAGACCGACCGCATGACGCGGGACGATGCCTGGCGCCTGCTGTCGATCGGCCGCCACATCGAGCGGCTGGGCTTCCTGTCGAGCGCACTCGCAGCAGGCTTCGCGAACGGCGCTGTTCACGAGATCGCTGGCTTCGAGGCAATGATCGCCCTGTTCGACAGCACCATCACTTTTCATGCGCGCTACCAACAACGCCGCGATGTTGCAACGATGGTCGACCTGCTGGTGCTCGACGGGGACAATCCGCGCTCGCTGGCATGGGTCACACAGACGCTGCGGGGCCGCATTGCGAAGTTGGCCGGCAGCGCACCGGGCAAGCTGAGTGCCCTCTCCTACGAGCTGCCCGACCCCGCCAGCTGGACGCTGGAACGCATGTGCGAAGCCGGCGCCGAGGCCCAGTACCCCGCCCTCGTGGACCTGTTCGGCGCGTGCGAACTGGCGGCCTACCATGTGTCGGACGCGATCGGCATTCGCTACTTCACCCTGACGTCCGAATCGCTTCGCTCCGTCGGAGCCTAGCCGGAACGCACCGGAGCCCAACATGCTGCTGCACGTCACCCACGAAACCCGCTACGACTACACGCCGCCCGTCGAGACGGCGCAGCATCTTGCGCATTTGAAGCCGCTCGCCACCGCGTCGCAGCGGCTCGTGAGCCACACCCTGCGCATCACACCCGAGCCGGCCCAACGCAGCGAGTTGCCTGATTTGTACGGCAACGCACGCGCATTTTTTGCGCTCGATTCGACGCACGACGAGTTGGTCGTCATCGCTGAAAGCGTGGTCGATACGAAGACCCCCGTGCTCTCGCCGGCCGTGGCACGCGACCTGGCTTGGGAAGCGGTGCGCGAGCGATTCATCTACCGCAAGGGCACGACCTTCGATGCCGCGTCGGACTTTGTCTTTCCGTCGCCTTACGTGCCGCGTCACGACAATTTCGCGGCCTATGCACGGCCCAGCTTCGTGCCCGGCCGGCCGACCTTCGACGTCGCGATGGACTTGACGCAGCGCATGTACCGCGACTTCGACTACGAGCCTGAAAGCACCGAGATCAACACGCCCGCGGTCGAGGCACTGGCGCAGCGCAAAGGCGTCTGCCAGGACTTCGCACACATCATGATCGCGTGCTTTCGCACGATGGGTCTGCCGGCGCGCTACGTGAGCGGCTACCTGCTCACGCAACCACCGCCCGGCAAGGCCCGCCTCATCGGCGCCGACGCTTCGCATGCCTGGGTATCGGTGTACCTGCCGGGCCGCGGCGATGGTGCGGGAAGCGCTGGCGACTGGGCCGACTTCGATCCCACCAACGGTCGCCAGCCTGGCGAAGACTATGTGACGCTGGCGCTGGGCCGCGACTATTCCGACGTGTCTCCGATGCGCGGTGTGTTGCACGGCGGCGCCAGGCATACGCTGCATGTCGGCGTGACGGTGCAGCCTGCCGAAGAGTTGCGGGAGCGCGAAGCGAAAGCGGCTGCTGCACTCGCTGCCGCCGGTTCTGCGTCTTCACCCCAATCTCAATCTCAATCTCAATCCCAATCCCAATCGCAGCGCTGACGCTGTCCTTCTTTCGGAATCCCCATGAGCGTTTACGACAAACTGACCCAACTCGGCATCTCCCTGCCCGCCGTCTCCGTGCCCGCCGCGGCCTATGTACCCTTCGTGCAGACCGGCAACTTGGTCTTTCTGTCAGGCCATCTGGCCAAGCGGGACGGCAAGCCCTGGGTCGGCCAGCTGGGCGTCGACATCGGCACCGACGAAGGCAGGAAGGCGGCCCGCGCCATCGCCATCGACCTGCTCGGCACCCTGCATGCGGCAGTCGGCGACCTGAACAAGATCACGCGCATCGTCAAGGTCATGAGCCTGGTCAATTCCGCGCCCACTTTCACCGAGCAGCATCTGGTCACCAATGGCGCCAGCGAGCTCTTCGCGGAAGTCTTTGGCGCCGTCAAAGGCGCGCATGCGCGCAGCGCGTTCGGCGTGGCGCAGATCCCGATGGGTGCTTGTGTGGAGATCGAGCTGATCGCTGAGATCGGCTAAGTACAACGGAGGCGCAACGGCGGCGGCCATGTCGCCGCCTCACGCAACGCTACAGCTCCGATTGATATTAGCATTCTGCAAATGCAATCTCTGAAAGTGGGAGCCGGTGAAATCGACCTGCGTGCCCTGAATGCCGCTGCCCTCGACCTGGCTGCCAGTGCAATCGAGAAACGCCACCTTCGACCATCTGCACTGGTCGAGTTTCAGGTTCTTCAAAGTTCCGCCCTGGAGCTTGCAGTCCGACCATTGCGACGCCTGGAACCGCACGTCGTCGAAGGTACAGCCCGTGAAGTTGCATCCGGTCATGGTCATGTTCTCCAGGCTGCAATCGCTGAACGTGCAGCCGCTGAAGCTGCAGCCGGTCACGGTGGCGTCGGTGAGGTCGCATTTGGTGAAATAGGTGCCGTCGAAGCGGCACGACGTCCATTCGGCCTGCTTGAAAGTGGTCGTCGAGAAGCCGCCTCCATTGAAGTTGCTTGACGTCAAGGTGATGCGGTTGAGGTCGAGCCCCGCATAGCTGCTGCCGTCGCTCTCAACTGCCACGCCTGCCGGTGCGCCTCCGGCGCCCTTGCGCCACTTGTCGTGATCTTCAATCAGCTTTTTCGCGCTCATTCGCTAGGCCCCCGTCTTTGCTTCATACGGCCGTCTCTTGAATTTTTTGCGGTGATCGCTGTTGGCAGAGAGCACCGGCAGGATGGTCGCACCGTCGTCACGTCGCAGGTTGACAAGCAGCGCCGTGCCACCCGCCTCCCAGGCCGCCAGGCTGGCCAACCCGACGCCGGCAAAGGCACTCGCCGCGCCGGTGTCACCAAGGCGCGCCGTAAGGTCGTAGCCGACTTTGGGCTCGTGCAGTTTGAACCCTGGCAACACGCTCGCAACGGCTCGTCGAAACAAGGCACCCCGCTCGCTCGCCGCGTCGTCGCTCCCCGTGTCGTAGAAGATGCGCGCCGGCGGCTTGCCGTCGAGCGACTCCTTCACTGCGGCTTGCAGGGCTGCTTGCCATCGGGCGCTGCGCTCAGCCGTGGAAAGCAACGACTTGTTGTCGTCCAGACAGTCGATCACCTGAGGGCGGCACAACCATGCCAAGGCGGGCATGTTGTCGTATTGCGCCATCTGAACATGGCTCCAGGCCGCAGGCACGTGCGCGGTGGCCTCGAACCGCCGGTCTGCGCCGAAATACGCGCCTGCGGGACCCGCTGATGGGTCGAAGCTCCGAGCCTGAAATTTGCCGGGGCCGTGCGGGCCACGGCTGCGCCGGCCATCCGCATGCGTGGTGATGTCGCTTCGATCGCTCACATGAAGCGACCACTCGCGCAGCCACTCGGCGGCCACCGGACGCAGCAGCAACAGGCTGGCGAACGTTTCGCTCAGGTCGCCACGGACTTTGTCTCGCGACAGGATGCTGGCCAATGGCTCCTTGCGCGCGTTCTCCCAGCCGCCGGTTTCAGCGCGCACGGCATAGCCGTCTTCGGCCAGCAGCAGCAGGCTGTTGAGATCGGGCGCCGCGTCGAACCGCTTGAACACGTTCATCCAAATGGTGTCACTGAGCGTCTTAGCGCCCAACATTGCATGCCGCTCGCTGATGTCATGAAACGGCAGGCTCGCTCCGTTGTGCAAAGCGTTCTGCACCCGCTGCATGTAGGGCCCCGACCATTCCGGAAACGGCCGATGCTTGTGCGTCGGGGTCACCCCCTGAAACGGAATGGCGTAGCTTTCCACGAAGCCTTCTTGCCGCAGGCCATCGACAGACCAGTGCGTCAGTGCATCGCCGAGCGCCAGAGCCCGGAACAGATCGGCTCGGCGCCGGCAGGCGTCGAGCGAGCCGACCGGCGGCGGAAATGCCAGCCGAGCGCCGCCCGCGGCTTCCACCTGCGTCCAGAGAGCGTAGGCTGGCGTTTGCTCCACGGCCAGCCCGACGCCCGCGACTTTCAGCGCCCTGAAGACCACGTCGGCCGCCAATGGCGGCATGTAGCGATTGCGATGTGCCATGCCGCGGCTACCGCATCGCCGGATCGCGTGGAGACGGTGCCGGCGGTTGCATGTGAATGGTTTCGGTGGCGACGCCCGCAGGCGGCTTCGTGCAGTTCTGGCGCTCGTATGCCAACTCGCCAGACTTGTAATACGGATCGCTCACCTTCCAGTCGGCGAGCTTGATCAGGTAGTCCCAAAACTCCGGATCGTTCCAGGCGTAGCCGCGGCCAAGACAGAGGTCGTAGCTCAGGACCTGGGCGACTGTGCTGATGCCGGTCTTCTTGTCGCGGTAGCGCAGAAAGCGCGAATGGTTGGTGGGCGAGACCATTGTTTTCCCCACCGCCGCGTCGCGACGTTCATACACCTCGCCCCAGGTCTCATAGCGGCCTTTGTCCTCGAGAAATCGCGGCGTCTGGTACGTCACGTCGTCTTCGAAGTCTTCCTGCTGCTCGGGGTCCTCTGGAATTGCTTCATTGCCAGCGCTGGCGCTCATAGCCTGCCCATCGTAAGGTTGCAAGTCACCATCAAAGTCGTTCGATAGCACTGCTGGACTTGGCACGACCGGGGCGTTGATATAAACATATTCGCTCTTGCCGCCATCGCCATAGAAGCTGCCGTACTGAAGTCCCACCGAACCATGCACCGGCATCAGGCCCAGTATTTTCTCGGAAGCTATTTTCCAGGCCTTGTCGGGAGCACTTCCATCCAGATAGTGCCAGCCACTTTCCTCTGTCTGCACCGCCAAGCCGTCGCTGCTCACCAGCACACCGCCTGAATCGACTTGCACCGGCTCGTACTTGATCTGTTCGTAAAAGTAGTCTTGCCTGTAGCTGCTGTCGGAACCCACGGCACGGTTGTACTTGGGCGCCTCGACAGGATCGTTGCCCCGCGCAAACAATCGCTGCTTGACGTTGCCGCCCAATATGGCCTTACCCTTGTCCAGCAACGACGGCGGAATGCCTCGCCAGCCGATGCCGGCCACGGCCGAGACACCGATCACCCGGTCCTGCGGGTTGAAGTTGACATACAGCGTGCCCCGGCTGTCGTCGCGGTAGCGGTCCTTGATCTGCCACCACTTCTTGCCGGTGCGTTCGATCTCGACATTGCCGATGTCGGCCTCCCATTCGGTCTCGGTATCAGGCACCTGCGCCCACAGCTTGTCGTCGTAAGGGTGCTTCGGCGCATGTCCGTGACTGCAGTCCACATCGGGCAAGCGCGCGACGCCGTCGAAGCCATTGCGTGACGCTTTCAAATACTCGGCCGCGGCCTGAAAGGTCTTGACTCGCGCTTCGTCCGTCTGCATATCGCTGAAGCCACCGGCCGCTGACAGCCAGTCCGTCAGCAGGTTGTCGAAGCGGTACGGCGTGCTGTTGAGAATCACCGTGTCGGGGCCGCGAATTCCCATCTCCTTCATGTAGAACAACGACAGCAGCGCGATCATCGTGCCCTGGCTGTGGCTCACGATATTGATCGGCTCACGCGGGTGGCCTTGGCGGATCTCCTTGACCAGGAAAGCCAGCCGGCGTGCGGCATGCACGTAGTACATGCGGTCCGGGCAGTCGACCAATTGGCGGCCCAGCACCGGGTTGATCTTGTTGACATCGATCTTCAGGGTGTGGGCCAGAACCTTGACGCGAAAGCCCTCGGGCAACCAGCACGAGGTCAGGCTGCCGGAGCCATTCTGGAAGGGACCGCCGCCCCAGGTGCCGTCTTTGCGGAGAGGATTGCCGTAGGTGTCGCGCCAGACTTCGCTGTGGCGCGTGTCTTTGGTATCGAATTTCTTGGGATCGTCTACAAGTTTGCGACGCTGCTTTTCCGGGACGCTGTAGCCCCAGTAGAAGGGGATGATGGGGGAGCGAATGCGTTCCCCATCTGCCGCACTCATCAATCGGTGCAACCTGTCAGGGTCAGAGCGGAGTTCTGCAAGATCATTCCTGCCGAGACGCATGTTCAAGCCCTTGGCAAACTGCTGAGCGGCATCTCTGTACCACTCACCTTCGCTGTTCACGCCGTGAACGAAGATCATCGTGGCGGGCATCAAATCAGGAATCGCAAAACCATGGGTCTGCTCTTCGTGTCGTTCAACTCGGCCGCTAGCACGACACTCCGCCCACGTCGCTTTTCCGGTATCGAGCTTCACGGATAAAAGGTCGGAGTTGACGAGATCACTCATAGCTATTCTTTTCCATTGGGAATACAACGAAACTTGGTGTCGATCGGCGCAATGCGAGGGTTTGGAGGAACACCGCCCACTTCGTCTTTCCAATCTTTCATGACGATCTTGTCCTTTGTGAGATCAACAGTTGACACGACGTTCTTTACTCCTAACGAGGAAAACACATGGACCTTTGTTCCAGACAACGTGAGCGGATTGCTGGGAGAAGATGGTCCACCACCGCCAAGCTTCCATGTCCTGCCCGCATCGGTCGAGTAAGGCAACCACGAGCCACCGCAGTTGTAGCAACTGCCGCCACCTTCGATGGTTGGACCCACGAGGTAGTCGGTGTTCGCGGCATCGATAACGAGGTCAACACCGCCGAGTTGATTGAGCCCCATGACCAGGGTGTGAATGCCCAGAGTAGTGTCGGTATAGAAAATCCCAGCCCGATAGCATGCCGCGCCTTCGCGAGGCACCACTTCAAAGAACCGGTTCTCATCAATCCGGTAGGCCACCTGCGATGCGGCAACGGGACCTTTGTAGGGCGGTGGCAACTTGGCGCCGAGGATCGGCACGCCAGGATATGGGCCTGTACCCACGCAGGCCGCGAGCAGAGCGACGCCGCATGCGAGCAATAACGATCTGAACACTCGACGGACAGAAGAGTTCGACAGGCATGCCATCCGACTAGTCTTGTTTTTTTCGAGCGCCGTGGAAGAAAGGACTTGGCTAAATTCATCACTCATGGGGTTATTCCTTGGTGTTGGGATGCGGTGCAATCGGTGCCAAGGGGCGCCTGCGAAGGCTCACTGCCCCACGCAAAGAGCGCCGATTGCAAGGCCTGCCCACAGCCTGTTTGCCCTTGTGCAGCAACGTCTGCATATCGCTGAAGCCACCGGCCGCTGACAGCCAGTCCGTCAGGAGGGTGTCAAAGAGGTCGGGGCAATCGACCAACTGGCGGCCCAGCACCGGGTTGAGCTTGTTGACATCGATCTTCAGGGTGTAGGCCAGAACCTTGACGCGAAAGCCCTCGGGAAACCAGCACGAAGTGAGGCTGCCGGAACCGTTCTGGAAGGGACCGCCGCCCCAGGTGCCGTCTTTGCGGAGAGGGTTGCCGTAGGTGTCGCGCCAGACTTCGCTGTGGCGCGTGTCTTTGGTATCGAATTTCTTGGGATCGTCTACGAGTTTGCGACGCTGCTTTTCCGGGACGCTGTAGCCCCAGTAAAAGGGGATGATGGGGGCACGAAAGCGCTTACCGTTGACCGTATGCAGAAGGCGATGTGACCTGTCGGGATCAGTTGGCAGCTCCACTAAATCCTCCCTGCCAAGCCGCGTATTCAAGCCACTGGAAAATTGCCGAGCAGCATCCCTGCGCCACTCTCCTTCACTGTTCACGCCGTGAACAAATATGACGGTGGCAGGCATCAAATCAGGAATCGCAAAACCGTGCGTCGACTCTTCGATACTCTTGACTCGACCACTGGCACGGCATTCGAGCCATGTAGCCTTACCGGTGTTGAGCTTTACAGGCACGAGGTCGGCATTGACGAGATCATTCATGGTCATTCCTTCCCGTTCGGGATACAACGAAATTTCGTGTCTAGCGGTGCCTTGCGTACAACCGGCAAGAAGCCTTCTGCCTCATATTTCCAGTCTTTGATGTTGAATTTTTCTCGAGCTATATCAACGGAAGACACAATCTTTTCCGTCCCTGTAGAAAAAACAACATAGGCATTCGATCCGGACAACGTAAGTGGATTGCTAGGCGAAGCTGGCCCACCACCGCCAAGCTTCCATGTCCTGCCCGCATCGGTCGAGTAAGGCAACCACGAGCCACCGCAGTTGTAGCAACTGCCGCCACCCTTAACAGGCGGGCCGACGAGGTAGTTGGTATTTGCGGCATCGATGACGAGGGCAACACCACCAAGCTGATTGAGCCCCATCACTTCGGTATGAATTCCCAAGACCTTGTCGGTGTAGAAAATATCTGCTTGATAGCAAGCCGCGTCCTCGGTTGGCACCACTTCAAAGAACCGGTTCTCATCGATCCGGTAGGCGACCTGCGATGCGGCAACGGGACCTTTGTAGGGCGGTGGCAACTTGGCGCCGAGGATCGGCACGCCAGGATATGGGCCTGTACCGACGCACGCTGCGAGCAATGCAATGGCGAACGTGATCGGCAGTGTCTTGAGTGTCGAATGAATCTTCATCTGCCTATTTGATTTGTTCATGACAGCAATACGCCTCAGCGCTTCACATTCAAAGTCACGTCTTTCTTCAGCTTTGCCGTCGCGTCTCCCCCGCTCTGGTCTTTCAATATCTCGCCCGACCCTTTGGCCGCGTGGAACTTGCGCTTCGGTGTGGCGCTGCTTTGCCCGTCTTGACGGTGCAGCAGCAACTGCTCCACTTGGTTCTCCCGCTCCGCCTTGAAGAACTTGGGGAAGCTCACAGGCAATGTGGCAGGCCCGACAAACACCGCATCGGCCGAATGCACGGTGAACACGCTGGTCATGCCAAAGGTCACATTGCCCGCTTCCATGCGCATGTAGGTGCCGTCCTCGAGTGCCAGGGTGATGCTCTTCTTGGCATTGACCACCACGTCCTCTTCGGTGGAGCTGAGGTGCAGGCGCTTTTGCGAGGTGATTTCGGCGCTGTTGTGTTGCGCCTGCACGATGACCTTTCCTTCGCTGGCAATGTTTCGGATGTCGCCCTTGTGGGCGAATTGCTCGATGTCCTTGCCGGCAGCGTGCAAGATGGACTTGTCGGCGTAGTGCTGCTGGTTGTTGCCGGCGACGGTGTCGATGTTGACGCCGGCGTATTGCGTCAGGTCTTGTGGCGTGCCCAGCGCCAACCCTGCCGCGCCGCTCAGGCCCATCACGGGTTGACCGCCTCCGACCTTCCCTTTGGCATCGCCCTCGTTGCTGGCGCCGTGGCCGAGCGCGTCGATGGCCTGGCTCAATTTTTCTTGCGGGTCGGTGTCGCGCTTTCCGCCCTCGCATCGTGCGGCGACCTTGTCGAGATCCTTGGCGATGAAGAGGGCCTGCTCCAGGCAGCGCACCAGTTCGTCACGGCTCAGCATGCCGCCGACGGCCTGGGTGCGACCGTCGGTGGAAAGCAGCAGGCCTTTCTCGGAACGCAGCGCACCCCATCCATCGGTACGCAGCTCGAACCCTTCGCCTCTGGCGTCCTTCCGCCCCGCGTTGTCTTCCACCCGCGTGATGTGCCCCAGGCTCAGCGAACTGTGTTGGTGATCCGACTTGAGCTGAATTTGAATCTTCTTGGCGGTATCGTCCATCACCAGGTGGTTGCTGCGTCCTGCCGCGCTGTTGCCGCCGTCTTTGGTCAGTTCCCTGCTGCGAAAACCCGATAGCGCGCTTTGGTCCGGCAAGGCCCACGGCGGCAGGTTCATCTGGTTGTGAACCCGCCCCGTGCAGATCGGAAGGTCCGGGTCGCCGCCGTAGAAGTCGACGACCACCTCTTGCCCGATCCGCGGCAAGTGCATGCCGCCCAATTGATTGCCGGCCCACGGGCTGCTCACGCGGAGCCAGCAAGTGGCGTGCTGGTTCTTCTGTCCGATCCGGTCCCAGGGAAACTGGACCTTGATGCGGCCGAGACTGTCGGTCCAGAGGTTCTCGCCTTCAGGGCCGACGACGAGCGCGGGCTGAGGCCCACCGGTCAGCGGCTTGGCTCTCGTCGCCGCCGGACGCAAGGTCTGGGTGACCGGATGCGCCGTGAAGTCCACCTTCACCTGCCAGCGTTGCTGCCGATCGCGGATGGCGTCTTTGCTCTGGCTGTCCTGCGCGACGTCTTCGATGACGAAGCGCGTCTGAAGGATCAGGTACTCGACATTGGCCGCCTGCCGGGGATGGTTCTGCAGCCTGAAGGTGCAGCCCGGCACCATGCCGCGAAGATTGCCGCCGGCTTCAGCGCGATCGCCATGCGTGCGCAGTGCCTGCATGCGCAGCAGCGCCAGAAGGCGGCCTTCTCCCGAGGCGTCGTTCGATTGCGCAGCGCCGGCGCCCGGCTGTGCATATTGACTGCCCGCACTGCCTGGCGCGACGGCATGCCATTGATAGACCTCGCCGTTCGCCTGGCCGGTCGGCCTCGGATCCTTCCGGCTCGCAGACAGGTTTGCCTTGGGCCGGGCGTAGTCGTAGTCGTTGGTGCTGTACTGGCCACTGGTCAGATGGCTCGCGGGCACGAAGCTGCTGATGTACTCGGAGTCGACTTTCCATCCGGGCGCGTGGTAATCCAGGTCGCGGTACGCCGCGCTGTCGTTGGGTTGGTAGCTGCCCATCGCATCGCTGAGCACGAGCCGGTGCTTGCCATCAGCGTGCGCAAAGTGGTAGCTGATGCCCCATTCCTGGCACAGGCGCTCGAAGAAGGCGAAGTCGCTTTCGTTCCACTGCGTCTGAAAGTCTCGGGCGGGATAGGTTTCGAAGAGGCGCTTGTCGACCGGAAAACCATAGTCGGAGAGCAGTTCGTCCAGGATCTCGACAACGGTCTTGTTTTGAAATATTTTGCAGTCGGTAGACAAGGTTGCCAGGTGCAACCAAGGCCGAAGGGTGAGTTTGTACTGAACGTGCCGCCCTTCTTCCCCCCAGAGTGCCGCATCGGTGATGAGCGCGTTGATCTGCCGGGAGCCCGCGCCGATATGGTCGGTACTGGCGCCGATCGAACCCGCCACGAACACCCCCGCGCCATCCAGTTCGATGATGCAACTGATCTCGCGCCCGATGAAGTTGTCGAGGTTGAAGTCCGCTGCGCCGATAGAGCCGAAGTTGAGCGCATCGGGCGTCTTCAGCAACAGCTCATAGGCGAAAAGATTATTGATGCCTTCCAGGCCCGACAGGCGAACCGGCTCGAGGGCCGACATGCCCGCGACAACGGGAATAGCCGCGCTGACGATGGTCAGCGCGTGTGACAGTGCTTGCATAAAACTCCCCGAAAACCATTCGACGCACCCCCCGCTATGTGCTGCGGATGTGGATGCGACCCGGATCGATTATGCGATCAGCCTGCCCCGCGCAGCGAAGACCCTCGCACCACCAGCTCCCCCGACAGCAACAACTGCCGCGGTGCGACATCGAGCCCCTTCAACCGCTCGATCAGACAACTCGCTGCCGTGCGGCCGATCTCGTCGGTCGGCTGCGAGATCGTGCTGAGTCCCGGCCCGATCAACGAGGCCCAGTCCGGGTCGTCGAACCCCACGAAGCCGATGTCGCGTCCGAACTGCAGATCGAGCCGCGCCATGGCCTGTGCCACGCGCAGCGTGACGACTGCGTTGCCAGCGATGACTGCGGCACCTTTGGCGGAAGTTGTTCGCTGACCCCGCATGGCGCGCTTACGCAGTGCACGCAGTGCTTCGTCGAGCGCTGCACCTCCATCTCCTACGCTCTCGAAGACTTCTCCCGCCACCTTCGGCTGATGCGCGGTCATGCAGGCGCCGAAAGCCGCTGTGCGCTCGCGCCGTGAACTCACGCCTTTCGACGGTTCGGTGATGTAAAGCAATTCGCGATAGCCGCCATCGACCAGATGCTTGCAGGCAGTGCGCATCGCAGAGCGGTTGTCGAGCGAGACGAAGTCGGTGTGCATGCCCGCGTGCCGACGGTCGACCAGCACCGCCGGTTTGCCATGCAGCGCATCGGCATCGACCAGACCCGCGCCGCGGCCTAACGTATTGAGGATAAAGCCGTCGACCTGGTATCCCGCTAGCGCATCGATGGCCTCGCGCTCGCGCTCGAAGTCGTTGCCGAGGTTGAACAGCATCACGAGGTAGCCGGCGTCCTGGCAGGCTTTCTCGGCACCGCGCAATACGGCCACCGAATAGGGGTTGGTGATGTCCGCCACGATCAGGCCGATCAGTCGCGAACGGCCGCGGCTCAACGCTTGGGCCATCGGGCTCGGCGAATAGCCGAGCGCAGCGATGGCGGTTTCGACGCGCGTCGCGATGTCGGGACTCAGCAACCGTTCGCGGTGATTCAGAAAGCGCGAGACCGTCGCTTTCGAGACGCCCGCCGCCGCTGCCACATCGGCGATGGTGGATTTGCCAGGACGCTGCAAAGGAGCCTTTGCGGTCAACCTGCGCCCGTGTCGTAAGCGGCAGTCGGCCGCTCCCCCGCCAGCGCTTGCAGCAAGTTGGTCGTGGCGACCTCGGCCATCGCGTGCCGCGTCTCGTGCGTGGCCGAGCCGATGTGCGGCAATGGCGTGACGCGCGGATGCGTGCGCAGCGGTGAATCGAACGGCAGCGGTTCTTTCGCGAACACATCGAGCCCTGCTGCGCGAAGGCTGCCTTGATCGAGTGCGGCCAGCAACGCGGCCTCATCGACCGTTGCGCCGCGGCCCACATTTATGAAAGCCGCGCCCGGCTTCATGCGCGCGAAGAACTTCGCATCGATCATCCCGCGCGTTGCGTCAGACAAAGGCAGCATCGCCAGCACGATGTCCGACTCCGCAAGCAGCGCGTCGAGCGGCGTGTGGGTCGCGCGCCCCTGCAACTCCGGTGCTTGCGTAGCAAGGTCGACCGCGCGGCGCGAGTGATACAGCACCGGCATGCCGAAGCCGAGCGCCGCACGACGCGCCACCGCCTGACCGATGCGCCCGAAGCCGAGGATGCCGAGCGTCTTGCCGTGCACGTCGTAGCCGAACAGGTCTTCACCAATGCTGTTGTTCCATCGTCCTTCGCGGACCAGATTCGCAAGTTCGACCACACGCCGTTGCGTCGCCATCAACAACGCGAATACCGTGTCCGCCACGGTTTCGGTGAGTACGCCGGGGGTGTGGCACAGCACGATGCCGCGCGCGTTCAGCTCGGCCAATGGGTAGTTGTCGACACCGACCGACACGCTTGAGATGACTTCGAGTCGCGGTGCTGCATCGAGCAACGCCGTATCGACCGGATGGCTGGCGCCGATGAGTCCGTGCGTCGTCGGCAGCGCGGCGTTGAACACGTCGGGCAGCGTGCGCGGATCGGCCACCGTCACTTCATGCGCCGCTCGCAGACGAGCCAGTTGATCTTCGGGGAGATCGCGAAACACCAATACGTTCTTGCGCGTCATAGTCACTGTCACAGTCCTGCCTCATTGAGTTGTGCCCGCGTCGGCAGGCCCTCGGTGTCGCCGAGAACCTGCACCGCACGTGCGCCGATCCACGCGCCGCGACGGACGGCCTCCGGCACGCTCTTGCCTTCGAGCAGCGCGCTGACGACACCAGCGGCAAAGCCGTCGCCGGCGCCTACGGTGTCGATCACTTCTGCCACGGCAAAACCTTCGATGCGGCCCGTGCCGGCCACGTCACTGTCGTAGTAAGCGCCCTGGGCACCGAGCTTGACCACGACCAGCTTCGCGCCGAGCCGGCGGTAGAACTTAGCGATGGCCTCGGGCTCCGTTTCGCCTGTCAGCAGCGAGCCTTCTTCCAAGCCTGGCAAGACCCAGTCGGCACGCGACGCAAGCTCGTTGATCCAATGCCGCATGGCCTCGGTCGAAGTCCACAGCGTCGGCCGCAGGTTAGGGTCGAAAGAGATGGTGCGGCCTGCCGCGCGCATGACGTCCATCGTTTTCAGCGCAGCTTGCAGGCTCGTGTCGGAGATGGCGGCGAAGACGCCGGTGGCATGCAGATGTCGCGCCGATCGCAGCCATGCCTCGTCGACATCGGCCGGCCCCATCTGGCTCGCAGCCGAACCCTTGCGGTGGTACTCGACCGGCGGATCGCTGCCGTCGGTCACACGACCTTTGAACTGAAAGCCGGTGCGCTGTGCTGCGTCGCAAATCACATGAGAGCAGTCGATGCCCTCGCCCTTCATGGCTGCGATCAGGTAGCGCCCCATCGAATCGGTGCCGAGCCGACTGGCCCAGCCGACCTTGAGTCCAAGGCGCGCCAAACCGATGGCCACGTTGGTTTCTGCGCCGGCGGTACGCTTGTAAAAATACTCGGCGTTCTCGAGGGGACCGGGCCGGTCGGCGACCAGCAACAGCATCGCTTCCCCGAACAGCGCAACATCGAACAGCGCGATATCGAGAGCAGCGTCTGTCATGCGGATTCCGGTGCGCTCACAGCGCGCGGACGAACGCGATTTGCTCGCGGGCCACGGCCAGCAGGTCGTCGCCCATCAGCGGGTATTCGATGGCGCGCGGCACATCGGCTGGCAACGCCCGGAGCAGCGCACGCCAGGGTGCTGCGGATTCAGCGAGCGCCACCGCCACCCACTTTGCAGGCAGCCGTTGCACGCCTTTGCAATGGACATAGCGCACGCGTTTGCCGAGCGCCTTGGCCGCCTCGATCGGACACTCACCGACGTAATGCCAGTTGCCCATGTCGAATGTCATCCCGAGTGAAATGCCGGCGCTCTCCGCCGCATTGAAGAAGGTCATCAAGGCCGGCAGCGAACCCGCCGACACGGTCTGGTCGTTCTCGATCAGGAGCTCGATGCGCGTCTCGGACAACTGCACCTTCAAGCCCCACAGCGATCCATGCGAGCTCGCACGAAAATCGCCGATCGACATCTTCAACCGCTTGGCACCGAGTGTGGTCGCTGCCGCGATGCCGCGACCCAGCGCGGCGCTGTCGAGCCAGCCGCCCTCGGCCCACAAGCCTTCGGGACTCGAATAGACCGAAGCCAGGCCAGCCAGCGCAGGCAATTCCGTCGCCGCATCGCGCAGCATTTCGCCGCGCACTTCGACCGAGTCCGCACCGGCGGATTTCGCCAACTGGGCGTACCACAACTGACCATGGCGGCCGACTTCGGCAGCGCCGAAAGACGACAGCGAAACGAGAACGGTGGACATCAATGCGCCTGGTTCGAGCTGAGGATCTGTCCGAGAAACTGCTTGAGCTTTTCGTTCTTCGGGTTACCGAAAAATTCGGCGGGCGGCGCTTGCTCGAGGATCTTGCCGTCGGCCATGAAGATCACGCGGTCGGCCACGCTGCGGGCAAAGCCCATCTCGTGCGTGACGCACAGCATCGTCATGCCGTCGTCGGCCAGGCTGATCATGGTGTCGAGCACTTCCTTGACCATCTCGGGGTCGAGCGCAGAGGTCGGCTCGTCGAACAACATGATCTTCGGCGTCATGCAGAGTGCGCGAGCAATCGCCACGCGCTGCTGCTGGCCACCCGACAACTGGCTCGGATATTTATGGGCTTGCTCGGGTATGCGCACGCGCGTGAGGTACTTCATCGCGACCTCTTCGGCCTGCGGCTTCGTCATGCCGCGCGAGCGCATCGGCGCCAGCGTGCAGTTCTGCAGGATCGTCAGGTGCGGGAACAGGTTGAACTGCTGGAACACCATGCCGACTTCAGCCCGCACCGCATCGACGTTCTTGCCGCCGGCCGTGAGGTCGATACCGTCCACGACGATCTTTCCCTTTTGCACGGTCTCGAGCCGGTTGATGCAACGAATCAGCGTCGACTTGCCCGAGCCCGAGGGCCCGCACACCACGATGCGTTCACCCTGCTTCACGTCGAGGTCGATGTCGGTCAGCACCTGGAAGGTGCCGTACCACTTGTTGACCGCCTCGATGCGGATGATCGAATCGGCCGCCATCACTGCATCTTTGGAAGGTCGACGCCCAGCCATTTGCGATAGAGCTTGTTGAGTTCGCCGTTTGCCGTGTTTCGCGCGACGAACTCGTTCAGGTTCTTAAGCAGATCGTCTTGCCCGAGTCGCATGACGATGCCCATGAATTGCTGGCGCACCACAAACTTCTCTTCGAATGTGTTGGCGGGCACGCGCTTGGAAATTTGCGCTGCAACAGTGCTGGGGCAACCGATGGCATCGACCTGGCCCGAGATAAGCGCCTGCATGGCCGAGGCATCGTCGTCGAAGCGGCGGATCTCGGTACCTTCAGGTGCGACGGCAGACAGCGCCACGTCCTGCGTGCTTGCACGTGCCACGCCAACGCGAAGCCCCTTCAGATCAGCTGCGCTCTTGATGGGTGATTTGACCGACCCATAGAGAACGATGGTCGCGGCCGAATATGGCGACGAAAACTGAACCTGCTTCGACCGTTCCGGTGTGATGGCGAGCACCGCCACCAACACATCGACCTTGTTGGTCAGCACATAGGGAATGCGGTTCGGGCCGGTCACCGTCACAGTGTTGACCTTGACGCCCCAGTCCTTGCCAAGCAACTTGGCCACGTCGGCGTCATAGCCATCGGGCTGATTCTGGACGTCGGTGGTCGCATACGGCGGTACGTCCACCATGACCCCGATGGTGATCTCGCCCTTCTTCTTTATGTCGGCCATGGACTGTGCAAAGGCGAGCGGAGAAAAAGCGACAAGCGCGGCGCCAAGACCCAATGCGGCCATGGCACCCGTCAAAGCGCGGCGAAAAATAGGATGGGACATTCGTTATCTCCTGGGTGTGTGAATGTGAGTTGACTCGAAATCAGCGCGCGAGAGTGCGGGCGCCCCGCCGCTCGATGCGAGCCGCCAGCAGGCTCAGCGGCCAGCAGATCGCAAAGTAGATGACCGCCACGACTGAAAAAACCACGAGCGGCTGAAAGGTCGCGCTGTTGATGATCTGACCCGCGCGTGTGACCTCGGTGAAGCCGATGATCGCGGCCAGCGATGTGCCTTTGATGATCTGCACCAAGTAGCCAACCGTCGGCGCCAAAGCGATCTTGAATGCCTGCGGCAACACGACGTCGCGCATGCGGGCGCCGTACTTCAGGCTCAACGCTTCGGCCGCTTCACGCTGACCGCTCGGTACCGCCTCGATGCAGCCGCGCCAGATCTCGCCGAGGAAGGCCGCGCTGTTCAGAATCAGCGCGGCACCCGCGGCGACCCACGGATTGATGTCGAGGCCGAACACTGGCGCGCCAAAGAATATGAGGAACAGTTGCAACAGCAGCGGCGTGCCTTGAAAGATCTGGATGAACACCGTCGAGACGCGGCGTGCCGCCACCGAATCCGACGTGCGCATCAACGCGATGATCAGTCCCAGGATGGCGCCGCCGATGAAGGCGATGAGCGACAAGGCCAGCGTCCAGCGCGCCGCCTCGAGGATGAACATGAATTCGGGAAAGCCGAAGGTACGCATGGTCGTGTTTCCCTTGCCTTACCGGCGGTCCGGATAGTTGAGCGTGCGCTGATAGATCAGCTTGAACAACGCCGAGAAAGCGAGGGCCAGCAGCAGGTAGATGGCAGCCACGACGATGTAGATCTCGAAGCTGCGAAAGGTCTGCGACTGCAGGTTGGCGGCGACAGAGGTGAGGTCATCCGCCGATATCACCGACACCACCGCCGAACTCAGCATCAGCAAAATGAACTGACTCGTGAGCGCCGGGTAGATCGCCTTCAACGCCGGCTTGATGATCACGAAGCGAAAGATTTCCCACGCCTTCAGGTTGAGCGCGCGGCCCGCTTCGATCTGTCCCTTGGGAATGGACTCGATGCCGGCACGAATGATCTCGGTCGCATAGGCGCCGAGGTTGACCACCATCGCCACCAGCGCAGCGGTTTGCGGCGACCAACGCAGCCCGATGGCCGGCAGCGCGAAGAAGAAGAAAAAGAGCTGGACGAGGAAAGGCGTGTTGCGAATGACCTCGATGTACGCATTGATTACGAAGCGCAGCCAGCCCGGACCCGAGGTCTTGCCCCATGCGCAAAAGATCGCAACGACCAGGCCGAGCAAGGTCGCGATCAGCGACAGCTGGATGGTGATCCAGGTGCCCTTGAGCAGCAACGGCCATGCCGCGAAAACTGCATCGAACTGGAATTGATAGTTCACTCGTGCGACCCGCAATCAGCGAGTTTCGTTTCAACGGAGCGGATTGTATGAAACCGGTTTCAGAGTGACATCAGGGATTGCCCTAGTGAGCTGTCGGCGTGATGGGGCACGCAGGCCTAGACTCGCGAACGCCCCTAGACACAGACGAGACCGAACCCATGCCACACACGCCCACCCGCCTGAATTTCCCCGCCCGTCGCTGGGCTGCCCACGCGGGCGCAGCGGCTTTCGCCTTGCTCAGCCTCGCGGCCTGCGTGGCGCCTCCCGCACGAGAACCGGACCGGCCGACACTTTCAGCGGACCGCATCGCGCAGATCGTCGCCAGTCCCGACCGCAGCGAAGCGGACCGCCGCAACGACGCACGACGCAAGCCGCAGGAAATGCTGGCTTTCATCGGCGTTTATCCCGGTATGGTGGCGCTGGACCTGAGCGCCGCCGGGGGCTACACGACGGAACTCATCGCGCGCGCAACGGGCCCGACAGGCCGCGTCTACGGGCAGAGCCCGCCGCGTCCGCCGAGCAGTCGGCCCGCCCAGCCGGAAGGCGCTACCGGGCCCATGCCAGCAGCCGCTGCAGGCGCCGCGCCGCGGCCATCACCGATGGCGCTGGCAGAACGCGCAAAGAACCCGAATGCGTCCAACATCGTGGCAGTCGTCCGGCCGTTCGAGGACCCCGTCCCGCCGGAGGTCGCGTCGAACGGACTGGACCTGGTCACGCTGATGTTCAACTACCACGACTTCGGCCATATGGGCGTCGAACGCGCGGCGGTCAACCGCGCCGTCTTCGCTGCCCTGAAACCCGGCGGCGTCTACGTCATCGCCGACCACGCGGGGCGGACGGGTACGGGCATTTCCGAAGCGGGCACGCTGCATCGCATCGAGGAGAGCTTCCTGCGTAACGAGATCGAGCAGGCCGGATTCAGATTCGCCGCCGAGGGCAACTTCATGCGCAACCCAGCCGATGCACGCGACAGCAACACGCCACCACCGCCCCAATCCAAGGACGAGTTCGTGCTCAAGTTCGTCAAGCCCTGAAACCTGAGGCAACGCATCGCGCAGGTGGGGGGGTGCAGCCAACGGTGCAATGGAAGACCCTTTGCCGAAGCCTACGTAACCTTTGCACTGCCGCACGCGGACCGCGTCTATGTGCTGGAACAAGCGCGCATTCAGCCAGTCAGGGCACGGCACACGGCCGCCGTCACGCTGCGCGTTGTCGCTTGGCCGCCAAGGTCTGGCGTGTGCTCGCCGGCCGCAGTGGTCTCCTCGATGGCATGCATCAGCCGCTGTGCCGCCCTGGCTTCACCGAGGTGCTCCAGCATCATGGCGACCGACCAAAAGGTCGCAATCGGATTGGCGATGCCCTTGCCGGTGATGTCGAATGCCGAGCCATGGATCGGTTCGAACATCGACGGAAACTGTCGTGAAGGATTCAGGTTGGCGGTCGGCCCGATGCCCAAACTTCCCGATAGCGCGGATGCAAGGTCCGACAGGATGTCGGCATGCAGGTTGGTGGCCACCATCACGTCGAGCGAGTCCGGCTTCAGCACCATGCGGGTGGTCGCCGCGTCGACCAGTTCCCGGTCGACCTTGACGGCCGGGTAATCGCGTGCCACTTCAAAGAAGATTTCGTCCCACATCACCATGCCGAAGCGCTGGGCATTCGACTTGGTCACGAGAGTGAGATGGCGGCGCGGCCGCTGACTCGCCAGCTCGAAAGCGAAGCGGTGGATCCGCTCCACGCCGACGCGCGTGAACACGGCCGTCTCGGTTCCGACTTCGATCGGCAAGCCGCGGTGCGCCCGGCCGCCGTGCCCTGCGTACTCGCCTTCAGAATTCTCGCGGACGATGACCCAGTCGATGTCGTCGCCTTTGTCCAACGGACTGCTGACGCCGGGCAACAGCCGCGCTGGCCGCACATTGGCGTACTGGTCGAAGGCCTGCACGATCGCCAGTCGCAAGCCCCACAGCGACACGTCGTCGGGTACGCGCTGGCTGCCCACCGCACCAAAAAGGATGGCGTCGAAAGTCCGCAGTTGCTCCAGCCCGCCGTCCGGAATGTAGTGGCCACGCAGCAGGTAGTTCTCGGAGTTCCAGTCGAAGGCCTGGATCGCCACGCCGAATCCACCGTCGGTCGCGGCGCAGACACGCAGTACCTCCAGGCCGGCCTCGACGACTTCGGGCCCGATACCGTCGCCGGGAATAGCTGCCAATCTGTAGTCGTGCATGCAAGGCTCCCTATATCGTGCGAAGTCAGCCGACGTGGCTGCGCCAGTTGTGCTGCTGCTTGAAGCCGAGCAGGCGCTTGATCTTCTCGTTGCTCAGGAGCGTTTCGAACTCGCCCAACTCTTTCTTGAGTGGCACCGTCGGGTAGAAACGTTTGAGCAACTCGGCGGTCGGCAGGTCGGAAGAGACATCGTCGGCAGCAACGTTCATTACCTGAAAACCCAGCCCATCCGTATCGACGGCGAGACGCGAAGCCGTCGCAAGGTCGCGGGCATCGATATAGCTCCATGTAATCCGGCGTCGAAACCCGGGATCCTTGAAGAACTCGGGAAATTTTGCGTACTCGACCGGGTCGATCACGTTGCCGATGCGCAGGCAGTAGATGTCCGAGCCGGTGCGCGCATGGAACGCCTTGGCCGTTGCCTCATTGATGACTTTGGACATGGCATAGCTGTCCATCGGATCGACCGGGTAGTCCTCGTCCAACGGCAGGTACTCGGGCATGCGGTAACTGTCCGCAAAGACGATGCCGTAGGTGGTCTCG
Organism: Variovorax sp. PAMC28562; assembly: GCF_014303735.1. NCBI lineage: Bacteria > Pseudomonadati > Pseudomonadota > Betaproteobacteria > Burkholderiales > Comamonadaceae > Variovorax > Variovorax sp. PAMC28562. Next base: position 3,030,087 of record NZ_CP060296.1, on the reverse strand, counting down.
CTCGACGCGATGATCACCTTCTTGATGCCGTACTTGGACGCTGCATCCAGCACGTTGTAGGTGCTCATCACATTGATGCGAAAAACCTCGTTGTCCGGGTGCGTCATGATCCGCGGGATCGCTGCGAAATGAATGATCGCATCGATCGGCTCAGGCTTGATCGAGGGACTGAATTCATGGCGCACCGTCGTGCTGCACAGCGCGTTGAAGACCTGGCCCGCGTCGGTCAGGTCGGTGATGACGGTGCGTGCCGCCGAGTCCTTGAGCACGGTGCGATCGAGGTTCATCACGCGGTGCCCGTGATCGAGCAGGTCCTTGACGACCCACTTGCCAGCCATGCCGCTGCCGCCTGTCACGATGATATTTTTTGACATGTCGATGCCTTCTTCAGAATGTTGTTGGTCGGTTAAAAAATAGCAAAAACGGGAGTGGACTCAACCCAGCGTTTCGAGCAAGGCGCGCACCGCCTCCACGCCGCTGCGCGGAGACGACAGCACGGGGACTTTCAGGTCACCGAGCGAGCTGGTCAGTCGCGCCATGGAGGCCTGCGCCAGGACGATGACATCGACCTTGTCCACCAGCGACAGAATCGTCCGCCGGACCACCTCGTCGTGTGCCTCGGTCTTGCCTTCGAGCAACGCCTGGAAGGCGCCCTCGGCCAACCCCTCGCTGATCTCGATCTGCTGGCCGGTCTCCTTGGCTTTGGCCCGGATCAGCCGGATGGTCGGCTCCAGCGTCGTTCGGACGGTGGCCACCACACCGATGCGGGGCCCCAGGGCGACGGCGCGTTCAGCCATCCTTTCGTCGATCTTGACGACCGGAATCGAAAGTCCCGCACGCGCAGCCGTGGCCGCTTCCCCTACCGATGAACAGGCATTGAGGATGGCGACTGCGCCCATCTTCTGCCCCTCCTGCATATAGGTGAGGATGCGGCCGGCAACCGCCTCGGTCAGATGACCTGCTGCGATCACGTCGTTCAGCAGGCTGTCGTCGACGATATTGATCACACGCACGTCGGGCAACAGTTCCTGGAACTGCTGTTTGATCGGTTGCACGGTTGCGGGTCCGGTGTGGACGACTGCGACGGTTTTCATGGTTCAACTTTCAAATGGATTGCAAAGAAAATATTCAAGCTGCGGCGGCTTCCATCACCGAAGTTTGCGATGCGTTTGCACGACTCAACTCGGCGACGATGCGGCCTTCCCGCACGACGGTCACACGATCGCTGATCGCCAGTACTTCGGGCAAGTCGGAGGACACGACGATGATCGCCATCCCGCGGCTGGCGAGTTCCTGAAGGAGTTTGTGGACATCGGCTTTCGCGGCAATGTCGATGCCGCGCGTCGGTTCGTCGACGATGAGGACTTTGGGCGAGCGAGCAACCCATTTCGCGATCACGATTTTTTGCTGGTTACCTCCGCTGAGCTTGTCGGATCTCTGTTCGACAGTCGGCGTTTTAATGCCGAGCCGGCGCACGAAGGTCTGACAACCCAGCGCTTCGGCAAGACGATCTATAAAACTCAGCTTCGTGTAGCTTTCGAGATGGGTCAGGCTGAAGTTCTCGCGCACTGTCATACCGAGCACCAGTCCGTCTTTTTTGCGGTCTTCGGTGACAAAGCCAATGCCGTTGTCGATGGCGTCGCGTGGACTCCGGATTGCGACAACCTGGCCCCCGATGGCCACCGAGCCGCGATGCGGACGAAGGCCGAAGACCATTTCCATCATCTCGGTGCGCCCGGCACCAATCAATCCGAAGAACCCCAGTATCTCGCCTTCGTGAACCCGAAAGCTGTTGCCCCCGGCCACGCCCGACTGGGTAAGCCGATGATTCAGGTCCAGGCCTTTGACTTCGAGCGCCACTGTCCGGGTGGCATGACACTCGTACTCGCCGTAGAGGTCGCTGTGTTCGCGGTCGACCATCATTCGCACCAGTCGGGTGCGATCGATATCACCGACTGCGAGGGTGCCGACACTTTGCCCGTCGCGCAGCACTGCAACGCGGTCTGCAATGTCGAAGATCTCTTCAAGCCGGTGCGTGATGTAAATGACGCCGATGCCGTCGGCCTTGAGCTTTCGAATCGTCGCCTTCAGGGCCATGGCCTCATGGTGACTGAGGGAGGCGGTCGGCTCATCCATGATGACGATCTTGGAGCGATTCGAAATCGCCTTGGCGATCTCCACCATTTGCTTCTGGCCGACGCTGAGCCGACCCACGCGGGTGGTGGGATCGAGCGTGATACCCAGCGTATCGAGCAGGCCGCGCGCCGCCGCGTTCATGCTGCGCCTGTCGAGAAAACCAAGCCGGTTGGTGATCTCTTTGCTCAGGAAGATGTTCTCTGCAATCGTCAGGTTGTCGACGACCGACAGCTCCTGGTAAATGATGCACACGCCAAGATCTCTGGCATGAGCCGTGCCGGTGAGTTGCGGCACGCGCTTGCCGTCGATCCAGATCTCTCCGCCTTCGTCCGGCTGGTAGACGCCGGTCATGATTTTCATCAAGGTGCTCTTGCCAGCGCCGTTCTCGCCAGCGATAGCCAAGACCTCTCCACAGGCCACATCGAGGCTGACTTGACTCAAAGCCTTCACGCCCGTGAAGGTCTTCGAGATATTTTTGACCTGCAAAAAAGATGCCACGCGCGACTCCGGAAGACAGAGGCCCGCGTCGGGCCCCTGTCGACGCTGGTTACTTGGTGTAAGACCCAAGGTTCTGGTTCGTCACGACATTGACGCCGGTGTCAACGTTGGACGAAGTCGTTTCCTTGCCGGTGATCTGGTCGACCAGATGCTCGACCGACAGCTTGCCCATGGTGACCGGACGCTGGACCATGATGCCCTGGATGTAGCCCTCCTTCACACCCTTGATGGTGTCTGGCAGATCATCGAACGCAAAGACTTTGACCGTGGCCTTTTTGGCCGCGAACTCCTTGGTTGCCATGACTTTGGAGACTGCCGGACCACCGACCTGGCTGACACCGAAGATACCCTTGAGCGCAGGATGGGCACGCATGATCGACTCGGTCGTGGCGACTGCCTTTGCCAGATCGTCTTCGGTGCCTTCGGTGGCGACGATCTTGATCTTCGGATACTTGCCCAGCGCCGATTTGATTCCTGCAATACGCTCGTTCAGGTTGACCGCACCGAGTTGACCCGTCACCACAGCGACCTCCCCTTCGCCATCGAGTGCCTTGGCCATCGACTCACCCATCGTCTCACCCGCGGCGGTATTGATGGTGCCGATATACATCGACCGTCCGCTGTTAGGCGAGTCGGAGTCGAAGGTGACGACCTTGATGCCACTTGCAATGGCCTTCTTGATGGCAGCTTCGACCGACTTCGGCTCATTCACCGAGATGGCAATGCCATCGACCTTCTTGGCGATCAAATCTTCAAGGATTCGCACTTGGGTCGAGCCCTGCGTGTTTTGCGGCACCACCCACTGGTACTGAACACCCAGCGCTGCGGCCGCTGCCTTGGCGCCGGTATTGCAATCATCGAAGAAGGGTACGGCCACCTTGGGGATCACTGCGATCTGCAGATCCTTCAGGTCCTTTGCGAATGCGCTGGTCTGAGATGCCAGCGACAGGGGCAAAGCAAGAACGGCAACTTGAATTAGCGAAAGAATTTTTTTCATGATGTCTCGTAGTTTTTGAGTTTGAAGATTCGGGCTGGTTACCTTGCGGCCCAAAGTGGGCCTCTGTTTGATCGGCGGGGTTAGTTCTCCTTTGCTCCATGGCGCCAAACATCGATGCTCACCGCGATGAGGATGACCGCTCCAGTGATGGCCTGTTGCGCATAGGTATTGATGTTCATCAGCACTACGCCATTTGCAATGATTCCGGTGAGCGCGGCGCCAATGACGGTGCCCTGCACACTGCCGACGCCGCCCGCGAGGCTGGCGCCGCCGATCGCAGCGGCGGCAATGACGTCGAGTTCGACGCCGAAGCCAGAGGCCGGCTCGGCCGACAGAAAGCGAGAGAACGCGACGATGCCAGCCAGGGAAGAGATAGCCCCGGACAGCGTGTACACGATGAGCTTGGTGCGGGCGGTGTTCACGCCGCTGATCCAGGCGGCATGCTCGTTGCCGCCGGTCGCATAGACGTGCCGGCCGAAGGTCGTATAGGACATGACCACCGAGAAAACGATCGCCAGCACGACCATGATCACCACAGGTGCCGGCACGCTGCCAAGGTAACCCTGTCCGATCTGGTTGAATATGTCCGGAGTCTCCGGCGTAACGGGAACACCCTTGGTGACGATGTACATCAGGCCGCGTCCGATACTCAACGTGCCCAGCGTCGCGATGAAGGGCGGCAAGCGCCCGACGGTCACCAGCAAGCCATTCGTCATTCCGAACGCCACTCCGACACCCAGCCCGCACGCCACACTGACGACAGTCGAAAAGCCGTGCTGAAAAGCCAGAGCGGTGACCAGACCCGCGAGTCCCATTACCGAGCCGACCGACAGATCGATGCCCCCGGTGATGATGACCATCACCATGCCGATCGACATGATCGCGGTTGTCGAAAATGAGCGGAAGACGCCCATGAGGTTGTCGCTCGTCAGAAAGTACGGCGTCGCCATCGCAATGCCCGCGCTGACAAGCACCAACGCTATCAGCACGCTCATTTCACGGGCGCGTGTGAGACTCAGCAACGCCCGCCCTATCGCAGGCAGCGTCCACCGGCTCGGCGGGTTCAATCCAGCTTCCACTTTGTCTCCTGGCATTGCTCTTGTGGCTGAAGGGACGAGCGGGGCTCCGCATCGTTCTCCTCCACTCGCAATGGAGATCGCGAGCAGTGCAATGTAGGGTCATCGGTACGGCGCTACGCTCCCGTGAAAGCAATCCTTTGTTAACTTCAAGTCAAGAATGCAGGCAACCATGCTGACGGATATCCAGCCCGGCGATCTGGGGTTTTTTTCGACTCTCGCCGCTTCGGGGAGCCTCACGGCAGCAGCGCGCGAGCTGGGAATTTCACCGCCGGCGGTGAGCAAACGACTTTCCCAGATGGAAGCTCGGCTCGGCGTGGCACTGGTGACCCGGACCACGCGGCGCATGAGCATGACTCCAGAGGGAGAGATTTACCTGGAGCACGCGCGCCGCATCCTCGGAGAAATCGATGAGCTGAAGCAGTTGCTCGGTAGTGCCAAGGTGACGCCCAAGGGGCTGCTGCGCGTCAATGCGACCCTGGGCTTCGGTCGCTGCGAGGTGGCGCCGATCATTTCAAAATTTGCACGCAACTACCCGTTGGTCGAGGTACAACTCCAGCTCTCGGTCAATCCACCGCTGATAACCGACGACGTCTTCGACGTGTGCGTGCGCTTTGGCGAGCCGCCCGACTCGCGCGTCATCGCCCGCCGCCTCGCCCACAACCGGCGCCTCCTGTGCGCAGCGCCCAGCTACATCGCGCGCCACGGACAGCCCAAGACGCCACAGCAGCTGACCACCCACAATTGCATCGGTATCCGGCAAGGCGATGAAGCCCATGGCGTCTGGCGACTCAGCAGTGGCCGAGGTGAAAGTCGTCGAACCGAGTCGGTCAAAGTACGCGGAAACCTGGTGACCAATGACGGAGAGATCGCTGTCAATTGGGCGCTCGAGGGGCATGGCATCCTGATGCGCGCACAGTGGGACGTCGCCCGGCACCTGCGCAGTGGTCGCCTGGTGGAGATCCTGCCGACCTTCGAGACGCCGGACGCGGATATCTTTGCTGTGTACCCGCAACGACATCAACATTCCCCGAGGGTGCTGGCTTTCGTGGAGTTTCTGGCCCAGTCGCTTTCTGCGCGCTGAGGTGCCTTTTTTCAACAAACCTGATCAATGGAGTCACTCATGACACACCCAGCACTCACACCCGGTTCCGTCGCCGTGGTCACGGGCGCCGCTGCCGGCATTGGCTTAGCGGCCGCGCTACGTTTTGCCCAGTTAGGCCTCAATGTGTGCCTCGCGGACATCGACGTCGACCAACTTTCACACGCTGCGGAACAAGTCGGCGCAGTGGCTTCCGGCGGTCGAAGCCAAGTCATTTATCAGCAAACCGACGTATCCAAAGTCGAAGACCTGCAGCGACTCGAACAAGTGGTGAGGGACCGCTTCGGCGGCACGGATGTGTTGATGAACAATGCGGGCATCCAGCCGGGCAGTGCAGTCTTCGGCCCAGCAGAAAACTGGCACCGGGTGCTCGGCGTGAATCTGTGGGGGGTGGTTCATGGGGTGCAGACGTTCGTGCCTTCGATGATCCGGCGCGGCCGACCTGGTTGCGTGATCAACACCGGCTCCAAGCAAGGCATCACGACCCCGCCGGGCGATCCGGCATACAACGTGTCCAAGGTCGGCGTCAAAGCCTGCACTGAAGCGCTGCAGCACGAGTTGAGAAATACGTCGAACTGCCAAATCAGCGCGCACTTGCTGATTCCGGGATTCGTGTTTACCCAACTCACTGCACAAGGTCGAATTGAAAGGCCTGCCGCCGCATGGACACCCGAGCAGACTGTGGACTTCATGATGGAACGATTGGATGCCGGAGACTTCTACATCCTGTGCCCGGACAATGACGTGCCGCGGTCGCTCGACGAGAAGCGCATCCTGTGGGCGGCTGGCGATATCGTCGAAAACAGGCCACCTTTGTCCCGTTGGCTTCCCGAGTACCAAGAGGCATTCCAAAGCTTCAGTCGCGCATTGGAGTGAGCCGGCTCCGGTTCAACCGGCTCTATGGGCTCTACCGGCTCCAGACTTCGCTCCCATGCCGCCAGCGTGAAGCCGGCCGCCAAGCCGTCGGACTTTGTACTGGTTGGGAGCCCGATGGTCGCTAGTGGAAATGCAGTGCTATCTCCACCGCAGTGTCGTAATAGGTAGCGCCGCGGCCGATATCGGTCAGCCCGTCGGAGGTCACGGCGTTCGAGTTTTCCCCGTCCGCCGACTCTTTCTGCCACCAGATCGAAGGTGCCACAAGAACACCGGGGCGCACTTTGGTGTTGACTCGCGCATTCACGGTGAAGGCGCCACGCTGGTTGAAAACTCGCACACGGGCGCCATCCGAAATTCCTCGTGCGGCAGCATCGTCCGCATGGATCTCCACCCACGGATCACCCACCTCTTTCACCAGCGACTTGATCGACGAGAAGCTTGAATTCAAATAATGCCGCGCAGGCGGTGTCAGCAACATCAACGGAAATTGCTTTGCAAGCTCGGGGTTTCCCAATGACGACTCTCGCGGCGGAATGAACTCCGGCACGGCGCTCCATCCCTGTTTCGCCGCGGAGGCACTCTCGAACTCGCACTTGCCCGAAGGCGTCGGGAAGTTGCCGTTGGCAAACGGCGCATAGCGCTCCGCCACGTCCAGCCGCTGCCAGCCATTGCGCTTCAGCGCATCGAAATCCAGCGTCGCATTGACGGGCGCTGTCATGTCGTGAGCCTGTCGCGCGACCTCTTCATCGCTTTGCTTGAAGCAGTCGTCGTCGTAGCCCATGCGCACGGCCAGCCGACGAAACAGCTCGGCATTGGAGCAGGCCTCGCCCAGCGGCACGATAGCCTGCTGGTTGAGCATGGTGTAGAGCGTGCCGTAAGGCCGATGCACATCGAACTGCTCCAGCTGCGTGGTGGCGGGCAGCACGATGTCGGCGTAGTCGCAGGTGTCGGTCAAAAAGATCTCGTGCACCACCGTGAACAGGTCGGGCCGCAGGAAGCCCTGGCGCAGCAGCATGTTGTTGGGCGCGACCGCCATCGGGTTCGAGGCGTAGACGAACATTGCCTGGATCGGAGGGTCATTCAACTCGTTGAGGGCGCGGCCTATCTGCGCCATGTTGACGCTGCGTGGCGGATGCGCCGGGTCGGGCAGCAGGTGCCGACCATCGAGCGCGGCCAGGTCGACCGCGTGCGACCCGGCGTTGTCCAGCAGCACGCCGCCGGCCGCTTCGCGCCATGCGCCCGTGAGCGCCGGCAGGCAGGCGATGGCCCGCACCGCGTTGCCGCCGCCGGCATGGCGTTGCAGGCCGAAATTGACGCGGATGGCGCTGGCCCGCTCGGCGCCGTATTGGTACGCCAGCTGTTCGATGTCATCGGCACTCAGGCCGGTGATGCCAGCAACGACCTCGGGCGTGAACGTGGCGGCACGTTGTGCCAGCGCCTCGAAGCCGAGCGTGTGGTTGTCCACGTAGTCGCGGTCGAGCAGTCCGTCGCGGATCAGCACATGCATGATCCCGAATGCCAGCGCGCCATCGGTGCCGGGCAGCGGCGCGAGGTGCCAGTCTGCCTTCTCAGCCGACTGCGAGCGGTACGGGTCGATCGCGATCACGCGCGCGCCGTTGCGGCGCGCTTCGGCAATGCGCGTCCACAAGTGCAGGTTCGAGGTGATCGGGTTGGTGCCCCACAAAATGATCAGCCGCGACTCCGCGAAGTGCGTGATGTCGGTACCGATCTGCGCACCGATCACGGTGTTGTAGCCCATGCGGCCGGCCGTCGCGCACAGCACGCGTTCGGGCTGCGAGGCACCCAGCTTGTGGAAGAAACGCCGCGGCATGCCGAAGTTATGCACCAGCCCGAGCGTGCCCGAATACGCGTACGGCATGACGCCCTGCGCGTCGACTGCGGCGATCGCTTTCAGCTTTGCCGAAACGATGTCGAGCGCCTCGTCCCAGCCGATGCGCTCGAAGCTGCCCTGCCCCGGCCCCTTGCCGCCGACGCGGCGCATCGGGTACAGCACGCGGTCGGGGCTGTAGGTGCGCTCGAGGTAGCGCGAGACCTTGGTGCACAGCACGCCTTGCGTGGTCGGGTGATCCGGGTCGCCCCGCACCTTGGTCGCAACGCCATCCTTCACCGTGATCAGCATGGCGCAGGTGTCCGGGCAATCGTGCGGACAGGTGCCATGGACGATGCGTTCGGCAACGGGGTCGGCAGCCGCGATGTCGGTGCTCATTGGTAGGCTTCCGTGAACAGGACCGCCAGGTTCTCGCGCGTCAGCGGACGCGGGTTGGTCGGTGTCGAATGGTCGGCCAGCGCACCGTCGACGATGCGTTCGAGCACATCGGCCGGCACGCCCATGGCGCGCAAGCTCGTCGGCAGTCCGAGTCGCAGGTTGAGCGCCTGCACCGCATCGGCCAGATCGACACCTTCTTCAAGCCCGAAGGCCGTGCGCAACCGTGCGTACTTGTCGCCTACGTGGTCCACGTTGAAGCGCAACACGGCCGGCAGGAGGACCGCATTGACTGTGCCGTGGTGCAGCGACGGCGAGGTCAGCGCGCCCAGCGGATGCGCCAGCGCATGCACCGCGCCCAGACCTTTCTGAAAGGCCAGGCCGCCCTGGATGCCGGCCATCATCATTTCCCAGCGTGCCTGCCGGTCATCGGGGTGTGTCACGGCTCGTTCGATCCATCGCCACGCGCGCGCCGCGCCGTCGAGCGCGATGGCCTCGGCAGGCGGATTGATGCGGGGCGAAAGAAAAGTCTCGATGCAGTGCGTGAAGGCGTCCATGCCGGTGCCCGCCGTCAGCGCAGCCGGCATGCCGAGCGTCAGGTCCGGATCGCACAGCGCGCGCCGGGGCAACAGATGCGGGCTGACGAACACCAGCTTGCGTCCGTCGCGAAGACGGATCAGCGCACCTCGGCCGACCTCGCTGCCTGTGCCTGCCGTCGTTGGAACTGCAACGATCGGTGCAGCTTGCGCGCCGATCAGCGGCATCGCCGCCATGCCGGCATAACGCGCGAACGGCCCTTCGTGCGTTGCCATCAATGCCACGCCCTTGGCCAGGTCGATCGGCGAGCCGCCGCCGATGGCGACCAACCCGTCGCAGCGCTGCGCGCGGTACTGCACGGTAGCCGCTTCCACCGCCTCTTCGGTGGGATTGGGCGGCGTTCCGGTGAACACCGAGACGCCATCTGGCGACGGCAGCAGCGCAAGGATGCGCGCGACGATGCCGGTCTGCACGATGCCCGCATCGGTGACCAGCATGGGTCGACTGATGCCGAGTTCAGCGAGCACGCCGGGCAGCAGCGCAACCGCGCCGGCCTCGAACTCGATGTGCGTCAGATAGTGAATGGCGGCCATGGGTCGTGCGGCTCAGGCAGCCGCGTGCAGCATGGCGTCGAGCAGCACGTTGCAACCGGCAGTCAGGTGCTCGGGCTTGGCGTCCTCGATCTCGTTGTGCGAGATGCCGTCCTTGCACGGCACGAAGATCATCGCCACCGGCAGCTGGCTGGCGACGTACACCGCGTCGTGGCCGGCGCCGCTCACTACGTCCATGCAGCTGTAACCGCGCGTCTGCGCGCCCTGGCGCACGCCTTCGACCAGATGCGGTGCGAAGGCGGTCGGCGGGAAGTACACGACCTGTTCGATGTCGACCTGGGTCCGGGTCGCGGCAGCCACTTCGGCACAGGCTGCGCGGATCTCGGCGTCCATCTTCGACAGCGTTTCGTCGTCGATGTTGCGCAGGTCGGCAGTGAACTTCACACGGCCCGGGATCACATTGCGCGAGCTCGGGAACACGTCGACCGTGCCGACCGTGCCGCGACCGTGCGGCGCGTGGCGCAGCGCGACGGCGACGGTCTCCTGCATCAGCCGGGTAGCGGCCTGCAGCGCGTCGCGGCGCAACGCCATCGGCGTCGGGCCGGCGTGCGCCTCCTGGCCGGTCACCGTGATGTCGTACCAGCGCTGGCCGAGCGCACCGGTCACGGCGCCGATCACGATGTCGGCGTCTTCCAGCACCGGGCCCTGTTCGATGTGCGCTTCGAAATACGCCGCGAAGAGCGGTGCGCCGGCCGAGACGGCGGCTGCCGTGTCGCCTGCGTAGCCGATGGCCTTGAGCGCGGTCTCGACGCTGATGCCCTCGCGGTCGACCGCAGCCAGCGCGGTGGCGAGCGTGAAGGCGCCAGCATACACGCCCGAGCCCATCATCACGGGCACGAAGCGCGAGCCTTCCTCGTTGGTCCAGATCGCCATCTCGAGCGGTAGGCGCGTCTGGATGTCGTGGTCGTTCAGCGTGCGGAACACTTCCAGCACCGCCAGCACACCGTAGTTGCCGTCGAACTTGCCGCCGGTCGGCTGCGTGTCGATGTGACTGCCCGAGGCCACCGCCGGTGCGTCGTTCGCGCGACCCAAGCGGCGCGCGAAGATGTTGCCGATCTGGTCGATGCGAATGGTGCAGCCGGCCTCGCGAGCCCAGCCGATGACCTTGTCGCGGCCTTGCCTGTCCAGGTCGGTGAGGGCCAGGCGGCAGACACCACCGGCCGGTGTGGCGCCAATGGCGGCCAGTTCCATCAGGCTGGCCCAGAGGCGGTCGCCGTTGATCGATAGCGTGCTCATGCGGTTCAGTTCCTTGTACGTGATGGCCGTTCAGGCGGCCTGGGAGAGAAGCGCAGCGCCAGGCGCCTGCGTCGGGTTCCACTGCTGGCCCGGCACCGCGGCGATCAGGCGCTGCGTGTAGGCGTGCTGCGGGTCGTCGAAGATCTGCTGCGGGCTGCCGCGCTCGACGATACGGCCGCGGTGCATCACCAGCACCGTGTCGCAGACCTGTGCCGCCACGCGCAGGTCGTGCGTGATGAAGACCAGCGCGATCTGCAGCTTTTGCTGCAGCTGATGCAGCAACGCCAGCACCTGCGCCTGAACCGACACGTCGAGGGCAGAAACCGATTCGTCCGCCACCAGCACCTGCGGGTCGAGCGCCAGCGCGCGTGCGATGCCGATGCGCTGCCGCTGGCCACCGGAAAACTCGTTCGGATAGCGATCGAACGATGAGTCTTCCAGCCCCACCAGTGTCAGCAGTTCGCGCGCCCGGGCCTCGGCCTGGGCCCTCGTCTTGCCGCTCGCGACCGGGCCGTCGCTGACGATGCGGCCCACCGTCTGGCGCGGATTGAGCGAGGCGAACGGGTCCTGAAAAATCATCTGGATGTCCTTGCGCAGCGGGCGAAAGGCGTGCGCCGACAGCGCGGCGATGTCGCGGCCGTTGAACAGCATTTGCCCACCGTCGACCGACACCAGCTTCAACAGGCACTTGCCGATGGTCGACTTGCCCGAGCCCGATTCGCCGACGATGCCGAGCGTCTCGCCACGGCGCACGGTGAAGCTGACATCGTCGACAGCCTGCACCACGCGCCTGGTGGCAAACCAGCCGCCGCCGGTGGCGTAAGTCTTCTTCAGGTTGCGCACGTCGAGCACCGGCGCGCTGTCGGCCACCGCGTCGCGCAGGTCGATGCGCCGACGCGGCACGGCCGCAATCAGACGCTGCGTGTAGGGATGCTGCGGCGCGTTGAGCACCTGCGTCGCCGTGCCGACCTCGACCAGCACGCCTTTCTCCATCACCGCCACGCGATCGGCGATCTCGGCGACCACACCGAAGTCGTGGGTGATGAACATCACGCCCATCCCGCTGGCGCTGCCATCGCTGCCGCCTCGCTTGCTGCGCTGGATCGACTGGATCAGCGCGAGGATCTGCGCCTGTGTGGTCACATCCAGCGCGGTGGTCGGTTCGTCGGCGATCAGCACGGCGGGCTCGAGCGCCAGCGCCATCGCGATCATCACGCGCTGACGCTGGCCACCGGACAGGCGAAACGGGTACGAATGCCGGATCACGTCGGGATCTGGCAGGCCGACGAAGGCGATCAGCTCGCGCACGCGCTTCGCAACTTGCGCTGTATCGCGCACGCCATGCACCTCGAGCACTTCGGCAATTTGATCGCCCACGCGCATCACCGGGTTCAGCGCCGACAACGGCTCCTGGAAGATCATGCCGATGGCGCTGCCGCGCAGTTTGCGCAGTGCGGTTTCCGGCAGGCGCAGCAGATCCTGGCCCTGAAACAGGATGCGGCCGGCCGAAGGCTGCATGTACGACGGCAGCAGGCCCATCACGGCATTGGCGCTCATCGACTTGCCCGAGCCGGACTCGCCCACCACGCACAGGATCTCACCCGCATGCAGCGTGAGATGGATGTCCTGCACGGCGAAGGCGCGGTCGCCGCCGCCCGGGATCGGGATCGACAGGCCCTCTATCTGCAACAAGGGCGTGGCTGGACTGCCGCTCATCGCTCGCCCCGGTTGCGCAGATGCGGGTTCAGCGCATCGTTCAAACCTTCACCGATCAGGTTGACGGCCAGCACCGTCAACAGGATCGCCAGCCCCGGCAGAAAGCTCATCCACCAGGCCTCGCGAATCATGGTGCGGGCGGCACCGATCATGAAGCCCCAGCTCATCAGGTTGCGGTCACCCAGGCCGAGAAAGGACAGCGCCGATTCGGTCAGGATGGCGGTCGCGATCATCAACGAGGCCGTCACGATGATGGGCGACATGGTGTTGGGCAGGATCTGCGTGAAGATGATGCGCGGCGCGCTCTGGCCGATGACCACGGCTGCCTGCACGAACTCGCGTGAGCGCAGCGACAAGAACTCGCCGCGCACCAGCCGCGCCACCGGCGGCCACGACACCACGGCGATGGCGGTGATGATCGACGTCAGGCTGGGCTGGAAGATAGCGACCAGCACCACCGCCATCGCCAGCGTCGGGATGGTCTGGAAGAACTCGGTCAGGCGCATCAGGACGTCGTCGATGCGGCCGCCGTAGTAGCCGGCGACGGCCCCGATCGAGATACCGATGAAGGTCGCCACCGCCGTACTGACCAAGCCGACCAGCAACGACACGCGCGCGCCATAGGCCAGCCCGGAGGCGATGTCGCGGCCCAGCATGTCGGTGCCGAGCGGATAGGCCCCATCGGTCAACGGGTCGAGCAAAGGATCGCCGACTGCGTTCCAGGGGCTGTCGGGGAACACCAGGCCGGCGAACAGCGCCACCAGAATCACCACGCCGACGATGACGAGGCCGACCACGGCGCCCTTGTTGCGCGCAAAGCGTCTGAAGAAATGATTCATGAGCTGGCCTCGATGCGCGGGTCGATGAAGCGGTAGAACACGTCGGTCAGCAGGTTCACCAGCACCACCAGCACGGAGGTCACCAGGAACACGCCGAGCAACACCGGATAGTCGCGCTGGATCAACGCGTCGAACATCAGGCGGCCGATGCCGGGCCAGGCGAACACGGTCTCTGTCAGCACCGCGCCACCGAGAATCTGGCCGGCCTGGATGCCGGCGAAGGTGAAGACCGGCAGCATTGCGTTGCGCAACACGTGGCGGCGCGTGATCTGCCCGGCTGGCACGCCTTTGGCGCGCGCCGTCTTGACGAAATCGAGCGAGCCGACTTCGAGCATGGAGGCACGCGTCAGGCGCGTGTAGATGGCAGTGAAAAACAGGCCGAGCGTCACGACCGGCAACACCATGTGCTGCATCACGTCCCATATGCGTGCTGTACCGGTGAGGCCGCCGCCGATGGTCTCCATGCCGAACGGCGGCAACCAGTCGAGGCGAATGGAGAACACCAGCATCGCCATCAGCGAGACCCAGAACAGCGGCGTGGCATAGAACAGCAACGCGCCCGACATGATGAGCGAATCGGCCAACTTGCCGCGCCGCACCGCCGCCATCACGCCGAGCAGGATGCCCAGCAACAACGAAAAAACGAAGGCCGATGCGCTCAACAGCAGCGTGGCCGGCAACCGGTCGAGGATGAGCTCGCTCACCGGCAGGTTGTTGCGGTAAGAGAAGCCCATGTTGAAGGTCAACACGCCCTTGACGTACAGCCACAGCTGCACGTACAGAGGCTGATCGAGCCCGAACTGCTGGCGCAACTGCGCCAGGAACTGCGCGTCGCCAGCGCCCGATTCGCCGGCGATGACGGTCGCCGGATCGCCCGGCGCCAGGTGGATCAGCAGGAAGTTGAACACCACCACGCCCAGCACCACGAACGCCGCCTTCAGCAGCCGCTTGAAAAGAAACTCGAGCGAGTTCATTCCGACCTGCAGGCGAGCGTTACTTCGAAATCCAGACGTTGTCGAGCGACTCGTTCAGGCCGATGCCGGTCGTCACCAGGTTGTGCACCTTGTTGCGGTAGAGCGTGGCGTACTGCATTTCGATCAGGTAGCCCACCGCCACGTCGTCGACCAGGATGCGTTGCGCTTCCGAGTACATGCGCTGGCGGGCGTCGGCACTCTTGAGCAGGGGCGCAGCGCCCAACAGGCGGTCGACTTCGGGGTTGTTGTAGCCGTGGTTGTTGCCGAACGGCGTGCCCTTGATGATGTTGGTGCTGACGTAGTTGCGCGTCACGCCGATGGCCGGGTCGGCGTACTGGTAGAGAAAGTTCATCGTCAGGTCGAAGTCGAAGTCCGACACCTTCTTCGACCAACCGGCCGGGTCGGTCGCCTCGATGCTGACCTTGAAGCCGAGCTGCTCCAGTTGCTGCTTGGTGTATTCACCCAGCCGGTCCCAGACCGAGCCGTAGGGAATGGGCAGCACCTTGATGGTGTAGTCGCCCGGCTTCACGCCCGCGTCGGCCAGCATCTTCTTGGCCTTGGCCATGTCGTAGTTGTAGCTCGGGACGTTCTTGTCGTAGTAGAGCGTGGTCGACGCGATCGGACCGGTCGCGACCTTGCCGACGTTGAAGAAGATGTTCTTCAGAACGAAGTTGCGGTCCATTGCATACATGATGGCCTGGCGCACTTCCTTCTTGTCGAACGGCGGCTTGCGCAGGTTCATCTGCAGCCACAGGTTGGGCGAGAACATTTCCCAGCCGGCGGTGGTCACACCGACATCGGGCAGCTTCTGCAAGCGCCGCACTTCGAAGTTTTCGACGTCGCCGCCACGCAGCACGTCGACCGTGCCGCGCTCGAAGGCCACCGCACGCGAGGCCGCGTCGGGGATCACGCGCAGGTAGATCTCGTCGAGGTAAGGCAGGCCGGGCTTGTAGTAGTCGGGGTTCTTGACCAGGTGGATGTACGAGCCGCGCTTCCACTCCTTCAGCTTGAAGGGGCCGGTGCCGATGGGCGTGTTGTTGGCCGGGTTGGTGCGGTAGTCGGTGCCGTCGTAGATGTGCTTGGGCACGATCGGCATGGTCGACACCTCGAAGGCATAGATGAAGGGGTTGAACGGTTCCTTGAGCCTGAACACCACCTTGTCGTCGCCATCGGCCTTGACCGACTCGACGCGCTGGTTCATCAGCGCGCGCAGGCGCGGGTGCGTCTCACGCAGGAACTTGTCGGCGGAGAACACCACGTCGGCGGAGCTGAAAGGCTTGCCGTCGTGCCACTTGACATTCTTCTGCAGCACGAAGGTGTAGGTCAAATTGTCAGGCGAGATGGTCCACGAGGTGGCGAGCGAAGGCAGCGGTTTCAGGTCGGGCCCGTACGTCAGCAACGATTGGTAGATCTTGCTGGCCGCGAATTGCGTCGGGCCGAGTTGGTTGAGGCCCAGCATCAGCGACGGCGGTTCGGGCTGCACCAGCATGTTGAGCGTTCCGCCCGACACCGGCTTGTCTTGCGCCAGGGCCACCCCCGGCAGCTGCGTGAGAAAGATGCTTGCGCCGGCAAGGAGCAGCCGCACGAGCAGGCCTCTTTTGTGTGCATTCATGGAAGTTTTCTTTCGGGGGTTGATGGAGACGAGGCGGGAAGCGAACGGAGATGGCGCAGCACGTCGACAGTGGCCGCAGGGTAGCCATCGACAGTGTGGGTGATATGCACGGCCAGCAGCGCATTGAGCCGTGGCAACGCATGAAAAGGCACGGCGGGGTAGGCGTGGTGCTCGACATGGAACGGCATGTTCCAGGCAAAGAAATGCACGACGCGGTTGGTGTACGTGGTGCGCGTGTTCTCCAGCATGTCGGGCGAATGCGCGCAGCCGGTGTGCTCGGCCAGCAGGTAGGGGCGCAGGAACAACTGGCCGACCGCCAACGGAACGACCCAAAGCCAGAGCGCGGCCAGCGATCCGGCCGCCAGAGAGATGGCAATCACCACGGCGTAGCCTGCGAGGTAGCAACGCGCCTCGCGCACGATCAGCGCTCGCTTGTCCTCGGGCACCCACGGCACGTTGACCTTGCCCAACACGCCATGGACGAATAGCAGCCGGGCCCGGCCGATCCATATCGGCATGCCGGTCCACAGCCATGCGATGCCCATCCACGTGTGCGGCAACGGCGACGCGAGTTCGGGGTCCAGCGCCGGGTCCTGCGTGTGACGGTGGTGCACCCAGTGGTAGGCGCGGTAGTACTCGTAAGGCAGGAAGATCGCGAAGCCGGCAAGGTGACCGAGCAGGTAGTTGCCGGTGCGTGTCTTGAAAGCAGTCTGATGCGCGGTTTCATGCACCGCCGTGAACAGGAAGGCGATGAAGTAGCCCTGCAGCAGCATGAGCGGGACGGCCCACACGGTGCCGAGCGCATGCCACAGCGCGAAGCCACCGAGCGCGATGGCACCCAGGTGGCCGGCGGCGCGGCGCACGGCGGCAGCGTCGGAGCGCACGGCCAGCGCCTTCAGGTCTTTCGCGCCGACGCGGAAAGTGGCGGGCTTGCGAGCGGTGCGAGGTTCGGCGGTGTTCGTGGCCTGGTCGGGAACGGCGGTGTCGAGATCGATGTGGATGGAAGAGGTCATGTCGCAAGCAGCGTCTTGACGCGGGTTTCGATGAAAGCCCGGTCCTCCGGCTGGTTCACCGGGTTGCCCGCGCGATGGCCCCACACCGACGGAATCGGTGCGAGCTCGGCATTGCGCAGGTGCGCCATCTCGGCTCGGTTGTCGTCGACCTGGAAGTAGAGGTCGTGGTCGCCCGGCATCAGCAGCACGCGGGCGCGGATGGCGCCGAGCGCCTTCTTCAAATCGCCGCCATACAGGTCGTTGGCGCTGATGTCGCCGCTTTGCCAGGTGCGGAACTGCGCCAGCAGATCGGCCGGGTCGCGACGCGCGAAGGTGGTCTCCCATGAAGTCACCAGATAGTCTTCGAGCGACGAGGCGCCCAGCCCGCGCCACATCTCTTCGCGGTAGAAGGTCTGCGACAGTGCCCAGCCGGCGTAGACCCGGCCCATGGCGCGAAAGCCGCGCACCGGCCGCTCGGTGAACACGCCGTCTCGGTAGGCCGGGTCGGCCATCAACGCGTGCATCGCGCCTTCGATAAACACCTTGTTGTGCGGTGCGCAGCGGGCCGATCCGCAGACCACCGCAATGCGCTCGACCGCGTCCGGGAACAACGCCGCCCAGTGGTAAGCCTGCATCGCGCCCATCGACCAGCCGTACACCAGCGCGACCTTGTCGATGCCCCAGAGTTCGGCGAGCATGCGGCGCTGCACGTGCACCGCGTCGAAGTACGTCACATCGGGATAGCGCGTGCCGACGTCCGGCCAAGGCGTGTTCGATGGCGAGCTCGACAGGCCGTTGCCGAACAGGTTGGGAATGACGATGAAGTATTTCGACGGATCGAGCGCGCCGCCCTCGCTCACCATGAACTGCGTGTCGTGATGCTGCGCGCTGTACGACGTCGGGTAGACGATCACGTTCGAGCGGTCGGCATTCAGCGTCCCGAAGGTCTTGTAGACGATCGACATGTTGCGAAAGGTGCGGCCGGACTGCAGCACGACGTTGCCGGCCTGAAAGACTTCGCTGTCACTCCCGACAGCTGCCGATGCAAAGTCTTGTTTCATATTTATCCGGTTGGTTTGGCCGACTCGCCCCTCGAACAGATCGCATTAACTATACGCGTCGTACAGTAACTAGCAATGCAACAAACATGCCGGATTTAGGTGGACTTTGAATGCCGTCGCGAGCGCTTTTGGTGCGCTCCCGGCTGGCATCGACGACGACGCAGCCGATAACATGGGTCGGTATTCCAGGCGCTGCATGACCGGCGCTGCATCCACCGACGCTTCAGGACGCCCGCATGCCCCATCCCCTTGCCAAGCCTCGCGGTCGACCCCGTTCTGAACTCGCCGCCACGGCGGTGCTCGAAGCTGCGTACCGGCTGTGCGCATCGGGCGGCCTGCGGGGCGCAACCATCCAGGCGATCTGCGCTGAATCCGGCGTCTCGAAGATGACCATCTACAAGTGGTGGGACGGCCGGCTGCAACTGCTCATCGATGCCTACATGCGCCAGGCAACGCTGCTACTGCCCCTGTCGGAAACAGAGCCACCGGCCAAGGCCATCAGGGCGCATGCGCAGAGTTATGTCACCGCCTTGCAGGGCGATCTGGGCCGTGTGCAAATGGCGGTGCTGGCCGAATGCATGGCGGAAAATGGGAACTCTGCAGTGTTCGTCGAACGGTATCTGAGCATCCGGCGCAAGCTGGGCGTCAGCGTGATCCGGCGCGGCCAAGCCGATGGCAGCATCTTGTCTCCGCGCTCGGCCGAGGCGCTTTACGACCAGATCTACGGCACGATCTGGTACCGCTTCCAGTTCGGCCTGAGGGCTTTGAACAAAGCCTTCGTCGACTCGCTGATCGACGCCGTCTTTGCGCACGGCGCCGAAAATCAACTTTGAAAAGACGGTCTGTCAGGCCGTCTCGGCCAGCGCATCACCCAGCGCGTTGACCATGCGGTCGATCTCCGCCGGCTCGGCGACAAACGCCGGCGCCAATTGAATCGTGTCGCCGCCGTAGCGCACGTAGAAGCCCTTTTTCCAGCACGCCATCGCCACTTCATAGGGCCGCCGCGCCGGCTCGCCTGGCAATGCCGCCAGCGTGAAGCCGGCCGCCAGGCCGTAGTTGCGGATGTCCACCACGTGCTTGCTGCCCTTCAGGCTGTGCACCGCGTTCTCGAAGTGCGGCGCGAGTGCCTGCACGCGCCCGACCATGTCTTCGGACACTAGAACGTCGAGCGCGGCGATGCCGGCAGCGCACGCCACGGGATGCGCCGAGTAGGTGTAGCCGTGCGGAAACTCGATCATGTACTCGAGCCCACCGGCGTCCATGAAGGTGTCGTAGATCTCAGTCTTGGCGATGACGGCGCCCATCGGCTGCGCGCCGTTGGTGACCTGCTTGGCGATGTTCATGATGTCCGGCACGACGCCGAAAGCCTCGGCACCGGTCATCGCACCGCAGCGGCCGAATCCGGTGATGACCTCGTCGAATATCAGCAGGATGTCGTGCGCGGTGCAGATGTCGCGCAGGCGCTGCAGGTAGCCCTGCGGCGGCACCACGACGCCGGCAGAGCCCGACATCGGCTCGACGATCACAGCGGCGATGTTCGACGCGTCGTGCAGCGTGATGAGGTCGAGCAGGCGGTCGGCCAGCTCGGCGCCTTGCGTCGGCATGCCGCGGCTGAAGGCATTGGAAGCCAGTTGCGTGTGCGGCAGGTGGTCGGCCTCGATGCCCTGTCCGAACAGCTTGCGATTGGCGCCGATGCCGCCGACCGAAATACCACCGTAGTTGACGCCGTGATAGCCCTTCTCGCGGCCGATCAGGCGTGTCTTGCTGGCCTTGCCCTTGGTGCGCCAGTAGGCACGCGCCATCTTGAGCGAGGTGTCGGCCGCGTCCGATCCCGAGTTGGTGAAGAACACGCGATCGAGGCCAGCGGGCATCAGGCCCTTGATCTTGTTCGCCAGCTCGAAAGCCAGCGGATGCCCGAACTGGAACGGCGGCGCGTAGTCGAGCTTGGCGATCTGGCGGCTCACCGCTTCGGTGATTTCCGGACGGCCGTGGCCGAGCCCGGTGCACCAAAGGCCGGACAACCCGTCGAACACCTTGCGCCCGTCGCCATCGGTGAAGTAGCAGCCCCTGGCCTCCACGATCATGCGCGGGTCGGCCTTGAAGTTGCGGTTGCCGGTGTATGGCATCCACCAGGCGTCGAGCGAGGTCGACTCGGAATGCGGCCTGCTCTCGACCGCTGCGACAGCCGCAGTCGGAGCATGTGAAATCACGGGGACGGCGGTGGATGCGGGCATTGGCAACTCCGCGCACGGCGCGGCCTCGGTGGATGGAGATGGCGCATTGTTCGGCCAGCCGTTAGTCTTGCAAATGGCCCGATATCACTGTTCACTTGGCAATTCATGAAAGTAAAGCAACCGACCGGCACTTCCGGCAAATTCCGCGCGGTGCTCGGCCAGCTGAGCGACATCGACCTGCGGCTGCTCAAGGTGTTCAAGAGCGTGGTCGAGTGCGGCGGCATGGCGGCGGCGGAGCTGGAACTCAACATCGGCACCTCGACGGTGAGCCGCCACGTCAAGGATCTTGAAACCCGGCTGGCGATGGTCCTGTGCCGACGCGGCCGGGCCGGCTTCGCGCTCACGCCCGACGGCCAGCGCGTCTACGACGAAACGCTGCGGTTGCTGGCATCGGTCGACGCCTTCCGCGACAGCATCGACGACATCCACCACCGCATGGGCGGCCAGCTCGAAGTGGCGATCTTCGACAAGACTGCGAGCAACCCGCAAGCGCACATCGGTGCGGCCATCGCGCTCTTCTCCGCCAAGGCACCGGACGTGGGTTTGAACATGCACGTCGCGAACATCAACGCCATCGAGCGCGGCATCATCGACGGGCGCTTTCACATCGGGGTCATCCCTTCGCACCGCAGCTCAGGCAGCCTGGCCTACGCGGATCTCTTCGGTGAAACGATGCTGCTGTATTGCGGCGCCGACCACGCGCTCTTCAGCGCGTCGCATGTCGGCCTCACCTGGGACAAGCTGCGCGCCCACGCTTTCGCCGGCCTGGGCTATCACTCGCCCAACATGGAACTGAGCCACCGTGCGCGGCTGCCGCGCAAGGCCACCGGCTTCGACCAGGAAGCGATCGCGACGCTCATCCTGTCAGGGCAGTACCTCGGCTTTTTGCCAGACCACTACGCGGAGGCATTCGTGCAGCGCGGGCAGATGCAGGCGGTGGCGCCGAAGCGCTTTCACTACGCGTGCCGCTTCGTGAGTCTGCTGCGACGGTCGCCGACGCCGTCCCGGGCGACGCAGCTGTTTGCGGAGTGCCTGGTGATGGCGCATGCGGGCAAGGCGCATACGGCGTTTCTGTAACGTCGCATTACACTTCCCTCCACAACGACTTTTTGGGGAGGAAAGATGCAGACATCACGTATGCATTGCTGGGCGGTCTGCGCCCTGGCAATTTTTGCGACCGGTTGCGCACAGCTGAAAGCGCCGCCATATGCCGCCGACTATGAAGCGCTCGACCGCCTGCAGGCGAGCAAACCTGGCT
This sequence comes from Variovorax sp. PAMC28562, assembly GCF_014303735.1. Classification (NCBI taxonomy): domain Bacteria; kingdom Pseudomonadati; phylum Pseudomonadota; class Betaproteobacteria; order Burkholderiales; family Comamonadaceae; genus Variovorax; species Variovorax sp. PAMC28562. The sequence continues at coordinate 3,008,108 of NZ_CP060296.1, read as the reverse complement.
CCGTCGCGGTGGCCACGACGCAGCCAACAGACCCGACCCAAGCCGTCAACAGGTTATCGCTCCGAGGCTCTCCGCTTGTCTCGCCCAGCGGCACCTTCGCCAAGTATTTTGAAGACGCGCTCATACGCGACCTTAAAGAAGCTTCTGCTTTTGATACGACTTCCCGTACCCGTTTGGATGCACGCATCCTGAACAACGAAATCAGCATTGGCGGTTTCGTGACGGGCACAGGATTCATGGAGGTCGAGCTGACCGTGACGCGTGATGCGCAGCAGCGGCTTCACAAGATCTACAAGGCCAACACCACTTTTGAGTCCAGCTTCGCCGGCATCGTTGCGATCCCGGCAGGCCAAGCGGCCTATCCGGATCTCGTTCGCACGATGTTGCGCACGATCTATTCGGACCCGCTCTTCATCGCCGCCGTTGCCAAGCAATAACCCACAACAACGAAGAACATCATGTCCATCATTCGAATCGGCCGCATCGTCGCCGCACTTGCATTCGTGGCAGTCCTGGCCGGATGCGCGCACCCTATCGTCATGAACACTGACGCCGCTCCTGAACGGGTCGAGTCAAAGCTGATTCAGAAGAAAGTAGCCTACGCCATGAACGATGCGGATCGGGCCAAGCAGGTCATCACACCGGGTGGCGGAGGCGATCGTGTGAGCTACTACCCCTATCGCGATCTTGAAAAGTCGATCCGCGATGCACTGCGTTCCGTCTACCAAGACGTTGTTGTCGTCAGGACCGCGACCGATGCCAAGGCCATCGCAGACTCAGGCGCGGTTCTGGTGTTCACACCAGAAATCAAGACCACCTCCAGTTCGCCGTCGCCTTTCACATGGCCACCCACTGTCTTCTCGACCGAAATCTCGTGCCTGGTCACCGATGCCGCCGGTGTTGAAGTGACACGCTTAAAAGCAACAGGAAATGGCCTTGCCGAGTTCAGCGAATTCAAGGGCAACTTCGGTCTTTCCGCTAAGCGTGCTGCCGCGGATGTCACCGACAAGCTGGGTACTGCGATTTGGAAGAACGACAAGCTACGGTGATCGGACGGCTTTGGGTCAAATGCGTTGAAAAAATCAGCGGCGGCATCAAGGTTTTCTTTGAAAGAGACTCGAACTCTTCCTGCATCACGATCGTCGCTTCTGGAGCAATCAGCAGAGTCGATTTTTCTCAAGACCAATCGAGCGCAGCAATGCAAGATCTCCCAAGAGAATCGGTTGAAGCCGCGCACTATTGGAGCGACTATGCCGCGCGCGGCTATTTTCTAATCGTGGAAGGCGTTGGTCCAGTCCTAGCAGGAGGCAAGTCCGATGGCGACGCCCTCTTCGACATGGTACCGAGCGGTATGCAGTTTTTCGTCACGGGGGAGATCGGTTGCACGGGCGAAAGCGCAGACGGCCAATGGAAGATAACCTTGAGTCTTTGGAATTGCCGCACGCGAACCGAACAGGCAAGCGAGGACGGGAATGCGTCCAAGGAGGACCTTGGGGCCCTTGTGCTCGCACTGGAAGCGCGGCTGTTGAACAGCATTGGTTTGAAGCGCGAGCAGCCTCTGGATACTTTCTATCCGCGTCCTACGGCTGACGTCATTCCGGTGTATCTGGCGGAACTTGGCCAAGCCTTCATGCTGACGATGGTTGTCGACAACCATGCGCCGCAATCCGGGTTGTGGGGCGAACGCGCCATGCTTGACTACCCGCTCAACATGGCCCTGCGCTGGCCTGAGAGTGAAGTGCCGAAGCTCATGTATATCTCCGGTCTTGGTAAGGCATTCGACTACCGGTCGCAGGTGCTGCCTGAGTACAAGGAACGTAGTCTTCAGCTGCTCCGTGAGGTCATCCAGGCAAACAGCGTGGCCACCTCCTTGGCCCCGCTCATATGGAAAGCTTTCAGCATGACGAGTGAACTTCAGGCACACATGCAAAATCAGCCTGCTAACGCACACCCTGCGTACAAGGCATGGCTTGAGAGAGTCGCGAGTTAAGGCAACGCTGATCAAGTCCGGAGTTGGCACGCTGCCTGCATCACGCATTGCATGAAACAGCAGACTCTCGCCATGGCCGGTGACCAAAACGCGCAGTACGAACAGTACCGTCGACCTACGCACCGCGACGCGTTCCTTTCCACGATGGAACGCATCGCTCCCTGCGGGCGTCTGTGCAGCGTGATCGAGACGCACTACCCGAAACCCGGCAATGGCATTTGCGCGCGATCTTCGATGCCCACATGGATGCTTTGCATGGACACTGGGGCGTCGCACCGCCAAAGCTAGGCGACTTTGAGCGCTGGACCACCCTGCCGACTTTCCAGCCGCACCTGTGGCAAGTCGCATGGCACGTTGAGAGCGGGCGGGTGGCCGGACAGGTCAAGCCCTTTATCAATGAAGAGCAGAACCGTCGGCGCGGTGAAACTGAATTTATCAGTGTCGGCGCACCATGGCGTCGGCGTGGCTTGGCGCGCGCCCTTATCGCCAAGGCACTCCATGCACAACGCGATGCTGGCATGAGCGATTCCGTGTTGGGCGTAGACGCCGACAACGCACACGACGCCGCACGACTCTATGAAAGCTGTGGCTTTCGCGTGACCCGGCGCAACATGGTCTTGCGCAAACCTTTGGTTGGATAACAAGGCGGCCATCGGCCAGAAACAGACGTTTTTTCTGCCCTCGCAGGGCACGACGAGAAGCGGATCACGACCTCCCCAGGCTCTCTCAGCCCCATCAAATACCGGGCGACTTCCGGACACGCGTGAGAAAAGTCGCCTGCGTGAGCCACTGCACAGCTTTCACCGCCCAGAACCAAACGCTCGCATGTTACCGTTGGTAACTATTGTCCGGTGCGCTGGTTGGCGCTGAAAACGGGTTTCGCACGTTCTCCTATCGAGCAAGGAAAGACGCCGACGGCCCTCGGGCCAGGGTCGCGGCTCAAGGTTGCTCCAGCGTTGGCTCTTGTGCGACTTCAACAATCACGGCGGCCGTCGTTCACGCCGCCATCCGTAAAAGATGCGATGAATTCATGCAGTTTCCCGTTGGCGTCGCGACTGACGACGCTGGCCCTTTGCGCGCTTGTTTGTTCTGCAGTCCAAGCGGCCGACCCGGCGCCTTCCGCTTCGGTACCCAGATTCGAGATTTCGCGCTATCTGGTCGAAGGCAACACGCTGGTCTCCAGCGAGTCAATCGCTCTCGCGCTGGCGCCCCTGACCGGTGCGCAACGTGAATTCAGCGACGTGCAGCGTGCCGTGGACGCCATCGAGGGCGTGTACATCCAGGCCGGCTACACCGCCGTGAAGGTGACTGTTCCCGAGCAGGAACTCGTCGGCGGAACCGTCAGGATCAGCATCGTCGAAGCCGTGGTGACCTCGGTCACCGTCGTCGGCAACGAGCACTTCACGACTGAAAACATCCGCGCGAGCATGAAGCTGAAGACCGGCGCGCCGCCGCGCCTGGGCGAGCTCTCGGAATCGATCCAGTTGGCCAACGACAACCCGGCCAAGCAGCTCTCGGTGTCGATGGCGGAAGGCGCGTTGCCCGGCACGATCGACGCGAAGGTGTCCGTGGTCGACTACAACCCGCTGCGCATCATCGCCACGGTGGACAACACGGGCACGGCCAGCAGCGGCCGGTGGCGCACCGGCGTCGCGATCCAGCATGCCAACCTGTTTGGCCTCGACCATGTGGGCACGCTGGCCTACACGACCTCGCCCGACAGCCCGTCCGGCCAGAAACTGGGCGTGTATTCGGTGGGCTACCGGATCCCGCTGTACAACCTGGGCGACAGCCTGGACCTGGTCTACGGCCGCTCGAGCGTCAATTCGCCATCGAGCTCGCCCACGCTCGGCGGCGTGCTGGGCCTCACCGGAAAGGGCGAGACCGTCGGCATCCGCTACAACCATTTTCTCGGGCGAACCGGAGAAAGCACCGCCAAGATCGTCTTCGGCTTCGACCGCAGGAACATCGACTCGCGCTGCGACGTGAACGGCCAGCCCCTCAGCATCGCCGGCCCGACGCCGCCGGTGGCCTCGTGCGTGCCGTACACGACGACGCCGCTCAGCGTCACGTACATCTCTCAGCGCGAGGGCGTGGACCAGTCGATCAACTACAACATCGGCCTGTCGCGCAACATGGCCAGCGGCCAGCGCTTCACCAACCTGGACGGCCGTACCGACCGCTACTCGTACCTGACGCCGGGCAACCGCGACACGCGCGACGGCTTCGTGGTCGCGCACGGCGCCGTCAACTTCCTGCAAGCCTTGTCGGGCGGGTGGCAAGTGCGTCTGGCCGGCAACGCCCAGTTGACCGACACGCCGCTGGTGGCCAGCGAACAATTCGGCCTCACCGGCGCGAACGCGGTGCGGGGCTTCGACGAGCGCGCGGTGGTTGCCGACAGTGGCCTGGTGCTCAGCGCCGAGCTCTACACGCCCGAACTGAGCGCTCGACTTGGCCTGCCAGGCAACCTCCGCGGCCTGGTGTTCGTGGATGCCGGGTACGGCGCCAACCACAAGGCCGCGGGCACCTATTTGCCGGGCAGCACGAACGTGGCCAGTGCCGGCGTAGGCACGCGCTACAGCCTGAGTCGCGACTTCAGCGTCCGGCTGGACGTGGCCCGCGTGCTTGAGTCGGGCAGTTCGTTCATCGAGAAGCGCGGCGACTGGCGCACCCATTTGAGTGCGATGTTCGCGTTCTGAAAAGGAAGACAGCCAATGAATACAGAATCCTTCAAGCTCCGCTTCCTGCCGCTGGTGGTCGCGGCCATCTGTGCCGGCGGGGCCGGCGGCGCGCTGGCCCAGATCGCAGCGGGCGCACTGCCCATGGGCGGCACCGTCGTTGGCGGCCAAGCCTCCATCGTGCAGAACGGCACGACGCTCAACATCAACCAGACGACCAACCAGGCGCTGGTCAATTTCTCCACCTTCAACGTCGGCTCGGGCGCGCTGGTCGACATTCGCCAGCCGGGCGCCGCAGCAGCGCTGCTGGCGAGAGTGACCGGCGGTGACCCGTCGCAGATCTACGGGCAGATCCGGGCGAATGGCGCACTCTGGCTGATCAACCCGTCGGGCATTCTGGTGGGGCAAGGCGCGCGCATCGACGTGGGCAGCTTCATTGCCAGCACGCTGGGCGTGAGCGACACGGATTTCCTGGCCGGACGCCTCAACTTCACGTCGCCAGCAAATGGTGGCGGGGCCGGCGCAGTGCGCAACGCCGGCACCATCAACGCCGCCAGCGGCGGCAGCATCTACCTGGTCGCGCCAAAGGTGGAGAACAGCGGCATGCTGAACGCGCCCAAGGGGGAAGTGATCCTCGCGGCCGCGCAGAACGTGCAGCTGATCGACACCGGCCATCCCGGTGTCACCGTGGAACTCGCCGGCGCCAAGGGCGATGTGAAGAACCTCGGACGCATCGTTGCCGACGCCGGCCGCATCGGCCTGGCCGCGGGGCTGGTGACCAACGCAGGCACGGTCAGCGCGAGCAGCGCCGAAAGCGTGGGCGGCCGCGTGTTCCTGCGCGCCACCGACCTGAAGACAACCTCGACGTCGGACATCAGCGCCAACGGAACCTCCGGGGGCAACGTGGTCCTGTCCGCGGACAACACCAACATCGACGGGCGCGTCTCGGCCACGGGCAGCAACGGCCCCGGTGGATTTGTGGACACGTCTGGGCACCTCAGCCTGAACGTCAAGCACGCGCCGATCGTGGGCAAGGGCGGCGAATGGCTGATCGACCCGAGCAACCTGGTAGTCGTGGCCGGCGGCGGTGGGGCGGACCTGAACAACGGTGGTGTCATCACGTCGACCGAGACGGGTACGACGGTCGGGGCCGACGTGATCGCGGCGCAACTGAACCAGGGCACGAGCGTGTCGCTGGTAACCGGTGCCGGTGGCGCGGGCGTGGGCAACATCGTGGTCAGCGCCGCCATCGCCAAGACTGCGGGCGACTACGCCCGGTTGACGCTGAGGGCGCACAACGACGTCACCGTCAACGCGCCCATCACCAGCACTTCGGGCGCGCTCGACCTCGACTTGAAGAACAATTTTTTCGGCGGCACCAGCGAGGGCGGCCACGTGGCCACAGTCAACGCCAATGTGAACCTGAATGGTGGTCGCCTCGACGTCTCGCAAGGTGAGGCCCTGGGCAACGGCACGCTGAACATCACCGGCGGCACCACGACGCTGGGCGCGGGTTCGTCCATCAACGCGGCATCGGTGAATGTGCAAACGGGTGGCCGCGTGTCGATCGATTCCGAGCAGACGCTCAAGGGCGCCTGGAACAATGCCGGTCAGATTGACATTCTGAACAACGGCTCAATCAACCTGGTCAGGCTGGTCAACTCGATCGAGCCGGCCACGAGCCTCACGAACACCGGCCGCATCACCCTGTCGGGCAGCAACGGTTTCGCATTGACCGGCGCCACCGATGGGGGGAGCCTGATCAACAACGGTGACATCGTCAAAACGTCGACCGGCGCCCAGCAGATCACGGGGCTGACCAACGGCCCGACAGGCCGCCTCATCGTCGACGCCGGCAAGCTCACTCTTGACCAAAGCACCCTGGGTGGCCGCGCCACCGTGGCGCCGACCTCCTCGCTGGTGCTGAGCGACTCGAATGTGGCCGGCGGTGTCGACATCATTGGCGCGGGCGCCATGGTGTGGTCGGGCACGGTGACCCTGCTGGGCGACGTGACGCTGGGCGCGACCGCGCCGAAGTTGAGCGACGACCCCGATCGCTTTTTCACGTTCATCCGGGGCTCGGGCTACAAGCTTACGACGTACGGCCTGGTGAACGTCGTCAAGAACCTGGTGCTGGACAGTGGCGCGACCTGGGAAAACTTTGGCACGGTCAACGTCGGCCCGGCTTCGCCAAGCGTGCTGGCCTTCAACCTGAGCGCGGTCTTCAACAACAAGTCGGGCGGCGTCGTTGACGTGCGGGACGGCTCGCGCCTCGAGCTGGCAACCACGACGGTGATCAACAACGAAGCCGGCGCGTTGCTGAAAGTCGACTCTACCGGCACCAGTGCGTTCAGCGGTGGAAACCAAGGCCAGTTGCTCAACGCGGGCACGCTCGTCAAGACCGGCAGCGGCACGACGCCGGCACCGCTCACCAACCTCGCCGGCGGCGTGCTGAAGATCGAAGGCGGCTCTTTCGGCGTCGCGTTCACTCAAGCCAACGCCAACGCCGGCACCATCGAGATCGCCTCGAGCGCGACGCTGCTCAGCAACAACGGCGTGGACCTCTACAACGCAGGAACGATCCGTGGCACCGGCACGATCAACATCAACGGCGAAGGCGGCAAGCTGGTCAACAACGGCGTCGTTGCGCCTGGCGGTTCCGACCAGATCGGCACGCTGACCCTCAACGGCCAATACACGCAGGGCCCGATGGGTACGTTGAACATTCGCCTGGCCGACGCCACGTCCGACCAATTCAATGTGAACGGCGCTGTGCAACTGGCGGGCGCGGTGAATGTCTCGACCCTGCGTGGCGGCATGCCGACCAACGGCGCTGTGGCCGACTTCCTGCTCGCCAGCTCAGGCCGCACCGGCACGTTTTCGCAAGTCAACACGACACCGATAGTCACCCCGGAGACGACCGGCACGCTGTCGGTGATCTACCCCGCATCCGGAAGTACGGTGGCGCAGGTGAAGGCGACGACAGCACCGACAACGCCGGTGGTCACTACGCCGGTGGTCACGACACCGGTGACGCCAGTTGTTGAACAGCCGGTCAGCATCTGTTCGATCGCGCCTGATTCCGCGCTCTGCATCGTGCTGTCGCCGCCGTCGCCGTCAAAGCCGGTCGTGCCGGTCCTGCAGGTCATGAACGAGGTGATCAAGACCGTCGCATCGAACGCTTACGCCAACCTCGAGCCACAAACCGCCCAGGGCATTTCCACAAGCGTCGCCCAGGAAGTTGCAGCCGCAAACGACAAAACCGGCACGAAAAACGAGCCCGTCAAAAAGATGTACTGCAACTGAAGCCCTATGAAAAACACCGCCAAATTTTTCGCTGCGCGCTTAACAGCCATGTCTATCCTGGCCGCGGTCTGCTCGCAAGCGAGCATGGCCCAACCGTCCCAAGCCCAGTCCGTTCAAACCGCCGACGGCGCGCCGATCGTCGCCAGCATCACCACGCTGTCCGGCCTGGTGGTCGCGCGTGGCACCCAGGGCTCGACCAAGATGCTGGCCGTCGGCTCGACGGTGCGCGAGGGCGACACCCTCACGACGGAATCCAAGGGGTACGCGCTGGTGAAGTTCACCGACGGCGCCGAGATCCTGATGAAGCCGGACACCGTGATCTCGCTCAACCGCTTCGCCTACGACCCGGCGCAGCCGCAGCTGGACCGCTCGATCGTCGAACTGGTGCAGGGCGGCTTTATCAGCACGCCAGGGGCACTGGGCAAACGCAGCCCCGGCTCGACGGTGATCAAAACTTCCAAGGGCGACCTGCAAGGCGCCGGAACCCTCAACCTGATCCTGCAGCCATGAAAAATTCCCTCGTCCTGATCGCACTGCTGTCGACCTTGGGTGCCGCCGCGCCGGCCACGGCCACCACGTTCATAGCCCAGTACGCGCCACCCACGGCCACGGGCAGAACTACGGCTCCGTCACCGGTAGCGCCGGGCGCTGCCACTCTTCCGCCCGGTCTTTACGTCCAAGTGTTGGACGGGCTCATCCATGTGACGAACCCTGCCGGTTCGCAGTCATTTTCCGCAGGACAGTTCGGCTACACCTCGAGCTTCCAGCAACCACCCGTCGTTCTCCCCCGCAATCCGGGCATGCAGTTCACGCCGCCACCGACGTTCAACAGCTCTACGGGGCCCTCGACCCCCGCCGCTGTAAAAAGCGGCAGTGTCGACTGCGAAGTCCGTTGAATTTGAGCGGGCTCGCGCCGCGTCACGTAACCTTCATAAAACAATTCAATGGTTCAACTATCATTGAATAATGAATTCTGAAGCCGTTGTTCGCTCTCTTGCCGCCTTGGCCCAACCGGTGCGGTTGCAAGTTTTCCGTTGCCTGGTCGTCGCTGGTCCCGGAGGATTGACACCGGGGGCGCTTGTAGAGGCCATCGGAGTTCCGGCAACCGGCCTGTCGTTTCACCTCAAGGAGCTGACGCATGCCGGGCTCGTTTCCCAAGAACGTCAGGGCCGCAACCTGATCTACCGCGCGGCCTTCGATCAGATGAGCGCACTGCTCGGTTACCTGACCGATAACTGCTGTGAAGGCGAACCCTGCCTTCCATCGAGCACGGCTGTCTGCGCATGCTGACAGCGGTTCTTCTGTTCGTTTGCACTCTCACCCTGGTCATCTGGCAGCCGAGGGGCTTGGGCATTGGTTGGAGCGCTTCGCTCGGGGCTGTGATCGCTCTGGTCCTGGGTGTTGTTCACCTCAGCGACATCGCCGTCGTCTGGAGCATCGTCTGGAACGCCACCGCCACCTTCGTGGCTGTGATCATCATCAGCCTGCTACTCGACGAAGCCGGCTTCTTCGAATGGACGGCGTTGCACGTCGCGCGCTGGGGCGGCGGCCGAGGGCGCCTTCTCTTCGCCTTGATCGTCTTGCTCGGCGCGGCGGTGTCGGCACTGTTCGCCAACGACGGCGCCGCGCTGATCCTGACGCCGATCGTCATGGCCATGCTCATCGCCCTGGGCTTCACACCGGCCGCGACGCTTGCGTTCGTGATGGCCGCGGGCTTCATCGCCGACACCGCCAGCCTGCCGCTGATCGTCTCGAACTTGGTGAACATCGTCTCGGCCGATTTCTTCAAGATCGGCTTTGACGAATACGCTGCGGTGATGGCCCCGGTCAACGTGGCCTCGGTGCTGGCCAGCCTGGTCGTGCTGCTGCTGTATTTCCGCCGTGGCATCCCCGCTACCTACGACGTGGTGCAGCTCAAGACGCCCTCAGCCGCGATCAAGGACCGGGCAACTTTCGGCGCTGGCTGGGTCGTGCTCGTCCTTCTGCTGGTCGGGTTTTTTGCCCTTGAGCCGCTGGGTGTGCCGGTGAGCGCAGTCGCCTTCGTCGCTGCTGCGCTGCTGCTTGCCGTGGCGGCGCGCGGTCACGTGATCAGCACGCGCAAAGTCCTGCGCCACGCGCCATGGCAGATCGTGGTCTTCTCGCTGGGCATGTACCTGGTGGTCTACGGCCTGCGCAACGCGGGCCTGACCGACCGCATCGCCGGCCTGCTGAACATCTTTGGGCAGGGCGGCATCTGGGGCGCGGCAATGGGCACCGGCTTCCTCACGGCGCTGCTGTCCTCGGTGATGAACAACATGCCAACCGTGCTGATCGGTGCCCTGTCGATCGAGGCCTCCACCGCTACCGGGGTGGTGAAAGAAGCCATGATCTATGCCAACGTCATCGGCTGCGACCTCGGCCCAAAGATCACGCCCATCGGCAGCCTGGCGACGCTGCTCTGGTTGCATGTGCTGGCCAAGAAGGGGACGACCATCTCCTGGGGCTACTACTTCAAGGTCGGCCTCGTGCTGACCGTGCCGGTGCTCTTTGTGACTTTGGCCGCACTCGCTCTGCGCCTGAGCTGAGCGATGCGCCCAGCTTTTGCTCCTGACCCAATGACTCACATCACGATCTATCACAACCCCGATTGCGGTACTTCCCGCAACGTGCTCGCGCTCATCCGCAACTCGGGCGAGGAGCCAGAGGTGATCGAGTACCTCGCGAATCCACCTGATCGAGCAACGCTTGATCAATTGTTGGCGGCGATGGACATGCCAGTGCGCGACCTGCTGCGGCAGAAGGGCACGCCCTACGACGACCTCGGCCTGGGTGACTCGAAGTGGACTGATGCGCAGCTCGTCGGCTTCATGCTGCAGCACCCGATCCTTATCAACCGTCCCATCGTGGTCACGCCACTCGGCACCCGGCTGTGCCGTCCTTCGGAAGCGGTGCTCGCCATCCTGCCGCAGCCGCAGCAGGCAGCGTTTGCCAAGGAAGACGGCGCGGCGGTGGTCGACGCGAAGGGGCAGCGTGTCGACAAGGCCTGACCTCCCGAACATCGATGCCGAGCTGTTCCACAGAGCAGATCTGCAGCAGCTGCATCCGACCGAGCGCTCCACGCACGCACCGCGCATCCTTCTGCTCTACGGATCGCTGCGCGAGCGCTCCTACAGCCGGCTGCTGACCGAGGAAGCTGCACGTTTGCTGCAGGCCCTCGGCGCGGAAGCACGCATCTTCGACCCGCGGGGCTTGCCAATGCCGGACGACGCGCCAGAGGACCATCCGAAGGTGCAGGCGCTGCGCGACCTGGCGCAATGGTCCGAAGGCATGGTTTGGACCTCGCCCGAGCGACACGGTGCGATGACCGGCATCATGAAAGCGCAGATCGACTGGATTCCTCTGGCCATCGGCGCGGTCCGGCCCACGCAAGGCAAGACGCTCGCGGTGATGGAGGTATCGGGCGGATCGCAGTCCTTCAATGCCGTCAACCAGCTGCGGGTGCTGGGGCGCTGGATGCGCATGGTCACCATCCCGAACCAGTCGTCAGTCGCGAAGGCGTTCATGGAGTTTGACGATGCGGGCCGCATGAAGCCTTCTTCGTACTACGAGCGAATCGTCGACGTGATGGAAGAATTGGTGAAGTTCACCTTGCTCACGCGCGACTCGGCTGCCTACCTGGTGGACCGCTACAGCGAACGAAGGGAGAGCGCCGAGCAACTTTCCAAGCGGGTCGACCAGCGATCGATCTGATGCCTCTGTCCAGCGGCACTTCCGTCGCTGTTGCTTGCTCAGCCAAACACCTTATGCCACCGTGGAGCGATGGCAGACGCCTTGAAGAAGCGTCAACGCCCTGCCCCGCCCCCACCCGTCTGCAGATACAACGCCGGCCTTGGCAACCAGACCTCGATCGTCCCTGGCGCGCCATTCAGCCGACTCGGCAACGCTGCAACGCGCCACTTGCCCAACTGCGGCTTGGCGGTCTGCGCCAACGCATCTGCACACGCGCGCAGACCGGCGTCGTGATACAGGATGGTCGGGACAGGATGGCCTTCGGGGGGCGAGCGGCCAGCGGTGCGTGCGCTGGCGAGCACGTCTTCGATCGGCGGCACCGAAGCACCCAACGCGCGCCACGCAGGTCGGAAAGCACCGGCCGCATCGCGCGATTCAGGGCCGAAGATCTGGATGTAGACCAGCGCGCCGCTGCACGCGGTCGATGACGGCGGTGGGTGTTGCGTCTCTCGTACGGCAGCGGTGGCGGGTGGCGTCGCCGAGCCGACCGGCTCAGGCCCAGTCGCCGACGGGGTCGGTGTCCGCGAAGGCAAAGGCATCGGCTCCGGCGCAGAACCCGTCCCTCGAAACGCCACGCGCCGCGCCTCGAACGGCGCCCTGAACCGGGCCCACAGCGCTTCGGCAAAGGACCCCGCACCCGCGCCCATGCCGCTGCAGTTCGACTGCGCCGGCGTCACCCCGGTGTAGTCGCGCGCCCAGTAACGCGGTGCGCAGGCCGTCGACGGCGCCGCCTGCAGGCAACCGATGTCGTTGTCGGGGCTGAGCAGGCGCGCGCACGCCGGGCTGACGCTCACTTTGTCCGGGTCGATCGATGTGCCAACGCCGACGCCCGCGTTCTCCAGTTCTTGCGCGCAGGCTTTCTTCGCGTCGTCGACGATGTGCACCGACAACCTGAAGTTCGCCAGAAAGTTGTCGCTGCCCGATCGGCACAACAGGTCGCCCGTGCGCAGCAGTTCGCCGGCCAACGACGAAGGCGCTTCGCCCGGCGGTGCGTTGATTCGCAGCTTGGCCCAGCGGTCGGTCAGGTCCTTGAACGCGGCTGCCTCCGCGCTTTGCTTTTGCACGGCCTGCGTGCGCCAGCTGTCGATGCCCTGCCATGCTGCGACACCGAAGGTGGCGGCAGTGCCGATACCGATCGATGCCGTCACGGCACCTGCTTTGAGCACGCGGGCCTGCAGCCGGCTGACGGTGGCGACTGCGCCATTGGCGCCACCGGCGCCGGTCGCTGCGGCCGCATTGGCCGCGTTCACCGCGCTGACGGCGTTCGCATGTGCCAGCGCCGGCCCGATCTGCCCGTCGTCGATCTTGAACAGGTCGTGCGTGCCGTGAGCGATGCGCGACAGCATCTCGCCGTCGAGACGGTTTCCGATTTCAGCACCGAGCCTGAAATAGCTTTCCCACTGCGCCTCGTCGAAGAACTGATCGGTTGTGGGCTGCTGCGGAAAGAGCGGATTCGCCGCCTTGAAGTTGACGAGATCGACCGGCAGCTCGGCCGACATGTTGGGTTTGACCAGCACCATGTGGCCGCGCAGGCCGCTCTCATAGTCGATGCGCGCCAGCGCAAGGCACGCCTGGCTGTTGGTCGACGCCAGGTCGTTGAGCGAGCCGAACACGCCGACGTAGGGCCAGTCGGCATCGACGCACGGCTTCAACAGAACGATGTCGGCACTGAGGTCGATGCGGGCGCGGCGGATGAGGTTTTCAAGATCGTTGAAGCGGTAGTTGGGGTCGGCGCCGCAGTCGGCCACGACGATGAGTTCGGCCTCCTGCCGCAGCAGCGCGTAGACGCCGGTATTCTCGAAATGACCGCCGTCGCTCAGGTACCAATTCGCCGATCCGCTGCCCGGAAAAGCACCGAAGCATTCGAACAGCATGAAGCGCGTCTTCATCAGGAAGGTCGTCGCATGCCGCGCCGCACCAACCTGCAGGATGCCGGCCTTCGCGCTGTTCCACCAGTAGCCCAGCCGCAGTCCCGCGAACACCGACAACGCCGCGATGCCGCGCTTGGTCATGCGGCCCAGTCCGGGTGCGAACGCCGCGCCGGAGATGGCCGTCCATGCACCCACCGTGAGCGCCGCATCGCCATGCGCCTTGGCCCAGGGCGCACCGACGGCCTGCATCCAGCCCAGCGGGCCGATGGTCAGCGGAAGGCTCTTGCGATCGCGGTTGAAGAGCTTCTGCTTGGGGTCGTGCGTCTGGTTGATGCACACGTTGATGAAGTGCACGGGTCCGCCGAAGCGGTGCGGCGCGTACTTGAGTTGTGCCAGGTCGTCGTCGTCGTCGACCGCGCCGACCGGCACCTCCGGCGGCGACAACGCAGACAACCCATCGAGCGGATTGGCACCCAGTCGATGCTTGTTGGCCGCACCCAGATAGCCGCGCACGATGCGCGCCTTGTAGAACATGTGCAGCGACGACAAATTGAGAAATGCAAAGTTGCGCCCCGTCGTCCACGCATAGCCGAAGACGATGACGAATATCGTCGCAAGCCAGACCCAGCCCCGCGAAAACTCCAGCCCATCTTCAGTGAACACGGGGAGCAACACGCCCGCGTAGAGCACCGCGATCCACCATGCAGCGAGGCAGAAAGCGACGATCAATCCGAACAAGCTTCCGAGCGTCATCAGCAGCTGACGACCGACGCCCGGCAGCTCGCTCTTGCCGCTGTAGAGCATGGGCAACACACCGCGCAGCGCGGCCGCGCCGATCAGCAGAACGCCGCCATACGAGGCCCGCGTTTCGCGCGTTTCCGCGGCCAGCCACCAGGCACTGCGATCGAGTGCGCCGAGCAATCCGAGCACCAGCATCAGGTACAGCATCGAGGCCAGCGTGTCGGTGAGTTCATTGCGCATCGCGGCCGCCGCGCATCCGCGCAGGGTTCGATAGAGCACCCATCCGAGCGCGATCACCCAGGTTGCCGCGAAGCCGCCGAAAGCCGGCACCAGCCACACCGGCGCGCTGTATTGCAGCTCCAGCGTCGGGCCGACATAGAACGCGGCGCCAGAGAGCGCGCACCACAGCGCCATCATGCCGAAGATGGCCCCTACAGACGGCCGGTCGCGCACCGACCAGTACGCATCGGCCAGCACGATCGACAGCGCCCAGGGCACCAGCAGCATCAGCCAGAGCGTGGGCAGTTGCGTGGCCCAGCGCACCGGCGCGATCACCGTCTCGGCGTTGTCGAGATCGACGGTGCGTGCCATCGCTTCCCACAGGCCCAGGTCGACACAGGCGAGCCCCAGGCCGATGAGGCACGCCGCAATCGCAATCTCGATGTGCGTGCCGAGCAGGTTGCGCAGGTACAGCGCGACAGCGAAGAGCGTGTCGCGCATGCCGCCCGGAATCAGGTAGCGCCCATTGCTGCGCAGCCACCAGCCGAAGCGCACGTTGTCGACTTCGGCGAAGGCGCCTTCGACCGCGCGCACTTCGTCCGGCGTCGTGGCGCGCGTGCACAGGCGGCCGAAGGTCGAGCCGATGTAGCCGCCGCCCGAAACCGTCGAGAGCAGATCGAACCTGAGGAGTTGTCTTCGTCGTGCCAGCGCCTTCAGCATGCCGAGGCAGAAGGTAGCGCTACGGATGCCGCCGCCCGACAACGCGAGACCCCACGGCCGGCGCCCGTCGTCGGTGCCTTCGAGTGCGATGCGGCGCTCCGCGACCAGCTGCTTGATGGTGTCGTCCATCCGGGTCCTCGTTGTCCAGCGCGGGATGTTTTCATGGGCCGCCCCAAGCGGCAATGCGTCGGACGGCCTATGACCAATGCGGGAGATTCGGCAACGCACCTGCAGCCATCGGCGCCAGGCGCATCGCATGGGCTAAGGACCTACGACATGGCCGATGCGCCGCCCTACAAACGGCGGCGCGCTGCGCCGACGGGACGCGTTCGAACGCACACGTACGGTCCTTCCACTTCGCGGGCAACTCAAAGCTCACTCCGCTGCGCAACACGACAACCAGACAACAAAGAGACCAAGGGACCACCCGATGCTTGCTGCCGTGACCGACGACCGATTCGAGCGCCTGCAAAAGCAATATGGCGACGATCTGGCGCTGGCAGCGCTGGTCGAAGCTGGCGCAGATCGCCTGCCCCTGCCGGGCGCAGGCGAAACGTTGAAGCGGTGGCGTGCACTCGCGGCGGTCGCGGCGCACGATCTCTCTTTGGTCAAGCTGTTCGAAGGTCACACCGATGCGCTCGCCATCCTGGCGGAACTCGGAGGCGACGCGCCGGACGGCTCGCTGTGGGCGACCTGGTGTGCCGAGCCACCGGACGCTCGCGTCGCTTTCGAAGCGCATCGAGACTTCTCCCGATCCATCGCGGATTCGGCTTCGTCGCTGTCTCCAACGAACGCCGCTTCTCCGACTCTGCGCCTTCATGGCACCAAGGCATGGTGCTCCGGTGCGGCGAGCGTCACGCACGCCGTCGTCAGCGGATGGAACGCTGCCGGCGAGCCCTGCCTCGCTGCGGTGTCCATGCAGCAACCGGGCGTCACGGTGACAGAACAAGGCTGGCACGCCGTCGGCATGGCGGGCAGCGCGAGCGTCGATGTCCGCTTCGATGGCGCGCATGCCACGCAACTCGGCCAGCCCGGTGACTACACGCGACGTACCGGCTTTTGGCACGGCGGTGCCGGCATCGCTGCGTGCTGGTACGGCGGCGCCTGGGGCATTGCCCGAGCCGTGCACGAGCGTTCGGGTGGCAGCAAGGCACCGCACCGGCTGGCGCACCTCGGCGCCATCGATGTGGCGCTGGCAGGTGCCGCGGCGGTACTGCGGGAATCGGCGGAGTGGATCGACACGCACCGCGATGCCGATGCACAAGCTGTCGCCATGCGTGCGCGGCTGGTGGTCGAGCATGCTGCCGAAGAAGTGATCCACCACGCGGGCCGGGCACTCGGTGCCGGGCCGCTGTGCCGCGACGCGCGCTTCGCCCGAGCCATGGCCGACTTGCCGGTATTCCTCCGACAAAGCCACGCCGAGCGGGATCTGGCGTCGCTCGGCGCGCTGGCGCTTGAATCGAAAGCCGCGTCATGGATGCTGTGATCTCCGTGCCAAACGACCGTGCCATCGAAGGCGTCGGCACCACTGAAGCCGAATGGCTGGGCTGGCCTCGCCTCGTGCAACTGCCCGCCCTGACGGCGAGCGAGATGGTGCCGCACGGCGCACGTGCGGTGGTGGTGGCGCCGCATCCGGACGACGAAATCCTCGCGGTCGGCGGGCTGCTAGCGCAGCTCGCCCGGCTCGGCGCACCCGTGTTGATCGTCGCCGTCACCGACGGCACTGCGAGCCATGTCGGCTCTACCGAATGGCCGGTAGACCGGCTGGTGCGCGAGCGGCCGCATGAAAGCCGGATCGCATTGCATCGGCTCGGCATCGCTACCGAGCCCGTGCGACTCGGCCTGCCCGATGGCCAGATCGAAGGCTATCGCGATTTGCTCGCTGAACGGCTTGCGCCGCTGCTCACGGCCGACGACGTGCTCTTCACTACCTGGCGTCGCGACGGCCATCCGGACCATGAAGCCACCGGCGATGCCTGTTCCGTGGCGTCGCTGCACAGCGGTGCACGCCTTATCGAGGTGCCAGTGTGGGCGTGGCACTGGGCCAAGCCCGCCGACACGCGTCTCCCCTGGGGTCGCGCGCGCCGCATCGTGCTCGATGCCGACGCTGCCGAGCGCAAGCGCCATGCGGTGCAGGCCTTCAGCAGCCAGCTCTTGCCCGACGCGTCGACCGGAGCCGGACCGATCCTTCGCAGCACGACGGTCGCACGCGCGGCGCGCCCGTTCGAGGTGGTCTTCGAATGACCGCGCCTGCCCCGATGACCGACAAGACTGCGTACTTCGACGCGATGTACGGCCACAGCGCCGACCCGTACGCGTTGCGCACGCGCTGGTACGAGCAGCGCAAGCGGGCCGTGCTGATGGCCGCGTTGCCGCACCCACGCTACGGCCGCGCCTATGAGCCAGGCTGCGGAGCGGCCGAGCTGACGGTCGAACTCGCCTCGCGCTGCGACCACGTGCTGGCAAGCGACTTCTCCGACAACGCCGTGACCGCTGCACGCGAGCGCACCGAAGCACTAGACAACGTGCGCGTCGACAAACACGTTCTGCCGCGCGACTGGCCTGCTGCCGACGCGCCCTTCGACCTCATCGTGTTGAGCGAGGTCGGCTACTTTCTCGACGCCGCGGCCATGCACCGTGTGGCGCGTTGCTGCGCCGCGTCGCTTGCTGCAGAAGGGGTGCTGGTCGCTTGCGATTGGCGGCCCGACTTCTCGGAGCGCGCTCTTTCCACGGAAGCGGTGCACGCCGCCCTGGCCGACATCGGCCTTTCGCAATGCGTGCGCCACGACGAAGACGATTTCCTGTTGCGGGTGTGGTCCCGCGACAGCCGTTCGGTGGCACAACTGGAAGGCATTCGATGATCGGCATCGTCATCCCCGCACACAACGAGGCCGAGCACATCGGCGCCACGCTGGCCGCCGTGACGCAGGCGGCCACTCATCCGGCACTGAACTGCGAGCCGGTGCGCGTGATGGTGGTGCTCGACAGCTGCGACGACGCCACCGGCTCCATCGTCGAAACCTACGGCGCAGCGCACGACGTCACGACCTTGCCGCTGTCTGTCCGCAACGTCGGCATGGCACGCGCGGCCGGTGCCACCCGCATGCTGGACGACGGCGCGCGATGGCTCGCTTTTACCGATGCAGACACCATCGTTTCGCCCGACTGGCTGGTGAAGCAACTGGCGCAGGAGGCGGACGCAGTGTGCGGCTCGATCGGCATCGACGACTGGAGCGCACACGGCGCTCACAGTGAATTCATTCGCGAACATTTCGCCCGCACCTACACGGATGCCGACGGGCACCGCCACATTCACGGCGCCAACCTGGGCGTGTCGGCCGAAGCGTATCGCCGCGTGGGCGGCTTCAGGCCGCTGGCTTGCAGCGAAGACGTGGCGCTGGTCGAAGCGCTTCAGGCGGCGGGTGCCCGCATCGCGTGGAGCGCGGCCCCGCGCGTGAGCACCAGCGCGCGTCGGAATGCCCGCGCGCGCGGCGGCTTCGGCGACACACTGCTGGCTGTGATCGCGGCTGGCATGTCGGCGGTAGACGCACCTATGACCGGCGGCAACGGACCGCTGATGTCCGCCTGAGACGCCTCGGACGCCTGACATGTCGGCGGCTCTGCCGACTGCGACTTTGCCACCCGACGGCGCGGCTGCTACCCGCCGCGCCGTTGCCGCGCGCGACGAACCTGGCGACTCTGCACCGCCTCGCTGGCAGCGCGCTCGCGGTTGCGCCGGTCTGCACGACGGCGCCTGCTGAGCCAACGCGACAACGCGAAGCTGCCGATGCATGCCACCAGAAAAAACGAGATGCCGACGACGCCGAATTCCATGGCCGTTTCTTTCTTGCCGTGCTTATAAAACGCGGACGACGCTGGTCGGCTTGAAGCCGAGGTCCGCCGCCTTGCCCTTGCGGCCACGGCTGCTGCGCGCATTGTTGAGGGTACGAATCTCCAGGGTCTCGTCGCGTTCCTTGCCGCCGCGGCCGATGCCTTCGATTTTTACGCTGCGCGTGTAGGCGGCCGCACCGGCCAGTGTGTCTTTGGCTTCGAGGTCGATCAGGGTCAGTCCGCGGCCGCCCTTCGGCAGGTTCTTCATCTCGGCGATCTCGAAGGTCAGGATGCGTCCGCCGGTCGATGCGCAGGCCACGTGCGTGGCGGCGGGTATCGCTTCGCCCCCAAGAGCGCTTTTTTCGCCGATGTGCACCAGCGAAGGACGGCAGAGCTGCTCACCCTCGCCGACGTCGAAGAAGGCCTTGCCGCCGCGCTGGCGCGACATCATGCTGTCGACCGTCGCGATGAAGCCATAGCCGCCGGTATTGGCGAGCAACAGGCTGGCGCTGGCCGGGCCCGCGAAATAGTGCGCGACCTGGGTGCCGCTGTCGAGCTCGATCAGCGTCGTCACGGGTTGTCCGTCGCCCCGGCCGCCGGGCAGCGATGCCACCGCCACGGTGTAGACGCGGACGCCCTTCTCTTTGGCCGTGCCGAACACGAGCAGCGTGTCGATCGTTCGGCATTCGAAGACGGCATAGAGCGCATCGCCGGACTTGAATGCGTACTCTGCAGGCGTCGTGCCCGCGACCACCTTCTCGCTGGCCCAGCCCTTTTGCGCGCGGACCCAGCCCTTCTGCGACACGATCACGGTAACCGGCTCATCGATCACCTTGACCTCGGCGACGGCGCGCTTCTCGGCCTGGATCAAAGTGCGGCGCGGGTCTTCGAAGAGCTTGGCGTCGGCTTCGATTTCTTTCACTAGCAAGCGACGCAATGCAGTCGGGCTGCCCAGAATGTCGTCGAGCTTTTTCTGCTCTTCCTTCAGGCCCTTGAGCTCCTGCTCGATCTTGATCGCTTCGAGCCGCGCCAGCTGACGCAAGCGGATTTCGAGGATGTCCTCGGCCTGCCGCTCGCTCAGGGCGAAGCGCGCGATCAACGCCGCTTTCGGGTCGTCGGCCGCGCGAATGATCGCGATCACTTCGTCGATGTTCAGCAGCACCAGCTGCCGGCCTTCGAGAATGTGGATGCGGTCCAGTACCTTGCTCAGGCGATGGCGCGAGCGCTTCTCGACGGTGATCTCGCGGAAGGCGATCCACTCGTTGAGCATCTGCCTGAGCGACTTCTGCGTCGGCTTGCCATCGATGCCGACCATCGTCATGTTGATCGACGACGAGGTTTCCAGCGACGTCTGCGCCAGCAGCGTCGTGACGAAATCTTCCTGGCTGATGCGTGACGTCTTGGGCTCGAACACCAGTCGCACCGCCGCGTCCTTATTCGACTCGTCGCGCACCACGTCCAGCACCGACAGCAATGCGGCCTTGAGCTGCGTCTGATCGGCGCTCAGCGCTTTCTTGCCGGCCTTGATCTTCGGATTGGTGAGCTCCTCGATTTCCTCGAGCACCTTCTGCGTGCTGACGCCGGGCGGCAGCTCGTTGACGACCAGCTGCCACTGGCCGCGCGCCAGCTCTTCGATCTTCCAGCGCGCGCGGACCTTGAGCGAGCCGCGGCCGGTGCGGTAGGCCTCGGCGATGTCGCTGGCGGGGCTGATGATCTGCGCGCCTCCGGGGTAATCCGGGCCAGGCACGATGGCCAGCAACTCTTCTTCGCTCAGCTTGCCGTTCGTCTTGATGAGCGCCACGCAGGCGTCGGCGATCTCGCGCAGGTTGTGGCTCGGGATCTCGGTGGCCAGGCCGACCGCGATGCCGCTCGCTCCATTGAGCAGAGTGAACGGAAGGCGTGCGGGCAGCAGGCGCGGCTCTTCCGTGCTGCCGTCGTAGTTGGGGATGAAGTCGACCGTGCCTTCGTCGATCTCGTCGAGCAACAGGCTGGTGATGCGCGCCAACCGTGCCTCGGTGTAGCGCATGGCCGCGGCGCCGTCGCCGTCGCGGCTGCCGAAGTTGCCCTGGCCGTCGACCAGCGGATAGCGCTGCGAGAAGTTTTGCGCCATGCGCACCAGCGCGTCGTAGGCGGCCTGGTCGCTGTGCGGATGAAAGCGGCCGAGCACGTCGCCCACCACCCGCGCGCACTTGACCGGTTTTGCGCCCACTGCCCCATTCGTGCCGCCGAAGCCGAGCCCCATGCGTGACATCGAATAGAGGATGCGCCGCTGCACCGGCTTCTGGCCATCGGACACATCGGGCAGCGCGCGGCCCTTGACCACGCTGAGCGCGTATTCGAGGTAGGCGGTCTGGGCGTAGTCGGCCAGGGTCAGCGTGGTGCCGTCGCCATCGCTGTCGGGCGGGCTCGTGAGGTCGAGCGGAGGTTGGGAGTCCATCGTCACAGTCGGTTCGAAGAAAAAAAGGTTACTGGGTGGCCGGCGGTGCCATCACCGGCACCTCGGGCATGTAGGGCGAGGTCGGCGGCGGGGTCATGGGCAAGGCCGCACGGGGCAGAGAAGGCGAAGGGACAGACGAAGGCAAAGCCAAAGGCGTCGACGGCTCGGCCGACGTTTGCGGCGCGTAGGGCATGGTCGGCATCTGCGCGCGTTGCGCCGGCGGCATGTTGCCGCGTCCCAGCGCCCCGCCGATTTCCATGCGCACCCGACCGGGCACTTTGCCGCCACGAGCGCCGTACGTGGCGCCGGCATCCGGCTTCAGATAAGCATAGAGCTGCAGCACCGTCTTCACGTAATTCTGCGTCTCCTTGTAATTGGGAATCTTGTTGCCGGCACGCTGCACCGCGCCCTCGCCCGCGTTGTAGGCCGCAATGGCCAGGTCGAGCTCGCCCGGGAACATCGATATCAAATCACGCAGATAACGCGATCCGGCCGCGATGTTCACCCGCGGATCGAACAGCTTGGTCTCGACGCTGCTCTTCTTGTCGGATTGCACACCGTAACGCTGCGCGGTGGCGGGCATCAATTGCATGAGGCCGATGGCGCCCTTCGGCGAGACCGCTTGCGCATCGAAACCCGACTCGGCCGCGATCAACGCCTGCAGCAGCTCGTAGTCGATTGCGTGGCGCTGCGACGCGTCGCGCAAGGCGGTCTTCGCGGTCTTGTAAGTCGGCGATGCCTCGAACAGCGCGATCAACGTTTGCGAAGCGGGCGGCACCATGCCGCTCACCGCATCCGGCCTGCCGCGCCGGCCCAGGCCATTGGCCGTGTCGAAACTCTGGCCGCCCTTGAAGAAGATCTGGTAGCGCGAGTCGAGTTTCTCGGCCGCGAAATGCGCCACGCCCTTTTCGTCGATGTAGCCGAAGATGTCGGCCGCCATCGCGGCGTGCTGGCCCAGCGCCAACAGCAGAGCGACTGCCGCGGTCCGAAAGCTAAACGTCGATCTCGACGTCATCGGCCCGCAACTCCATCAGCTCGCGTCTGGCGGCGGCCTCGCCCTTGCCCATCAGCTTGGTGATCTCGCCCTGTGTGTCGGCGAAGCTGAGCCGCCCCAGCCGCACCTGCATCAGGCGCCGCGTGTCCGGGTTGAGCGTGGTTTCCCATAGCTGTTCGGCGTTCATTTCGCCCAGCCCCTTGAAGCGGCTGATGCTCCAGGCGCCTTCGCGCACGCCGTCCTTGCGCAGCTTGTCGAGGATGGCAACCAACTCGCCTTCGTCCAGCGCATAGACCTTCGAAGCCGGCTTCTTGGCACGCGCCGGCGCATCGACGCGAAACAGCGGCGGCTTGGCGACGTACACGTGACCGGCGTCGATGAGCTTGGGAAAGTGACGAAAGAAAAGCGTCAGCAGCAGCACCTGGATGTGCGAACCATCGACGTCGGCATCGCTCAGGATGCAGACCTTGCCGTAGCGCAGGCCGCTCATGTCCGGGGTGTCGTCGGGTCCGTGCGGATCGACGCCGATGGCGACCGAAATATCGTGAATTTCGTTGTTGGCGAAGAGCCGGTCGCGCTCCACTTCCCAGGTGTTCAACACCTTGCCGCGCAACGGCAGGATGGCTTGCGATTCCTTGTCGCGGCCCATCTTGGCGCTGCCACCGGCCGAGTCGCCCTCGACCAGAAACACTTCGTTGTGGCTGATGTCCTTGCTCTCGCAATCGGTCAGTTTGCCGGGCAGAACCGCGACGCCGGAGCCCTTGCGCTTCTCGACTTTCTGGCCCGCTTTCTGGCGCGACTGCGCGGCCTTGATGGCCAGTTCAGCCAGTCGTTTTCCATAGTCGACATGCTGGTTGAGCCACAGCTCCAGCGCGGGCCGCACGAAGCTCGACACCAGCCGCACCGCGTCACGCGAGTTGAGTCGTTCCTTGATCTGACCCTGGAATTGCGGATCGAGCACCTTGGCACTCAGCACATAGGAGGCCCGCGCGAACACGTCTTCGGGCAGCAGCTTGACGCCCTTGGGTAGCAGCGAATGCAGCTCGATGAATCCCTTCACCGCGGTAAACAGCCCGTCGCGCAGTCCGCTTTCATGCGTGCCGCCGGCGCTGGTGGGAATCAGGTTGACGTAACTCTCGCGTACCGGAGCGCCGTCTTCGGTGAAGGCCACGCACCATTCGGCCCCCTCGCCTTCGGCGAAGTTATCGGCGTTTTTGTCGGCATGACCGGCGCCTTCGAACAACGGAATGACCGGGTCTCCGTGCAGGCTCTGCATCAAGTAGTCGCGCAGGCCCCCCTTGTAGAGCCACTGCTGGGTCTCCTTGGTCTTTTCGATGACCAGCGTCACGGTGACGCCCGGCATCAGCACCGCCTTGCTGCGCAACAGGTGCGTCAACTCGGCCATCGGCAGCACAGCTGTCTCGAAATACTTGGCGTCGGGCCAGGCGCGCACGCTGGTTCCCTGGCGGCGCTCGCCGGCCTCGAGCGGACGGATGACCAGCGGCTCGATCACGTCGCCGGCGCTGAAGGTCAGCCGCGCCGACGAGCCTTCGCGGTGCGAGCTCACTTCGAGCCGCGTCGACAGGGCATTGGTCACCGACACGCCCACGCCATGCAGGCCACCGGAAAAGCTGTACGCGCCGCCCGAGCCCTTGTCGAACTTGCCGCCGGCATGCAGCCGGGTGAACACCAGCTCGACCACCGGCGCGTTTTCTTCCGGGTGCATGCCGAACGGAATGCCGCGGCCATCGTCTTCGATGCCGACCGACCCGTCGGCGTGCATCGTGACCTTGATCTTCTTGCCATGGCCCGCGAGTGCCTCGTCGGCTGCGTTGTCGAGCACTTCCTGAATGATGTGCAGCGGGTTGTCGGTGCGGGTGTACATGCCCGGCCGCTGCTTGACGGGCTCGAGGCCTTTCAGGACGCGGATGGAGCCTTCTGAGTAGGCGGGCGGCGCGGACTTGCTGGAGGAAGCGGATGAAACTGGGGTAGCCATGGCCGCGGATTGTATGCGTCCACTCACGTAAAGCTGGATGGACATACAGATGTCGGCCTCTGCGCTTGCGGCTACATTTTGCGGATGAATGCCACCGCCCGCCCCCTTTCGATGTTCCAGGTCCTGCTGTGCGGCGCCATGATCGTCACGCTCTCCATGGGCATTCGCCACGGCTTCGGCCTGTGGTTGCAGCCGATCACGCAAGAGCAGGGCTGGACGCGCCAGACCTTCTCGCTCGCCATCGCGATCCAGAACCTCTCGTGGGGCGTGATCGGTGTTTTCGCCGGCATGCTGGCCGACAAGCTGGGCGCCTTCAGGGTGCTGCTGATCGGCGCGGTCCTGTACGCGGTCGGGCTGGCCGGCATGGCGCTCTCGCCCACGCCGCTGCTGTTCGCGATGACCGCCGGGGTGTTGATCGGCGCAGCGCAGGCCGGCACCACCTACGCGGTGATCTACGGCGTGATCGGCCGACAGATTCCGGCCGAGCGCCGTTCGTGGGCGATGGGCGTGGCCGCAGCGGCCGGTTCGTTCGGACAGTTTTTGATGGTGCCGATCGAAGGGCAACTCATCGCGCAACTCGGCTGGCATACGGCGTTGCTGGTGCTGGCCGCGCTGGTGCTGCTGGTCGTGCCGCTCGCGTTCGGCCTGCGCGAGCCGGCACGCGTGGTTGTCGCCGGACACCGGGAGCAAACCATCGCGCAGGCGGTGATGGAAGCTTTTCGTTATCCGAGCTTCGGCCTGCTGATGGCGGGCTACTTCGTGTGCGGCTTCCAGGTGGTGTTCATAGGCGTGCACATGCCGAGCTATCTGCGCGACAAAGGTCTGTCGCCCGAGGTAGCAAGTTATTCGCTCGCTCTCATTGGCCTCTTCAATGTGTTTGGCACTTACGTCGCCGGCTCGCTCGGCCAGAAGCTGGCCAAGCGGAAGATCCTGGCGGCCATCTACTTCGGCAGGGCCATCGCGATAACGCTGTTCTTGATCGTGCCGGTGTCACCTCTGTCCGTCTACGTCTTCGCTGCCGTCATCGGCTTTTTGTGGCTGTCGACGGTGCCGGTGACCAATGCGCTGGTGGCGCAAATCTTTGGCGTGGCGCACTTGTCGATGCTGAGCGGCTTCGTGTTTCTGGGCCATCAGGTCGGCTCGTTCCTCGGCGTCTGGCTGGGTGGTTTTCTCTACGACCGCACCGGCAGCTACGACGTCGTCTGGTACATCGCGATCGCGCTGGGGGTGTTCGCTGCGCTGATCAATTTGCCGGTCAAGGAAAACGCCATCGCGCGGCCGATGCCGCAACTCGCCTGAACTGCATGAACCGCTTGCAGCATCCTCGTCTCGTTACCGCTCTGGCCTGGGCGATCGCACTGGTCGCGCTGGGCGCCGTGTTCATGCTCTATGCGCGCCCAACGTTCATGGTGACGTTGATCGATCAGCTCTGGGCATGCTTTTGAGCACGGCGCCGAACGCCATCGATGGCGCGATGTCACAGCCGTCCGCATGGATCGTGCGTTGGTCGCACCTTGTCCCTGCAGGCGGCCGCGTGTTGGACGTGGCATGCGGCGCGGGCCGGCATCTGCGGTGGTTTGCGGATCGCGGCCATGCAGTGACAGGCGTGGACCGCGCACCCGACGCCGTCGCATCGGCAGCACGCTGGGGCCGCGCCCTGCAGGCAGACATCGAAGCCGGACCGTGGCCCTTCGTCGGAGAAAACTTCGACGTGGTCGTCGTCACCAACTACCTTTGGCGACCCCGGCTGCCCGACATCGTTGCGGCTGTCGCTCCAGGCGGCGTGCTTCTGTACGAGACCTTCGCGGCCGGCAACGAAACGATCGGCAAGCCGTCGCGGCCCGACTTTCTGCTGCAGCCGGGCGAACTGATCGCGGCCTGCGCCGGACTGGGCGTCGTGGCCTACGAACATGGCTACGAGGCGACGCCGCCGCGGTTCGTTCAACGCATCGCGGCCGTGCGGCTGGACGGGTCGGGAATCCCACTACGGCACCTGCTCGGGGCACCGGCTAGGCCTTAAGTAGAATGCCGGTTTTCGTCCAACCGACAAAGAGACCCCCTTGGAGCAACTGACAGGCAGCATTGTCGCGCTCGTTACGCCGATGCACGACGACGGCAGTGTCGATTACCCCGCACTGCGTCGCATCATCGACTGGCACATCGACGAAGGCACGGATTGCCTCGGCGTGGTCGGCACCACCGGCGAATCGCCGACCGTCGACGTCGAAGAGCACTGCGAAATCATTCGCGTATCGGTCGAGCAAGCCAAAGGCCGCGTGCCTGTCATGGCTGGCTGCGGCGCCAATTCGACCAAAGAAGCCATCGAGCTCGCCAAGTTCGCCCGAGGCGTTGGCGCCGATTCGCAACTGCAGGTCGTTCCCTACTACAACAAGCCGACGCAAGAAGGCCAGTACCGGCACTTCAGGGCCATCGCCGAAGCCGTCGGCGATTTGCCCGTTGTGCTCTACAACGTACCTGGCCGCTCCGTCGCCGATATGGCGCATGACACCGTGCTTCGGCTCGCTCAGGTGCCGGGCATCATCGGCATCAAGGAAGCCACAGGCAACATCGAGCGCGCCCAGTGGCTGATTCGCGATCTGCCAAAAAGCTTTGCCGTGTATTCCGGCGACGACCCGACCGCCGTGGCACTCATGCTGTGCGGCGGTCAGGGCAACATCAGCGTCACTGCCAACCTGGCACCGCGCAAGATGCACGAGCTTTGCGCGGCGGCGATCGCCGGCGACGTCAAGCGTGCGATGCAGCTGCAATTCGAACTGATGCCGCTGCACCGCAACCTGTTCGTGGAGCCCAACCCGATTCCTGTGAAGTGGGCGATGGCGCGACTCGGTTTGTGTGGTGGCGCGCTGCGTCTGCCGCTGACCGAGCTCGACGAGGCCAGTCGCCCGGCAGTCGAAAGCGCATTGCGCGCGACCGGCCTGCTCAAGGACTGAATTCACCTTTACTCCCGCAGATCGAAGTCGCCGGCAACCTTTTGGCCGGAACCTGCTCTGAAGCCGTGGTCGCTGCGACCCATCGATTTGATCGAAACATTCCAACAAGGAAGACGACGTTGAAGAACTTTTTTACGCGATTTGCACTGCTGGCTCTGGTGGCCAGTCTCGCGGCCTGCTCCGTGCTCGAAGGCGACAAGATCGACTACAAGAGCGCCGGCAAGGCGCCCAGCCTCTCGGTGCCGCCCGACCTGTCACAGCTCTCGCGCGAAAACCGCTACGCGGTTCCAGGCGGCGCGGTTTCTGCCAACTCGTATCAGACCGGCATGGCCAACGCACCGGGCCTGCCGACTTCGGTCAACGCCATCGGCGACGTGCGCATGGAGCGCTCGGGCACGCAGCGCTGGATCGTCGTCAACCGCACGCCTGAACAGCTTTGGGACCCGGTCAAGGACTTTTGGCAGGAGAGCGGATTTTTGCTGACGACAGAGCAGCGCAACGTCGGCATCATGGAAACCGACTGGGCAGAAAACCGCGCCAAGCTACCGCAGGACATCATCCGTGGCGCCCTCGGCAAGCTGGTCGATTCGGTCTACTCGACCGGCGAACTCGATCGCTTCCGCACGCGGCTGGAGCGCACCCCCAGCGGCACCGAAATCTTCGTCGCGCACCGCGGCATGGTCGAGGTCTATAACAACCAGCGCCAGGACCAGACTGTGTGGCAGACACGCCCGGTCGATCCTGAACTCGAAACCGAATTCCTGCGACGCCTGATGGTGAAGCTCGGTGTGACACAAGAGCAATCGAAGCTGCTCGCCGCGACGGCCGCGCCGGCACAAACCGCACGCATCGTGTCGGTCGCGGGTCAGCCGACGGTCCAGATCAACGAAGGCTTCGAGCGCGCATGGCGTCGTGTCGGCCTGGCCCTCGATCGCACCGGCTTCACCGTGGAAGACCGGGATCGCAGCGCCGGCATCTACTTCGTGCGCTACGTGCCACCGAACGCCAACAAGGAACCCGGCTTTTTCGCAAAGATCATTACTTTCGGCCAGGCAGGCAAGGCCGACGCACCGCTCAAGTTCCGCATTCTGGTCAAGGGCCAGGGCGAAGCCAGCACGGTGTCGGTCATGAACGACGCCGGTGCGCCTGAAACCTCGGCGAATGCGCAACGCATCGTTCAGGTTATTGCCGACGATTTGAAGTAAGGCGCGAGGCGATGCTGCGTTTCCGCAGTCTCGGCAGCGGGAGCACCGGCAACGCCACGCTGGTCGAGGCGACCAGTGCGGGGCGGACTTCGCGTCTGCTCGTCGACTGCGGCTTTGCGCTGAGGCACCTTGACGCACGGCTGGCCCGCGCCGGTCTCGCTGCCGCCGACATCGACGGCGTGTTCGTGACCCACGAGCATGGCGACCATATCGGTTGCGCTCATGCCTTGTCGCGGCGCAACCGCATCCCCGTCTGGATGAGCGAAGGCACCTGGCTCGCCACCGGCGCGCGCGATTTCGAAGGTCGCCTGCACTTCGCGCTGGATGGCAACGACATCGCGATCGGCGAGATCCATGTGCAGCCGTTCACTGTGCCGCACGATGCCAAGGAACCGCTCCAATTGCGCTGCAGCGATGGCGCGCGGCACCTTGGCGTGCTGACCGATCTGGGCCATGCAACGCCGCATGTGATGCAGCGGCTCATCGGTCTGCATGCAATGCTGCTCGAGTTCAATCACGACAGCGACTTGCTGGCGGGCTCGGCCTATCCGCCGTTTCTGAAGCATCGCGTGGGCGGCAACTACGGCCACCTGTCGAACGCCGCAGCGGCCGCCATCGCACGCGCAGTTCATCACGATGGCTTGCGCCATGTGTTGGCGGCGCATTTGAGCGAGCAGAACAACCGGCCCGACATCGTGCGACGTGTACTGGCCGAAGCGCTCGGCGCCCAAGAGCACGAGATGATCACGGCGACTGCGGCTGAGGGCAGTGGCTGGCTCGACGTCTGACGGAGCGCTACGCCCCTTCAATCCAAAAAAAAGCCGCCTTCAAAGGCGGCTTTTTTATTCACGCGGCAACGTGGTGCCACATGAATGCATCACTTGGGTGCAGCAGGATCAGTCGGCTTCGTTGGATCGGCGGGCGTCATCGTGGACGTGTCGGCAGGTGCCGAAGCAGCCGGTGCAGGTGTCGCCGTCGCGTCGGGTGCCGGCGTCGCCGCAGGTGCCGCAGGTGCCGCAGGTGGGGTCACCACGACCGGTGCGGGAGTCACGACTACGGGCGCAGCATCTTCTTTTTTACTGCAGGCGGTGAGAGCGGCGGCGGCCATCAAGGCGGCGATCAGAACTGACTTATTCATGAGATTCCTTTTTTAAAGCGACGATGAAAGCAATTGTCGAAAAACAAAATTCTAGTGCCGCAACCTTTCGAAAAGATGTCGATGCACCAATTCAGGCCATTGCCTTACAGGCCCAGCGTCGATGCCGGAAAGCCCGGCCTGCCCTGACGTAAACATTCGTCCAAAAGTTCTCTTAAGCCGCCGCGTCGCTCGCGATCCCGACCGCACACGCCGCGTCCCTTGTCGATGTCGATACGCTGCAGAAACCAGGTCGGCGTCCAGATGGCACTGGGTACCGCCGGCGCGCTCGCCGCATTGCAAATACGGCATTCGATGATGTGGCTCCAGGTCTGGCGCCATTGCACAAAACGCGCGTGATGGCGCGCGAACACGTCGAAGTTTTTGGCAAGTACCACGCAGCTTCGGCCGGTAGCCGACCACGCCTGCAGCGCCGCGACGGTCGATCGATCGCCCAGTGGCCAATCGCTGAAATCGGGATCGCTCAACACGATCTCACGCCAACCCTGTGCGGCCGCGGCGTCGAGCGCGAGGCGCAAGCTGGACTCGAAGGCTTCGCGGCCGTCGAAGACGCCCTCAGGCAACGGAGGCAACTTAGGCCAATCAGCCAGTTCAGCTGGCATGCAACCACCCCGCTTCGCACCAGTCGCCGAGGAGCGCCAAGGCATCGTCACTGGCGCGCGCCAGGTCTTTGGGTCCGAGCGTGCGTCGATCGGCCAGCCGACGCATCAAGGTCGCGTCGCGGCCACCTGCGCGAAAGCTCTCACCGTTGATGTAGAGATGCCGCGCGTCGTAAAGCATGCGCGTGCGACGGTCGAGCGCCACCGATTGCATATCGCCCGGCACCGCACCCGCGTCGAACCACACGTTGGCCTTCGGCTCGGTCATCGATTCGCCGAGCGCGCGGTCAATGGCGTCGACATCGCGAAGTGCGCGTTGCACTGCCGCGCGCGCAAAAGCCTGCAGCGCGGCAGGCACGGCAGCAGGCGTATCGACCGCAGACTGCGACGGATCGCGATAGTGGATTTGCGAGTGGGCCGGGGCGTCTTCAAGTTCGTCGGCGCTGGCCTCGGCGATGCGCGCCAGCAGGTCGGCACCGAGGCCAGCCGCAGCAGGTGCCCTGAGGCCGATCGAGTAGGTCATGCAATCGCCGCCAACCGCCACGCCATCGTGCGCATAGCGCGGCGGCAGATACAGCATGTCGCCGGCTTCCAGTACGAACGTCGTCTCGGGCTCGAAGTTCTGCAGGATCTTGAGCGGCACGTTTTCTTGCAGCGAGAGATCGCGCTGGCGTCCTATCGACCAGCGCCGCTGGCCACTCGCCTGCAGCAAAAACACGTCGTAACTGTCGAAATGCGCGCCGACGCCACCGGTGTCGCTGGCATAGCTGATCATCAAGTCGTCGAGCCGCGCATCGGGCAGGAAGCGAAACGACTGCATCAACTCATGCGCAGCGTCGCGGTGCAGGTCGACGCCCTGCACCAGCAGCGTCCAGCCCGGCTGCGCGCGCGAAGGCAGACTGCGTTTGCCGAAGGGACCGTGGCGCAGTTTCCAACCACCGGCCGCATGCCGAATGAGGCGCGATTCGACGTCGTCCTGGCTCGCCAGCGCAAAGAGCGCATCGCGATCGACCGGGGGTTGAAAGCCGGGAATGGCCTGGCGCACGAGCAGGGGCTTCTTCTGCCAGTGGCGTCGCATGAATTGCTGCGCGGTGAGTCCGCCGAGCAGCGGCAAGGGTTGTGTTGTCTCCATGGGAGAATTCTTCCATGGAAATCTCTGAACAATGTGTGGTCGGGCTTACCTGGACCATGAAAGACACGCTGGGTGAAGTGCTCGACGTGCTCGACGATCCGGTGGAGTTTTTGGTGGGTGGCGACGATCTGTTCGACGCCATCGAGCAGGCGCTGCAAGGCCATGAGCCCGGCGCCAAGGTACAGCTTCAGCTGGAGCCTGAACAGGCTTTCGGCGACTTCAACGACCAGCTTCTTTTTCTGGAGCCGCGTGCGCTGTTCCCCAAGGAAATCGAAGAAGGCATGACCTTCGACGGCGCCGCCCTGCCGGCGGGCGTGAGCGATGAGATTCCGAAGGCTGCGATCTACGTCGTCACCGAGGTGTATCCGGAGCATGTGGTGCTAGACGGCAACCACCCCCTTGCCGGCATCGCGCTCAGGCTCGACATCTCCGTGCGATCGGTGCGCGAGGCGACGGAGGACGAGGTCGGCCGAGGTACGGCCGGCACAAGCTTTTTCAAGCTGTCTCCCACGGCGCCAGGCAACGACTTGCTGCACTGACGAATCTTCATCTGCAAAAAAGCCGGGCATGCCCGGCTTTTTCAATTCGCCAATGGCGAAAGGCGTTCTGGATCAGTAGCGCGATATCTGACCATTGTCGATGCGCACCCGGTCGCCGATACGCAGGTCGCCCGGACTGCTCACATCGAAAGCACGGTAGCCGCCATTTTCGGTCTGGACCGACACGCGGTAGCTTTCGTAAGCACGCGGGCCATTGTTGTTGGCCTCTATGCCGTTGCCCAGCAGGGCGCCGCCGACGACGCCGAGGACCGTTGCTGCAGTGCGCCCGTTACCGCGCCCGATCTGGTTGCCGAGGACACCACCTACGACACCACCGGCTACTGCACCGCCACCACTGGTCCCGGTGCCACTGGTCTGGCTGCGCATCACTTCGATGTTCGCAACACGGCCGTACTCGACGTAAGGCGCTGGCACTGCCGCATAGGGCTGTGGCGGCGCCTGGTACGGATAGCGATTGGTCTGGTAGACCGGCGCAGGTGCTACGCAAGCAGTGAGCGTGGCCAATGCAAGCACCGAGGCACTCACCGACAGGAAACGTAAATTGGTCTTCATGGTCTGACTCCTCAAAAACGCGCAACGGCGCGACAACTTGACAGGTATTCAACGCGTCAGCGACGTACGGCGCTGACGCCCGAACACATCTTGAAACTTAAGAGCGCACAACGCGACCGCGGTTCCAGTCTTTACGTGTGAGCGCGCGAAGCGGGGATTCGCAGGACCGCGCCTACACCCGCTTCGCAGCGCAGTTGAAGTCAGCTGGCGGTCAGTGCTTGCCCGTCGAGCCGTAACCACCGACACCTCGTTGCGTTGCAGTGAAGTCGGTGACGACGTTGAATTGCGCCTGCATCACCGGCACGATCACCAACTGCGCCAGGCGCTCCATCGGCTGCAATACGAACGCTGTTTCGCTTCGGTTCCAAGCGCTGATTTTCAGCTCACCCTGATAGTCGCTGTCGATCAAGCCGACAAGGTTGCCCAGCACGATGCCATGTTTGTGACCGAGCCCGGAGCGCGGAAGAATCAGCGCCGCGTAGCCCGCGTCGGCCAGGTGGATCGCAATGCCCGTCCCGACAAGTTGCCAGGCGTTGGGTTCCAGCGTGATGGGCTCATCGAGGCAGGCCCGAAGGTCGAGTCCCGCACTGCCGGGCGTGGCGTAAGTGGGCAGCGCATCGGCCATGCGCGGATCGAGAATGCGAACATCGACCTTCACTTGCTGCGCCCCTGTTGCTGGCTTTGCTTGCCCGCCTGCTGCTGCTTGAGCGCCGCGTCCTGCAGCATCTTTTGCCACTGCGCCGCGTTCTGCGGCAGCTTGAGACCACGCAGCCTGAAGGCGATCCACAGGGCGCCTGCAAGCAGCGCCAACAGCAACGGGATCGGCACGCCTGCCTGCCACATCAGCAACAACGCGAAGAAACCGACAGCGCTCGCGATCTTGGCCACCATCGCGCCGGTTGGCGATGTGCCGACGCCAGACGGTACATCGGCGTTCGATGACATGCGCCGCTGCGCTGCCGCGGCGGCCGTCGCTGCGGCGATTCCCGCCGCTCCGGCGCCATGCGGCTCCGAGTGCGGCGTCATGCCGACATCGAGCCCGTGCTCGCCCTCCTGGTGTTGCCGCTTGGGCAAGGCGGACTGCGCCGTGAGCCGCTCCACATAGCTCGCGAAGTCGCCATTCGGCGGCGTGTTCCATTCAGGATTCATCGTGCACTCCAGGCCGGCAGGCGCGCGGCTATTTCAGTCACGAGCTCGCGCGCCAACGCGAGCTTGGGTGCGCGCGGCAGTTCGCGCAGGCCATTGGCGTCCACCAGCAGCAAGGCGTTGTCGTCTTGCCCGAAAGTCAACGGTCCGATATTGCCGACCAGCAGTGGAATTCCCTTGCGCTCGCGCTTGGCCTTGGCATGTTCCACCAGGTTCTCGCTTTCGGCCGCAAAGCCGACGCAAAACAACTTGCCGCTTTGCGCTCTTGCGCTCTGTGCGACGGTCAGCAGGATGTCGGTGTTCTCGACGAAATGCAGCACCGGCGGCTGGCCGGAGCCGTCCTTCTTGATCTTGTGCGCGCTGTGGGCTGCAGGGCGCCAATCGGCCACTGCGGCGGTCGCGATGAACACCGTGGCACGCTGTGCCGCCATCACGGTTGCATCCAGCATTTCTGCAGCCGAAGTGACGTCGATGCGGGCGACGCCACGCGGCGTCGGCAAGTGGACCGGACCCGCCACAAGCGTGACCTCTGCCCCGGCGTCGCGTGCCGCACGGGCAATGGAGAAACCCATCTTCCCGGACGAATGGTTGGTGATGCCGCGGATGGGGTCGAGCGCCTCGAAGGTCGGCCCGGCCGTCACCAATACATGCTGACCCGCAAGCAACTTCGGCTGGAAGAATGCGGTGACGTCGTCGAGCAATTGCGCCGGCTCCAGCATGCGGCCATCACCGGTTTCGCCGCATGCTTGCCAGCCGCTGCCCACGCCGAGCACATGCGCGCCGTCGGCTGCCACCTGCATCAGGTTGCGCTGCGTGGCCGGATGCGACCACATCTCCCGATTCATGGCGGGCGCCAGCAGCAAAGGCACACGATCGGCCGGGCGCGCGAGGCACAGCAAGCTCAGCAGTTCGTCCGAACGACCTTGCACCAGCCGCGCGATGAAATCAGCGCTGGCCGGCGCCAGCACGATGGCGTCGGCCTCGCGGCTCAGGTTGATGTGCGGCATGGCGTTGGGCTCGCGAGCGTCCCACTGCGAGCCATACACCGGGCGCCCCGACAGCGCCTGCATCGTGACCGGCGTGATGAACTGCTCCGCGGCCTCGGTCATGACGACCTGCACCGTGGCGCCGGCCTTGATGAAAAGACGACAGAGTTCGGCCGACTTATAGCAGGCGATACCCCCCGTGAGCCCGAGGAGGATGTGCCTGCCGGAGAGATCTTGCGTAACGTGCTGCATAGGGTGCATCGGGGAAGTTTAAGTGGCGGCTCAAGTGGTCGCACCTATAATTCCGATTTCCCACTGCCCGGGCGCAAAGCCCGGTAATGGCATGACCAAATTTGTCTTCGTCACTGGTGGTGTGGTGTCTTCCCTCGGCAAGGGAATCGCCTCCGCCTCGCTCGCCGCGATTCTCGAATCGCGGGGCCTTAAAGTCACCCTCATCAAGCTCGATCCGTACATCAATGTCGACCCCGGCACGATGTCGCCTTTTCAGCATGGCGAAGTGTTCGTTACCGACGACGGGGCCGAAACCGACCTCGACCTCGGCCACTACGAGCGCTTCATCAACACGCGGATGCGCAAGGCCAACAACTTCACCACGGGCCAGATCTACAAGAGCGTGCTGGAAAAAGAACGCCGCGGCGACTATCTCGGCAAAACGGTGCAGGTGATCCCGCACATCACCAACGAAATCCAGGAATACGTGAAACGCGGCGCCGGCATCGGCACCGCCCATGAAGTCGACGTGGCCATCGTCGAAATCGGTGGCACCGTGGGAGATATCGAATCGCTGCCGTTTCTCGAAGCGGTGCGCCAGATGAGTCTGCGCATGGGTCCGAACAACACAGCCTTTGTTCATCTGTCGTATGTGCCGTGGATCGCCGCGGCCGGCGAACTCAAGACCAAGCCGACGCAGCACACTGCCAAGGAACTGCGCGCCATCGGCATCCAGGCCGACGCGCTCATTTGTCGCGCCGACCGGCCCATTCCCAACGACGAGCGCGCCAAGATCTCGCTGTTCTCCAACGTCGCCGAGTGGGGTGTCATTTCGATGTGGGACGTCGACACCATCTACAAGGTGCCGCGCATGCTGCACGAACAAGGGCTGGACGGCCTGATCTGCGACAAGCTGCGCCTGAACACGCCGCCTGCCAAGCTCAAACGTTGGGACGATCTGGTCTACGAAGTCGAGCATCCGCAGCACGAAGTGACCATTGCCATGGTGGGCAAGTACGTCGAACTGTCCGACAGCTACAAATCGCTCAACGAAGCGCTGCGGCATGCCGGCATGAAGAACCATGCGCGCGTGAAGATCGACTACATTGATTCTGAAACCATCACGCCGCAAGACGTCGCCCGCCTCGCAAAATACGATGCCATCCTGGTGCCAGGCGGTTTCGGTCAACGCGGCGTCGAGGGCAAGATTTCAGCGGCTCGCTTCGCGCGCGAAACCAAGGTGCCGTACCTCGGTATCTGCCTCGGCATGCAGGTTGCGACCATCGAATACGCACGCAACGTCGCCGGCCTTAAAAACGCCAACAGCACCGAGTTCGATCCCGGTACGCCCTGCCCCGTCATCGCCCTCATCACCGAGTGGAAAGACACGGACGGTACTGTCAAGACGCGCGATGAAAAATCCGATCTCGGCGGCACGATGCGCCTGGGCGCACAAAGCTCCGACGTCGCACCGAACACACTGGCCCACAGCATCTACGGCGACGTCGTCACCGAGCGCCACCGGCACCGCTACGAAGCCAACGTCAACTTCCTGGACGACCTGCGCCGCGCCGGGCTGGTGATCTCTGCGTTGACGCAACGCGAACACCTGACCGAAATTGTGGAGTTGCCGCAAGACGTCCATCCCTGGTTCATCGGCGTGCAATTCCACCCTGAATTCAAATCGACGCCGTGGGGCGGCCATCCGCTGTTCAACGCGTTCATCAAAGCCGCTCTGGAACATCAGGCAGCGGGCCAGGGAACCAAGCCGCTGATGAAAGTCGTCGCATGAAAGTGCAGTCATGAAACTTTGCGGATTCGACATCGGACTCGACAAGCCGTTCTTTCTCATCGCGGGTCCGTGCGTCATCGAGTCGGAACAGCTGCAGATGGACACAGCCGGGACGCTGAAGGAAATCACGCAGGCGCTCGGTATTCCGTTCATCTTCAAGAGCAGCTTCGACAAGGCCAACCGTTCGTCGGGCACCACCTTTCGCGGCCCGGGGCGTGACAAGGGGCTGGAGATTCTGGCCAAGGTGAAGCGCGACCTCGGCGTGCCGGTGCTGACCGACGTGCATACCAACGAAGACATCGTAGAAGCCGCCAAAGTGGTCGACGTGCTGCAGACGCCCGCCTTCCTGTGCCGCCAGACCGACTTCATCCGTGCAGTCGCCCAGTCGGGCAAGCCGGTGAACATCAAGAAGGGTCAGTTCCTCGCGCCGCACGACATGAAGAACGTCATCGACAAGGCGCGCGCCGCGGCCAAAGAAATCGGTCTCGACGAAGACAGCTTCATGGCTTGCGAACGTGGCGCCAGTTTCGGCTACAACAACCTGGTGTCGGACATGCGATCGCTGGCGATCATGCGCGAGACGCAGGCACCGGTGGTGTTCGACGCCACGCACTCGGTACAGTTGCCGGGTGGCCAGGGCACGAGCTCGGGCGGCCAGCGCGAGATGGTCCCGGTGCTGGCGCGCGCGGCCATTGCGGTCGGCGTTGCCGGCGTGTTCATGGAAACGCACCCCGACCCGGCCAAGGCGCTGAGCGATGGTCCCAATGCGGTGCCTTTGAAGCACATGAAAGCGCTGCTCCAGACGCTGCTGGCGCTCGATGCGGTCACCAAGAAAAACGGCTATCTGGAAGACAGGTTTCAAGCATGAGTGGTTACGTCATTGCACACGTCGAAGTCACGAACCCGACGCAATACGAAGAGTATAAAAAGTGGTCGAGCGCCGCCATGCAGGCGAGCGGTGCCGAGGTGTGCATTCGCGGTGGTCAGATCGAGGTACTCGAAGGCGACTGGGCACCGACCCGAGTGGTGCTGCTGAAGTTCCCGACTTTTGCGCAAGCCAAAGCTTTCTACGACACGCCTGAATATCTTAAGGCCCGTGAAGCTCGCGCCGGTGCTGCGGTGATGCGCATGATCGCGGTCGAAGGCCTGTAGCCTTCCGTCAAAATTTTCAACTTCATCCTTCAATAAAAATCATGAGTGCAATCGTTGACATCGTCGGCCGCGAAATTCTCGACAGCCGCGGCAATCCCACAGTCGAATGCGATGTGCTGCTGGAAAGCGGCACCATGGGTCGTGCGGCCGTGCCGTCGGGTGCGTCGACCGGCTCGCGCGAAGCGATCGAACTGCGCGACAACGACAAGGCTCGTTACGGCGGCAAGGGCGTGCTGAAAGCGGTAGAAAACATCAACACCGAAATCTCCGAAGCCGTGCTCGGCCTCGACGCCACCGAGCAGGCCTTTCTCGACCGCACGCTGAACGACCTGGACGGCACCGACAACAAGGCCCGTCTGGGCGCCAACGCCACGTTGGCCGTGTCGATGGCCGTAGCCCGCGCTGCGGCCGAAGAATCGGGCTTGCCGCTGTACCGTTACTTCGGCGGCATGGGCGGCATGCAATTGCCGGTGCCGATGATGAACGTCATCAACGGTGGGGCGCACGCCAACAACAGCCTGGA
Source organism: Variovorax sp. PAMC28562 (assembly GCF_014303735.1). Classification (NCBI taxonomy): domain Bacteria; kingdom Pseudomonadati; phylum Pseudomonadota; class Betaproteobacteria; order Burkholderiales; family Comamonadaceae; genus Variovorax; species Variovorax sp. PAMC28562. Next base: position 2,969,572 of record NZ_CP060296.1, on the reverse strand, counting down.
CATCCAGGAGTTCATGATCATTCCGGTCGGCGCCAAGAGCTTCCGCGAAGCGGTCCGCTATGGTGCCGAAACCTTTCACGCGTTGAAAAAGATCCTGAGCGACCGCGGCATCAGCACGGCTGTCGGCGACGAAGGCGGCTTCGCACCGAGCGTCGCGAGTCATGAAGAAGCCATCCTCCTCATCCTCGAAGCGATCGACAAGGCGGGCTACGTGGCCGGCGAACAAATCGCGCTCGGCCTGGACTGCGCTGCCAGCGAGTTCTACAAAGATGGCAAGTACGTTCTCGGCGCCGAGAACCTCACGCTGTCGCCCGAAAACTGGACCGACATGCTTGCGACCTGGGTCGACAAGTACCCGATCATCAGCATCGAAGACGGCATGCACGAAGGCGACTGGGATGGCTGGAAGCACCTGACCGAACGTCTCGGCAAACGCGTGCAGTTGGTGGGCGACGACCTGTTCGTCACCAACACCAAGATCCTTCAAGAAGGCATCGACAAGGGCATCGCCAATTCGATCCTGATCAAGATCAACCAGATCGGCACGCTGACCGAGACCTTCGCCGCCATCGAAATGGCCAAACGAGCCGGGTACACCGCCGTCATTTCGCACCGTTCGGGCGAGACCGAAGACTCGACCATCGCCGATATTGCGGTCGGCACCAACGCCGGCCAGATCAAGACGGGTTCGCTGTCGCGTTCCGACCGCACCGCCAAGTACAACCAGCTGCTGCGCATCGAAGAAGACCTGGGCGACGTTGCCAGCTACCCCGGCCGCGCCGCGTTCTACAACCTGAAGTAAACGGCCAGGAACCGGGTATCCGAAGGCATGCGCTCACGCATTGTTCCCCTCGTGCTGGTCTTGCTGCTCGCCGTTCTTCAGTGGCAGCTGTGGACCGGCCGCGGGAGCGTGCGCGACGTAGCGCAGCTGCGCGACAAGCTCATGACGCAGCAAGAGGCTAACGCGCGTGCGTCATTGGCCAACGAGAGGCTGTCTTCCGAGGTCAACGACCTGAAGGAAGGCCTCGAAATGGTCGAAGAACGTGCCCGTGCCGAGCTCGGCATGGTGAAGCCGAACGAGGTGTTCGTGCAGATGACGCACTGACACTCGGCCCCGCCCGCGGAACCACCAAACCACCGATGCCGGAGTTCTTCTCGGCCCCCGCCTTCGTGTTGTGGGGCGCACCGACCAGTTGGCTCGAAGTGGTCGCCGCGGCCATCGCGCTGGTCATGGTCGGCTGCAACATGCGCGAGATCCACTGGGGCTGGCCGCTCGCCATCGTGAGCTCGTTGCTCTACGTCTTCGTCTTTGCCGAAGCACGCATCTACGGCGACGCTACGCTGCAGATCTTTTTCGCCATCGTCGCGCTCTGGGGCTGGCTTCAATGGCTGCGTGGGCACAGGGCCGACGGCAGCGAGCTGCACGTAAGCCGCCTCACGATGCGCGGCGCGTTGTGGTCCCTGGTCGCCTGCGCAGTCGCGTGGCCGCTCGTCGCACTTTTTCTGATTCGATTCACCGACACCGACGTGCCCTGGTTCGACGGATTCGCGACCGGACTCAGCCTGGTCGGGCAGTTCCTGCTCGGCCGCAAGTTCATCGAAAACTGGATCGTGTGGCTGGCCGTCAACGCTGTCAGCATCGGCCTGTTCATCCACAAGGGCCTGTGGCTCACGGTCGGCCTCTACGCGGTCTTCGCGGTGCTCAGCATCGCCGGCTACTTCGCATGGCGCCATCGATTGCGCCCAACCGCAGCCGCGGCATCGGCGCTGGAACACGCATGACTCCTTCGTTGCCCATCGGCTGCGTGATCGCCGTGCTCGGCGCCGAGAGCACCGGCAAGACCGAGCTGGCGCGCGGCCTGGCCCAACGACTCAACGATCGCGGCATCGCCACCACGCTGGTCGGCGAATACCTGCGCGAGTGGTGCGACCGCGAAGGGCGCACGCCACGGCCCGACGAGCAGGCCACCATCGGCGACGAGCAGACGCGCCGCATCGACGACGCTGCCTCACGCGGCGTCGTCGTGACCGACACCACCGCCGTGATGACCGCGGTGTACAGCGACATGCTGTTCGACGACGCCTCGCTCTTTGCATCGGCATTGGCGGCACAACGCCGCTGCGCCATCACCTTGCTCACCGCACTCGACCTGCCATGGGTGGCCGATGGCCTGCAACGCGACGGCCCCCATGTTCGCGAGCCGGTGGATGCACGCGTGCGTGCGGCGCTGGCCGGGGCAAATCTGCCGTACACCGTCGTGCATGGTCGCGGCGCCGAACGGATCGCGAATGCCTGGAACGCGATCAATTCAATCGCGGAGCGTGCAGGCGACGAAGGCAGAGATGGCCGCAACGTGCGCGGCGGCAGCGGCGAAGCTGGCGGACGCCCCACGGCATCGACCTGGACGTGGCCGTGCGAAAAATGCTCCGATCCAGTTTGCGAGCATCGGTTGTTCACGGATCTGCTGGCGGAGCGGGCGACGCCTTTGCTGACGCCAGTCTCGACGTCTATTCCGAAGGCTTGATGGCACGCACCGGCCGCCACCGCTTGAACGGCGCATGCGCTGCGGCCGCCGTGCTGACGCTGGCGTTTTTGCTCGCCGGCATGGCACGACCAGCATTCGCTGCCGGCAACCTGATCGCAATCGACGTCGAGAACAACCTGACGCCGGCCACCTGCGCAGAGGAAGACAACGTCTCCCTGAAGCTGAGCGGCGCCGACGTTGCGCGCTTTGCCGTCGAAGCGCTGCCGCCACCGTATCTCGCATCGCTGCAATCCGATCGTTCTGCGTCCGACTTTTCAGGATGCAACTTCAACGGCGGCGTGCACCCGACCGATCCGCGCCATGCATTCAAAGCCGCGACCCGCGTGCTGTTCGATGGCGCGCAGTGGCGCATCGTCGGCATCACGCAGTCGAGCTTCTGGCGGTCTCAGAGCGTGCCGGTGACACTCGCATCGCGCACCTTTCGCGGGATCCATCTGCTGCAGGTGTTCAAGAAAGTCGACGGCAAGCCGCGCGAAGTGGCTGTGCTGTATCCATCCGATGGCAATTGGCGGATCAAGCCGTTGCCGGAGGCGCGCTTTGGCGACGGCGCGTACGGTTCGTCGATGCTCATCGGGCCGATCGAGACTCATCAGCGGCCGGTGGTCGATATCTCGTCGATCGTCGTCACCACATTGCCTCTGTCGTTGCACCTGAAGTTCAAGGCGGGCGGCTCCGCAACGGTCACCCTCGGCGAGGTCAGCACGCTCCGCACCGCGCTCGACGTGAGACTGTCGCCCCTCACATCGCTCACTTCATCGAGGCGCGATCGTCGGCCGTTCGCCATGCTGCGCTCGATGTATGTCGCGCCCGACAACGCCGACGTGAGCGAAGTGACATGGAGGGCACCGGGGGACACATCGCCGCGCACCGAAGCACTGCCGAACGTAACCGCGCTTCAGGCCAGGCAAGTGAGCTTCGGCCGAAGCGTGCCGTCGCGCCACAACAGCAGCGCACCTGACCTGCGCTTCAGCAACTTCAGAAACTGAAGCGCCCTTTGCAGCACGCCGCGAGAGCGACCTACTGCACCACCGGGCTGGCCGGCAACTGATCCCCCGGCTCCCGAAAAATCTGCGCTGCGTCGACCGCATCGAAGCGATATTGCTTGCCGCAAAAGTCGCATCCCACCTCGATGTCGCCGCGCTCGGCCAGGATGCTGTCGGCCTCTTCGACGCCGAGGCTGCGGATCATGTTGGCCACCCGCTCGCGCCCGCAGGTGCAAGCGAAGTGCGGTCCAAGCAAGCCCTCTTGCGGCTCGAAGCGCAGCACCTTTTCTTCCCAGAACAGGCGGCGCAGGATGGTGTCGATATCGAGCGTCAGCAACTCATCGCGCGTCAGACTCGACGCGAGAATCGAGATGCGGTTGTAGTCTTCGTTCAAACCGATCTGGTCTTCATTGCTCTGGTCGTGGTCACGCTGCGACGTTCCCTCCAGATTGCCCTCCCCCTTCACCGGCAAGCGCTGGATCAACAGGCCTGCCGCCACCTTGTCGTCGGCCGCCAGCACCAGCGTGGTGTCGAGCTGTTCGCTCTGCAGCATGTAGTGCTGCAACACGTCGCTCAGCTTGTCGAGCTTTTCGTACTGGTCTCCGAAGAGCGGCACCACGCCCTGATACGGCTGCTGTCCCGGCACGCGGCTCTTGGGGTCGAGCGTGATGGCGCAGCGGCCTTTGTTGGTGACGTTGACCATGTCGGGCAAGCGCGCATCGACGGCCAGCTCGCCCACGACCTTGGCGGTGGCGCGCAGGCTCAGGTCGGGCATGACCTCGGCCACCGCGATCTTGACCGGCCCGTCACCGAAGATTTGCAGGATCAACGCGCCGTTGAACTTGATGTTCGACTGCATCAAGGTCGCCGCCGCAGTCATTTCACCGAGCAACTCCGCCACGGGCGGCGGATAGGCGCCGGTCGCGCTGTTGCCGGCGCGTCGCGCCAGGATTTCCTGCCATGAATCAGTCAGGCGGACGATCATGCCGCGCACCGGCATGCCGTCGAACAAGAACTTGTGCAACTCGCTCAAAACGCTCTTCTTTCCGACGCCCTCAGGCGATCTTCTTGAGGCCCTTCGCATAGCGACGGGCGTTGTCTACATAGTGCTCGGCACTTTGGCGGAGCTTGGCGGCAGCCGCATCGTCGAGCGTGCGAACCACCTTGGCCGGCGAACCGATGATGAGCGAGTTGTCCGGAAATTCCTTGCCCTCGGTCACCACGCTGCCGGCACCAACGATCGAGTTGCGGCCGATCTTCGCGTTATTCAAGATCACCGCCTGGATGCCGATCAGCGAGTTGTCTCCGATGGTGCAGCCATGCAGCATGACCTGATGACCGATCGTCACGTTGTCGCCGATCGTGGTGGGCGAACCATGGTCGCTGTGTACCACCGACAGATCCTGCACGTTGCTGTTGCGCCCGATGGTCAGCGTCTCGTTGTCGCCACGCAGCACCGCGCCGAACCAGATGCTGGCATCTTCACCCAGCACCACCTTGCCGATCACCTCGGCACTGTCGGCCACCCAGGCGCCAGGCGCCAGTTTCGGCGCAACGCCATCGAGTTCATAGAGGGCCATCGCGGGTCTCCAGGGATCAAAAACTAGAATTGTAGGGATGCACATCCGATCGACCGCGCTGGCCGCGCTGCGCCTTGCCGACCCTGAGCAAAAGGTGGTGGCGACGCGCGCGCTGGCAGCGCTTGTCGCTGGCAGCCCGGAATCGCTTTCACTCGACTTCGATCGCAGCATGACGAATGCGGAAATCGGCGTTCCGGGCCGGCCCGACCGCCCGCTTCGCGTTTCCGCGATGGATGTCGGAAGACGCTCGCCCTTCACCACCGAAGGACGCGCCGCGCTCATCCATTCGATATGCCATATCGAGTTCAACGCGATCAACCTCGCGCTCGATGCAGTGTGGCGCTTCGACGGCATGCCCGAGTCCTATTACCGCGACTGGCTGCGCGTCGCCGATGAAGAAGCGCGGCACTTCACGCTGCTGCATGCGCATCTGCAGACGATGGGCTGGCGCTATGGCGACTTCACCGGCCACGACGGCCTCTGGGCGATGTGCGAGAAAACGAAGGACGACGTTGTCGGGCGCATGGCGCTGGTACCGCGAACGCTCGAGGCACGCGGGCTGGACGCGACCCCGCTGATCCAGGCCAAGTTGCGCAGAGTGAATACGCCCGATGCGCTCGGCGCGATCGCCATCCTCGACATCATCCTGCGCGACGAAGTCGGCCATGTCGCCATCGGCAACCACTGGTACCGGTGGCTGTGCGAGCGTGACGGCCTCGACCCGATCGCGCATTACCGCGTGCTTTATCGCAAGCACGAGGCGCCGCGGCTTCGAGCGCCGTTCAACCTCGAAGCGCGAGCGCTCGCCGGCTTCACAGACGAAGAGCTGAAGGCGCTCGATGAGCCCGATGCGCTGGCACGAAGCTGATGCGCTGTAGCGCCCCGGGCGAGCGGAGCGTCAGTCGGCCTTGATCGCCGCCGCCCAGCGAAGAGCGTGGCGCGCACGTCGTTCGGAGGTCGTGTCAATCAGCCGCGTGGATGGTGCTGCCCGTGCAATTGCTTCAGGCGCTCGCGAGCCACGTGCGTGTAGATCGTGGTCGTAGAGATGTCCGCATGACCGAGCAGCAGTTGCACCGCCCTCAGGTCCGCGCCGTGGTTGAGCAGGTGGGTGGCAAATGCATGACGCAACGTGTGCGGCGACAGCGGCACGTGTATGCCGGCGGCGGTCGCCTGCTTCTTGACGATGATCCAGAACATCACGCGCGTCATCCCGGCACCGCGCGCCGTCACGAAAAGGTCCGGCGTCTGTTGCCCGTCGAGGATCGCAGGCCGCGACTCTTTCAGATACCGCTCGATCCAGCGGCGCGCTTCTCCGCCGAAAGGCACCAGCCGCTCCTTGTTGCCCTTGCCGAGCACCCGCAGCACGCCGTCGTTCAGGCTCATGTCGATCGCCTTCAGCGTCACCAGCTCGCTCACGCGCAGGCCACTGGCGTACATCAACTCGAGCATGGCGCGATCGCGCAGGCCGAGCGAGGTGTCGACATCGGGCGCGCCGAGCAGGTCGTCGACCTGCTTCTCGGAAAGCGTTTTGGGCACGCGCATGGCCTGCCGCGCCGGCACCAGTCGCAGCGTCGGGTCGGCGGCGATGCGACGTTCGCGCAAGGCCCAGCGGTAGTAGCGCTTGAAGACCGTCAGGCGACGATTGGCGGACGTCGCCTTGCCTTTGTCGGCCAGCTTGGCTCCCATGTAGGCCTGCAGATCGTGCTCCTGCACGGCGTCGAGTGTGTTGCTGCGCGTTGCAAGCCAGCGCACGAACAACTCGAGATCCTGCCGGTAAGCCGCGAGCGTGTTCTTGGCGAGCCCGTGCTCCAGCCAGAGCGCATCGATGAACTCGTCGATCTCGGGCGTATCGACGTCAGGGGTTTCTTCTTGCAGCGCGGTCATGGCCTGCAAGATAACAAACCGCGCGCCGCGTTCGATCAATCGAGCGTGAGCTTCTGCTTGACCACGACCTGCTTGTAGACCTCGAACTCGGCCTTGATCTGCGCGGCGAACTGCTCGGGCGTGTTGGCGACGATGAGCGAGCCGGTGTCTTCGATGCGCTTTCGCACCACCGGATCCTCGACCGACTTTTTCACCGCAGCCGCCACCTTGTCGACCACTTCTTTCGGCAGGTTCTTCGGGCCGAGGATGCCGTAGTACGCCATGCGGTTGACCGGCTCCAGCCCGACCTCCTTGAAGGTCGGCACGTTGGGCAAGTCCTTCAACCGCTGCGGCGCCGACACCACGATCGGCACCAGCTGGCCGCTCTTGATGAAGGGCAATGCCGAAGGAATGTTGTCGAACATGATCGCCACCTGGCCCGCCACCACGTCGTTCAGGGCCGGGCCGGCGCCGCGGTAAGGGATGTGCGTGACGAAGGTATTCGTCAAGCTCTTGTACAGCTCCATCAGCAGATGCCCGATGCCGCCGGTGCCCGACGATGCATACGAATACTTGCCAGGATTCTTCTTGAGCTCGGCCACGAATTCGGCGTAGTTCTTTGCCGGGAACTTCGGGTTGACCGCGATGATGTTGGGCGTCGCGGCGATGTTGGTGATCGGCGTGAAGTCGTTGATCGGGTCGTACGGCGTCTTCGGGTTGATCGCCGGGTTGGCTGCCGTGCTCGACACGGTGGCGACGCCCAGTTTGTAGCCGTCGGGCGCTGCGCGTGCGGTTTCGGCTGCACCCACGATGCCGCCGCCGCCCGCGCGGTTGATGACGATCACCGGCTGACCCAATGCCTTGCCCAGCGGCTCGGAGATCACGCGCGCCACGATGTCGGTCGTGCCACCGGGTGCGAACGGCACACTCAACTCGATCGGCTTGGTCGGGTAGCCCTGCGCCGCAGCGGGTGAAGCTAGCGTGGCGGCGAGCACGGCAAGTCCGGTGACTTCAGCGAGACGGACAAAAGTGCTCAATCGGCGGCGTGGCATCAGCGAACTCCTGGTAGTCGTCAACAAGACGATCGAACGAAACGGAAAGCCGAAATGCTACCGGCATGCCGGCGCCCACAGTGCTGTGGAATACCCCGCAAACGCGGGATTCAGACGAAAGGTGCGCTTTGTGCCAACGCCCACTCGACGTGCTCGCGCACCAGCGCACTCGGGTGCAATGCACGCGTCGCGAGCGCGGCCGCGGCCCGCGTATCGCCCGCACGCAGGGCGTTGCCCAAACCGACCGCCACGTTGCGCAACCAGCGCTCATGGCCGATGCGGCGAATAGGGCTGCCTTCGGTGAAGCGGAGAAACGCTTCTTCCGTCCACGCGAAGAGTTCGGCGAGATGCTGTCCGCTCAAGCCGTCGCGTTCATCGAAGTCGGGCAACGCACTCTTCTTCGCAAACTTGTTCCAGGGGCAGATCAGCTGGCAATCGTCGCAGCCATAGATGCGATTGCCGATGGCCGCGCGCAGTTCGACCGGAATCGAGCCCGCATGCTCGATCGTCAGATACGAGATGCAGCGCCGCGCGTCGAGCCGATGCGGCGCGATGATCGCCTGCGTCGGGCAGATGTCGATGCAGGCGCTGCAACTGCCGCAATGCGCGGTAACGGGTTCGCTCGGCGGCAGCGCGATGTCGACGTAGATCTCGCCGAGAAAAAACATCGAGCCCGCATCGCGGTCGAGCACCAGCGTGTGCTTGCCGCGCCAGCCCTGGCCGCTGCGTGAAGCCAGCTCGGCCTCGAGCACCGGCGCTGAATCGGTGAAGACGCGGTGCCCGAAAGGTCCCAGCGTTTCGGTGATGCGGTCGGCCAGTTTCTGCAGGCGTGAGCGAAGCACTTTGTGATAGTCCCTGCCCCTTGCATAGACCGAGACAATGCCTTCGCCGGGCCGTTCGAGCCGTTCGAATTCAATGCCCTGCCAACCTTCCGGCGTCGCCCGGGGCAGGTAGTCCATGCGCGCGGTGATCACGCTCACCGTGCCGGGCACCAACTCCGCAGGCCGCGCCCGACGCAATCCGTGCGCGGCCATGTAGGCCATTTCGCCGTGAAAGCCGTTGTGAAGCCAGTGCCCGAGTCCGGCCTCGGCATCGGCGAGGTCGATGCCCGCAATACCGATTTGGGAGAATCCCAATTCACGCGCCCACTCTTGTATGCGCGCCACGACATCCTGCGTCACCAAATCACGAGCCACGAGTTGAGTACCGACCACACGCCGATTGTAGAAACGCCCTTGCAGGCGGCATCGTTGCCATCGCTGGCAACGGAACTGCCAGCGGTGCTGCACTGGCACACCGAGGCCGATACCGACGCCTTTGCGCGCTGCGTGGCCTCGGCACCAATGTTGCGGGATGCCTTCATTGCGCTGCATGGCGAGCTCGGCGCGGGCAAGACGACCTTCGTCCGGCATTTGCTGCGTGCGCTCGGCATCGAAGGCCGCATCAAGAGCCCGACCTACGCAGTCGTCGAGCCGCACGAAGCACCCGATGGGCTGGCGATCTATCACTTCGACTTCTACCGTTTCAACGACCCTCGCGAATGGGACGATGCCGGATTCAGAGACATCTTCGCGGGCCCCGGACTGAAGCTCGCCGAATGGCCCGACAACGCTGCAGGCCGCATTCCGGTTGCAGACCTCGCTCTTAAAATGGAAGCAATGACAGACGACTCACGTACCGTGACACTGCTCGCGGGCACGCCCCGCGGTTTCGCCTTGCTGGCGCATCTCGACAGCATCAGGCCAACCTCAGGACCCATCGCCGCATGAAGCGCCGCGATCTTCTTCAAGGCGGCACGCTGGCCCTGCTGCTCGGCGTGCAGCAAATCGCACGCGGAGCGACCATCGTGGCGGTGCGCGTCTGGCCCGCCGCCGACTACACCCGCGTGACGATCGAATCCGATGCGCGCCTGCAGACGCAGCAGCTCACCGTGGGCAGCCCGCCGCGGCTGGCGGTCGACATCACCGGCATCGAGCTCAATCCGCAACTGCGCGAGCTGGTCGGCAAGATCAAGCCGGGTGATCCGTACATCAACGGTTTGCGCGTCGGGCAGTTCGCTCCCAACGTCGTGCGCATCGTGTTCGACCTGAAGCAGGCGGTGATCCCCCAGGTGTTTTCGCTGGCGCCGGTGGCGGCCTATCGCGACCGGCTGGTGCTCGACCTGCATCCCCAGGAGCCGCTCGACCCGATGGAAGCGCTGATTGCCGAGCGCCTGCGCGACGCGCCTTCTTCCACTGCCAAAGGCGACGCCGATACCAACGTGGCCGGTTTCGCGCCACGCGAGCCATCGCGTTTGCCGGCGCCATCGGCGCCCGCAAGGCCCGGCACGGCCGCGGTCGATCCGCTCGGCGAACTCATGGCTCAGCAAGCCGGGCGACCCGGGCCTGCCGTCTCCGCGCCGCCGACCGCGCCCGGTCGCTCTCCGGGCGCGCCATCGCCCCTGCCGCCCACGCTACCGCCCTTGGTCGGCTCGATCCCGCTCAAACCAGTGCCTGCAGCGCCGCCATCGGTGGTCGCGCGCAGCGGCACAGCCACTGCCAACCGCACCGACCGCCTCATCATCGTCGCCCTCGATCCGGGACACGGCGGCGAAGATCCGGGCGCCACCGGACCCGCCGGCACGCGCGAAAAAGACATCGTGCTGCAGGTCGCTTTCAAGCTGCGCGACCGCATCAACGCCAGCAGCGTCAACGGCAATCCGATGCGCGCGTTTTTGACGCGCGATGCCGACTTCTTCGTGCCCCTCGGCACGCGCGTTCAAAAGGCGCGTCGTGTTCAGGCCGACCTGTTCGTGAGCATCCATGCCGACGCCTTCACGACGCCGGCAGCCCGCGGAGCCAGTGTGTTTGCACTGAGCCAGCATGGCGCATCCAGCAGCGCGGCGCGCTACATGGCCAACAAGGAAAACGAATCCGACAAGGTCGGCGGCATCAACGTGGGCGACCATGAGATCCAGGTTCAACGCGCCTTGCTCGACATGAGTACGACGGCGCAGATCAACGACAGCCTGAAGCTCGGCAGCGCGATGCTGGGCGAGATCAAGAACGTCGGTGCGCGGCTGCACAAGGGCGAAGTCGAACAGGCAGGCTTCGCGGTGCTGAAGGCGCCGGATATCCCGAGCGTGCTGGTCGAAACCGCCTTCATCAGCAACCCTGAAGAAGAAGCGAACCTCCGAAGCGTTGCATACCAGGACAGCTTGGCGGAGGCCCTGATGCGCGGCATTCAGCGCTACTTCGCGCAAAACCCGCCGTTGGCACGCAGCCGGCAGCTGTAACTTTTCGCACAGTCAACGCCCGGTGCAGCGGGTCGTTATCGCGCATCGATCGGTCGCTGTTGCGCGCAACCTTGCGGGGCGGTCGCCTACAGCCCGGATGAACGCGGCTGCCTAAGTTGAGTGCACTACTACTCTAAGGTGGACATCATGCAAACACGTATCTGGATCGCGGCGGCCGTCGCAACGTCGGTGATGGCTTTGTCTGGCTGTGCCGGCACCGGCCCCAATCAGCAGTTGGGCGTCGCAGGTGGCGCGGTGGGTGGTGCGCTTCTCGGAAACGCGATCGGCGGCAACGCTGCCGCCACGGTCGGCGGTGCCGCCATCGGCGGGTTGATCGGCAATGAAGTCGGCAAGAACTCGGACCAACGCAATAACGCCAATCGCGGGTACTACCCGAACAACGGCCCTCGCTACTAAGAGACTACCGGCTGCACGGCCCGCTCAGGCCTCGGCCTGAGCACCAGCGGCCCGCGCCTTCTCCGCACGGCCGGCGCGCCACGCGCCGAAGATCGCCAGCAGTCCCGGCACGAAGATCAAGGCCCAGATGATCTTGTCGAGATGCTCACGTACCCACGGCAAGTTGCCAAAAAAGTAACCCGCCGTGGTGATGCTGAGCACCCAGATCAGCGCGCCGACGACGTTGAACATGGTGAAACTTCCTCGCTTCATTGCAGCCACGCCTGCCACGAAGGGCGCAAATGTGCGAATGAACGGCATGAAGCGCGCAAGGATGATCGTGATGCCACCGTACCGCTCATAAAACCCGTGCGCCTGGTCGAAGGCTTTGCGGTTGAAAAAGCGTGAACTCTCCCACTGAAAAACCTTGGGCCCGATGTAGCGCCCGATGCTGAAATTGCATTGGTCGCCAAGAATGGCCGCTGCGACCAGCACCCCGCACGCCAGGGGATAGCTCATCAAGCCGATGCCGCACAACGCGCCGACGATGAACAGCAATGAATCGCCTGGCAAAAACGGCATGACCACCGCGCCAGTCTCCACGAACACGATGACGAAGAGCAATGCGTACACCCAAGGCCCGTAGGCGACGACGAAGGTCTCGAGGTGCTTGTCGACATGCAGAACGAAGTCGACGAGGTAGCTGATGAATTCCATGGCGCCCGATTATCCGGTGCGCGCCGTGGCGATCGCCCAATGGGCAGCAAATTCAGGCCGGGAGGTACTTGGCGAGCTCTCGCTCGATGCTCTTCGGGTCGGCTCCGATGACGCCGTTGATCCAAGCGGCCATGTCGCCGTGATGGACCTCCTCGTCACCACGACGAAGGCCTTCGATCACCTCGTTCGCCACCTCGGCCGTAGACGATTTTGGCCCCTGAAAATCGCGACTCATGTCGGTATCGACCGGGCCGGTCATCACCGCCATCACATGCGTGCCCTGCGCCGCGAGTTCCGCGCGGACGCCTTCGGTCATGCGCAGCCCCGCGGCTTTGGAGGCGCACAACGAACCCATCGCCGGCAAAGTCACCTTTGCCAGGATCGACAGCACGTTGACGATGGCGCCGCCCTTCGCCAGCTGCGGCGCGAAGGCGCGGCACATCGCCAGCGTGCCGAAGTAGTTGGTCGCCATCTCGGCCTGCGCATGGTCGAGCGATTGGGCCGCGATCAACCCCTGCCCGCGGTTGACCCCTGCGTTGTTGATGAGCAAGTTCACGTCGCCGCAGTGCGCCCGCACCGCCTCGACTTGCTCGGCGTTGGTGATGTCGAGGGTTATCACTTCCAGCTTGCCGGGATGCGCCGCCACGAGGTCGGCGAGCGCGGCGGTGTCGCGCGCCGCAGCGTAGACCTTGGGTGCACCGGCCGCCAGCAGCTGTTGAACGAGTTCGCGGCCGAGACCCCGGTTGGCGCCTGTGACGAGGGCGGTTGCTTGATGCAGATCCATGGACGGTTCCTTTGGTTAATTGACGACGAATTCGGTGCGAGCCAGCCAGCTCGCATCGATTTCCGGCAGCGGAATCGCTTCGAGCAGTGCTTGCGTGTACGGATGCTGCGGGTTCGCAAAAACGTCGGCCGTCGGTCCTTCTTCGACGATGCGGCCTTCGCGCATCACGACCACGCGATCGCACAGCACCCGCACCACGGAGAGATCATGGGTGACGAAGATCATGCCCATGCCGAGTCGCGTGCGCAACTCACGCAGCAGCAACAGGATGCGGGCTTGCGTCGACACGTCGAGGCCCGAAACGATCTCGTCGGCGACGATCAGGTCGGGCTCCAGCGCAATGGCGCGTGCAATGCCGACGCGCTGACGCTGTCCGCCCGACAACTCATGCGGAAAGCGCGTCGCGAACTCTGGCGGCAAGCTCACCTGTTGCAGCAATGCGCGCGCCTTTTCTTTCAGTGCCGCTGCCGTCGGCGCTGCGCCGAGACGGCCATAGCTCAGTAAAGGCTGCACCACGATCTCGCCGACGCGCCGTCGCGGGTTCAGCGCCGAGAGTGGGTCCTGAAAGATCATCTGCATGCGCGCGCGCAGCGGTCGCAACTCGAGCTCGCTCATGTGCGTTGTCTCTCGGCCTGCAAAAACGATGTCACCTTGCTGAGGTTCATAGAGTCGCAGCACGGTGCGTGCCAGCGTCGTCTTGCCCGAACCCGACTCGCCGACCAGCGCTACGCATTCGCCGGGCGCCACCTGCAAGTCGATGTCGTGAAGAATCTGCCGAAGCGGCGGCTTGCCGAACGCGCGACGGCTCGACCGGTCGGGCAACGACAAGCCCAGCCCGCGAACATCGAGCAGTGGCTCAGACATGTGGCGTCTCCGCGCGACGGGCAGCCGTACTCGCTGTGTCGCGCGCCGCGAACCAGCTCTGGTCATAGCTGTGCGCCGACGCCCAGAGCTTATCGGTCACCTCTTCGGCGATCGGCTTCAACGTGTCTGCCGGCCGGTCGTAGCGCGGTGTCGCCGCGAACAGCGAGCGCGTGTAGGGCGTGCGCGGAGTGTCGATGATGCTGCGTACATCGCCGTGTTCGACGATGCGACCCGAATGGATCACGCTGACCGAATCGCACAGCTTGGCAACCAGCCCGAGGTTGTGCGTGATGAAAAGAACGGCAGCCCCTTCGTCGCGCTGCAGGTCGCGCAGCAGACGCAACACCTCGCGCTGCACCGTGACGTCGAGGGCGGTGGTCGGCTCGTCGGCAATGATGAGCTTCGGCTTGCACGAGAACGCGATAGCGATCAGCACGCGTTGCCGCATGCCACCGGACAACTCGTGCGGGTACTGCCGCACGACCGTGGCCGGCGAGCGCACCTGCACCGAGTCGAGCAGTTCGATGGCGCGCGCCGTCGCCTGCTTGTCATCAAGACCGAGGTGCAGTCGCAGCACGTCGTTGATCTGCGTACCGATGGTGTGACCGGGATTCAACGCGGTCAGCGGGTCTTGCGGAATCAACGCGATGTCGCGGCCCAGATGGACGCGGCGTTGCGCTGCCGTCAGCCCCAGCCAGTCGAGCCCCTGGAAGCGCACGCTGCCGGCCACCACCTCGATACCCGGCGGCGTGATGCCGAGCACGGTGCGCCCGACCATGCTCTTGCCAGCGCCCGATTCGCCGACCAGCGCATGCACCTCACCCGCCGCGATGTGCAGGTCGATGCCTCGCAGGATCAGGCGCGCTGCGCGTTTGCGGCCCGCGCGCAATGCCAGATGAAGACTGTCGATGTCGAGGCAGGCGGCCATATCGTTTGTCGTTCTTATTTGGACAGCAGGGGATCGAGCGATTCGCGCAATCCGTCGCCCAGCGCATTGCACGCCAGAACCGTCACCGCGATGGCGCCGATCGGCAGGCCGAGCAGCCATGGCGTCTGGTTGACGTACAGGCGACCTTCCTGCACCAGTCCGCCCCAGGTCGGCATATCGCTCGACACCGAGAGCCCGACGAACGACAGGATGGCCTCGATGACCACCGCGATGCCCATCTCCAGCGTGAACAGCGTGAGCAGCAAGGGCACCACGTTGGGCAGCACTTCGCGCCAGAGAGCCGACGCGCGCGACTGGCCGATGGTGCGCGCCGAGGTCACGTAGTCGAGGCTGGCCTGCACTTGCGCCTCGGCCCGCACGACGCGGCAAAAACGCGTCCAGTCGATGATGGCGATCGCCAGCACCACGGAGGTCAGCCCGGTACCGATGACGGCCACCAGCACGATCGACAGCAGCACCGCTGGGAACGACATCCAGACATCGACCAGCCGCGATACCACCGTGTCGATCACGCCGCCGTAGAAGCCCGCCCAAAGCCCGAGCACCGTGCCGATGAGCGCCGCCAGCGTAGCGCCGGCCAGCGCCACCGTCATGGCCGGCCGCGCGCCGTAGATGAGCCGCGACAAGATATCGCGCCCGAGACTGTCGGTTCCGAACCAGTGCGCCGCTCCACCGTCGGCGCTCCACGCGGGCGGCAGGCTCGACGCCATCAGGTCTTGCTCCAAGGGATCGTGCGGTGCGATCCAGTGGGCGAACACGGCGCACACCAGCATCAGCAGCAGCAGACCCGCGCCGACCCACACGCGCTTCTGGAAATGCGGCATCGCTATGTGCAAGCTCATGTGCGCAGCTTGGGGTTGAGGCGGGTGTTGAGCACGTCGACCGCCAGATTGACGGCGATGAACAGCACCGCGAAGGTGAGCACGATGCCCTGGATCAAGGGCAAATCGCGGTTGATGACGGCATCGATCGCCATGTTGCCGAGGCCGGGCAAGCCAAAGAGCCGCTCGATCAGCACCGTACCGCCGATGAGAAAGGTGAACTGCACGCCTGTGAGCGTCAGCGCCGGGCCCAGCGCATTGCGCAGCGCCTCGCGCCACAGCACTTGCCACGGGCTGAAGCCCTTGACCTGCGCGACCAGGATGTAGTCTTGCGCCAGCACTTCGAGCAGCGACGCTTTCAGCACGCGCGCGATCATCGCGGCCAGCGGCAAGGCCAACGACAGCGCCGGCCACAGCATGTGATAAAGGGCAGAGCCCAACACATCGAAGCGTCCGCGCGCCAGACTCTCGAGCAGTACGAAGCCGGTCACCGAATCGAAGCGCAAGCTGGAATCGAGCAAGCCGAAGACGGGTAGCACCGGCCACAGCACGCCCAGAAAAAGAATGCCGGCCAAGCCCCATAAAAAGTCAGGGATGGCGGTGATGAACCCCGTCGCGACGTCGATGCCGCGCTCCAGCAAGCTACCGCGAAACGACACCGCCGCCAATGCCGCCGCACCGCCTAGCAAGACGGCGATGCCGAGCGCGAGCGCCGACAGCTCGAGCGTCAGCGGCAGGTGCGCCATCACCAGATCGAGCACGTCCTGCTTGAGCGTGATCGACTGGCCGAACTGGCCCAGGGCCGCCTGGCCGAGGTAGATGAAGAACTGCGCAGACAGGCTCTTGTCGAAGCCGTACAGCGCACGCAGGGCGAGGATGTCGTCGGGCGTCGCACCCGGACCGATCATCATCGCGATCGGGTCGCCCGGCGCCACCCGAAGCAACACGAACACCACCACCAGCACGCCCAAGAGCGTGGGCAGCGCCCACAACAGGCGCTTCAGCGGCATGCCGTCAAGCCTTGGCTGCCTTGCCGACCGACTGCGCGAGCAGGTAACCCGCCATATGCGGCTTCACTGCCAGCGTTTTCTTGAAGAGAATGGTCTGCACCTGCTGGTAGAGCGGCAACACGAGCGCGTTATCCGCGATGTACTTGTCGACCTTCTTCCAGCCGGCGATGCGCTTGGCTTCGTCCTTTTCCCCCCACAGCGGGCCGATCATGGCGTCGACTTCCTTGGATTTCCAGCCGGAGTGCGGGCTCGGGCCGAACATGGCGAAGCCGGTCGAATCATTGGGGTCGCCGATGGCGTCTCCCCAGTTGTAGAAGGCCATCGGCGCCAGCTTGTGGCTCAGGCGCAGCTCGAAATGCTTGGCGATTTCATAGACCTCGATCTCGGCCTCGATGCCGACCTTGCGCCACATGCCGACGATGGCCTGCACCGTCTCGTAGTCCTTCGGCAGATAGCCACGCGTCGTCTGGATCTTGAACTTGACCGGCTTGGCCACGCTGTAGCCCGATTTGGCCAGCAGGCTCTTGGCCAGTTCGGGGTCGTACTTGACCTTGGTGGTCGCATCGAATGCAGCGTACTGCGGCGCCTGCAAGGTGTCGATGACCACGCCGTATCCGCGCAGCAGCCGCTTCACGATGGCCTGCTTGTCGACCGCGAACACCGCCGCCTTGCGCACGTTCTCGTCGAGCATCGGCTCGACGTCGGTGATGAAGAGCATTGCGATGTCGGTGATGGGCGAGCTCACGCCGGTAAGGTGCGGCAGCGCCTTCAGGCGGTCGAACTCTTCGAAAGGCACGCCGAGCGTGATGTCTGATTTTCCGGTTTCGATTTCGGCCACGCGGGCGCTCGGGTCGGTCACGAACTTGATCGTCACGTTCTTGAACGCGGGCTTGGCGCCCCAGTACTTGTCGAAAGCCTTGAGCTTGACGAACGAGCCCTGCACGAATTCCTCGATCATGTAGGGGCCCGAGCCGATGGGCTTCTTTTCGAAGCCGGCGGCGCCGGCCTTCTCGTAGTAAGCCTGCGGGATCATGAAGCCCGTCAAGAAGGCCATCCACTTGAAGTAGTCGGCGACGTATTGCTTGACGTCGGCGGTGATCTTGTTGCCGGTGACCTGGAAGTTATCGACGCTCGACCAGATGATCCCGGCAACCGGATTGCCCGACTTGGGGTCGCCTGCGCGCTTCAGGTTCCAGACCACGTCGGCGGCGGTAACGGGGGTGCCGTCGTGCCACAGCGCGCCTTGGCGCAGTTCGATTTCGATCTTGGTCTTGTCGGCGTTCCAGCCCCATTTGCTGATGAGGCCGGGCTTGAAAGACAGGTCTGCGGCCTGGTCGATGTACTGGTCGAACACCGACTTCCAGATGCCCTGAATCGACGGGTTGACGGCCGACGGACCGGTGGTCGGATCCCAGCTCGGCAAGCCCACGTTGTAGGCGATGGTGAGTGTGTCCGCTTGCTGGGCTTCGGCGGATGTCAGCAACAGCCCGCTCAATGAGCCTGCTGCAAGCGCGGCACTGCCTCCAGCCTGCAGAAAACGGCGGCGATCGAATTCGGACATGAGATTCCCCGGTAGTAGAAGTGAGACAAGAAGCGAACGGCGAGAGGCTAAAACTGAAACGAAACTATTGGGCGGGCGATTTCGGCGACCACAGCACGGTCGGCGAAGTGGCTTCGTAGGCCATGCCTTTGGGGTAGCTGATCAGCTCGAGCTGCAAGCCCCACGGCGCCAGGAAATAGTTGATGGTCTGGCCGGCAGCCGGTCCTTCGGTGACCGCGAGCGGCCCGGCCAGCACGCGCACGCCGCGCTCCTTCAGGTAGGCGACGGCAGCGTCGATGTCGTCGACATAGAAGGCGATGTGGTGGCCGCCGATGTCGCTGTTCTTCGGCAGGTCTTGCCGCTGGTCGGGGGCGCTGTACTGGAACAGCTCGATGTTCGAGCCCATGCCGCAACGCAGCAAAGCGATCTGCTCGACCACGGCACGCGGGTGCACGTTGAGCGTGTCGGCCATGAAGCTGCCGGTGTCGTCCCGAAACGGACCGAAAGTCGTCGCCAATTCGCAGCCGATGACGTCGACGAAAAAGTCGATAGCGGCCTGCAGGTCGGGTACGGTGATGCCCGTATGGTCCTGCCCGCGCAAGCTCGGAATGCCTCGTTTCATGTTCTTTTGAAATCGTGTTGATCGATGGACAATCTACAAGCAGCTTTCGCGCCACCAAACTACTTTACGCCTAAACTATCTGTGCGTAAAGCTTCAAAGCAGAGCTCGTTCACACCCCTACGGAGAATCAAATGGCAGGTCAATACATCGACATGAAAGCCGGCGACGGCAGTGGCAGTTTTCGTGGCTATCTGGCGTTGCCCGCCGGTGGCAGTGGCCCCGGCCTGGTGCTCGCTCAAGAGATCTTCGGCATCAACAGCACCATGCGAGACGTTGCCGACTACTACGCAGAAGAAGGCTACGTGGTGCTGGTGCCCGACATCTTCTGGCGCCAGGAACCCAACGTCGAGTTGGGCTACACCGAAGCCGACTGGCAGCGCGCCTTCGGCTACTTTCAGGGCTTCGATGAAGCCAAGGGCATGCAGGACATCCAGACCGCCATCACCACCCTGCGCGCCCGCGCCGAGGTGACCGGCAAGGTCGGCGTGCTGGGGTTCTGCCTCGGCGGCAAGCTGGCCTATCTGGCAGCCTGCCGCACCGATGCCGACGTGGCCGTGGGCTACTACGGCGTGGGCATCGACGCCGCGCTCGGCGAGGCTGACAGCATCAAATCGCCGCTGGTGCTGCACATCGCCGAGCTCGACAAGTTTTGCCCGCCTGAAGCGCGCGACAAGATCGTGCAGACGCTCAAGGGACGCCCCAACATCGCGTTGCATGTCTATCCCGGCATGGACCACGCGTTCGCGCGGCTCGGTGGCGAGCACTTCGACAAGGCTTCGGCGCTGATGGCCCACGAACGCACCATCGGCGCGCTCAAGGCCGCGATGGGCCCGCACTACGATTTGTCGGCGCTGTGGGACAAGCATTGCGAATACGAGTTCGGCACCCGCAACGTTGACGACACGATGAGCACGATGGTCGCCGAGCCTTACGTGAATCACATCCCGACCATGACGGGCGGCGTGGGCTACAAGCAACTGCATCATTTCTACAGCGACCACTTCGTCAACAGCAACCCACCCGACACGGCGCTGACACCGATCTCGCGCACCGTCGGCGCGACGCAGGTCGTGGACGAAATGCTCTTCACCTTCACGCACACCACGGAGATCCCGTGGATGCTTCCTGGCGTGGCGCCGACCGGCAAGCGGGTAGAAGTGCCGTTGCTGGCGGTCATCAAGTTCCGCGGCAACAAGCTCTATCACGAGCACATTTACTGGGACCAGGCCAGCGTGCTGGTGCAGGTCGGTTTGCTCGACCCCAAACTGCTGCCGGTGGCAGGTATCGAGACGGCGCGCAAGCTTCTCGACGAAACGCTGCCATCGAACGCGTTGATGCCTGGCTGGAAAGACGTCGCCTGAGCACAAGGTCGGCGAAGGCCGGCCGAGGGGCGCTCCTAGAATGACAGCGTGAGCGCTCTTCCCATCACTCCGGCACCCCGCCGTCCCATCCGCGAACTCCCCGACGAGCTGATCAGCCAGATCGCCGCCGGTGAAGTGGTGGAGCGGCCCGCCTCTGTGGTGCGCGAGTTGCTGGACAACGCGCTCGACGCCGGCGCGAAGCAAATCACCGTGCGCCTGTCGGCCGGCGGCGTGCGCTTGATCTCCGTTGAAGATGATGGCCTGGGCATTCCGCGCGATGAACTGACGGTGGCTCTGCGACGCCACGCCACCAGCAAGATTGCGAGCCTGGGCGATCTCGAAACCGTCGGCACGATGGGCTTTCGCGGCGAGGCGCTGGCGGCCATCAACGCGATTGCCGACATGACGATCCAGTCGCGCGATGCCGATGGCGCCAGCGCCTGGGCACTCGACGGCCGCACCGGCGAACTGCGACCGGTGGCGCGCGCAATCGGCACCACGCTGGAGGTGCGCGAGCTGTTCTTCGCCACGCCGGCGCGCCGCAAGTTTTTAAAGACCGACGCCACCGAACTCGCACACTGCGTCGAGGCTGTACGGCGCCATGCCCTCGCGCGGCCCGATGTCGGCTTCGCGATCTGGCACGACGGCCGGCTGGTCGAGCAATGGCGCGCCGCCACAAGCCGCGAGCAGCGACTGGGCGATGCGCTGAGCGATGACTTCGTGGTCCGCAGCGTGGCGGTCGATCACACGGGCGGCGTTGTGCACGTGGCCGGGCGTGCCGGTATTCCCGATGCGGCGCGGTCCCGTGGCGATCAGCAATTCTTCTACGTCAACGGCCGCTTCGTGCGCGACAAGGTGCTCGCGCACGCTGTGCGCAGTGCCTACGAAGACGTGCTTCACGGCCAGCGCCAGCCGGTGTATGCGCTGTACCTGCAGATCGATCCGTCGCGGGTCGATGTCAATGTGCATCCGACGAAGATCGAAGTGCGCTTCAGGGATGGGCGTGAAGTGCACCAGGCGGTGCGCCACGCCATCGAGAATGCGCTGGCCGCACCGCGTGCGGGTGAGGCGGCAACGACGGTGAATGCCCCGTTTTTCCGGCAGGTTGCACCGGCCGCCTCTGTGCCCTGGGCGCAATCGGGCATGCACTTCGCCGCGGAACGGGGCGCCGGCGACGCCTTCGCGATGTGGCCGCAAAGCGCAGCCCAGCCAGCGCCGGCCGAAAACTCTTATTCTGCAATTGCGCCCTGGCTGCAATCGTCATCGCCGGATCGCACCGCAGATGCTTCGGCGAGCACTTCTGCGAGCGCCGTCCCGATGATCGGCGCCGCCGCCACCGACGAGGCCTGGCCTCTCGGCCGCGCCCTCGCCCAACTTCAGGGCATCTACATCCTGGCCGAGAACCGGCAAGGCTTGGTCATCGTGGACATGCATGCGGCGCACGAGCGCATCGTCTACGAGCGGCTCAAGACGCAGCTCGACGGCGCAGCGATCACCAGCCAGCCACTGCTGATTCCGGCGACTTTTGCCGCCACGCCGCAAGAAGTCGCGACGGCCGAGGCCTGTGCCGCGATATTGCCGACGCTGGGGCTCGAAATCACACCGTTTTCGCCACGCACGCTGGCGGTTCGCGCCGTGCCGGGCACCTTGGCCGATGGCGATCCGGTCGAACTCGCGCGCAGTGTGCTGGCCGAACTGGCGCAGCACGACGCCAGCACGGTGGTGCAACGCGCCCAAAACGAGCTTTTGTCGACCATGGCGTGCCACGGCGCGGTGCGCGCCAACCGCAAGCTGACGATCGATGAAATGAACGCCTTGTTACGTCAAATGGAAGCGACCGAGCGTTCCGACCAGTGCAACCACGGCCGCCCCACTTGGCGGCAGCTCTCGGTGCGCGAACTCGACGGGCTGTTTCTGCGCGGTCGCTGACCCTTTCCGCCGAGTTCCCGCTGGTTTCTCAGGGTTTTCCAGCGTCATCCGAAAGGCGGGCACGGGCGTTGCATGGCTTCCCCCGTGCAACCTTTCGTTGAACTTTTGGCCCCCAAGGCCAGTCTGCTAACGACCCCATGAAGCGTTGGTCTCTTTTTGCTGCCGTCATCACCCTGTTCGCCCTGTTGGCCGGCGGGTGCGCGACGCTCGACGAGCGTCAGCGCGAATGGATTTTTCAGCCCAGCGACCTGAGTTGGGGCAACAGCGCCGCCATGACCGAAGGCATGACCGACGTCTGGATCGACTTCAAATCGAATATCACATCAGAGCCCGCCCGCCTGCATGGTCTGTGGCTCGGCGGCGCGCCCGAATCGGTCGACACCCCCGTTTTGCTTTTTTTGCACGGCGCCCGTTACAACGTCGCCGGCTCTGCGCCCCGCATTCGCCGGATGCACGAACTGGGTTTTTCGGTACTCGCCATCGACTATCGCGGCTTCGGCAAGAGTTCGGCCGGCCTGCCATCTGAAGCAACGGCGCGCGAGGACGCCCGCGCGGCCTGGGAATGGCTGGCCGCAGCGCACCCGCAGCAACGCCGCTACATCTTCGGCCACTCGCTCGGCGGCGCCATTGGAATCGACCTAGCCGCGCACGTCAGCGACGAGAGCGGCACCATCGTAGAGAGCACCTTCACCTCGATTGCCGATGTGGCGAGCAGTTTCAAGTGGGGCTGGCTGCCGTTCGGCCCTTTCATCACGCAGCGCTTCGACGCGATCGACAGCGTGAAGAACATCGGTGCGCCGCTGCTTGTGGTGCACGGCTCGGCCGACAGTCTCATCAACCCGACGCTCGGTCGCAAGTTGTACGACGCGGCCACCGTGCCGAAGATGTTCGTGCTGGTCAAAGGCGGCTCGCACCACGACACCAATTCCATCGGCGAATCGCAGTACCGCGCGGCGCTGGCGCAGTTGTTTCGCATGAAGCCGCCATTGACGATGGCGAGCCTGCACGAGCCGCAGAGCTGACGCGCGGCGCTCAAGCGAAAGCTTGACCTCAAACAGCGCCGACGTGGCGCGTTTGTTACCCTCGGACCCATGCAGTCCACCGCCGTTCCGGCCGATTCAAAACCAGCGACGGCTGTCAAAGCTCCAGCGATGAAAGGCGCGGCTTCGTTGCCGATGTCGCCCGCGCTGGCCGTGGTCACGCTGGCCTTCCTCCTCGGCATTCAGCCGGTCACCACCGATCTCTATCTCCCGGCCCTCCCTGCGCTGACCACCGGTTTCGGCGCGCAAATGAAGCACGCTCAACTCACCTTGAGCGCCCTGCTGCTGGCGTTCGGCTGCTCGCAACTGGTGCTCGGCCCGCTGTCGGACCGCTTCGGCAGGCGGCCGATATTGCTGTGGGGTCTGGCGGCCTACGTCCTCGCCGCCATCGGTGCGATGCTGGCGCCGTCGATGCTGCTGCTGATCGTCTGGCGCACCGTGCAGGGCGCAGCGATGGGTGCCGCGGTGATGTCGGCGCGCGCCATCGTGCGCGATCTCTATCCGCCGGCAGAAGGTGCCCGCGTGATGTCGCGCGCGCTCACCGGCCTGGGCATCATCGCCTGCCTGTGCGCGCCGGTCGGCGGCGTGGTGTCCGACGGTTTCGGCTGGCGCTTCGCATTGCTTTTACCCGCGTTGTTCGGCGCTGCGACGCTGGCACTGATCGCGCTGCGCTTCAACGAAACGCTGACGCGGCGCAACCCCGATGCACTGCGGCCAGCCACGCTCGTCAGTACCTGGTCGACCGTCGTGCGCAACCCGACCTTTCTGTCGTTCACCGCGCTGACGACCGCGGCCTATGCCGTGCTCTTCACTTTTCTGGCCTCGTCGTCGTTCGTCTTCATCCAGGTGCTCGGCCTCTCGAAGACGCAGTACGGGCTGGTGATGCTCTGGAACTCGCTGGCCTACATCGCCGGCACCTTTTTGTGCCGTCGCTGGCTGACCCGCTACGGCCTGCGCGGCTGCATTGCAAGGGGCGGCGTGCTCACGCTGACCGGCGGCACTGTCATGGGCGCGCTCGCCCTGGGCGGTGTGCAGTCCACCTTTGCCATCGTGCTGCCGCTGACACTGGTGATGCTGGGCCACGGCATTCATCAGCCCTGTGGCCAGACGGGTGCCGTCGGGCCCTTTCCGCAAGCGGCCGGCGCCGCGTCGGCACTCAACGGCTTCGTAATGATGCTTGCCGCCTTCTTCATCGGCGGCTGGCTCGGCACGCACATGGACGGCACCGTGCGGCCGCTGGCTTACGGCATGTGGTTTTGGTGCGCCTGCATCGCAGCCATCGCCTGGACGCTGGTGCAGAAGTTCGGGGAACCGCGTGGCGGGTGATGTCGACCCGGTTGCTGGCGACATTGCCTACATCGCCATCGCAGGGCCGACGGCCAGCGGCAAGACGGCCGCCGCCATGGCCATCGCACGCACGCGCTCGGTCGAGATCGTCAGCGTCGATTCGGCGCTGGTCTACCGCGGCATGGACATCGGCACCGCGAAGCCAAGCGCGACTGAGCGGGCCGAAGTGCCGCACCATTTGATCGACATTCGCGACCCTGCCGAGCGCTACAGCGCGGCCGCTTTCATCGAGGATGCGCAGCGCGCCATCGCCGACATCCGCGCGCGCGGCAAGTTGCCTCTGCTCGTCGGCGGAACGATGCTGTACTTCAAGGCGCTGATCGATGGCCTCGACGCGATGCCCTCGGCCGACGCCGCCCTGCGCGCGAAGCTCGCAGCCGAAGCTGCCGACATCGGCTGGCCCGCCATGCACGCGAAGCTCGCCGAGGTCGACCCCATCACTGCGGCGCGACTCGCTCCAGCGGACAGCCAGCGCATCCAGCGCGCGCTCGAGGTCTGGCACGCCAGCGGCTTGCCGCTCTCGCACTTTCATGCAGTCAAAGTGGACAACGAAAACCCGATGACAGACGACCACACGAAGATCGGGACCGGCATCCTCTTCTCACTCGAGACCGAAGACCGCGCGTGGCTGCACACCCGCATCGCGCAGCGCTTCGACACCATGCTTGCCGACGGATTCATGGATGAAGTCAACACCTTGCGCGCTCGAGGCGACCTGACACCCGACCTGCCCTCGATGCGCTGCGTCGGCTATCGGCAAGCCTGGGAAGCACTCGACGGCGACTGGCCGATGGCCGAGTTGCGTGAGCGCGGCATCGCGGCGACGCGGCAACTCGCCAAGCGGCAGATGACGTGGCTGCGCAGCATGCCGAAGCGCCGTATCGTCGCCTGCGATGCGCCGGGCGCAGTCGCCGAGATCGTCCGCCAGGTCGGTCAGATCGCGGGACGTGCATGACATTGCGCATCGATAACCTCGGCAAGCACTACGGCGAAGCGGCGGTCTTCGAGCACGTCACGCTCGAAGTGGCGAGTGGCGAGTTCGTCGCCATCGTCGGCGAATCTGGCGTCGGCAAGTCGACCCTGCTCAACTGCATGGCCGGACTCGACAGCTGGGACGCCGGCAGCGTCATGCACGACGGCACCGACATCGGCAAGCTCGACGACACCGCCCGTGCCTTGTGGCGCCGCGCGAATGTCGGCTTCGTTTTCCAGGCCTTTCATGTGCTGCCGCATCTCGACGTGGCGCAGAACGTGGCGCTTCCGCTGATGTTGATGGGACGCAACGACCCGGTGCGGGTCGAACGCATGCTCGACGTGGTCGGGCTCGCCGGGCTCGGCGCCCGCTTGCCGCAGCAGCTTTCGGGCGGCCAGTTGCAACGCGTTGCCATCGCGCGCGCGCTGGTGCACAGGCCGGCATTGCTGCTGGCCGACGAGCCGACCGGCAACCTCGATCCGACGACGGCCTCCCGCGTCATGGACGTGCTCTTCGCGCAGACGCGAGAGCACGGTGCTTCGCTGGTGCTGGTGACGCACTCGGTCGCCGCGGCGGCGCGGGCCGATCGGGTGCTCCATCTGAGGGTCGACGGCATCTACGCAAACGCCCGTATCGAGGTTTAATTCAAGCATGAACAAGCTCTTACTCGGCTGCATCGCCGACGACTTCACCGGCGCGACCGACCTCGCCAACAACCTGGTGCGCGCCGGCATGCGCGTGGTGCAAACCATCGGCGTACCCACCGAGGCGTTCAGCGACGATGTCGATGCCATCGTGGTCGCGCTCAAGACGCGGACCTTGCCCGCAGCCGATGCTGTGTCGCAATCACTGGCGGCATTGACCTGGCTGCAGGCGCAAGGCGCGCAGCAGATCTACTTCAAATACTGTTCGACCTTCGACTCGACGGCCAAGGGCAACATCGGCCCGGTGACCGACGCATTGATGGACGCGCTGCACACCGACTTCACCATCGCCTGCCCCGCCTTCCCGGAGAACGGCCGGACGGTTTTCAAAGGCTACCTCTTCGTCGGCGACGAGTTGCTGCACGAGTCGGGCATGCGCAACCATCCGCTGACGCCGATGACCGACTCGAACCTCGTGCGCGTGCTGCAAGCACAGACCTCGCGTCGCGTCGGGCTCATCGACTACCGCACCGTGGCGCGTGGCGTCGACGCCATCAAGGCGCGCATCGAGGCACTGCGCCGTGAAGGCGTTTCGATGGCCATCGTCGATGCCACCAGCAACGACGATTTGATGCGCATGGGCGAGGCGTTTCGCGCCATGCCGCTGCTCACCGCCGGCTCCGGCGTAGCGATCGGCCTGCCGCAGAACTTCGGCATTTCCCCGCAACCGCAAGCGGCCGAGTTGCCACCGGCCCGCGGTCTGCGCGCCATCGTGTCGGGCAGTTGTTCGACCGCTACCAATGCGCAGGTGGCCGACTTCATAGGGCGCGGCGGCGCAGCCTTTGCGGTCGACCCGTTGCGCCTGGCCGAAGGTGTCGATGTCGCGAGCCAGGCGCTGCGCTGGGCAGAGCCCCTCCTGAAAGCCGGGCCGGTGCTGGTCTATGCAACCGCGGCACCCGATGCGGTGCGCGCAGTGCAGGCCCAACTGGGCGTGCAACGCGCTGGCGAAATGGTCGAGCACACGTTGGCCGCCGTAGCGCGAGGGCTGGTCGAACGCGGCGTCGGGCAACTGGTGGTGGCGGGCGGCGAAACATCGGGCGCCTGTGTGCAGGCGCTGGATATCGCCATGTTGCGCATCGGTCCGCAGATCGCGCCCGGTGTGCCGTGGTGCCATGCGCCCTCCACGCACTCCGCGAATGGCGCGGTGCACGTCGCGCTCAAGTCGGGCAACTTCGGCGCAGTCGACTTCTTCACTCACGCGTTCTCGTTGCTTTCACCTGAACCCGGAATGCCATGACGCTGGACGAAGCGACTGCCCGCGACGAGATCTGCCGCATCGGCCGCAGCCTCTTCGAGCGTGGCTACGTGCACGCGACCGCGGGCAACATCAGCGTCCGATTCAATAGCTCGGAGGGTGGTGGCTTTCTGATCACACCGACCGATGCCTGCCTCGGTTTTCTGGAGCCGGCGCGCCTGGCGCTGCTCGACGAAGACGGCGTGCAGCAGAGCGGCGACCGCGCGAGCAAGACCATCGCGCTGCATCGGCGCATCTACGGCGCCAGCCTCACCACCGCGGCGCCGGCGCATTGCATCGTTCACACGCACAGCACGCATTGCGTCGGTCTGACGCTCGACGGGGCCATGTGCGACGCGCCGCAAGGCCGCGAGTTGCTGCCCGCGCTCACGCCCTATTTCGTGATGAAGGTCGGCCGCGTACCGTTGATCGGCTACGCACGGCCGGGCGCGACTGAAGCCGCGGACGAAGTCGAAAACACCATCGTGCGCTACCACGCTGCAGGCACGGCGATCCGCGCCGTCATGCTGGAGCGGCTCGGCCCCACCGTGTGGCACGACACGCCGGCTGCTGCGATGGCGACGCTCGAAGAACTGGAAGAAACCGCGCGACTCTGGACCATGCGGCCCGCGAAGCCGGCACCACTCGATGAAGCCCAAATCGAAGAACTGCGCGAGCGCTTTGGCGCGATTTGGTAGAGCGCAGCGCTAAAGATCAGTCGCCAGCCAGCAGCGCAGCATAGCGCGCCAGGTCGACATTCCCGCCGCTGACCACGATACCCACTCGCCGTCCGGCGATGGCCGCACCCGCAGCGCATGCAGCCGCGAACGACAGGCACCCCGTCGGCTCGACCACCATCTTCATGCGCTCGGCGAAGAAACGCATCGCTTCGACCAGTTGCACATCGCTCACGGTCAAGATGTCGTCGACGTCCCGCTTGATGATCGCGAAGGTGTATTGGCCGAGGTGCTGGGTCTGCGCGCCGTCGGCGATGGTGCGGGGCGTTTCGATGTGGACGATCTTCCCCGAACGAAACGACTGTTGGCCATCGTTGCCTGCCTCCGGCTCCACGCCGTAGACTTTGCAACCCGGCGCCAGCGCGCGTGCTGACAACGCGGAGCCGCTGGTCAGGCCGCCGCCGCCGAGACAGATGTACAGCGCGTCGAGCGGGCCATCGGCAGCCGTGTCTTCGATCAATTCCTTGACGGCCGTGCCCTGCCCGGCGATGACATCGGGATGGTCGTAAGGCGGAATCAACGTCATGCCGCGTTCTTCTGCGAGCTGCCGCGTCACTGCCTCGCGGTCTTCGGCGAAGCGGTCGTACTGCACGACCTCGGCACCGTACTCACGCGTGGCGACGAGCTTGGCCGCCGGCGCGTCGTGGGGCATGACGATCACAGCCGGCATGCCGAGCAGGCGGGCCGACAGTGCGACCGCCTGCGCATGGTTGCCGGACGAGAACGCGATGGCACCGGCCGTGCGCTGGGCCGCATCGAACTTCGACAATGCGTTGAAGGCACCACGAAACTTGAAGGCGCCCATGCGCTGGAAGTTCTCGCACTTGAAAAAGAACTGCGCGCCATAGCGTGCGTCTGCCGTAGCAGAGCGAAGCACGGGGGTGCGGTGGGCGTGGCCTTCGAGCCGCGCGGCGGCGTCGATCACGTCTGCATAAGTCGGGAGCTGGAGCATTTGGCGAGCATATCGGACCGAGCGACGCACCGGAAGCCCTCGGTAAACCGCGCCCGTGCAAGCCTGATATCGGACCGGCACAATTGCGTGATGCGGGCCCTGCTCATCACTTTCTCCTGGCAGGAACTGCGACATCACCCGTGGCGCAATGCAGCCGCGGTGCTGGCCGTCATGCTCGGCGTGGCGCTGGCCTTTTCGGTACAGCTCATCAACGCTTCGGCGCTCGATGAATTTTCCAGTGCGGTGCGCTCGGTCAACGGGCAGCCCGATCTTGAATTGCGTGCGGCGCAGGGTGGATTCGACGAGGCGGTGTACGCGCGCGTGGCGCGGCAACCGCAGGTCCTTCTCGCGAGCCCTGTTCTGGAGCTTCAAACCGTGGCCTTCGCGGGAACAGGCGGGTCCGAACGGGCCGGTCAATCCAAAGAACAGCGTGTGCCGCTGCGCATCGTCGGCATCGATGCGCTGGCGCTCCCGACCATCGCCCCCGCGCTGCTGCCGCGACCTTCAGCCAACAGCGCGCGGTTTGCATTGTTCGCGCCGGCCACTGTCTTTCTCAACGCCGCCGCGCGTGCTGCACTCGGCGAAGGCACTGCGGCATTGCGCCTCTCCGTCAACGGCGCATGGCGCGACGTGCAGGTTGCCGGCACCGTCGCAGCGGGCGGCAGCGCACTGGCGGTGATGGACATCGGTGCCGCACAAGACCTGTTCGGCCGCGCCGGACAACTCACTCGCATCGACTTGCGGCTCGCAACCGGCACCGACCGCACCGCCTTCATCCGCTCACTGGAAAGCTCGCCGGACTGGCCGGCTGGCATCCGCATCGCCGAGCCGGGCGATGCGGCCGAACGTGTGAGCAACCTGTCGCGCGCCTACCGCGTCAACCTCACGGTGCTGGCGCTGGTCGCGCTTTTCACAGGCGCGTTTCTGGTCTTCTCGGTGCTCGCTCTCAGCGTGGCCAAACGCGCGCAGCAGTTCGCGCTGCTCGGCGTGCTGGGGCTGACGCCGCGCGGCCGCTTGCAACTGGTGCTGATCGAATCGCTGGTGCTGGGCGTGATCGGCAGCGTCGCCGGCATCGCGCTCGGCGCTGCCCTCGCCGCCTTCGCACTGCGTGTGCTGGGCGGTGATCTCGGCGGCGGGTACTTCGACGGCGTTGCGCCGACCCTGCACTGGAGCACGCCTTCTGCGCTGTTCTACGGCGGCCTCGGCGTGATCGCTGCACTGGTCGGCGGCTGGTGGCCGGCACGGGCTGCCATGTTGTTGCCGGAAGCGCAGACGCTGAAGGGGCTCGGTGCAGCGCCGGCGGCTGGCAACGGCCACTGGCTGGCGATCGCGCTCGTCGCGCTCGGCATCGCCTTGGCCACCGCGCCCGCCATCTTCGGCATCCCGATCGCCGCGTACCTTTCGGTCGCGTGCCTGCTGGTCGGCGGCATCACCGCGCTGCCCTGGTTGATCGCGCTGTTGTACGACCGCATCGCACCGCTGTTCGCGCAACACGTGCTGCCGATGCTCGCCATCGAGCGCGCTCGACGCATGCGCGGCACTGCCGCGGTCGCTGTGAGCGGCGTGGTCGCCAGCCTCAGCCTGGCGGTCGCGCTGACGGTGATGGTGGCGAGCTTTCGTGACTCGGTCACGCGCTGGCTCGACGTCGTGCTGCCGGCCGATCTCTATGTGCGAAGTGCGTCGGCTGGCAATTCCGGCAGTGGCGATCTGGCGCCGTTCATGCCCAGCTTCGTGCAGTCGCTGGCGCGAGTGCCGGGCGTGGCGCGCACCGGCACTCTGCGCACCCGACCGTTGCTGCTCGATGCCACGCGGCCCGCCGTGACGCTGATTGCCCGCGACCTCGACGACGATGTGTCGCGCTCGCTGCCGCTGATGATGGCGCCATTGCCGGTGCCGGCGGGACAGATCGGCATCTATGTCAGCGAGGCGATGGTCGAACTGTATGGGGCGCGGCCGGGGGATGTGTTCGCGCCGCTGTCGAAGGCGTTTGGCACCAGCGCGACGAATGCGCCGGGTGCTGGGAGTGCCGCGAACGCGTCGCAGGCAATGCCACCGGTCTTCTTCGTCGCCGGCATCTGGCGAGACTACGTGCGGCAGTTCGGCGCCATCACATTGGGCGCGCGCGATTTTGAGAAGCTGACGGGCGACCGCAACGTCAGCGACATCGCGCTGTGGCTCGCGCCCGGCGCGAACGAAGCATCGGTGCAGGCAGCAGTGCGTGCATCGGCAGCGCGCAGCATCGCGGCCGATGGGGCGGGCGGCGAGCCGATCGAGATCTCGTCGGTCAGTCAGATTCGCGCGACCTCGTTGCGCATCTTCGACCGCAGCTTTGCCGTCACCTACTGGCTGCAAGCAGTTGCGATCGCCATCGGGCTGTTCGGCATTGCCGCGAGCTTCAGCGCGCAGGTGCTGGCGCGCCGCAAGGAATTCGGTTTGCTCGCGCACCTCGGCTTCACGCGACGACAGGTGCTGGCGATCGTCGCCGGCGAAGGCGGGGCGTGGACCGGCATCGGCGCGCTGGCCGGCCTGGTGCTCGGGCTGGCGGTATCGGTGGTGCTGGTGAAAGTGGTGAACCCGCAAAGCTTTCACTGGACCATGGATCTGCTGCTGCCATGGCTGCGCTTGATCGCGTTGTGTGCGGCGGTGGTCGCCGCCGGCACTGTGACCGCCTGGCTCGCAGGGCGTGCGGCGGCCGGGCGGGATGCGGTGTTGGCGGTGAAGGAGGATTGGTGATGGCGACACGACGGGAAAGTCCTCTGAGTCCGGCAAGTTCGGCAAGTTCGGCAGCGCAATCAGGCACATCGAACCCCTTGCGTCGAACGCTGCTGCGAAATGCAGTGGCCGCGCTCGCTGTTCCTTTCGCGATGCCTCTCTGGGCGTTGCCGCCCCGCACATTGCAGTTCCCACGCGACTTCGGCAGCCATCCCGATCTCGCCACCGAATGGTGGTACATCACCGGCCATGCACGCGCGCAGGACGGGCGCGAGTTCGGCTATCAGGTCACGTTTTTTCGCTCGCGGATCGATGCTGCAAAGCCGTTGAATTCGGCCTTCGCCGCCAAGCAAATCGTGTTCGCGCATGCCGCCATCACCGACCTCGATGGCAAGAAGCTCTGGCACGACCAGCGCATTGCGCGCGAGGGCTTCGGCGTCGCTTCGGCCAGTCAGAGCGACACCGACGTCAAGCTGCGCGACTGGTCGCTGGTGCGTCGACCTGACTCGCAAGGCACCTACGAAGCGCATGTCGCAGCCACAGGATTCGCCATCGACCTGCGCTTTGCGCCGACGCAACCGGTGCTGCTGCAGGGCGACGCCGGCCTCTCGCGCAAAGGCCCATCGCCGGATCAGGCCAGCTACTACTACAGCGAGCCTCAACTCGCCGCGCAAGGCCGGCTGACACTGCAAGGCCGCGCCTTCGATGTCACCGGCACGGCCTGGCTCGACCACGAGGTCAGCGAAGCGCTGCTGCATCCGGACGCGGTGGGTTGGGACTGGATCGGCATGAACCTGGACGACGGCAGCGCCCTCACCGCCTTTCATCTGCGGCGTCGCGACGGCAGTGCGTTGTGGGCCGGTGGCTCGATGCGCCAAAAGGGCGGCGCGGCGCGTTCGTTCAGCGAGAACGAGGTTCGGTTCCAAGCCGAAAGCACATGGACCAGCCCGCGCACAAAGGCTGTCTACCCGACGCGCTGGCGCGTGCAGACGTCTGCTGGTACGTTTACCGTGCGCGCCTTGCTCGACGATCAGGAACTGGACGGCAGCGGAGCGACCGGGGGCGTGTACTGGGAAGGACTGAGCGAACTGCTCGATGCGCAGGGCAAGCGCGTGGGCAGGGGCTACCTGGAGATGACGGGCTACGCCGCGCCGCTCCAGTTGTGACCCGCTGATTCGCTGCGCTACTTGCGCTTGATCAGCGCGATGATCTCGCCCATGATCCCGCGTCGGAACGCCAGCACGCAGATCACGAAGATCAAGCCGGTGACCATCGTCACCGACTCGCCCAGCGTGTTGAACCACTCGATGGACGTGAGGCGGGCCAGCAGGTTGCCGAACTCGCCGATCTTGTTCTCGAGCAGCTCGACCACTGCCGCGCCGACGATCGGGCCCGACAGCGTACCGAGACCGCCGACCAGTGTCATCAAAACGACCTGACCCGATGCGGTCCAGTGCACGTCGCTCAACGTCGCGAAGCCGAGCACCAAGGTCTTGAGCGACCCGGCCAGGCCCGACAATGCGGCAGAGATCACGAACGCCAGCAGCTTGAATCGCGCGACGTCGTAACCCAGCGAGAGCGCACGCGGCTCGTTTTCCTTGATGCCTTTCAGCACCTGGCCAAACGGCGAATGGATGGTTCGCGCGATCAGCAGGAATCCCGCCACCACCACCGCGAGCGCGACGTAGTACATCGTGAGGTCGCTCGACAAATCGAGCAGGCCGAAGAGCTTGCCACGCGGCACGCCTTGCAGGCCGTCTTCGCCGCCGGTGAATTTGGCCTGCAGCGCAACGAAGAACATCATCTGCGCCAGCGCCAGCGTGATCATCGCAAAGTAGATGCCCTGACGACGAATCGCCAGCACCCCGAACAACCAGCCGAGCAGTCCGCCGGTGACGGTGCCAAGAAGAAGCCCCAGCTCAGGCGTCAGGCCCCAGGCCTTCATCGAGTAGCCGGCAACGTAAGCCGAGCCGCCCAGAAACGCCGCATGGCCGAACGACAGCAAGCCGGTGTAGCCCAACAGCAAGTTGAAGGCCGCGGCGAACAGCGCGAAGCACATCAGCTTCATCACGAACACCGGATAGGCACCGAAGAACGGCGCGAACAGCAGTGCGATGAACAACAGTCCGTAGACGATCGTGGATATCTTTTTCATGTTCATGCCGGTCGCCTTACTTTTCTTTGCCGAACAAGCCGGCGGGGCGAATCAACAGCACGATGACCATGATCAGGAAAACGACGGTGGACGATGCCTCCGGGTAGAACACTTTGGTGAAGCCTTCGACGATGCCGAGCCCGAGGCCGGTGAGGATCGATCCCATGATCGAACCCATGCCGCCAATGACCACCACCGCGAACACCACGATGATCAGGTTCTGCCCCATCAGCGGCGTGACCTGAATCACGGGTGCCGCCAGCACGCCCGCGAAGGCCGCCAGCGCTGCGCCGAAGGCGTAAGTCAGCGTCACCATCAACGGCACGTTGACGCCGAACGCTTCGACCAGCCGCGGATTCTCGGTGCCGGCCCGCAGGTACGCGCCGAGCTTGGTCCGCTCGATGACGAACCACGTTGCGAAACAAACGACGAGCGACACGACAACGACCCAGGCCCGGTAGTTGGGCAGCACCATGAAGCCGAGGTCGGTCGCGCCGTCGAGCAGCTCCGGTGCGTCGTAGCCGAGACCCGACACGCCGTAGACCGAACGGAACGCGCCTTCGATCAGCAGCGTAAGCCCGAGCGTGAGCAACAGGCCGTAGAGGTGATCGAGCTTGTAGATCCAGCGCAGCAACAGGCGCTCGATGAGCACCCCGAAAATTCCTACCACCACCGGCGCGATGAAGAGCATCGGCCAGTAGCCCAGCCCGAGGTAGTTCAGGGCCATCCATGTCAGCAGCGCACCCATCATGAACAACGCGCCGTGCGCGAAGTTGATGACGTTGAGCAAGCCGAAGATCACGGCCAAGCCGAGACTCAACATGGCATAAAACGAGCCGTTGACCAGCCCCAGAAGGAGCTGGCTCAGAAGGCCGGGCAATGAGATGGTCATGAAAACGTTCGAGGCGTCACGGTGTAGAGGGCGTTACTTCCAGAGAGCGCACTTGCTCTCTGCCTTGGTGGTGAACACCTGGTCGCCGGGCAATTTGGAGACGACCTTGTAGTAGTCCCAAGGCTGCTTGGACTCGGCCTGCGACTTGACCTGCATCAGGTACATGTCGTGCACGAAGCGGCCATCGGGGCGCACCGTGCCCTGGGCATAGAAGTCCTTGATGGGCGTGCTCTTCAAGTGCTCCATGACCTTGTCGGAATCGGTTGATTTGAGCGCCTGCACGGCTTTCAGGTAAGTCGTCGTGGCCGAGTAGTCGGCGGCCTGAATGTCGGTCGGCATGCGCTTCATCTTCTCGAAGTAGCGATTGCCGAACTTGCGCGACTCATCGTTCAGGTTCCAGTCCCAGCTGGTGGTGAGCAACAGGCCCTCGGTGTTCTTCAGACCAAGGCTGTGGATGTCGCTGACGAAGACGAGCAGGCCCGCCATTTTCATCGTCTTGGTGATGCCGAACTCACGCGCCGCCTTGATGGCGTTGACGGTGTCGCCGCCCGCGTTCGCCAGACCGAGGATCTGCGCCTTGGAGTTTTGTGCCTGCAGCAGGAACGATGAGAAGTCCGGCACATTGAGTGGATGGCGCACCGCACCCACCACGGTGCCGCCCTTTGCCTTGACGACATTGGCCGTATCGGTTTCGAGCGCCTGTCCGAAGGCGTAGTCGGCCGTCAGAAAGAACCAGCTTTTGCCGCCCTGATCGACCACCGCGCCGCCTGTGCCCTTGGCCAGCGCTACCGTGTCATAGGCGTAGTGAACCGTATAGGGGCTGCACTGTTCGTTGGTAAGCGCCGAGGAGCCGGCACCGATCGCGATGAAGGGCCGCTTTTTCTCCAGCGCCACCTTCGCCATGGCGAGACCGGTGCCAGAGTTGGTACCCCCTATCAGCATCGACAGGCCCTGCGTGTCCATCCACTCGCGCGCCTTCGATGCGGCGATGTCGGCCTTGTTCTGGTGGTCGGCGGTAAGCAGTTCGATCGGCATGCCGTTGACCTTGCCGCCGAAATCGTCGATCGCCATCTGGATGGCAGTCACGCCGCCCTTGCCGTCGACGTCCGAATACAAGCTGGACATGTCGGTGATGAAACCGATGCGTACTTTGTCGGTGGCCTGGGCATGCGCCGCGCCGACGCCAAACGCCATGGCGGCCGACAAGACCGAGAGAGCAAATGCCTTGTTCATGGTCGACGCCATCACTTCCACGTCGCGCATTTCGTTTCGGCCTTGGTCGTGAAGACCTGCTCACCCGGCATCACCTTGATCACTTTCAGGTAGTCCCAAGGCTGCTTCGACTCCGCCTGCGACTTGGCTTGCACCAGCAACATGTCGTGGATGTACTGGCCGTCCGCGCGAATCTGGCCCTTGCCGTAGAAGTCGTCGATCTTCATGCTCTTGAGCTGCGCCATGACCTTGTCTGCATCGGTCGTCTTCGCGGCTTCGATGGCCTTCAGGTAGTTCATGGTGAACGAGTAATCGGCGGCCTGCACGTCGGTCGGCATGCGCTTGGTCTTGTCGAAGAACTTCTTCGACCAGGCGCGCGTCTTGTCGTTCAGGTCCCAGTAGAAGCTGGTCGTGTGCAGCAGGCCTTCCGTGTTCTTCAGACCCAAGCTGTGGACGTCCGAAAGGAACACCAGCAGGCCGGCGATCTTCATGGTCTTGTTGATGCCGAACTCTTTCGCGGCCTTGATCGAGTTGATGGTGTCACCGCCGGCATTCGCCAGGCCGAGGATCTGCGCCTTGGAGTTTTGTGCCTGCAGCAGGAACGACGAAAAGTCTGACGCGTTGAGCGGGTGACGAACCGCGCCCAGCACCGTTCCACCCTTGGCTTTGACGATAGCGGTGGTGTCGGCTTCCAGCGCCTGGCCGAATGCGTAGTCGGCCGTCAAAAAGAACCAGCTCTTGCCGCCCTGGTCGACCACCGCGCCACCCGTGCCCTTGGCCAGCGCCACCGTGTCGTACGCATAGTGGATGGTGTACGGGCTGCACTGCTCGTTAGTGAGCGCAGAGGTGCCGGCGCCGTTGTTGATGTAGACACGCTTCTTTTCTTGCGCCACCTTGGCCATCGCCAGCGCGGTGCCGGAGTTGGTGCCGCCGAACAGCAGCGTGATGCCTTGCGTATCGATCCACTCGCGCGCTTTCGATGCGGCGATGTCGGGCTTGTTCTGGTGGTCTGCCGACATCAGCTCGATCGGCTGGCCCAGCACCTTGCCGCCGAAATCGTCGATCGCCATCTGGATGGCCGTCACGCCGCCCTTGCCTTCGACGTCCGAGTAAAGGCTGGACATGTCGGTGATGAAGCCGATCTTGACCTTCTCTTGCGCCTGAGCGGCGGTGGCCAGAGTGAGAGCACCCATGGCGATTGCGAGTGCGGTAAGTTTCTTGTTCATGAAGATTTCTCCGAAAGAAAGATGAAATTTAAGAGCAGTCAAACGCCGAGCAGTTCGTGGAGCACCGGCATCTTGGCTTCGAGTTCGGCGGAGCCGAACTTCTCGACGATGCGTCCGTGCTCCATCACGTAGAAGCGATCGGCCAGCGGTGCGGCAAAGCGGAAGTTCTGCTCGACCATGACCACGGTGTAGCCCTTGCTACGCAGCATGTGAATCATGCGTGCGAGGGCTTGAACAATGACGGGCGCGAGCCCTTCGGATATCTCGTCGAGAAGCAGCAGCTTGGCTCCCGTGCGCAGGATGCGCGCGACCGCCAGCATCTGCTGCTCGCCACCAGAGAGGCGCGTGCCCTGGCTGTGGCGGCGCTCCGCCAGGTTGGGGAACATGTCGTAGATTTCGTCGACCGACATGCCCGGGCCAGCGCCTTTGAGTTGCGGCGGCAGCATCAAATTTTCTTCGCACGAGAGGCTGGCAAAAATGCCGCGCTCTTCCGGGCAATAGCCGATGCCGTGGTGCGCGATGCGGTAAGTCGCCATCGAAATGGTTTCGACGCCGTTGACCTGGATGCTGCCTTTGCGCGCACCCGTCAGCCCCATGATGGCGCGCAGCGTGGTGGTACGCCCCGCCCCGTTGCGGCCGAGCAGCGTGACGACTTCGCCGGGCTGCACGACCATGTCGACGCCGTGCAACACGTGCGACTCGCCGTACCAGGCTTCCAGGCCCTTGATCTCCAGTGCGGCGGTCATGAATGAGCGCCGGCGAGCTGTCCGTCGGTGGTGCCCATGTAGGCCTCCATCACCAGCGGGTTCTTCGAGACTTCAGCGTAGGGCCCCTCGGCCAGCACGGCGCCGCGCTGCAGCACGGTGATGGTGTCGGCGATGGTCGACACCACGCTCATGTTGTGCTCGACCATCAGGATGGTGCGGCCTGCGGCCACGCGTTTGATCAGTTCGGCCACGCGGTGCACGTCTTCGTGGCCCATGCCCTGCGTCGGCTCGTCGAGCAACATCAGCTCGGGCTCCATTGCCAGCGTGGTGGCGATTTCGAGGGCGCGCTTGCTGCCGTACGGCAGGTTCACCGTCTGCTCCTCAGCCAAGTCCTCCAGCCCGACCTCGGCAAGCAAAGCGCGAGCGCGATCGTCGAGCGGCTTCAGCGAATTTTCGCTTTTCCAGAAGTGGTAGGAGGTGCCGAGCGAACGCTGCAATCCGAGGCGCACGTTTTCGAGCAACGTGAGGTGCGGGAACACTGCGGAAATCTGGAACGAGCGAATGATGCCGCGGCGCGCGATCTGCGCCGGCCGCTCGCTCGTGATGTCATGGCCGTTGAAGAGGATCGTGCCGGACGTCGGCTCGAGGAATTTGGTCAGCAGGTTGAAGCAGGTCGTCTTGCCGGCGCCGTTGGGGCCGATCAGGGCGTGGATCGATCCGCGCTTGACTGCCAGATCGACCTTGCTGACCGCGGTGAAACCTTTGAATTCCTTGGTGAGCTGACGTGTTTCGAGAATGACGTCGCTCATCTCGCGCGGTCGCCCGGTTGCTGGAAGGAAATTTCGGTCATGCGGTCCATTCGAGCGCGCCACCATGGCTGCGCGGACGCATGTTATCTCGCGGTGCGGCGCTTTCTACTGGGGCAAATGCCTATGCTGCACTGCAACCCGGCGCTCTCCTACGCGGCCGGAAGCGCGTCCGGCCGCTCCGGAGTCAGTGCGCGCCCGCCGCGGCATCGGAGCCCGCACCGCCCTTGGCCGGTTTGGCGAGCCAGACCAGCGGAATCAGGAAAACGAACAACACGGCCGACGCGTAGAAAACATCGTTGGCCGCCAGCATGAAGGATTGCTGGTCGATCATCCGGTTGATCTGCGCCAGTACCTGATCGGCACTGAAGCCGTTGCTTTGCAATCCGGAGATCATGCCGGTCGCTGCAGAGTTGCCCTGGTTGATCGACTCGGCCAGTTGCGCGTGGTGCGTCGTCGCGCGGTTGTCCCACACGGTCGTGACGATCGACGTGCCCATGGCGCCTGCGGTGATCCGTAAAAAATTCG
The DNA here is from genome assembly GCF_014303735.1 of Variovorax sp. PAMC28562. NCBI lineage: Bacteria > Pseudomonadati > Pseudomonadota > Betaproteobacteria > Burkholderiales > Comamonadaceae > Variovorax > Variovorax sp. PAMC28562. The sequence goes on along the minus strand of NZ_CP060296.1, from coordinate 2,930,056 downwards.
ACAGGCCCGAAGCTGCAGGAATCCGATCGGGCGTCAGGCCCGACAGGGTGATCGTCACCAGCGGAATAAAGAAGAACGCCATCGCCACGCCCTGGATGATCGTCGGCACCATGATGGTCGCAATGTCGGCCGACGTGTTGAAGCGCGAACGCATCCACAGCACGAGCGCGAACACCAGGAACGAGAAGGTGACGTAGCGCCGCGGATCGACTTTGGCCACCGTGAGCCCGACCAGCGGAGACAGCACGATGGCCAGCGCGCCAACGGGCGCCAGCACCATGCCAGCCTGCGTCGCGGTGTAGCCCATGTACTGCTGGAGCCACAAAGGCAGCAACACCACGTTGCCGAAGAACAGGCCGTAGCCCACAGCCGTCGCCAGTGCGCCCGACCAGAAGTTGCGACGTTTGAAGAGCATCAGGTCGACCACCGGATGCTTTTCGGTCAGCTCCCAAACAATGAAGAAGGCAAAGCCCACCACCGCGACGACAGCCATCACAACCACTTCGGGTGAATGAAACCAGTCGAGCTCCTTGCCCTTGTCGAGCATGAGCTGCATCGCGCCGACCCACAGCACGAGCAGGGTCAGTCCGACCGAATCGATCGGCGCCTTGACCGTGGCGGAGTCACGTTTGCGGTACAGCGCCCAGGTGATCGAAGCTGCAACGATGCCCACCGGAATGTTGATATAGAAGATCCACGGCCACGAGATGTTGTCGGTGATGTAGCCGCCGAGCAGTGGCCCCATCACCGGCGCGACCAGTGTGGTCATCGCCCACATCGCCATCGCCAAACCGGCGAGCGCGCGTGGATAGCTCGCCAGCAGCAAGGTTTGGGACAACGGAATCATCGGACCGGCACAAAAGCCCTGGAGTGCGCGAAACAGGATCAGCGTCGTCATGTTCGGCGCGATGCCGCACAGGAACGACGCCACCATGAACAGGATCACACTGGCCATGAAGAGCTTCACCTGGCCGAAGCGTTGCGACAGCCAGCCGGTGAGAGGCACCGCGATGGCGTTGGCCACCGCGAAGCTGGTGATGACCCAGGTGCCCTGCGTCGAACTGACGCCGAGGTCGCCGGAGATGGCGGGGAGCGACACGTTCGCGATCGACGAATCGAGCACGTTCATGAAAGTCGCGGCCGAGAGCGCTATCGTGCCCCAGACGCGCGCAGCGCCTTCGAGCGGCGCGTGGACGATGTGAGCGGCGGGTGCGGTGGCCATCGCGTGCGTATGCGGCTACTAGCTGTGGTTGCCCGACATGGCAACTGCAGCGGGCCGCACGGCGCTGGCCTGCGGCGGCACGGCCGACGACGAAGCGCCGGGTGCCATCACTTTGGCAGCGGGCGCAGCCGAGCCTTTGGCGCCGCTCGCCGTTGCGGCCACTGCACCGCCGAGGTTGGCCGCGATGATGCTTTGCACGACGGCGTTGGAGCCGTTGTCTTCCGAGTTGTAGACCTGAGTTTGCGACAGCGCGGAGGCACGTGGCGCGTCGGCCAGCATCTTGCCGTCCTTGATGCTGACGTCGATCTCTGCAACCATCGACAAACCGACACGCAGCGGGCTCGACTTGAGTTGCTCGGGGTCGAGCGTGATACGCACCGGCACACGCTGCACCACCTTGATCCAGTTGCCGGTCGCGTTTTGCGCAGGCAGCAGTGCAAAGGCCGCACCGGTGCCGACGCCGAGGCCAGCGACCTTGCCGTTGTATTCGATCTTTTTGCCGTACAGGTCGGCGGTGAGTTTCACGGGCTGACCGAGACGGATGTTGCGCAATTGGACTTCCTTGAAATTGGCATCGACCCACACCTGGTTGAGCGGCACGATCGACATCATCGGCGTGCCGGCAGCGACACGCTGACCTAACTGCACCGTGCGCTTGGCAACGTAGCCGTCGACCGGTGCGGGCATCGCGACGCGCTGCGTGGCGAGGTAGGCCTCGCGGACCTTGGCCGCGGCGGCGAGCACGCTCGGGTGTTCGGCCACGCTGGTCCCATCGGTCAACGATTGGTTGCTCAACAGCTGTTCACGTGCGGTCACGACGCCGGCCTGGGCTGCAGCCAGCGCGCTCTTGGCGTTGGCAAGAGCGGTTTCGGAATGGTTCAGTTCTTCTTTCGACACCGCCCCGTTGCCCGAGAGCGCTTGTCGGCGTTGCAGGTCGTCTTGCGCACGCGCGATGTCGCTCTGCGCCCGGACGATGTCCGACTGGCGCAACGTGACTTGCGCAGCCAGCGACCCGTTGTTGGCATAGAGCGTACGTACCTGGCGCACGGCCTGCGCGAGCGCGGCTTCGGACTGGTCGAGCGCGACCTTGGCGTCCGCCGGATCGAGCTTCACCAGCGGCTGGCCGGCTTTCACGAAGTCGGTGTCGTCGGCCATGATGGACATGACGGTGCCGCTGATCTGCGGTGTGATCTGGATGACGTTGCCCTGCACGTAAGCGTTGTCGGTGTCTTCGTAGTGGCTTGCGACCAGCCATTCGTAGACGCCCCAACCGCCGCCCACGACGATGACCACCGCTGCCAAAGCGGTCAGTGCGCGACGGCGCTTGCCGTTGCTGGCCGCAGGCGCTTCGGATGAGACTGAGGCTGCAGGAGCGGCCGTTGGCGGAGTGTTGTTGTCGTTCATGGTGATGCGTCTTCTTGATCGATAAATTCAGCGAAGTATTGGGGTCGACAGTTCGTCAGTTGGTCGCTGCCGCGGCAGTGTTCACCGGCGGCTGGTAGCCGCCGCCGAGTGCACGTGCCAACGACACCTGCGTGTCGAGTGCGCGCGCCGCCAGGTCGACCGCGAGCCGGCGCTGCGCCAGCACAGTCGTTTCGGCCGTCAGCACCTGCAGGTAGTTGCCAAGGCCGGCGCGGTAACGCTGCACCGCGATGTCATAGGCGCCTTCGGCAGCGACTTCGGCATTGCGTTGTTCTGTTTGCTGCCGCGTGATCGACTGCGCGCTGGCGACCTGGTCGGCCACGTCGCGTACCGCGTCGATCACGGTGGCGTTGTAGGTTTCGATCGCGGCGTCGAGGTCCGATGCCTTGCCGCGCAGGTTGGCGCGCAGACGGCCACCTTCGAAGATAGGCAAGCGGATGGCGGGGCCCACGCCCCACTGCTGGCTGCCACTCTTCACGAGGTTGCTGAAGCCGATCGACTGGAAGCCCGCAAACGCGGTCAGATTGATGTTCGGATAGAACTGCGTGCGCGCGTTGGCCACGTCGCTCGTGGCCGCTTCGACGCGCCATCGCGCTGCCGCGATGTCGGCGCGGCGGCCCAGCAGGTCGACCGGAATGTTCGACCGCAGCGCAATCGCCTTGACCGAGTCCAGCGCAGGTGGCACCAGGCTTTGCGTGACATTCGGCTTGGCGATGAGCGCATCGAGCGCGTGCTGTGCAAGGGCGATCTGCTCGTTGAGCGATTCGATCTGCTGGCGCGCTTCTGGCAGTCCGCCTTCGCTCTGGCGCAGCTCGAGGCGCGTATCGAGGCCGGCGGACACCCGGTCGCGCACCAGCTTCAAGGTTTCGTCGCGCTGCGCCAAGGTGCGTTGTGCAACCGCGAGCTGGCCGGTCAGGCGTGCCCACTGAAAGTATCCACGCGCCACATTGGCCGCGAGCATGACGCGCGACGCTTGCTCATCGGCAGCTGCAGCATTGGCCGAACCGATGGAGGCGTCGAGCGCCGTGCGGTTCTTGCCGAAGAAGTCGAGTTCCCAACTGCCGTTGACCTGCAGTGTTCCGAGCTCCCGAATGGATCCGCCCAGTGGCGACGGATAGATGTAGTTCCCGCTGAACTTGGTTCGGTTGGCATCGAATTGGCCGTTGAGTTGCGGCTTGTCGGCGGCGCTGATGACATCGACCGAAGCCTGCGCACGAGCCAGCCGGGCGCGGGCCACTTGCAGGTTCGGATTGCCCTCGACCGCCTGATCGATCAGCGTATTCAGTTGCGCGTCGCCGAAAGCGGTCCACCAGCGCGGATCGACACCTTCCGAGGGGTTGAGGGTTGCAGTGCCGCTTGAAGGTGCCGCAGCAGCAAAACCGAGCGAATCGGCATCGCGCAGCTTGGCGTGCGAGCCGATGCCGGCCATGTCGGCGCAACCGGCCAGCATCAGTGCAGACGCGAGCGCCAGCGCACCCAATGCGAAGGTGCCGGGAGCGGAAGACTCAAGAGGACGACGAAGTGTTTTCATTTTTTTCTCCACGAGCCGACAGGGCTTGTGCGTTGTCGAGGATGCGGCGCAGGTAACCTTTGAGCTGTTCCCACTCTTCATGGCTGAAACCGGCGAGATGTTCGTTTTGCACACGACTCAACACGTGCGGTACTTGTTCAGCGGCAGAGCGGCCTTCATCGGTCAGCTCGATGTTGACGACGCGGCGATCGGTCAGTGAACGCACGCGCTTGCAAAGTCCTTTGCTCTCAAGACGGTCGAGCAGGCGTGTCATGGCGCCGGTATCGAGCTCGCATTCGCGCGCCAATTCGGCCACTGTGGTTGCCTTGCCCATCTGCAATTTGTGAAGCGGAATCCACTGCGGATAAGTCGGATTGCCGGGGCCGCACATCTTGGATTCCACCGACTGGCCCACCGCGGTCATGATCCGCCGCATCAGATAACCCACGCTCTCTTCAGCACGATAAGTCTCCGCCTTATAGAAAGCAGGCACCGATTCGAATGGGGTTTCCCCTAGCGAAGACGCTGTTTCTTGGCTTTTTGACTCGTTCATGGTGAATAAATATTAGCTGCCGCGGCAATTACTGTCAAGGCGACCTTTGTAACGACAGCATTCGTTAGAATCATCCGATGCCTGTTCCTGCTGTGCCGCCTGCGCCTTCCACCGCACCCCCTGCTGCGTCTTCCCCTGTGTCGTCTACTGTCCCTTCCGGTACCTCCGCTGGCGCCAAAGGCGAGCCCAAGTCACTGTCCGGCTTGCGGCCCTTCCTCCGGCCCTACATGGTCCAGATCGGCATGGCAGCGCTGTTTCTGGTGCTGGCCGCTGTGACGACGCTGGTATTTCCGTTGGCGTTACGCAGCTTGATCGATGGCGGGCTCGTCTCGACCGACAAAGGCGCGCAGACGATGGCCCTGCGAGACCATTTTCTGGAACTGTTTGGCGTCGCCGTGGCGCTGGGCCTCTTCTCGGCGTTGCGCTTCTATACGGTGAGTTGGCTCGGCGAGCGCGTCACGGCCGACTTGCGCAACGCGGTGTATGCGCACGTGTTGCGCCAGAGCCCCGTGTTCTTCGAATCGACCCAGACCGGCGAGGTGCTGTCACGCCTTACCGCCGACACGACGCTGGTGCAAACGGTGGTCGGCTCGTCGCTCAGCATGGGCCTGCGCAATGCGGTGATGGGGATCGGCGCGCTGGCGATGCTGGTGTGGACGAATCCGTACGTGATGACGCAAGTGCTGCTCATCCTCGTGCTGGTGGTGCTCCCGAGCATGTGGTTCGGTCGGCGGGTGCGGAAGTTGTCGCGGGCCAGCCAGGACCGTGTCGCCGATTCGAGCGCCATTGCTGCGGAGGTGCTCAACGCCATTCCCGTGGTGCAGAGCTACACCGCAGAGAAGCGGGAGGCCGAGCGCTTCGACGCATCGACCAACGCCGCCTTCAACACCGCCATACGTCGAACCAAAGCGCGATCGGTGCTCGTGGCCTTCATCATCATCGCCACATCGGCGGCGCTGCTCTGGGGCCTTTACCAAGGCACGCAAGCCGTGCTGCACGGCGAGATCACCGCCGGCCACCTGGGCCAGACGGTCGTGTACGTGATCATTCTGGCCAGCGCCGCCGCGGTGCTCGGCGAGGTCTACGGTGATTTGCTGCGTGCCGCCGGCGCTACCGAGCGTTTGATGGAATTGCTCCACGCGGTGCCCGCCATCGTGTCGCCCGTGCGGCCGGTCGCTGCGCCGGTGCCGCCCTCCGGCAGCGCGGTGAGCTTCGATGCGGTGACCTTTCACTACCCTTCGCGCCCCGGCACCCCGGCGCTGCGCGATTTCAGCCTCTCCGTCGCGCCGGGCGAAACCGTGGCGCTGGTCGGCTCCAGTGGTGCCGGCAAGAGCACGGTGTTCCAGTTGCTGCTGCGCTACTACGACCCGCAGTCGGGTCAGCTGTTGCTGGACGGCGTACCGCTGGCTGATTTGTCACTCGATCATTTGCGGCATCGCATCGGTTTGGTGCCCCAGGATGCGGTGATCTTTTCGACCAGCGCATTCGAGAACATCCGCTACGGTCGGCCCGAAGCCAGCGCGGATGAGGTTCATGCCGCCGCACGCGCCGCCTTTGCGCACGACTTTTTAACCGCGCTGCCTGAGGGCTACGAAACCTTTCTCGGCGAGCGCGGCGTGCGGCTGTCAGGCGGCCAGCGGCAACGCATCGCCATCGCGCGCGCCATGCTGAAGAACCCTCCTCTGTTGCTGCTGGACGAAGCGACCAGCGCGCTGGATGCCGAAAGCGAACGCATGGTGCAGGCAGCTCTTGAAACCGCGATGGCGGGCCGCACGACGATCGTGATCGCGCACCGATTGGCGACCGTGCAAAAGGCAGATCGCATCATCGTGCTCGACCATGGCGCCATTGTCGAACAGGGCACGCATGCGGCGCTGGTGGCGCAAGGCGGCATCTACGCGAGACTCGCAGCGTTGCAGTTCACAGCCTGAGGCCGGGCCTGCGGCTCTGTTCGGGTGCAGCGCAACAAGTGCGCTGATCGACGGGCACAGGTGCCGACGATGGCAGTCGATTACTGCAGCGTCTCTTTGAGCGCCGGCGGCAACGGCATTGGCATGACCGCAATGCCTTCGTCGAGCAACGCTTCGGTTTGTTCGCGCGTCGCCTGACCGCGAATGCTGCGCTCTTCGGCTTCGCCATAGTGCATCTTGCGTGCCTCGTCGGCAAACCGATCGCCAACGTTTTCAGTGTTGGCCATGACCTCGCGGACAGCACGCATCCAGCGCGCCTCCGGTGTGGTCGGTGCCGAGACTTCGCGCGATGAAGACGGCTCGGATTCAGGCGCTCTGGAGTTGCCGAGATTCAGACGAGGCGCCGTCAAAAGCTTGACGATGCCAGTGTCGCCGCACATCGGGCACTCCACCAGACCACCAGCAAGTTGCATGTCGAAGGCTTCGTTCGACGCGAACCACCCCTCGAAGCCGTGGCCCTGTGCGCATTGGAGGTTGAGGACCTTCATGCACCTGATTATCGGTTGGCGGCTGCGTGGGAGGCCATCTGCCAATCGAGCGTCCAGGCACCGGAAAGGACATTTTGCAGCCACAGCCCACAAGTCAACGTCTTGGCATCGGTCAGGGTGCCGTCACGGCACCATGAGAACAGCTCGGCGGGAGTGGCGGTGAACACATCGAGAAACTCGCCGTGGTCCAGCTGACGCTCCCCCAAAGACAAGCCCCGCGCAAAGTAGATGTGAATGATTTCGGTTGAATAGGCCACGGCAAGGTGCATCGCACCCGCATGGGCCCACTCGATGGCCGTGTAGCCGGTTTCTTCCAGCAGTTCTCGCTGTCCGCATACCAGCGGCGCTTCACCGGCATCGAGCTTGCCGGCAGGAAACTCGATCATCACCTGCCCGATCGGATAGCGGTATTGCCGCTCGAGCACGATGCGGCCGTCGTCGAGCATCGGGATCACCACTACGGCGCCGGGATGAATGACGTACTCACGCGTGGCACTTGCACCGTCAGGCAACCGCACGGTGTCGCGGCGCGCATGCAGGAAATTGCCGTCGAGCAGCACTTCACTGCCGATGGCTTCTTCTTTAAGGTGCGCGTCGGTCATCAGCCAGCCCGGTGTTTGCGGTGTTTGAGCAAGTAGCGCCAGGTGAATCCCGGGAAAGCCAGCACGATAAAGAGCGCGCCGGTCACCGCGTAGAACTCCCAGCCTTGCGGCGAGATCTGGCCGAGTCGGCGCTCGAAGAGCAAACCGACACCGCCCACCAAGAAATACAGCAGCACCAGTTCACCGAATCGTGCGGCGAGCGGTTTGCTGGCGCGCTTCCAGAGCGGCACCAGTGCCAGCAGGCGCTCGTTGGCGAACGGCAGGTTGGCCGCAATCAGCGCCACGATGAGCACCAGCCAGACCGAAGCGCTCTGCGACACGCGGCGCGCTCAGCTCGTCAGTGTGGCGATGATCGCCTTGGCACACAGCGTCATCAAGCCGCCCGGCACGATGCCGAGGATCAGGATCAACGCGCCGTTGAGCGTCAGCACGAAGCGCACGTCGATGCTGGCGGAGACTGTGCTGGCAGTGACCGGCTTGTCGAAGTACATCACCTTGACGATGCGCAGGTAATAGAAAGCGCCGACGAGCGACATGATCACCGCAAAGACCGCGAGGCCGATGTAGATGGCCTGCCCCGAGGCGATGAGGGCCTGCAGTACCGCCAGCTTGGCGTAGAAGCCGACCAGCGGCGGCAAGCCGGCAAGCGAGAACATCGCGACCGCCATGACGCCGGCATACAGCGGGCTGCGTTGGTTGAGGCCCGCCAGATCGACGATCTCTTCGCTCTCGAAACCTTCGCGCGCGAGCAGCAGGATGATGCCGAAGCTCGCCAGCGTCGTAAGCACGTAGGTCACGATGTAGAACATCGACGCGCTGTAGGCAAACTGTGCGTTGTATGTATTGCCGTTGACCACGCCTGCGACCAGGCCCAGCAGCATGAAGCCCATCTGCGAGATGGTCGAGTACGCCAGCATCCGCTTCAGGTTGGTCTGCGCGATGGCCGCCAGATTGCCGACCAGCAGGGACGCGATGGCCAACAAGGCGAGCATTTGTTGCCAGTCGATCGCGAGTGGCAACAAGCCTTCGACGAGCAAGCGAATGATGATGGCGAAAGCCGCCAGTTCAGGCGCTGCACCGATCAGCAAAGTGACGGCGGTCGGCGCACCCTGGTACACGTCGGGTACCCACATATGGAACGGTGCGGCACCGACCTTGAAGCCGAGACCGGCCACGATGAAGACCAGACCGAACACCAGCACCTGGTGATTGACCTTGTGCGTCGATATCGCCTTGAAGACTTCGTTGATGTCGAGTGAGCCGGTCGCGCCGTACATCATCGACAAGCCATAAAGCAAGAAGCCGCTCGCCATCGCGCCGAGCACGAAGTACTTCATGGCGGCTTCGCTGGCGACCGCGTTGTCGCGTCGCAGCGCGACCAGCGCATAGCTCGACAACGTCAGCAATTCGAGCCCAAGGTAGATGACCAAGAAGTTGCTTCCCGACATCATGACGAAGATGCCGAGCAGCGCGAACATGCTGATCGTGAACATCTCGCCACCGCGGAGCATGTCGCGATCCGCCGCATAAGGCCGGCCATAGATCAGCGTCACCATCAAGGCGATCGTCGCAAAGCACTTGAGCCAGTTGCCCATCGGGTCGCTCACGACCATGCCGCCGAAGCCGTAGATCGTCTTGCCGTCAGCCGCGTTCAGGCCAGTCAGCACTGCGACCACCGCCAGCGTGGCAAGCGTCAGTACATAGGTGCGCGTGCGTCGTGCGCCGGGCTCGCCAGACAGGTCGACGAGCGCAATGATGCAGGCCATGACCAGGAGGACGACCTCTGGGTAAATCGTGATCCAGCTGAGTTTGTCAATCATCTCGTTCTCTTCTTCAGCGGGGGATCTTGGACACGGCGACGTGCTTAAGCAAACCGTCGACCGACGCGTTCATCGCGTCGGTGAACGGCTTGGGATACAGGCCCATCCACAGCACGGCGATGGCGAGCAGCGACAGCATCACGAACTCGCGTGCATTGATGTCCTTCAGCTCCTTGACGTGGTGGTTGCCGACCGGGCCGAGATAAACGCGCTTGTACATCCAAAGTGTGTAGGCAGCACCGAAGATCAACGCCGTTGCGGCACCGAAGCCGATCCAGAAGTTGTATTTGACGGCGCCCAGAATGACCATCCATTCGCCGACGAAACCGGCCGTGCCCGGCAGGCCGCAATTGGCCATGGCGAACAACAGCGCGAAGGCGGCGAATTTGGGCATGGTGTTGACGACGCCACCGTAGTCGGCGATCTGGCGCGAATGCACCCGGTCGTACAACACGCCGATGCCGAGGAACATGGCGCCTGAAACAAAGCCGTGCGCGATCATCTGAACGATCCCGCCCGACACGCCGAGTTCGCTGAAGATAAAGAAGCCCAGCGTGACGAAGCCCATGTGCGCCACCGACGAATACGCCACCAGCTTCTTCATGTCCTGCTGCACAAGAGCGACCAGGCCGACATAGATCACTGCGATCAGAGACAGCGTGATCATCAACCACGCCCACTCGTGCGAGGCGTCCGGAGCGATCGGCATCGAGAAACGCAGGAAGCCGTAGGCGCCGAGCTTCAGCATGATGGCCGCCAGCACGGCAGAGCCGCCGGTGGGCGCCTCGACGTGCACGTCGGGCAACCACGTGTGGACCGGCCACGTCGGCACCTTGACAGCGAATGCAGCGAAGAAGGCGAAGAACAGGAAGGTCTGTACGCTGCCCGTCAGCGGCAGCTGGTGCCACGTCAGGATGTCGAAACTGCCGCCGGATTTGTTGTACAGAAAAATCAGCGCGACGAGCATCAGCAGCGAGCCGAGCAGCGTGTACAGAAAGAACTTGAAGGCCGCGTAGATCTTGTTCGGCCCGCCCCAGATTCCGATGATGAGGTACATCGGAATCAGCGTGGCTTCGAAGAAGACGTAGAAAAGCAGCCCGTCCAGCGCGGAGAACACGCCGATCATGAAGCCCGACAAGATCAGGAACGCACCCATGTACTGGTTGACGCGCTCGGTGATCACCTCCCAAGCAGAGATCACCACGACGACGGTGATGAACGACGTCAGCAGCACCAGCCACATCGAGATGCCATCGATGCCCAGGTGGTAATTGACGTGGAAGCGATCGATCCAGCCCTCTTTTTCGACGAACTGCATCGCGGCGCTGCCGTTCTGGAAGCGCGTGAAAAGCGGAATCGTAACGATGAAGCTCAGGATGGAGCCAATCAAAGCGATCCAGCGCACAGCCGTCGCATGCTCGTCACGGCCAAAAGCCAGCAACACGGCGCCGAATGCAATCGGCACCCAGATGGCAAGGCTCAACAAACCCATTTTTATTTTTCTCCAGCGCTCGGCAATTTAGCGGTTGAACCAGACGAAGTACGTCATCAAAACGAAGATGCCCAACAGCATCGCGAAAGCGTAGTGGTAGATGTAGCCGGACTGCAGCCAGCGCACCGCACCGGAAATGCGACCGACCAGCTTCCATGAGCCATTGACGAGGGCGCCATCGATGATGGCTTGGTCGCCGCCCTTCCACAGACCGGTGCCGAGTGCCCGCGCACCGCGCGCGACGATGTTCTCGTTGATCCAGTCGAGGTAATACTTGTTCTCGAGCAGACGGTAGACCGGACCGCACGTGCGCTTGATCGCCGCCGGCAAGGCCGGATTGATCATGTACATGTACCAGGACAACACGACGCCCGCCAGCGCGAGCCAGAACGGCAGCGCGGTGAAACCGTGCAGGGCCATGCCGACGGCTGAACCGGCGTGCTCGAAGCCTTGAGCCAATTCCTCCATAGCCGGATGTTTTTCCGCATCGATCAGGATCGCGTCCTTGAAGAAGCCGCCGTACAACATTGGCTTGATCGTGAGGAAGCCGATCACCACGGATGGAATGGCCAGCAACACGAGCGGCAGCCAGACCACCCAGGGTGACTCGTGAGGCTTGGCGTGCGGGTCATGGCCGTGGGCGTCGTGCGACACGTTGGGCTCGTCGTGGCTTGCGTGTTCGTCGTGCGCGTCATGCGTCGCGTGTGCATCGTGATGCGTGTCCGGATTCTGGTCGTAGCGCTCTTTGCCATGAAACACCAGGAAGTAGAGCCGGAACGAATAGAACGCGGTGATGAATACACCGGCCAGCACGGCAAAGTAGGCAAAGCCGGAACCCCACAAATGGCTCTCGTGCACCACTTCGATGATGCTGTCCTTGGAGTAGAAGCCGGCGAAAAACGGCGTGCCGATCAGCGCCAACGAGCCGAGCAGGAAGGTGATCCAGGTGATCGGCATGTACTTGCGCACGCCGCCCATCCAGCGGATGTCCTGGTTGTGGTGCATGCCGATGATGACCGAGCCGGCGCCGAGAAACAGCAGTGCCTTGAAGAAGGCGTGCGTCATCAGGTGAAACACCGCGACCGAATAGGCCGAGGCGCCGAGCGCGACCGTCATGTAGCCGAGTTGCGAAAGCGTGGAATACGCGATGACGCGCTTGATGTCGTTCTGGATGATTCCGAGGAAGCCCATGAACAGCGCGGTGATAGCACCGATCACCATGATGAAACTCAACGCGGTGTCGCTCAACTCGAACAACGGCGACATGCGCGCCACCATGAAGATGCCGGCTGTCACCATGGTCGCTGCGTGGATCAATGCCGAGATCGGGGTCGGGCCTTCCATCGAATCGGGCAGCCAGACGTGCAGCGGAAACTGCGCACTCTTGCCCATCGCGCCGATGAACAGGCAGATGCAGATCACGGTGATCAGCATCCAGTCGGTACCGGGAAAGGTGAGCGTAGCCAAGCTGTCGGCCTTGAGGAAGGCTTCACCGTAGTTCAGCGTGCCAGCGTATGCCGCGACCAGTCCAATGCCCAGGATGAAACCGAAGTCGCCCACTCGGTTGACCAGAAACGCCTTCATGTTCGCGAAGATGGCTGTCGGCTTGTTGAACCAGAAGCCGATCAACAGATACGACACCAGGCCCACCGCCTCCCAGCCGAAAAACAACTGCAGCATGTTGTTGCTCATGACGAGCATCAGCATCGAGAAGGTGAAAAGCGAGATGTACGAGAAGAAGCGGTTGTAGCCTTCGTCTTCCTCCATGTAGCCGATGGTGTAGATGTGCACCATGAGCGAGACGAAGGTGACAACGCACATCATCATCGCGGTCAGGCCGTCGACCAGAAAGCCGACTTCCATCTTCAGGCCGCCAACCACCATCCATTCGTACAACGTCGCGTTGAAACGAGCGCCGTCGACGACGACGCTTTTGAGCGTCAGGGCCGAAATGACGAAAGCCACCAGGACGCCGAGGATGGTCAGCCAATGCGTGACTTTGCGGCCGATGTGATTTCCGCCGAACTTCGTGCCGAACAGACCGGCGATGACGGAGCCGACCAGCGGCGCCAGGGGCACGGCCAGCAGGGTGGATGCAGAAAGCGTTGCGCTCATGGTTGAAACTCTTAGCCCTTGAGCGAGTTGAGCTCGTCGACGTTGATGCTCGACTTGTTGCGAAACAGCAGCACCAGCAGCGCCAGGCCGATGGCCGACTCTGCCGCCGCCACCGTCAGAATGAAGAACACGAAAATCTGACCATGCATGTCGCCGAGGTAGTACGAGAACGCGACGAAGTTGGTGTTGACCGCAAGAAGCATCAGCTCGATGCACATCAAGAGCACGATCAGATTCTTACGGTTCAGAAAGATACCGATGACCGACAACGCGAAGAGCATCGCACCCAGCGATAGAAAGTGTCCGAGCGAAAGTGTCATGCCTTGGTGCCCCCTGTCGCAGATGTCGTGGGTGCTGCGGCTGCGACAGATGCAGCAGGTGTGACCGGCACGACCGGTTGCGCCGGCCGAGTGACGCCCATTTGCACGACGCGTACGCGGTCGCGCGCCTTGACGCGGACCTGATCCGACGGGTTCATGTGCTTGCTGTCCTTGCGTGTGCGCAACGTCAGCGCGATAGCGGCAATGATGGCGACCAGCAAGATGACGGCCGCGATTTCAAGGGGATAGAGATACTGGCTGTACAGCAACTTGCCGAGTTCCAGCGTGTTCGAACTGCCGGCAGCCGAAGCCATAGCATGCGGCGACTCGTTGAGGCGGAAACCGCCCATCAACACGCCGGCCATCTCGAGCGCGATGATCGCGCCGACCGCCGCCGCCAGCGGGAAGTGCTTCCAAAAGCCCTCACGCAAGCTGTCGACATTGATGTCGAGCATCATCACAACAAACAGGAACAAAACCATCACCGCGCCGACATAGACCAACACCAGCGCGATGGCCAGAAACTCCGCGCGCAACAACAGCCAGATCGCAGACGCCTGAAAAAATGCAAGCACCAAATACAGCGCCGCATACACGGGATTGCGCGATGTGATGACGCGGAAGGATGCAAACAGCAGCACCGCGGCAAATAGATAAAACAGACCGGTCTTGACGTCCATGGAGCGAGTTGGTTGCGAGTTTTGGACCAATCCGCCTCAGCGGTATTTGGCGTCGGCAGCCTTGTTGGCCGCGATCTCTTTTTCGTAGCGATCGCCCACGGCAAGCAACATGTCTTTGGTGAAGTACAGGTCGCCGCGTTTCTCACCGTGGTATTCGAAGATGTGCGTTTCGACAATCGAATCGACCGGGCAACTCTCTTCGCAGAAGCCGCAGAAGATGCACTTGGTCAGGTCGATGTCGTAGCGAGTGGTGCGGCGCGAGCCGTCGTCACGCACATCGGTTTCGATAGTGATCGCCAGCGCGGGGCAGACGGCCTCGCAAAGCTTGCAGCCGATGCATCGCTCTTCCCCGTTCTCATAGCGACGAAGTGCATGCAGCCCACGAAAGCGCGGCGACTGCGGCGTCTTTTCTTCTGGGAACTGGACCGTGATCTTGCGGGCGAAAGCATATTTTCCGGTGATCGCCAAGCCCTTGAACAACTCGAACAGCATGAAGCTGCCGAGAAAGTCTTTCAAGGAGAAAGGCGCGGACGGGATCGTAGAAGAGCGCGCAATCGCGCTGGCGGTGGGCGCAGTCATGGCAGTTCCGTTTATTTCCAGATGTTGAAAGGGGTCTGCATCCAAGCGCCGACCACGACCAGCCACACGAGCGTGATCGGAATGAAGATCTTCCAACCGAGCCGCATGATCTGGTCATAGCGAAAGCGCGGGAAGGTCGAGCGAACCCACAGGAACATCGTGACCACGCAGAAGGTCTTGATGCCCAGCCAGATCCAGCCCGGAATGAAGCTGAGGAACTCGAACGGCGGCAACCAGCCGCCCAGGAACAGGATAACGGTCAGGATCGAAACCAGCCACATATTGGCGTATTCGGCGAGAAAGAACATGGCAAAGCTCATGCCCGAGTATTCGATCATGTGGCCCGCGACGATCTCGGACTCACCTTCGACCACGTCGAACGGGTGACGGTTGGTCTCTGCCAGGCCGGAGATGAAGTAGACGACGAAGATTGGCAGCAACGACAACCAGTTCCACGACAGCAAACCGACGCCCATCGATGCGAAGGTGCCCCTGCCCTGCCCCATCACGATGTCGGTCATGTTGAGACTGGCCGACACCATCAGCACGACGACGAAGCAGAAGCCCATCGCAATTTCGTAGCTGACCATTTGCGCCGATGCGCGAAGTGCACCAAGAAACGCGTACTTCGAATTTGAAGCCCAACCAGCAATGATCACGCCATAGACCTCCAGCGAGGTGATGGCCATGACGAACAACAGCCCGGCGTTGATGTTGGCCAACGCGACTTCAGGCCCAAACGGAATCACGGCCCAAGCCGCCAGCGCCGGCATGATCGTCATGATCGGGCCGAGCAGGAACAGGCCTTTGTTGGCGACCGTCGGAATGATGATTTCCTTGGTCATCAATTTGAGCGCGTCCGCGATGGGCTGCAGCAAGCCGAACGGGCCGGTGCGGTTTGGCCCGATGCGGATTTGCGTGAAGCCGATCGCCTTGCGTTCCCACAGCGTGAGGTAGGCCACGGCGCCCATCAACGGCAGCACCACCACGACGATCTTGATGAGCGTCCAGACGATTGGCCAGACCACGGCGGTCCACCAGCCAGCCCCTATCAGGTCATGGCCGAAGCCGAAAATCGCGTCGATCATGATGCCAGCGCCTCTGCGGCCGGGACTGCGTGGCGCCGGTCGTAGGTGCTGCGAGCATCAGCGGTGAGCTGCAGCGACGGCGCGCGCCGGACGATAGAGTCGAGCTGATAGATGCTGGCCACCACGGGTGCCGCAGCAGTTTCGCTCGACGCCGCTGCAAGAGCTTGCGTAGCGTTGCTCAGCTTGTCGGCCGACACCTGCGTACCCTCGCCAATACTGCGAAGCACGTCTGCCGTCGACTCGAATGCGAAGCCTTGAAGACCGAGCAAATTGGCAAGCACGCGCAGCACTTTCCACGCGGGACGCGCTTCGCCGAGCGGCTTGACCACCGCATGGAAGCTCTGCAGCCGGCCTTCGGCGTTGACGAACGTACCCGGCGTTTCTGTGAACGGCGCGATGGGCAACAGCACATCGCTGAATTCCAGATTGGCCTTGAACGGGCTCAACGTCACGACCATCTGAGCTTTGAACAGAGCATCGGATGCCGCAGCACCGATGGCGGAGTCGAACACCGGTTCGTTGTTGAGGATCAGCGCCGCCTTGAGGCCGCCCGACATCATTTGCGCGGCGTTCAGGCCATTGCTTTTCGGCATCGCGCCGACGAGTTGGGCGCCGACCGTATTGGCCGCTTCGGTCAGGTAACCGACGCTCGCGCCGGTCTGTGCGCCAATCCACTGGGCCAGCGCAAGCAGCGCGCCCGCGTCGGCGTGGTGTGCGGCGGCATTGCCTAGCAGGATGGCTTTGCGCTCGCCGCTGAGCAGCGACTTTGCAATGGCTTGCGCCACATCGCTCGGTGCATCTTTGGTTTCGACTGGCGAGGTGGTGCCAGCGCTTTGCCCGATGGCGGAAGCGATGCCTGCCAACGCGGCAAACCACTGTTCGGCGCCCACGCGCACAACGCTGCCCGCCTTCATTGCCCACGCGTCGTCATCGGCCATCAACGTGGCCGACGTGACGACGCTGAGCGCCCCGCCCTTGCGCACCGATTGACGAATGCGCTGTGCAAACAGCGGGTGCTCTTTACGCAGGTTAGAACCGATGACCAGCACGCGCTGCAGTTGCGACAACGATGCGATCGATGTGCCGAGCCAACGAATGCCTTCGAACGCGCCGAACTCTGCGTTGCGCAGGCGGTAGTCGATGTTGTCGCTGCCGAGTTCGCGTGTCAGCAGGGTCGCGAGTTGCAGTTCTTCGAGCGTACTGTGCGGGCTCACCAGCGTGCCGATGCTTTGTGGGCCGTGATCGGTCTTGATCTGCTTCAGACCGTTGGCAACGTATTCAAGCGCGGTTTGCCAGTCGACTTGCTGCCATTGGCCACCCTGCTTCAGCATGGGCTGCGTCAGGCGCTCGGGACCGTTGAGCGCTTCATACGAGAAACGGTCGCGGTCGGCGATCCAGCATTCGTTGACATCTTCATTCTCCAGTGGAACGACGCGCATCACCTTGTTGTTCTTGACCTGGACGATCAGGTTGGCACCGGTCGAGTCGTGCGGACTCACCGACTTGCGGCGCGACAGTTCCCACGTGCGGGCACTGTACCGAAACGGCTTGCTGGTCAGTGCGCCGACCGGACAGATGTCGATCATGTTGCCGGACAGTTCGGAGTCGACAGAGTCACCGACGAAGGTTTCGATCTCGGCGTGCTCGCCACGGTGCGACATGCCGAGTTCCATCACGCCTGCCACCTCCTGGCCGAAGCGGACACAGCGCGTGCAATGGATGCAGCGGCTCATCTCTTCCATGCTGATCAGCGGGCCGACGTCCTTGTGAAAGACCACGCGCTTTTCTTCTTCGTAGCGCGAGCTCGATCCACCGTAGCCGACCGCCAGGTCCTGCAACTGGCATTCGCCGCCCTGGTCGCAGATCGGGCAGTCGAGCGGATGGTTGATGAGCAAAAACTCCATCACGGACTGCTGCGCCTTGATGGCCTTTTCGCTCTTGGTGCGAACGATCATGCCCTGCGTCACGGGCGTAGCGCAGGCCGGCATCGGCTTGGGCGCCTTCTCGACGTCGACCAGGCACATGCGGCAGTTGGCCGCGATGCTGAGCTTCTTGTGATAGCAGAAGTGCGGGATGTACGTCCCCGCCTTGTCGGCCGCATGCATGATCATGCTGCCCTCGATGATTTCGACCTTCTTGCCGTCGAGTTCGATTTCAACCATTTTTGTTTACCGGGCCTCAGGCTTTGGCAGCCGCATTGGGCGCATAGCCCGGAATCAGTGCCTCGAACTCGTGGCGGAAGTGCTTGATCATGGCGCGCACCGGCATCGCGGCGGCGTCGCCCAATGCGCAAATCGTGCGACCCTGGATGTTGTCGGCGACGGAGTTCAGCAGGTCCATGTCGGTTTGCTTGCCAAGACCGTTGTGGATGCGGTCGACCACCCGCCAGAGCCAGCCGGTGCCTTCGCGACACGGCGTGCATTGACCGCACGACTCGTGCATGTAGAAGTACGACAAGCGGCGTAGCGACTCGACCATCGAGCGGCTGTCGTCCATAACGATGACCGCGCCCGAGCCGAGCATCGAGCCGGCCTTGGCGATGGAGTCGTAGTCCATCGTGCAATCCATCATGATTGCCGCCGGCAGCACTGGTGATGAAGAACCACCGGGGATCACCGCCTTGAGCGTGCGGCCCTTGCGAACGCCGCCTGCCAGTTCCAGAAGCTTGCTGAACGGTGTGCCCATTGGCACTTCATAGTTGCCGGGCAACTCGACATCGCCGCTGACCGAATAGATCTTGGTGCCGCCGTTGTTCGGCTTGCCGCATTCGAGGTACGCCGATCCGCCGTTGCGGATGATCCACGGCACGGCCGCGAAGGTCTCTGTGTTGTTGATCGTCGTCGGCTTGCCGTAGAGACCGAAGCTAGCCGGGAACGGCGGCTTGAAGCGCGGCTGCCCCTTCTTGCCTTCGAGCGATTCGAGCAAGGCGGTTTCTTCCCCGCAGATGTACGCGCCAAAACCATGCGCTGCATGCAACTGGAAGTTGTACGTGCTGCCCATGATGCCGTCGCCAAGGTAGCCGGCAGCGCGTGCTTCTTCCAGCGCTTCTTCGAAGCGGTCGTAGCTCGTGAAGATCTCGCCGTGGATGTAGTTGTAGCCGACGCTGATGCCCATCGCGAATGCGGCGATCGCCATGCCTTCGATCACGATGTGCGGATTGAACTGGAGGATGTCGCGGTCTTTGCAAGTTCCTGGCTCGCCCTCGTCCGAGTTACAGACAAGATACTTCTGGCCCGGAAACTGGCGCGGCATGAAGCTCCACTTGAGCCCCGTCGGAAAGCCCGCACCGCCGCGGCCACGCAAGCCCGATGCCTTGACTTCGGCGATCACCTGGTCAGAGGTCATGCCCTCGTTCAGGATTTTGCGCAATGCTGCGTAGCCGCCGCGCGCTTCGTAGTCGGACAGGCGCCAGTTGGTGCCATCGAGCCCGGCGTAGATCTGTGCGCCGATATGTCGGTCATGGAAACAGGTCTGAACGCCCGTTGCCTGAAACTGTGAAAGCACTTGATCGGGCGACATCAGGAAGCCTCTCCGGTGGTTGCACCGCGCAAACCGTCAATGAGTTGATCGAGCTTTTCGTTGCTCATGAAGCTGCACATCGTGCGGTCGTTGACCAGCATGACCGGCGAGTCCGCGCAGGCGCCCAGGCACTCGCTTTGCTGCAGCGTGAAGAAACCGTCGGCCGTGGTGCCGCCCATCACGATACCCAGCTTCTTTTCGAGATGCGCCAGCGCCTTGGCGCCATCACGCAACAGGCACGGCAGGTTGGTGCACACGTTGAGCTTGTACTTGCCCACCGGATGCTGGTTGTACATGTTGTAGAAGGTCGTCACCTCATGCACCGCAATCGGCGCCATGCTGAGGTACTCAGCCACATCACGCTCGCGCTGCAGGCTTACGTAGCCTTCTTCCTGCTGGATAAACGCCAGGCAGGCCATCACTGCAGAGTCTTTGCCTGCAGGCGGGTACTTGGCAACTTCTCGCGCGAACTTGTCTAGCATCTCTTGCGAGAGAGGCGCCGACGCATGCTTCAAGGTGTCTGAATTCATAGGTTGAATCACCTGTCGATTTCGCCGAACACGATGTCCATCGTGCCGATCACGGCGACGGCATCGGCAATCATGTGACCACGCGCCATCTCGTCGAGCGCGGCCAAATGCGGAAAACCTGGCGGCCGGATCTTGAGGCGGTATGGCTTGTTGGCACCGTCGCTCACTAGGTAGATGCCGAACTCGCCCTTGGGGTGCTCGACAGCGGCATACGCCTCGCCTTCGGGCACATGGAACCCTTCGGTGAAAAGCTTGAAGTGGTGGATCAACTCCTCCATGTTCGCCTTCATCGATTCGCGTGCCGGAGCCGCCACCTTATGGTTGGCGGTTATCACCGGGCCATCGTTCGTGCGCAACCAGGCAGAGCACTGCTGGATGATCCGATTGGCCTGGCGCATCTCTTCGATGCGAACCAGATAGCGGTCATAGCAGTCGCCAGTCTTGCCGATGGCGATGTCGAAATCCATCTGGTCGTAGACGTCGTACGGCTGCTTCTTGCGCAAATCCCATTCGATGCCGGAACCACGCAACATCGGACCAGTAAAGCCCAGGTTCAACGCGCGCTCCGGTGTCACGACGCCGATACCTACCGTGCGTTGTTTCCAGATGCGGTTGTCGGTGAGAAGTGTCTCGTACTCGTCAACCATCTTCGGAAAGCGCTTGCTGAAATCGTCGATGAAATCAAGCAACGATCCCTGGCGATTTTCGTTCAGCCGATCGATCGCCTTGGCGTTCTTGATCTTGCTGACCTTGTATTGCGGCATCGCATCCGGCAAGTCGCGATACACGCCGCCAGGACGGAAATAAGCGGCATGCATGCGGGCGCCTGAAACCGCTTCGTACATGTCGAACAGGTCTTCACGCTCGCGAAAGCAATAGATGAGCACGTTCATGGCACCGCAGTCCAGACCATGCGCACCCAGCCACAGCAGATGGTTCAGCAACCGCGTGATCTCAGCGAACATGACACGGATGTACTGCGCCCGGATGGGCACCTCGAGGCCAAGAAGCTTCTCGATGGCGAGGCAATACGCGTGCTCGTTGCTCATCATCGACACGTAGTCGAGGCGGTCCATGTAGGGCAACGACTGAATGAACGTGCGCGACTCGGCGAGCTTTTCAGTCGCGCGGTGCAGCAGACCGATGTGCGGATCGGCGCGCTGTATGACTTCGCCGTCGAGCTCGAGCACGAGGCGCAGCACACCGTGCGCTGCCGGATGCTGCGGGCCGAAGTTCAGCGTGTAATTCTTGATTTCCGCCATCAGTGCAGTCCGCCGTAGTTGTCTTCGCGAATCACGCGTGGCGTGACCTCTCGCGGTTCGATCGAAACGGGTTGATAGACGACTCGCTTCTGCTCGGCGTCATAGCGCATTTCGACGTGGCCCGACACCGGGAAGTCTTTGCGGAACGGATGGCCGATGAATCCGTAGTCGGTCAGGATGCGGCGCAAGTCGTCATGCCCTTCGAACACGATGCCGTACAGGTCGAAGGCTTCGCGCTCGAACCAGGTCGCGGCACTCCACACAGGCTGCAAAGAATCGACGACCGGCAAATCTTCGTTGGGTGCGAACACCTTGAGTCGCACACGCTGATTCAGGCTGACCGAAAGCAGATGCGTCACGACGCAAAACCGTTCGCCATGCCATTCCCCGTCGCGGTACTCGGAGTAGTCGAGCCCGCACAAATCGATGAGCTGCTCGAAGCGGCAACCAGGCGCATCGCGCAGCATGACTGCCGCTTCAATGTAGTCGGTAGCGTCGACCACCACAGTCACTTCACCCAAAGCCAGCTTGATGCTCTTGGCCTTGACGCCCAGCGTCTCGGTGATGTTCGCCAGAAGCGCGTCGGGCGAAATTGCAAAGTCCGTCATCGTTTGCAATTCCTCAGGCGCGGGCAATGGTGTTGGTGCGGCGAATTTTTTGCTGCAACTGGATCACTCCGTACAGCAATGCCTCGGCGGTGGGCGGGCAACCCGGCACATACACGTCGACAGGCACGATGCGGTCGCAACCACGCACGACGGAATAGCTGTAGTGGTAGTAACCGCCGCCATTGGCACACGATCCCATCGAGAGCACCCAACGCGGCTCGGGCATCTGGTCGTAGACTTTGCGCAAGGCAGGAGCCATCTTGTTGCAGAGCGTGCCCGCCACGATCATCAGATCGGACTGACGCGGACTCGGCCGAAACAACATGCCGAAGCGGTCGATGTCGTAGCGGGCCGCGCCCGCATGCATCATTTCAACTGCGCAGCAGGCCAGACCGAATGTCATCGGCCACAGTGATCCGGTCTTCGCCCAATTCACCACTGAGTCGTATGTGGTGGTGACGAAGCCTTCTTTCATGACGCCTTCAATGGCCATTGCGCAAATTCCTTTTCATTCCCAATCCAGGGCGCCTTTTTTCCACTCGTAGGCGAAGCCCACGACGAGGATGGCGAGAAAGATCATCATTGCCCAGAAGCCAACGGCCCCGATCTCCTTGAGGGCAATAGCCCATGGGAACAGGAAGGCAATTTCCAGATCGAACAAGATAAAGAGAATGGCGACCAAGTAATAGCGCACATCGAATTTCATGCGTGCATCCTCGAAGGCTTCAAAACCGCACTCGTAGGGCGCGTTTTTTGCGGCGTCGGGCCGGTTGGGGCCGAGGACGTAACCGATAGCTTGGGGAAGGATGCCGACGCCGACGCCGACCAGGATGAACAGCAGGACTGGAAGGTAGGAATCGAGATTCATCGGATGTTTTTATCACCGCTTGCCACCGACACACCGCAACGTGGTCGTTGCTGCGTGTCGGTGAGATTTGGTGCGGTCGGCGAGACTCGAACTCGCACAGCTTTCGCCACTACCCCCTCAAGATAGCGTGTCTACCAATTTCACCACGACCGCGGTTTTTTCTGTCCGGATGGCATGAGGAACCCGTGAAGGTTTGGCTTTCCAGACAGCTTTAGAGTTTACCCTCAAATGCAACGTTTTCTGTTGGCACGTCGCACCGAAAGCAACATCATTACTTCGACGGAATCTGCGCAGCGCCCGATGCCGGTGCGGCCGGTGCCGATGCTGGTGCAGGCGCACTGCTCGACGGGATCTGCGACGCTGCGCCCGCCGCCGGTGCAGCAGGTGCGCCGATCGCAGCGCGCTCCAGCAAACTATCACCGCCAGTGGG
This sequence comes from Variovorax sp. PAMC28562, assembly GCF_014303735.1. Taxonomy (NCBI): domain Bacteria; kingdom Pseudomonadati; phylum Pseudomonadota; class Betaproteobacteria; order Burkholderiales; family Comamonadaceae; genus Variovorax; species Variovorax sp. PAMC28562. The sequence goes on along the minus strand of NZ_CP060296.1, from coordinate 2,906,978 downwards.
ACGCGCGTGGCTGAAATAAGCCAACAGCAAGGTGCACACGAAGAAGACCGCAGCAAGCACAGCCGTAGTGCGCGAAAGAAAGTTCGCACTTCCGCTGGCGCCGAAGAGGCTGCCGGCACTGCCGCTGCCAAAGGCCGCGCCCATGTCGGCGCCCTTGCCATGTTGAATCAGGATGAGGCCAATCATCACGAGCGCCGACAGCATCTGCACGCCGACCAAAAGATTGAGGACTATGTTCATTCGTTCTTACTCCAGGGGTTGCAGCGCGCTCAGGCGGCTGCGGCAATGATTTGCAAAAAGTCAGGGGCCTTGAGCGATGCGCCGCCGATGAGGCCGCCGTCGATGTCAGCTTGCGCGAGCAGTTCTGCAGCGTTCGCTGCGTTCATGCTGCCGCCGTAAAGGATGCGGATGCCGGCAGCGTGTTCACTGGCCGCGTGGTGCAACTGCGCACGCAACACCGCATGTACCGCTTGCGCTTGTTGGGGCGACGCGGTCTTGCCTGTACCGATAGCCCATACGGGCTCGTACGCTACGACGATTTCGCTGATGCAATGCCCGTTCACATGGATCACTGCGGCCAGCTGTCGCTTGACGACTTCCTCGGTTTGGCCTGCTTCGCGCTGCGTCAACGTTTCGCCGACGCAGATGATCGGCGTGATGCCGTTGGCCAGCGCTGCCGCTGCCTTTGCGGCAACGACTTCGTCAGTTTCACCGTGGTATTGCCGACGCTCCGAGTGGCCGACGATCGCATAGCGAACGCCGAACTCTTTCAGCATCGCGGCCGATTGCTCACCGGTGAAAGCGCCCTGAGCATGCGCAGAGATGTCTTGCGCGCCCAAAGCGAGCTTCGAGCCGGCGATCAACGACTGCACTTGCGCAAAGTATGGCGCCGGAGCGCAAAGCGCCACATCGCATTCGATATTGCCAAGGCCTTGCAGAAGCGCGCGCACCAACGTCTCGTTGACATCGAGGCCACCGTTCATCTTCCAATTACCGGCAATCAACTTGGTGTGTTTCGTCATCGCATTCACCACGTCAACACGATCTTGCCGATGTGCTGGTTCGATTCCATCAACGTATGAGCCTGCGCAGCGCCACTCGGTTCGCCAACAGCGGCAAAAGTGCTGTGAATGACAGGCCTGATTGCGCCAGATTCGAGCAACGGCCAGACCTTTTCGCGCAGCGACTTGGCGATGGCACCCTTAAAGGCGATCGGCCGCGGTCGCAATGTCGAACCGGTTACGGTTAGCCGACGGCGCAGCACGAGGCCTGCATTGAACTCGCTGTTCACGCCTCCTTGTACCGCGATCATCACGAGACGGCCGTCTTCGGCCATGCACTCGATCTCGCGCGCTACATAGCTGCCGGCGACCATGTCGAGAACGACATCGACCCCCCTGCCGCCCGTGATCGCCTTCACCTCTGCCACGAAGTCGGTGGTCTTGTAGTTGATAGCGTGGTCCGCGCCCAGCGTCCGGCAGGCGGCACACTTTTCATCGCTGCCAGCCGTGACGATGACGGTTGCACCAAACGCCTTGGCAATCTGAATCGCCGTGACGCCAATGCCGCTCGAACCGCCCTGAATCAACAAAGTTTCGCCCTTTTGCAGCCGGCCGCGGTCGAACACATTGCTCCACACGGTGAAGAAGGTTTCAGGCAAAGACGCAGCGTCTACTTCGCTCCAGCCCGTTGGCACCGGGAGGCATTGCGCTATCGGCGCGACGCAATATTCAGCGTAGCCGCCGCCCGCTACGAGTGCGCAAACGGCATCGCCGATAGCAAAGCCTGCCTCGGCCATCGCTTCGGGATCGCCCGAGAGGATGCGCCCCGCCAATTCGAGGCCCGGCAGATCGGACGCACCGGGCGGCACTGGATAGTGACCCGTACGTTGCAACACGTCGGGCCGGTTGACGCCGCTCGCGACCACGCGAATCAGCAGTTCGCCCGCGCCGGCCACCGGCTCAGGGCGTTCCACCACGCGCAGCACCTCGGGGGCGCCGTACGAACTGATTTCAATGGCTTTCATGATCTTTCCAGGCTGCAGCGTCTGCCTTGTGGACAGGCGCGGGCTACCGTGAGAAGGCAGCGGCAGTGGCTCCAGAGCCAACACCGCCTCGCCCTTCTCACTCTTGCGATTCGCGAGGTGCTTGCTCGGCGACAGGCGCCGGCTGGTCATTGCGCGAGTCGCTGCGCGGCTCGTTGCGCTGCTCGTTGTTGAAACGCGGCTGACGCTCACCACGGTCACCACCGCGGTCACCACGGTCGGAGCGCTCGCGGCGCTCGCCACCACGGTCTTCACGCGGCGCGCGTTCCTGGAACTCCATGCCAGCCGGACGCTCCGTCAGTGCCTTCATCGACAGCTTGACGCGACCCTTTTCGTCGGTCTCCAACACCTTGACTTTGACGATCTGGCCTTCGGTCAAGTAGTCCTGCACTCGCTCGACGCGTTCGTGCGCGATCTGGCTGATATGCAGCAAGCCATCCTTGCCCGGAAGCAGGTTGATGAGCGCACCGAAGTCCAGAATTTTGGTGACCGGGCCTTCGTAGATCTTGCCGATTTCGACTTCAGCGGTGATCTGTTCGATGCGCTTCTTCGCTTCTTCGGCCTTGGCCGGATCGGTCGAAGCGATCGTGATGGTGCCGTCTTCGTCGATGCTGATCTGCGTCCCGGTTTCTTCCTGCAGGCCGCGGATGACAGCGCCGCCTTTGCCGATCACATCGCGGATTTTTTCCGGGTTGATCTTGAGGGTCATGAGGCGCGGTGCAAAGCTCGAAATTTCGGTCTTGGCTTCGCCCATCGCTTCCTGCATCTTGCCCAGGATGTGCATGCGCGCTTCCTTGGCTTGCGCCAGTGCAACCTGCATGATTTCCTTGGTGATGCCTTGGATCTTGATGTCCATCTGCAGCGCGGTGATGCCGTTGGTCGTGCCGGCCACCTTGAAGTCCATGTCGCCCAGATGATCTTCATCGCCCAGGATGTCGGTCAGCACCGCGAAGCGGTTGTCTTCCTTGATCAGGCCCATGGCGATGCCGGCGACGTGCGCCTTCATCGGCACGCCGGCATCCATCATCGACAGGCAGCCGCCGCAGACCGAAGCCATCGACGACGAACCGTTCGATTCCGTGATTTCCGAGACCACGCGAATGGTGTACGGAAATTCTTCCTTGGTCGGCAGCATCGCGGCGAGCGCACGCTTGGCCAAACGGCCGTGACCGATTTCGCGGCGCTTGGTCGAACCCATGCGGCCGGTTTCGCCGGTGGCGAAGGGAGGCATGTTGTAGTGGAACAGGAAGCGGTCTTCGTACTCGCCGGCCAGCGCGTCGATGCGCTGTGCATCGCGTTCGGTGCCCAGCGTCGTGATGACCAGCGCCTGCGTCTCACCACGGGTGAACAAGGCCGAGCCGTGCGTGCGCGGCAGCACCGAGTTACGAATTTCGATCGGGCGCACGGTGCGCGTGTCGCGACCGTCGATGCGGGGTTCACCCGACAGGATCTGGCTGCGAACGATCTTCGATTCGATAGAAAACAACAAGTCGTTGACCTTGCCGGCATCGAACGGTTCGCCGCTCGCCTTCAGCGATGCCATGACACTGGCGTTCGCTTCGCGCAGCGCTTGCGTACGCGCTTGCTTGCTGCGGATCTGATAGACCGCGCGCAGTTTTTCTTCGGCCAGACCCTTGACCTTCGAGACGAAGGCTTCGTCCTCGGCGGGTGCCGTCCAGTCCCACATCGGCTTACCGGCGTCACGCACCAGTTCGTGAATCGCATTGATTGCGATGTTGGCCTGCTCATGCCCGAACACAACGCCACCGAGCATGATTTCCTCGGACAGTTGCTTGGCTTCCGACTCGACCATCAACACAGCGGCTTCGGTGCCGGCGACGACCAGATCCATCAGCGAATCCTTGCGTGCTGTCTGACCCGGGTTCAGCACGTACTGGCCGTTGATGTAGCCGACACGTGCGGCGCCGATCGGTCCGCTGAAAGGAATACCGGAAATCGACAGCGCGGCGCTGACGCCGATCATGGCAGCGATATCGGCGTCGATTTCAGGGTTGAGCGACAGCGTGTGGATGACCACGTGCACTTCGTTCAAAAAGCCTTCCGGAAACAGCGGGCGGATCGGGCGGTCGATCAGGCGGCTGGTCAGCGTTTCGTGTTCGCTTGGCTTGGCTTCGCGCTTGAAGAAGCTGCCGGGGATCTTGCCCGCAGCGTAGGTCTTCTCGATGTAGTCGACGGTCAGCGGGAAGAAATCCTGGCCGGGCTTGGCCGACTTGGAAGCGACCACGGTCGCCAGGATCACGGTGCCTTCGATGTCGACGATGACTGCGCCGCCAGCCTGGCGGGCGATCTCACCGGTTTCCAGAATGACGGTCTTGTCGCCCCATTGGAACGACTTGGTGACTTTGTTGAAGAGGCTCATGTCTTACTCCTGTTTTAGCTGACGAACCCACACGGGTTCGCCGGGAGGGAGCGCTTCTCAGAACACGATGCCATTCCAGTGAAGCTCGGCTGGAACTTCAGTGGAATGACACAGCTTCGCTCTGTTTCGGCACTCCTGAATCGATTCGCGAAGCAAAAAACGCCTGAGCTAGTCGTGCTAACTCAGGCGTTTTTGCATGCGATTCGGCTTACTTGCGCAGACCCAGCTTGGCAATCAGCGCGGTGTAACGTGCGGCATCCTTCGACTTCAGATAGTCGAGGAGCTTGCGTCGGCGGCTCACCATGCGCAGCAGACCACGGCGACCATGATGGTCCTTGGCGTGCGTCTTGAAGTGGGGTGTGAGCTCGTTGATACGGGCGGTCAGCAGCGCGACTTGCACTTCAGGACTTCCGGTGTCGTTGGCGGCGCGGGCGTTGTCTTTGACGACTTCGGCCTTGATGGAGGCTGCGATCATTTGATATTTCCTTGTTCCGATCCCGACCAGCCCAAAGGCCTGCCCGGAGTGTTTGACTTGCGGTGTGCGCTGGAACTGCACGCACCGTGCGCCTTGCGGCATGCAAAGCCGTGGGATTATAGCTCGCCCCCAGGTCGCGCTCACTTCGTGTAGCGCTCCCACCCCCTGGCCGGGGGCAACACCGGCGGCCTGGCGAAGCCAGTTCCGCGGTGTTTCACCAACGGGCGCCAGGCCTGCGGCCGGCGCCAGACGGCTGCTTCGATGCCTGCTCTACTTTTGGGCGGCCACCCAGGTTTTTAGCCGGTCTACCCCTTGGACCAGGCGAGCGGGGTCTTTGGACGCGAAGCACCAGCGGAGCCAGCCTTGGGCTTCGGGGGCAAAGGCGTTGCCGGGCGCCAGGCCCAGACCCGCTTCTACGACGAGGCGCTTGGCGACTTGCAGGGAGTCGCCAAAGCCTTCGAGTTGGAAGAACGCGTACATGCCGCCCTTGGCCGCGGCGACGTTGACGCCGGGCACCGCCGCCAGCAACGGCACCAGCGTGTCGCGGCACAGCTTCAGGTGCGCAACCACCCGTGGCGTGATGTCGTTCCCGTGCTCGATGGCTGCGACGCCGGCGCGCTGGGTGAAGACACTGGCGCACGAAGTGTTGAATTCGATCAGCTTGCCCATGCCGTCCACCATTTCGGGGGGCATTACGAGCCAACCGAGACGCCAACCGGTCATGAGAAAGCTCTTGGAAAAACTGTGCGCCACCACGAGTCGGTCGTCGGGCACCGAGATGTCGAGAAAACTGGGGGCGCAGCCATTCGGCGTCGGTTCGTAGTAGAGGCGCTCGTACACCTCGTCGGCAAGGATCCATGTGCCTGTCTCGCGGCAATGATCGAGAACGGCCTGCTGCTCGGCACGGCTCATGGTCCAGCCGGTCGGGTTGTTCGGCGCATTGACGATCAGCAGCTTGGTCTTCGATGTGATGGCAGTGCGAAGCTTGTCGAGATCGAGCGTCCACTCGCCTTGCACCGGCACCAGCGGCACGCAGACAACGTTGGCGCCGAGGATGGCAGGCTGCGCCGTCAGATTCGGCCAGACCGGCGTCACTGCGACCACCTCATCGCCTGCATCGACGAGTGCCTGCACCGCCAGCATCAGCGCATTGACGCCGCCGGACGTGATCGCGATGCGCGATGCATCGACCGCGGGGTGCATCGCGCTGGTGTAGCGAGCAACCGCCGCGCGCAATTCGGGCAACCCGAGGTTGTGCGCATAAAACGTTTCACCGCCGTTGATCGAATCGATCGCCGCCTGACGGATCACCTCCGGCGTGACTTCGTCGCTCTCGCCGAACCAGAAGGCCAGCACGTCGTCGCGGCCGAGTCCGGCGTTGGCGACTTCGCGAATCTTGGAGGCTTCGAGGTTCTGGATTGCTTTGCGCATGTGTTGATTCCTGCCCTGTGGAGATTCGTTGACTGCCGGTGATCGATCGCTTGATTTCAGCGTTCAGGCCGCTGCATTTTGCAGGTGGTCGGCAGCTCGGCGCGCGCGGCGTCGATGTTCTTCACGACGCGAAAACCGTAGCCCGAGCCTTCGACATCGAACGGGACACCCGGCGCGCCCAGACGGTCCATCATGCCGACGACCAGCGACTGCTGGAACTGATGGTCGCTCGCACGCATGCGACCGCTGCGACCCGCGAGGCTGACGTTGGCCTGCTCCAGCTTCTGCGCGACCGGCATGGCCTCGACGCTGCCGGCCTGTTCGACGGCCTTGGCCAGCGCTTCGATCATCAGTTGCATCCGCATATGCACATAGTCATCGGTCGGATTCGGAAAGCGCTGCCTGAACGCACGGTAGAACGTTGCCGACTCCGGCGTCGGCACATTCGGCAGCCAGTCCGCAACGGCGAGCACGCGGCCGACGCCCGCATCCCCGATGGCAGCCGGCGCACCGAGTGCGTTGCCATAGAACGTGTAGAACTTGCCCTCGTAGCCGACCTCGCGCGCCGCCTTCACCAGCAAGGTGAGGTCATTCCCCCAATTGCCTGTGATCACCGCTTGTGCCCCACTCGACTTGATCTTCACCGCATAGGGCGCGAAGTCTTTCACGCGGCCCATCGGGTGCAGTTCATCGCCCACGATCTGCACATCGGGGCGCTGGAGACCCAGTTGTCGCCGGCTCTCGCGCAACACCGCCTGGCCGAAGCTGTAGTCCTGGCCGATCAAGTAGACACGCTTGACGTCCTGATCGTCTTTCACCACGTCCATCAAGGCAGCAACGCGCATGTCGGCGTGCGCGTCGAAGCGAAAGTGCCAGAAGCTGCAGCGCTCGTTGGTCAGCACCGGATCGACCGCCGAATAGTTGAGGAACAGCACGCGTTTCGAAGGATCGCGCTCGTTGTTCTTGTCGATGGCATCGACCAGCGCCGCCGCAGTGGCAGACGAGTTGCCCTGCATCACGACGCGAGCGCCGTTGTCCATGGCCGCGCGCAACGCCGACAGTGCTTCTTCGTTCTGGCCCTTGCTGTCGTAGCGATCGAGTTGGAGCATTCGCGCACCGCCCGGCAGCGGAATGCCACCGCGTGCGTTGACGCGTTCGACAGCCCACAGCAGGTTGCGAGAGACGGCTTCGCCGGTGTTTGCGAACGGGCCGCTGAGGCTCTCGATCAATGCGATACGAATCGGTGCCGGAGACTGCGCGCGAACCAGCGAAACAGCCGACAGCAATGTCGACGCGCACAGCGCCAGCGTGCTGAATTTCAAGGCCTTGCGGCGCCAAATAAAGCGGGAGTTCATTGTCTTGAAACGCGTGGCGCGGTGCCTGGATGAAGTGGCAAGCGGCACTCTTGAATTGAAAGGCCGCGCAGTGTACGGGACACACGTTTCTTGACCCCGCCGTTCACACCACCCGTGGCTTTTCTCCCAGTGCGCCTGTTCAGCGTTGCCCGTCGCCCTGTCAACGTCGAACGAGACAGACTGGAAACGGCGTGCTGCTTCTAAAGCTCAGAAAATTATTGTTGCCTGCGAACAACGTCACAGAGCTTCAAACCAAGTAACGGCGGGGTCTTAGCCCCCTACCAAACGGGTCGGTGACTTTTTGTTTCCGACCTTTTTTGTTTCCGAACTCACAATTAGTGCGAAGAACATCACGAAAGTTGATGTTTTTACAGACTTTTCTCTTACATCGTCGCGAGCACGTTCAGCGGGCCTTCAGGTTTGCAACGGTTTGCGACTATCGGGATGACGATGGAAACGCACTTGAAATTGGTCAATGGCAATACGCCCTCAGACACCCTACTGGTGTTCTTGCCGGGGGCATTTTTGCAACCCGACGCGTTCGAGCGGGAGGGGTTTGTCAGCGCTGTCCAGGAACGCAATCTGGCGGCGGACGTCTTGTTGGTCGACGCCAACGTTTCGTACTACTACGACCAGACGTTCATCGAGCGCCTGCATACCGACGTGCTCGCGCCACAACGCGCTGCCGGATACAAATCGCTCTGGCTGGTCGGAATCTCGATCGGCGGTTTCGGGGCGTTGATTCATGAGCTGGCCCGCCCTGGTGCCGTCGACGGCATCGTGGCGCTGGCGCCATACCTCGGCCGACGCCCGCTGGGTGCGGAGATTCACAAAGCCGGTGGTCTGCGCGCTTGGAAAGCCCCGACAGGCCCCGCGCCCGACGAGGAAGTCGACCGCCAACTCTGGCCTTGGCTGCAGCAATATGCCAGCGCGAAATCTGCCGAAAAGCTGCCGCCGCTCTACCTCGGCTTCGGCTTGGCGGACCGCTTCGCTTCGAACCACCGGCTGCTGGCCGATGCGCTGCCGCGAGACCGCGTGTTCACGACGGAAGGCGGACACGACTGGCCGCAATGGTCGCAACTCTGGCGCAAGGTGCTGGATGTGTTGCCGCTGCCTTCCAGCGTCGGTGCCGACGTCGGCGCTCGACCTGTACCCCGCGGCGTTCCGGCCCACGCTACGTGGTCAGCGACGCCATTGGCCATCGCGGCTTGACGTCGAAGGCGTAGCGCTCGCTCGCCTCTTCCAATCCAGACTGCAGCCGCATGGCCGCAGCCATGGCAATCATCGCGCCGTTGTCCGTGCACAGATGCAACTCCGGGTAGTGCACCCGCACGCCGCGCTTCGCGCACGCCGCATTCAGCTGCTCGCGCAATGCGTGGTTGGCACCTACGCCACCTGCCACCACCAGTCTGTCAAGTCCCGTTTGCTCCAATGCAGCCATTGATTTCTTCAGCAGCACTTCGACGATCGCAGCCTGCGTCGACGCCGCGAGATCGGCCTTGCGCGATTCCAGCTCGCCTCCCAGCTTTTTCGCTTGGGTCATTACGGCGGTCTTCAGCCCCGCGAAAGAAAAATCGAGGTCACCACTGTGCAGCAGTGGCCGCGGCAGCTTGAACGCCATCGGATCGCCCTGCTCTGCCAGCTTGGCCAACCACGGGCCACCGGGATAGGGCATACCCATCAGCTTGGCGCTCTTGTCGAATGCCTCGCCCGCCGCATCGTCGATGGTTTCGCCGAGCAGCTGGTAGCGACCCACTCCGTCGACCCGCATCAGTTGCGTGTGACCGCCCGACACGAGCAGTGCAACGAAAGGGAATTCGGGCGGATCCGCGCTCAGGAACGGTGAGAGTAAATGCCCCTCGAGGTGATGGACGCCGAGCACTGGCTTGCCCAGCGCCGCGCCCAGCGCACAGGCCACGCCTGCGCCAACCAGCAGCGCGCCGGCCAGCCCCGGCCCCCGGGTGTAGGCCACGACATCGATCTCTGCGAGCGAGCGCCCGGCCTCTGCCATGACGGCCTGCGTCAGCGGCAGCACGCGCCGGATATGGTCACGACTCGCCAGTTCGGGGACCACGCCGCCGTAGGCCTGGTGCATGGCGATCTGGCTGTGCAACGCATGCGCCTGCAATATCGGCAGCGCCGTGCCCTGCGATTCGACCAGCGCCACGCCGGTTTCGTCGCATGATGATTCGATTCCCAATAAAAGCATCCAGCGAGTTTAGGGTGGTCCCCATACCGGGGCACGGATGTTGCTGGATGCCCGTCAGTCCCTATTGCCCCACACATGAATTCAGGATTGAGCTTTCTGGTCGCAGCCAGGCGATGCGAAATCGATGAGCTAGAGCAGCTGGCGCGTACCAGCGAGCTGGTCAGCACCATCGGCCGGCTGGTCCATGCGCTGCAGCGCGAGCGCGGGTTTTCCAACGTGCTGCTCGCCTCGCAAGGACGTCGCTTCGCGGCGCAACGCAGCGCCCAGATCGGTGAATGCGGACGCTTCGAACGCGAGGTTCGGGTCGGGTTCGACTTCCTCGAGAGCGAAGGCCGGCGTGCGGGCAGTGGCACTCGCCTGTTCAGCCGTATTGCCTGGGTGCTGCCCGGGCTGGACGCCCTTCCCACGCTGCGTCGCCGCATCGGTGCGCTGGAAACCAGTGCTGCAGAAGCGACAGCGGCCTTCGCGAAGCTGATTGCCGGCCTGCTGGCCGTGGTGTTCGAGGCAGCCGACGGCGCCACCGACCCAGAAATTTCGCGCCTGTTGGCGGCGATGTTCAATTTCATGCAGGGCAAGGAGTTCGCCGGCCAGGAACGCGCTTGCGGTGCCGCGGCTTTTGCGACGGGACAGAACGATCCGCTGCGCCAGCAGCAGTGGTTGCAACTCATCGCCGCGCAGGAGCGCTGCTTTCACGTGTTCGCCGACTTTGCCGGGCCGGCAATGAGCCAGCTCTGGCGCGAGCGCGAACCGGACACCGAGCTCGCCGAACTCGAACGTTTGCGCCGAATCGCATGCGCCGCGCCCGCCGGCGTGCCGCTCGACCCCGAACTCAGCGCCGTCTGGTTCGACTGCTGTTCGTTGCGCATCGACGCGATGAAGGATGTCGAAGATCGGCTGGCCGTGGATTTGCGCGACCTGTGCCGCGACAAGACGCTGCAGGCACGCGGAGAAGCCGAGTCGTACGAGGTCATGCTCGAGCAACTGGCCGGAGAGCCTGACACAGCAGCCACCGCTTTTTTCGACGAACCGGGCGCCGAGCCTGGCCCGCAAGTAGCCGGTAGCGGACTCACTTCCGCCGCAGCACCCTACGGCCATCAGCTCGAACGCTCGATTCTCGAGATGATGCAGGAGCAGGCGCAACGCCTCCAGGCCATGAGCGACGAACTCGACGCCGTGCGTACCGCCCTGAACGAACGCAAGCTCGTCGAGCGCGCCAAGGGCTTGTTGATGGCCCATCGTCGACTGACTGAGCCCGAGGCGCACCAGATGCTTCGGCAAACCGCGATGAACCAGAACCGGCGGGTCGTCGATGTCGCCGAATCAGTGCTTTCCATGGCCGACTACCTGCCCATCGGCAGCTGAAATGGTGCGTTGCACAAACGAAGTGCGAAATTGCAATTTCGGATGAAATCTTCTCCGAAACCAATCTCAGCCTAGCTTCAATGCTATCGATTGAGTAGCAACCACAGTGGCCGCAATGCTGGCACGCTGCTTGCACTCAGCTCTCACATAGACCAACGACGGTCTTCAGGCAGGCGACATCCAATGGCGGGTGTCGCCGACCCAACGGACAAAGGCGTCCTTATCTGCATGCGCTCGCTTTCGAGCAGCACATGCGCGGTGAGGACGCCTTTTTTGTTTTCCGCTTTGCCCTTTTGTTTCTGCCTTTTTGGCCTTGTTCATCCTTTCATTTATTCGGAGTTCGTCCCTCAATGACCGATCTGCTCATACCGAAGCTCAGTCGCCGCAAGATCTTGCAAGCCGCCGCCATCGGTGCGATCGGCATCGACCCCGCATTGCGTGCCGTCGTCTGGGCGCAAGGCTCCGACAAACCCGAGAAAGAAGAAGTCAAGATCGGCTTCATTCCTCTGACCGACTGCGCCAGCGTCGTGATGGCGTCGGTGCTCGGCATCGACAAGAAGTACGGCGTGAAGATCGTGCCGAGCAAGGAAGCCAGCTGGGCCGGCGTGCGCGACAAGATGGTCAATGGCGACCTGGACTTCGCCCACGTGCTCTACGGTCTGGTCTACGGCGTGCACCTGGGCATCGCCGGGCCCAAGAAGGACATGGCCGTGTTGATGACGCTCAACAACAACGGACAGGCGATCACGCTCAGCAAGAAGCTCGCAGACAAGGGCGCAGTCGACGGCCCGTCGCTCGCCAAGATGATGGCGACCGAAAAGCGCGAGTACACCTTCGCGCAAACCTTTCCGACTGGCACCCACGCGATGTGGATGTATTACTGGATGGCGGCAAGCGGCATCAATCCGCTTAAGGATGCCAAGTCGATCGTCGTGCCGCCGCCGCAGATGGTCGCCAACATGCGCATCGGCAACATGGACGGCTTTTGCGTCGGCGAGCCCTGGGGCCAGCGCGCCATCATGGACGGCATCGGCGTCACAGCCATCACGACGCAGGACATCTGGAAAGACCACCCGGAAAAGGTGCTCGGCACCACTTCGGAGTTCGTGCAGAAAAACCCGAACACCTGCCGCGCGGTGACCGCCGCGATCCTGGAAGCCGGCCGCTGGATCGACACCGGCCTTCAGAACAAAAACAAGATGGCCGAAACCATCGCCGACAAGAGCTACGTCAACACCAGCGTCGACGCGATCAACCAGCGAATCCTCGGCCGCTACACCAACGGCATGGGCAAGAACTGGGACGACCCGAACTTCATGAAGTTCTACAACGACGGTGCGGTCAACTTTCCCTACCTGTCCGACGGCATGTGGTTCACCACGCAGCACAAGCGCTGGGGTCTGATCAAGGAGCATCCGGACTACCTGAAGGTTGCGACGGAAATCAACCGCATCGACCTCTACAAGCAGGCCGCCACAGCCAGCAAGACGCCGGTCCCGAAAGACACGATGCGCACCAGCAAGCTGATGGATGGCGTCGTATGGGACGGCAAAAACCCGAAGGCCTACGCCGATTCGTTCAAGGTTCACGCTTAAGGAGCACAGCATGGTCAGCGCCGTCTTTCATTCCCCTCGCGACGCTTCGGTTGCAGTGCCATTGCCGGCGAATGCGACCGTCGTCAAAAGCGCTGCACGCGTTGCGGTCGCCACCACCGGCGGGCCCGCACCGAGCGTTCGCAAACCGCTCGACCTGCGCAGATTCTGGATGCGCGTGTTGCCCCCGCTGGTGGGCTTCGGCGTGCTCGTCTTGATCTGGGAACTGATCGCATTGCGTAGCGCCGGCACCTTTCCCCCACCGTGGGAAACCTGGCTGCAGGCTGTCAAGATCTTCAGCGACCCGTTCTATCGCAACGGCCCCAACGACCAGGGCGTGGGCTGGAATGTGCTGTCGTCGCTGGGTCGCGTGGCGTTGGGCTTCGGCCTGGCGGCAGTGGTCGGCATCCCGGCGGGCTTCGCGATCGGCCGCTTCGAGTTCCTGGCGCGCATGTTCAACCCGCTGATCAGCCTGCTGCGGCCGGTGTCGCCGCTGGCCTGGTTGCCGATCGGCCTGCTGGTGTTCAAGGGTGCCAATCCTGCGGCCATTTGGACCATCTTCATCTGCTCGATTTGGCCCATGGTCATCAACACCGCGGTCGGTGTTCAGCGCGTGCCTCAGGACTACATGAACGTCGCCAAGGTACTGAACCTGAGCGAATGGAAGATCGTCACCAAGATCCTGTTCCCTGCCGTGCTGCCCTACATGCTGACCGGAGTGCGCCTGGCCGTCGGCACCGCCTGGCTGGTGATCGTCGCGGCAGAGATGCTGACGGGCGGTGTCGGCATCGGCTTCTGGGTCTGGGACGAGTGGAACAACCTTAACGTCAAGAACATCATCATCGCGATCTTCGTCATCGGCATCGTCGGCATGCTGCTCGAATACGCGCTCATCAAGATCGCGACCGCTTTCACGTTCGAAGAGGTGAAGTCATGAACGACGACAAGAAGTTCATTGACATCAGCGATGTCGAACAAACCTTCAAGACCGCCAAAGGCAGCTTTCAGGCCTTGCGCGACATCAACCTCACCGTCGCCAAGGGCGAATTCGTGGCGCTCATCGGGCACTCTGGCTGCGGCAAGTCGACGCTGCTGAACCTGATCGCGGGCCTGACCATGCCGACCCATGGCACGCTCTTGTGCGCCAACCGCGAGATCGCCGGCCCCGGCCCGGAGCGCGCGGTGGTGTTCCAGAACCATTCACTGCTGCCCTGGCTCACCTGCTACGAGAACGTCTACCTCGGTGTCGAGCGGGTATTCGCGCCGACCGAAAGCAAGGCGCAACTGAAGGTGCGCACGGATGCGGCGCTGGCGCTGGTTGGATTGACGCCGGCAACGAACAAGCGCCCCGGCGAAATCTCCGGCGGCATGAAGCAACGCGTCGGCATCGCCCGTGCGCTGGCGATGGAGCCCAAGGTCTTGCTGATGGACGAACCCTTCGGCGCGCTCGACGCGCTGACCCGTGCGCACCTGCAGGACGAGCTGCTCGCCATCGTGCACAAGACGCAAAGCACCGTCGTCATGGTCACGCACGATGTGGACGAAGCGGTGTTGCTTTCCGACAAGATCGTCATGATGACCAACGGGCCTTCGGCCACCATCGGCGAGGTGCTCAAGGTCGATCTCGAGCGGCCACGCAACCGCGTCGAACTGGCGGAAGACCGGCATTACGTGCAGTACCGCAAGGCTGTCATCGACTTCCTTTACACGCGGCAGGGCCACGTGGAAAAAGCGGCCTGATATGACATCCGCTCGAAACCTCGTGCCCGCGGTGGCCGCGCCGATGATCGCGATCCCGGTCGCACCCGAAGGCAACATCACCGCGGTGATGGCTCTGTATTTCTGATCACGACCCGAGCCGGAGGGATGAACCCATGAAAAAGATGAATCTCGTGCTGGTCGGCAATGGCATGGCCGGTGTTCGCGCGGTCGAAGAGTTGATCAAGCTGGCACCCGATCTGTACGACATCACGGTGTTCGGCTCGGAGCCGCACCCCAACTACAACCGCATCCTGCTGTCTCCCGTGCTGGCTGGCGAACAGACGGTCGATCAGATCATCCTGAACTCGTGGGAGTGGTACGCCGAGAACAACATCACGCTGCATGCCGGCAAGACAGTGACCGAGGTCGACCGCGTGAAGCGCATCGTGCGCGCGGTCGCTGCCGACGGCAGCGTGATCGAGGCACCCTACGACCGGCTGCTGCTGTGCACTGGCTCCAATCCGTTCATCCTGCCGGTGCCGGGCAGGGACTTGAAGGGCGTGATCGCTTACCGCGACATCGCAGACACCAACACGATGATCGAGACGGCCAAGACGCATAAGCATGCGGTCGTCATCGGTGGCGGCTTGCTCGGCCTCGAAGCCGCCAACGGTCTGATGCTGCGTGGCATGAGCGTGACCGTGGTGCACGTCAACGCGTGGCTGATGGAGCGCCAGCTCGACGATGTCGCCGGTGGGCTGCTGCGCAAGTCGCTCGAACAACGCGGGCTTGAGTTCCGTCTCAATGCGCAGACCCAGGAGTTGATCGACGATGGCGCAGGCCGTGTCAAGGCCGTCAAGTTCAAGGACGGCACCGAAATACCGGTCGACCTGGTCGTCATGGCCGTCGGCATCCGCCCCAACACCGCATTGGCAGAATCGATGCGGCTGCACTGCAACCGCGGCATCGTGGTCAACGACACGATGCAGACGGTGACCGATGCACGCATCTATTCGGTCGGTGAATGCGCCGCGCACCGCGGCATCGCCTACGGGTTGGTCGCGCCGCTGTTCGAACAGGCCAAGGTCGCGGCCAACCATCTGGCGCAGTTCGGCATCGGCCGGTACATGGGATCGCTGACCTCGACCAAGCTGAAGGTCACGGGCATCGACCTGTTCAGCGCCGGCTCGTTCATGGGTGGCGAAGGCACCGAAGAAATCGTGATGAGCGACCCCTTCGGCGGCGTCTACAAGAAGCTCGTCATCAAGGACGACAAGCTGGTTGGCGCTTGCCTTTACGGCGACACGGTCGATGGCAGCTGGTACTTCAAACTGCTGCGCGACGGCCGCAGCGTGAGCGACATCCGAGAGAAGCTGATGTTCGGAGAATCGAACATCGGCGATACCGGTCACGAAGGCCACAGCAGCGCCGGGGCGATGCCCGACGAGGCCGAGGTCTGCGGCTGCAACGGCGTGAGCAAGGGCGCGATCTGCAAGGCGATCAAGGACAAGGGACTCTTCACGCTCGACGAGGTGAAGAAGCACACCAAGGCGAGCGCATCGTGTGGTTCGTGCACCGGACTGGTCGAACAGATCCTGATGTTCACCGCCGGGGGCGACTACTCGGCTGCACCCAAGAAAAAGGCGATGTGCGGTTGCACCGACACCAGCCATCAGGACGTGCGCGAGGCCATCCGCGCCCAGAAATATCTGTCGCATGTCGAGGTGTACGAAGGCCTCGGCTGGCGCACGCCCAACGGCTGCGCGAGCTGCCGGCCGGCCGTCAACTACTACCTCATCAGCAGCTGGCCGAAAGAAGCCAAGGACGATCCGCAGAGCCGATTCATCAACGAGCGGAGCCACGCGAACATCCAGAAAGACGGAACCTATTCGGTGATCCCACGCATGTGGGGCGGCCACACCACGCCCGACGAACTGCGCCGCATCGCCGACGCAGCCGACAAGTACAAGATCCCGACGGTCAAGGTCACGGGCGGCCAGCGCATCGACTTGCTCGGCGTAAAGAAAGAAGACCTGGCCGGCGTGTGGAAAGACATCGGCATGCCCAGCGGCTTTGCCTATGCGAAATCGCTGCGCACGGTGAAGACCTGCGTGGGCAGTGAATGGTGCCGCTTCGGCACGCAGGACTCGACGCAGATGGGCAAGGACATCGAGCACGCGCTATGGGCAATGTATTCACCGCACAAGGTCAAGATCGCGGTCAGCGGCTGCCCGCGCAACTGCGCCGAAGCCGGCATCAAGGACGTCGGCGTGATCGGCGTCGACTCGGGCTGGGAGATCTATGTCGGCGGCAACGGCGGCATCAAGACCGAGGTCGCGCACTTCCTGGTCAAGGTCAAGACGAGCGAAGAAGTGATGGAGTTCACCGGCGCTTTCCTGCAGCTCTATCGCGAGGAAGGCTGGTACCTGGAGCGCACGGTGCACTACATCAGCCGCGTCGGGCTCGACCGCGTGAGAAAGCGGATTCTCGAAGACGTCGCCGGTCGCAAGGCGCTCTGGGAAAAGCTTCAGTTCGCGCTCGATGGCGAGCCCGATCCGTGGTTCGAGTCGAGCCGGGCGGCGGTCGACGTGCGGCAGTTCGTGCCGGTCGCCGGGGCGGATATGGCGCCGGCGGCGACGACGCACTGAAGGAGAGCAACCCATGAGCGAATGGAAATTCATCTGCCGCGTTGACGACATTCCGGTGCTGGGATCGCGTCGCGTGGTGCGGCCGGTCGGTGTGGCGGTCGCGGTCTTTCGCAACAGCCAGGACGAGGTCTTCGCGCTGCTCGACCGCTGTCCGCACAAGGGTGGTCCGCTGTCGCAAGGCATCGTGTTCGGCACCAGCGTGGCGTGTCCACTGCATAACTGGACGATCGGCCTGGACGATGGCTGTGCGCGTCAGCCCGACCAAGGATGCGTGCCGAAATTCGCCTGCAAGGTCGAAGGCGGGCAGGTGATGCTCGATGCGCAAGAGTTGGCGACGCATGCGCTGGATTTGACTGCGCCGCGTGCGGGCCCGGGGGCCGCAACGGCCGGCGCTATCGGTGACGCTTGAATGTTGCCTCGATACGCAAAGAGGCGGCAAGAGCCAGGAATGAAAGAAACAAGGTCCACCTGCCCCTACTGCGGCGTCGGCTGCGGCGTGATCATCGAGACCGATGGCGCGCAGATCACGGGTGTGCGTGGCGATCCGGACCACCCCGCCAACTTCGGCCGGCTGTGCACCAAGGGCTCGACATTGCACCTTACTGCGACAGCGGAAGTGACGCGCCAGACCCGGCTGTTGCAGCCGATGCAACGCCTCGTGCGCGGGCAAGCTGCGACGCCGATCCCCTGGGAGGCGGCGCTCGACACCGCAGCCGACAAGTTCGCCCAGGTCATTCGCGACCATGGTTCCGATGCGGTGGGCTTCTATGTCTCGGGCCAGTTGCTGACCGAGGACTACTACGTCTTCAACAAGCTGGCCAAGGGCCTGATCGGCACCAACAACATCGACACCAACTCGCGCCTGTGCATGAGCAGCGCGGTGGCCGGGTACAAACAGACGCTCGGCTCCGATGCGCCACCAGCCTGCTACGAGGACTTCAACGAAGCGCAATGCTTGTTCATCGTCGGCAGCAACACGGCATGGGCGCACCCCATCCTGTTCCGTCGCATCGAGGATGCCAAGCGCGCCAACCCGGCGATGAAGATCGTCGTGGTCGATCCGCGCCGTACCGACACCTGCGAGATCGCCGATCTGCACCTGGCGATCCAGCCGGGCACCGACGTCATGTTGTTCCACGGCATGCTGCACCTGATGTTGTGGGAGGGCTGGACAAAGCCCGACTACATCGCTGCGCACACCAACGGCTTCGACGCGCTCAAGGCCACTGCGCGCGACTGCACGCCCGACAAGGTGGCGCAAATTTGCGGCATCGACAAGACCGCTTTGCTCGAAGCGACGCGGCTCTTCGCGACCTCGACCGCGACCCTCAGCCTGTACTGCCAGGGGCTGAATCAATCGTCTTCCGGCACCGCGAAGAACGCGACGCTCATCAACCTGCACCTGGCTTCTGCGCAGATCGGCCGGCCCGGTGCCGGGCCGTTCTCGTTGACCGGACAACCCAATGCAATGGGCGGGCGCGAAGTCGGCGGCATGGCCAATCTGCTGAGCGGGCACCGCGATCTTGCTAACGCAGCACACCGGGCTGAAGTCACTGCGCTGTGGGGCCTGAGCGAGGGCAACGAAGTGCCCGCCAAGCCCGGCAAGACCGCCATTGAAATGTTCGAGGCCGCAGCCGATGGCGAGATCAAGGCGCTGTGGATCTCGTGTACCAACCCGGCCCAGTCGATGCCCGACCAGACAACTGTCCGGCGGGCGCTCGAACGTGCCGAGTTCGTGGTCGTGCAGGAAGCCTTTGCGACCACCGCCACCTGCGCTCATGCCGACCTGCTGTTGCCTGCGACCACCTGGGGCGAGAAGACCGGCACGGTGACCAACAGCGAGCGCCGCATCTCTCGCGTGCGCGTCGCAGTGCCGGCGCCCGGCGAAGCGCGTCACGATTGGTCGGCGGTGGTCGACTTCGCGCAACGGCTCGAAGTGCGGCTGCCCAGCCGCTCCACCACCACGCTGTTCCCCTACCCGCTGCAGCACTCGCTGGCAGGCGACGATGCCGGCGCCGAAGCGATCTGGAACGAGCATCGCGAATCGACGCGCGGTCGCGACCTCGACATCACCGGCCTCGACTGGAAGATGCTCGATGCGCTAGGGCCGCAGCAATGGCCGTTGCCTGAAGGCCGATCGGTCGGTCGCGTGCGGCTGTACGAAGACGGCATCTATCCGACGCCCGACGGCAAGGCGCGCTTCGTCGACACGCCTTACAAGCCGGTAGCCGAACAACGCGAGGCGCGCTTTCCGTTCTCGCTGAACACCGGGCGGCTGCGCGATCAATGGCATGGCATGAGCCGCACCGGCACGCTCGGCCGACTTTTCGGCCACGTGCCGGAACCCGTGGTGCAGATGAACGCGCAAGACATGGCGCGGCGTCAGCTGAAGGACGGTGATCTGGTGCAGCTCACTTCGAGGCGCGGCGCGCTCGTGTTGCCGGCACAAGCCAGCGCCGAGGTCGGCCTGAGCCAGTCGTTCGTGGCGATGCATTGGGGCCAGGAATACCTTAGCGGTCGATCGCCAACCGGTGAGCGATTGGCCGGCATCAACGCGCTGACCAGCGCGGCCTATTGCCCCGACTCGAAGCAGCCTGAACTCAAGCACGCGGCCATCCGCATCGCCAAGGCCGAGCTGCCGTGGACACTGCTCGCGATCGCCTGGCTGCCCGACGATCGCGCGCTAGAGACCGAACGTGCGCTGCGCGACCTCATGGCGAGCTTTGCCTTTGCGAGCTGCGTGCCGTTCGGTGCCGGCGGTGCGTTGACGTCGGGTACGGCCGAGCGCACCGGGGTCCTGTTCCGCGCGGCCGACCTCGAGGCCGCGCCCGATGCGGTCCTTGAGCAAATCGAAGACCTGCTCGCATTGCCGAGCCCCGACACCTTGCGCTACGCCGACGCCCGCCATGGGCAGCGCCGCACCGTGCGTCTGGTACGCACCGGCACCAACAATGAAGAGGCCAGGCTCGAAGGTTTCTTGCTAGGCGGCGACACCCGGGCCGAGGCATGGATCAAGACATTGCTGCAAGACCAGTTGCCGGCGCAAGCCTTCGGTCGCCAGTTGCTGCGGCCGGGCTCGACCCCGCCGGTCGAAGTGGCGTCGCGTGGCAAGGTCGTCTGCAGCTGCTTCGGCGTGACCGAAACTGCCATCGGCGACAGGCTGCGGCATTGCGTGGGCACCGATGCCGAACGACTGGCGTCGCTGCAGGGGGCGCTGCAATGCGGCACCAACTGCGGCTCATGCCTGCCCGAGCTGAAGCGCATGGTGCGTGCCACCACGCCCGACACTGCAGAAGCCGTGCCGTGAGCCTGTCCATCGCTCAGTCCCTCAATAACCGCATAAGCCCCTTCGAGTTTCGGCATAAGCCTTGCGGGACAATGGGCGTACCCATGGGAATCAGCCACTACATCAAGGAAATCGGCCGCGGCGCGCGAGGCGCCAAGCCACTCACGCGCGAGCAGGCGACAGACCTGTTCGGACAGGTGCTGGACGGCACCGTGACCGACCTCGAAGTCGGCGCCTTCTGCCTCGCGATGCGCATCAAAGGCGAAACGCCGGAAGAGATGGCCGGCTTTCTCGATGCCACGCATGCACGGCTCGATCTTTTCCCCGCGAGCGACCTGCCGCTCATCGTGCTGCCCAGCTACAACGGCGCGCGCAAGTTGCCGGTGCTGACGCCGCTGCTCGCGCTGCTGCTGGCGCGCGAAGGTTTGCCGGTGCTGCTGCATGGTGCGTCCACCGAATCGACACGCGTGCTCACATCGAACGTGCTTGCGGCGCTGGGCACGAATCCGATCACGGTCGTACGAAAGATCGCCGTGGGAGAGATTGCATTCGCACCGACCGAGCTCCTGAGCACCGGCCTCAAACGACTGCTCGACGTGCGTCGCGTCGTCGGGTTGCGCAACCCGGCACACAGCGTCGTCAAGCTGATGCAGCCGACAGCGGGCTCGTGCATCGTGATCGCCAGCTACACCCATCCGGAATATGCGCAGTCGATGGCCGCGACCTTCGAGCTGACCGGCACGAGCGCCCTGCTCTCGCGCGGACTCGAAGGCGAAAGCGTGGCCGATCCGCGCCGCACTGCGCAGGTCGACGGCTTCATCAGGGGCCAGCGCATCGCAATGCAGGAGCAACAGGCCGGCACGCTGAGCGAGGTGGAAGGTCTGCCTAGGGAGATCGACATCGACACCACGGCGGACTACACGCGGCGTGTGTTGGCAGGCACGCTGCCTTTGCCCATGGCAATCGCCCGGCAAGTCGAACACATCAAGCAACTGGCCCAACAACTGGCGGACAGCCCATGAACTCACTTTCCCATTCGCATCGAGGCAGCTGCACCCTGGTCGGCGCCGGCCCGGGCGATCCCGATTTGCTCACGCTGAAAGCCGTCAAGGCGATCCACGCGGCGACGGTGTTGTTCGTCGATGACCTCGTCAACGACGCGATCCTGAGTTATGCGCGGCCCGGTGCCCGCATCGTCCACGTCGGCAAACGCGGCGGTTGCAAGAGCACGCCCCAAGCTTTCATCGAAAAGCTCATGATCACAGCGGTGTGCGAAGGCGAAGCCGTCGTGCGCCTGAAGGGTGGCGACCCGTTCATCTTCGGCCGCGGCGGTGAAGAAGTCGAACACCTGCGCGAAGCAGGCATCGAATGCACGGTGGTCAACGGCATCACCGCCGGCCTCGCAGCGGCGACGTCGTTGGGCGTGCCGCTGACCCATCGCGATCACGCGCAAGGCGTGGTGTTCGTCACCGGCCATGCCAAGACCGGCGCCGGTGCTGCGGACGACCCGACCGACTGGCGGGCGCTGGCTGCGATGGCGCACAACGCGCGCCTCACGCTGGTGATCTACATGGGCGTGGCGGGCGCTGCGCACATCCAACGGCAATTGCTCGAAGGCCTGCCGGGTGAGACGCCCGTTGCGGTCGTGCAGCACGCCAGCCTGCCCCAGCAACGGCACATCGTGACGACGTTGAGCGGGCTGCACGCAGGCATCGCCGAGGCCGGGCTCGCGAGTCCGTCGGTTATCGTCGTCGGCAATGTATTGCAAGGCATCGCAGCGGCGACAGTCGCTCTGCCGGAGCGCGACAAATTCGGCACCTGACCGCCTGAACTAGGCTGTTCGCACGGTCGGTCCGGCGTCGATACAGAAGTCGGCCAACTAAAATCCTGGCTACTCATACAACAATGCCAAGAGGGTCGGGATGCTCGAAAAACTGAACGAATTCACCGCAAGTCACGGGCAACTGCAGCGTGGCAGGGGCCTTGTCACAGGCACCGTTGCACTGAGCCTGGGCATCCTTTGCTTTTTGGGCGTGCTGGCTTTTCACTTCCCGCAGTACCTCACGACGCCCGAGCTTCGCAAAAGCTACAACGTCGACGTGATGCGCTTTATCCTGCTGGCGGCGATGGTCATCTCAGGTGGGATGGCGCTGGTGAACATCATCTTCAATCGCTCGCGCTGGCTGTCGTCGGGCGCCTTCTTGTTGATCGTCGCGGCCGCACTGCTGGGCGGCAACAAGGTGCCGGTCGACAGCAACTTTCCGGATCACACGCCCTACATCGGGCTCGACTGGTTCATCCTCGATTTGCTCGGCTCCTCCTTGATCTTCATCTTCATCGAGAAGTTATTCGCACATCGCAAGGACCAGCCGATCTTTCGTGAAGAGTGGCAGACCGACTTTCACCACTTCGTGGTGAACCATATGATCGTTGGCTTCGTGCTGCTCGCAACCAACCTGCTGGTGCACAAGCTGTTCGGCTGGGCTGCCAACGACGGCCTTCGCGGCTGGATCGCCAACCTGCCCTTCTGGGCTGGCGTGCTGCTGATCGTGCTGGTGGCCGACCTGGTCCAGTACTGGACGCACCGCAGCTATCACGAGGTGCCGCTGCTATGGCGTCTGCACGCGGTGCATCACAGCGTGAAGAGCATGGACTGGATGGCGGGCTCGCGGCAGCACATCCTCGAGTTGTTGATCACACGCACGCTGGTGCTGGCACCGATCTACGTGCTGGGCTTCTCGAAAGAAGTGATCGACGCATACATTGTCATCGTCGGCTTCCAGGCGGTGTTCAACCATTGCAACGTGAGCGTGCGCCTGGGGCCACTGCGCTACCTCATCGTCACGCCCAATTTTCATCACTGGCATCACGCCCAGGACGATGAGGCCATCGACAAGAACTACGCGGCGCACTATGCGTTTCTCGACTACTTCTTCGGCACCGCCGTGAAGAGCACCAAGCTGTGGCCGGAGCAATATGGCGTGGTGGGCGACTACGTGCCGAACGGCTTCTTCAAGCAGCTGAAGTTCCCGTTCGTGTGGAAGGGATGATGGGCGCCGCTCGATGGATTGCGGTCGGTGCAGCCGCTCTTCTCCTTTCCGCCTGCGCGTCGCAGATCGACCTGCCCACCAAAGAAGCCGGCCTGCGCGTGCGCATGCAGAACTCGGCCATCGCGCCAGGCAACGGAGGCGAGCTGATCAAGGCGGATGCGCTGCAACCCGGCGACATCCTCCTGACCTCGGTCGCCACGGTCAATTCGTTCGGCATCCGGCTCGGCACCTTTTCGCCGGTGAGTCATGCGGTGCTGTATCTCGGTGACGGCGTCGTGGCCGAAGCTGTCGGCACGGGCGTACGAGAGCGCGGCCTCGACGCGCTGGTCGACGACGAGCAGATGGTCGTCGCCTTTCGCCTGCCAGGCGTCACCGGTGCGCACGTCGACAAGCTGCGCGCCTGGTCGCATTCGCAGGTCGGCACGCGCTACAACACGGTCGGCGTGATGCTCGACGCGCCTTTCGTGCTGAACCGCCGGGTGTGCGAGCTACCGTTGATTCCGGGTGCCGTGCGCCTCTTCTGCGTCAGCGGTTTCGCGACGGTGCAACTCGGCGCCAGTCGCAACGACCAGTTCTTCTGCTCGCAGTTCGTGCTGGAGGCCTACAACCAGGCTGGCCTGCCGATCACGACGACAGACCCGCGTTGGGTCAGCCCGGCCGACTTGCTGCATATGCGCGAAGGCGACGTGCCCTCGGTGGCGTCGAGCAAGCCGTTGCGGTACATCGGTCACCTCAAATACAACCCGCCGCCGACGATCACCGCCGATGGGGCGACGACCCGTTGAGCGCATCGAGTTCGCCGAGCGCCGCGCGCTTCGACGTCGTCGTCATCGGCGCCGGCGCAGCCGGTCTTTTCTGTGCCGGCATCGCAGGGCAACGCGGGCTCAAAGTCTTGCTGCTGGACCACAGCGAACGCGTGGCAGAAAAGATCCGCATCTCCGGTGGTGGCAGGGCCAATTTCACCAACCGCGATCTCGACGTGCGTGCACCGCAGCGCCACTTCATCGGCGACAACCCCAACTTTTGTCGCTCGGCACTTTCACGTTACACGCCGCAGCAGTTCATCGATCTCGTGCAGCGGCATGGCATTGCATTCCACGAAAAGCACAAAGGGCAGTTGTTTTGCGACGGCTCCTCGCAGCAGATCATCGACATGCTGTTGGCTGAATGCGCTGCGGGTGGCGTCACGCGTTGGCAGCCTTGCAAGGTTCAAGAAGTCGCCGAAAGCAGCCAGGGCAGTGACGGTAGTGACGGCAGTGAAAGTAGCGAGGGCATCGACGCAAACCGCTTCCGCATCGAGACGGATCGCGGGCCCATCGACGCGGCCAGCGTGGTCGTTGCCACCGGTGGACTGTCGATCCCGCAAATCGGCGCCAGCGACTTCGGCTATCGACTCGCCACACAATTCGGCCTCCGCGTCGTCACGCCGCGACCTGCGTTGGTGCCCCTGACCTTTGGCGGCGAAGCGTGGGCACCGTACGCCGAACTTGCCGGGTTGGCATTGCCGGTGCGCATCGAAACCGGCACCAAGAAAGAACGCGTCGCGTTTCTCGAAGATCTGCTTTTCACGCACCGCGGGCTCTCGGGCCCCGCCGTGCTGCAGATTTCGAGCTACTGGAAGCCGGGCGCGCCACTCACGCTCGACTTCGCGCCGGGCGTCGATATCGCCGTAGCACTCGGCGATGCCAAGTTGCGCTCCAAACGCCGCACGGTGAACGAACTCGCATCGCTGGTGCCCTCGCGTCTGGCAGATGCGTGGGTAGGCCAGGAAGCCGCATTGCAACGGCCGATCAACGAGGCGCCTGACCGGGCCATCGCAGAGCTTTCAGAGCGCATTGCACGCTGGCAAATCACGCCGAGCGGAACCGAGGGATACAAGAAGGCCGAGGTCACTGCAGGCGGCGTCGACACACGCGATCTTTCATCGCAAACCATGGAGTCGAAACAGCCCGGCCTCTACTTCATCGGTGAAGTGGTCGACGTCACTGGTTGGTTGGGCGGCTATAACTTTCAGTGGGCGTGGGCCAGCGCCCATGCATGCGCCCACGCGCTTTAGCGTTTGCCCGTTGCGGCAGGTGAGCGATGCGGTTGTTTTGCCGGCGCAACGATATCGACTTCGTTGATTGTCCAGTCGATCAATGCCGACGCGACTCCACCCTGCTCTTCCGCCACGCGCCACCAGTAATGACGGGGCGGCAGGTCCGGAAGCACCAGGCCATTGCCATTCACTCCCGCACGACGCGTCACGAGCGAGTTGAATTGTGGGTCGCGTGCCAGCTCGACCACATAGCGACGGTCGGCCTGCCGCGGCTCCCACGCCAGGACTTGCCGCCCATCGGCTGCGGCATCGACGCGACTGGTCAACGTGCTGTCACGCGGCACGAAAGCCAATGTTTGCCCCGGTAGTCCCTCGAAGCCATCGACATCGAGCGCTGCCATGCGCAGGTGATAGAAGCCAGCCGGCAGATGCGGCAATGTGAACGTCGGGGCCAGCGCCTTCACTTCCCAAAGTAAATGCTCGAAGCCATCGTCGCTAGCGACTTGAAGCTGGTATGCCGAAGCGTTGAATACCGGTTGCGCAGTCACGCGACGCGAGCCGCGTGCGACCAGTACGCCGTCGCGCTCCTCGAAAACCGGCGCGGACAACAAGGCCCGAGTCTCCGCGGACAACTCTGCCGTGAGCGTTGCACCAAAGCCGCCAAGCACTAGCGCGGGTTGCGCGGCGGGTGCTGTGGTCAATGCAGAAACAGCCCCTTGCATCACATCCAGAGTGATACGGTCGCCGTCATCGCAAACCACGAAATGCGTGCCGCGTACGCCAAGCACACCGCGTCGCGTCTCGATCTCGTAGGCGCGCTGCACAACCGGTGTGACCCGCGACTCGACGCGACCCGCAAGTAGTTTGAGTCGCATATGTCGACGTTGCGACACCAGCAGTTGCACCCGACTGTCAGATGGCACCAGCGCGCGACTTCCGTCTTCGAAACGCAGCATGGCGAAGGCACTGGCGCCGGTCGACAACACATCACCGGGAAGCATCCGCTCGCCGCCATTGACGCGGTCGATACGACCTTCGTGCACGAGTTCGACGGAACCGACGACATTTAAAACGATGCCGGCAGAGGTCTTGTCTGCTGTCTTTGCAGGTACCCTTTCAGACACCGAAGATTGCGCGCCGGCGGAGGCTGAGCTGACAGCGATCAGCAGCGCGATCAGGGTGCCGCGATTCATTGAGCGGGTGTCCCAACGAAGTCGTCGACATCGAGCCGATAGCCAATGCCGTAGACGGCCTGGATTCGCGTGTCGCTCTTCTGGTTGAGTGCAAGTTTCTGGCGAAGACGGTAGATACGGGTTTCGAGTGCGCGCAACCCGGAAAGATCATCCGCCAGTCCGCAGACTTCGAGAAGATAGTCACGCGATACCGCGCGTCCAGAGTGTCGAAACAGTGCCAGTGCCAGTTTCGATTCCGACGGACGCAGTTCGATGAGCTCGGCTGCGCCCGCGTATTGCACACTCGCCGCGCCGACGTTGAAAGTCCATCGCCCCCATTGCAGCCCCTCGTTTTCGCTGGTTCTGAAAGGCGCAAGCAGTCGATAGATCCGAGCGCTCAATTCATGTGGTCGAAAAGGCTTGACCACATAGTCGTCGGCGCCCTCGGCCAATGCCGCACTCACCTCCTGCTCGCGCCCGCGTGAACTGAGCATGAGGATGGGCATCGTGAGGCCACCGGTACGCCGCACCAGCCGCAACAGCGCCATGCCGTCGAGGTCCGGCACCGACCAGTCGAGCACCATGAGATCGAAGGTGTCGGTGCGCGTTGCCTCGAGCAATGCGCGGCCGGATTGGAACATCACACAGCGAACAGACAGACCGCGCTCGCTCAACTGCATCTCCAGTGTGGTGGCGAGGTGAACCAACTGGGATGGGTCGTCTTCGAGAAGGGCAATGCGCATAAAAGTCATTTTTGCATCGGCAACTCAACGCAAAACGGAGATAAGTCACCGTTCACATAGCGGAAGTTCGTCGCAATTGTGAAATCACTCACCAGCACTCACCGAGGCCGCATTAGTTCACGCGC
This sequence comes from Variovorax sp. PAMC28562, assembly GCF_014303735.1. NCBI lineage: Bacteria > Pseudomonadati > Pseudomonadota > Betaproteobacteria > Burkholderiales > Comamonadaceae > Variovorax > Variovorax sp. PAMC28562. The sequence goes on along the minus strand of NZ_CP060296.1, from coordinate 2,879,367 downwards.
TGATAGATCGATACATCCAGACACTGCGACACCGCACAACGAATGCGTCGAACAACACACCGTGGCAAGCGCCACTCTCAGTGAGAACCACCATGCATATTTTTGGAACTTCATCCCTGCTGGCCTTGAGCCTGGCCGCGGCCTGCGCCGGGGGCGCACAAGCGCAAGCCGTGCCCGACAAAACGAAAGCAGCGGCCGAGTCTGCTGCATCGCAAGTTGCGCGCAAGGCACCCGTGCTGCGTGGCCTGCTGTTCGTGACGCAAGAACGTGCCGAGGTGAGCTCACCGACGGCAACTGCCGCAGCTGCACGCGCTCTGTGCCGGCCCAGCGCCGATGCGGTGCCAGCGGTCACCATGTCGACGCAATCCGCCGGAGAAGTGCAAGCGCTTCGTGCCCAGCTGGTTCAAGTTGCAACGACCGAAGCAGCTGCCGCCCGCGTCAAGAGCGCGGTGTCCACTGAACTCCTGCCAACGGATTTGTTGCGCGCCCGTGTAACTGACTTCATCGGGCGCCCGGTCGACGCCACGCTCACGCAAGGTGTCGTAACCGAAGTGGTCAAGCTCATCAACGAGCAAGGCCGCTACCTTGCCGATGTGTTCTTCCCGGAACAAGTCACCAGCGATGGCATTCTTGTCGTCGTCGTACGGCCCGCACTGCTTGGCAACGTCACAGCCGTCGGACAGAAATACCACGACGCCAACGACTTCACTTGCCGCGTTCGCCTGCAAGCCGGTCAACCGGTCGACCTGAAGGTCATCGCAGACGACCTCGCACAGCTCAACAGCCAGAGCAGCTGGCACTACACCGCCGTACCGGAGTTCAAGCCCGGCGCCGCAGCGGGCACCACCGACCTGGTGCTGAACACCGCCGACGACAAGCCGGTGCGCTACTTCGTCGGCGCCGACAACGGCGGCACGCGCGTCACCGGCCAGGGCCGCTACCACGCAGGCGTCAACGTCGGCAACTTTCTCGGCAAGTTCGATCATGAGTTCGACTACACGCTGACGACCGCCGGCGACTACAGCGCATTCCACAACCACAGTCTGGCTTACCAGATACCGCTCGAGAACAGGCAACGCCTGACCGCGCGTCTGGACTTGTCGAAGAGCGATGTGCTGCTCGAACAAGGCGCCTTCCGCGCCAATGGCGACAACCAGATCGCGAGCCTCGAATGGCTGGTGCCGCAACTCACTGTGCCGGGCTGGCTCGACTGGGGCAAGAACATGGCGAGCGAGACATCGTTCGGCGCCGAATACAAGCGAATCGGCAATGCGTTGGCCTTCAACCAGGAGCAGGTCTCCAACGTCGCACCCAAGGTGCTGCAGGGCTACGCCGCGTGGCGCGGCGCCTGGCAAGACAGCATGGGCGCGAGCCAGGTCTACACGCGGCTGACGCTGTCGCCTGGTGGTGTGGTCGATCGCAATGACGATCGAACCTTCGACGCCGCACGCACCAACGCGAGTTCGAGCTACTGGCGCCTGAACGGCAACTACAACCGCAGCTTCGCATTACCGGGCGACTGGTCGATCGGCGCCACGCTCAATGGCCAACTGGCACGCAAGCCGCTTATCTCGAGCGAACGCATGACGCTCTCCGGCATGGGTGGCGTACGCGGCTACTACAACGACACGCTGACCGCCGACGCCGGCATCACCGGCTCACTGGAGCTTCAAAGCCCGCGCCAGAGCTTCACGCTCGGTAACCAGACGGCCTTCTGGTACGCGCTCGCATTCCTCGATGCCGGCCGCAGCTGGAACGCCACGCGGGAATACAACGTCGACCTGAACAAGACGGGCAGCCAGTTCAACCTGGTCTCGCATGGCGTGGGGTTCCGCGTCGAAACGTCGAAGCACTCGTTCTTGCGCTTCGACATCGCGCGCCGCCACTTCGGCATGGACAACGACCGCAAGTGGCTGTGGAACGGCTCCTTGCAGGTCGCTTTCTGAACACCCCCCAAATTTATTGAGACCAAGATCATGAACAAGCACATCCATCGCGTCATTTTCAGCAAGACCCGCGGCCAGTTCGTCGCCGTCAGCGAAACCGCCACGTCGCACACCAAAGGCGCCAGTGGCAGCACCGAAGGCGGTGGCGGCATCGTTCGCATCGCCGCGATCGCATTGGCAGTCGGTCTTCTGTGCAGCGGTGCTATGGCGGCGCCCTTCGGCGGACAAGTCGTCAATGGCAGTGCCACCATCAACGGTGGCGGCAACCTCACCACGATCAACCAGACCACCAACCGCGCGATCATCAACTGGCAAGGTTTCGGCATCGGCAACGGCCAGACCGTTCAGATCAATCAGCCGGGCGTCAACGCCGCGTTGCTCAATCGCGTGACCGGCAACCTGCCGACGCAGATCGACGGCAGCCTGCTTGCCAACGGCAAGGTGTTTTTGATCAACCCGAACGGCATCGTCGTCGGCGCCAACGGCCTGGTCAACGTGAATGGCGGCTTTGTCGCCAGCACCCAGAACGTCGCAGACAGCGCCTTCATGGCGGGCGGCGCGCTCAACTTCAGCGGTGCGCAAGGCGGTGAGATCACCGTGCTCGGCCGCATCGAAAGCGCCAGCGGCCCGATCACGCTGATCGCGCCCAAGCTCACCGTGGCGGCAGGTTCGGCCCTGACGGCCGGCTCGTCCATCAACCTCGTCGCGGCAAGCGACGTGACGCTGTCGAACGGCACATTCAACGTGACGCCACATGCCGGCGATGCCGGTGAACTGACCAGTGCCGGCGCGTTGCACGCAGCACAAGTGCAATTGGCCGCGGTTAACAACAACCTGGGCGCACTGGCCATCAACACCAGCGGCACGATCCGCGCCACGGGCGTGCAGAACAACGCCGACGGTTCGATTCGCATCGTGGCCATCGGCCAGGGCACGGTCGAACTGCACGACGCCAGCCTGACCGCAACCAACGCAAACGGCACGGGCGGCAAGATCGACGTGACCGGCACGCACACCGGCCTCTTCGGCAACACGACGCTCGACGCATCGGGCACCACGGCGGGCGGCAGCATCCGCGTCGGTGGCGGATTCCAGGGCAAGGAAGGCGACATCGCGAATGCGCAAGCCACCTACGTCGACCAGGGCGTCAAGCTCAACGCCGACGCAACGGCACAAGGCAACGGCGGCCGCGTCGTGGTCTGGGCTGACGGCACCACGCGCTACAACGGCGACCTCAGCGCCAAGGGCGCGGGTACCGGCAACGGCGGTGACGCCGAAGTGTCGGGCAAGGGCACGCTGGCGTTCAACGGCACGGCCGACCTGCGCGGTGGTCGAGACGCAAAGAACGGCACACTGCTTTTGGACCCGAGTGACATCACCATCAGCAATGCGGCGAACAGTACCGCCTTCGCCAACCCGTATGACCCGGCCACCAGTTCCAACCTGAATATCGGCACGCTGACGGCTGCATTGCAAACCGCCAGCGTCACCGTCAAGACCAGTGGCGGCAGTGGCGGCGTGGGTGACATCACGATTGCCAACGCCATTGACCTAAACAACTCGACAGCCAACACGGTTTTGAATCTACAAGCCGATCGCGACATCAACGTGAATGCAGCGGTGAGCAATTCCGGAACCGCTGCGCCCGGCATTTTCTTCTTGGCCAATAGGGACGTGAACTTCAATGCCAACGTGTCGGTGGGATCGGTATTGGCTGCCGCCGGGCGCGACATCAATGTCAACAGTGCAGTGCAGAGCGGACGGACCATATTGGCCGCCGCCGCGGTCGCACCCTTGACTTACTTTCTATCGGACTCCGTAGGTGACCGCTACACCAGCAACTGGCAATCGGGCACCGGCGTGATTCGGTTCGGAGGCGCGGGCACCGTCAGCAGCACCGAGCTGCTGGTCCTCAACTCCGGGAAGGACGCCGGCGGCAACCGTACCAACCTAACGATGTCGACCAATGTAGTGGGCACCGCCGCCGTCATCCTCAGTTCCGGATTCGACACGGTAAACCTGGACACCAACCGTTCCGGCAGGCGGCTGGACATCGATGCCAAGACCATCAATATCTCGGCGACAACGCTGGGCGACCAATCGAATACCTTGAACGCCGCGAGTTTCGATGCATCGAACAACTACGTTGCATCGGGCTGGCATGACCAACAAGGGCTGATCAACTTCATCAACCCGAGCGTTGCCTTCACAGGTGTGGGGGAACTGAATCTGGCTTCTGGCTTGGCCGGGACCGTTCGCAATGATCTTCAAGGCAGTGTGCAACTCGCTGGGCCAAGCGGTTCGCATGATCAGATCGCGCTGAATGGGTTCAGGGATGTCACGATCAACGAAGCCCTGACGGCGACAGATCCTGCACGATTGGGCATTTACGTCACAGGCCGCAACATTTCCGTTGCTCAGAGTCTGACGTCGCTCGGAAGCGTCCTCCAACTGGAAGCTGCGGCCTACGACACGGGTGCTACGGTTCAAAACGCATATACGACCGGCGGATCGCGCAGCCAGCCCGGCTTGCTGCGTTTCATGAACCCGGCCACGACCACGCTGACAGGCGGAGCCAACCTGTACATGACGTCAGGGGTGGACTATGCGGGCAATTCGTTCAGCGCCAACCCCGGCGGCCCAGGCGCTGCTACCTCGGCCGGAATCGAGGCGCGGGTCGATCTTCCAGCCAACCTGTCGTTTGCCACTCGACCCGGTGACCTGACCATGCCAGGAGGCGTTTCGTTGGAAGGGTTCCGCGATGTCACGCTGCCCTACCAAACCATAGGCGGCGCATATGACGTGAATGCACGAAACATCACTGTTCCAACCGCTTTTACAGGAATCTATGCCGGAAGGATCGGCATCAATGCGGGCGCTTTCGCTGACTTGCCCGCATCTCCCAACTTTCCCGGAAATCCAGCATTGGTGAGTACACAAACTGCCACACGAGATGGCAGTGGCAACAACGAAGGAACATTCAATCGCCCCGGCGATGCGACGCTCGATCTCGGCGGCAGGTACATCTGGCTCAATTCCGGCATCGGCGCGGGTGGAACGCGGCCCAATCTGAATTTAGGCGCAATCACACCAGGCGGCACTGCAGGCGCTGCCATCGGGATTCACGGATTTGGCACCCTCACCACCATGGCGAACGCCCCCATTTCAAGGCTTGCGTTCGACAACAGCTTCCCCGGCATCGTGCAACTTTCAGCCTCTTCGATCGTGGTTCGCTCCGACATCACGTCATATGCCGTCCACTTGTCAGCGGGTGTGCATAACAACACCACTGGCATCGCCGACAACAACACCGATGTGAACACCGGCACACTGACTTTCGAGAACAATCCAGTTCTGCGCATCAGCACGAATCCACAACTTGGCGGTGCTGCGGGCTTGACCTTAAGCGCAGGAGCCGACAGCGGCGCACTGAGTTCCACAGGCTCCGGCGGTGTGACGTTCGGCTACGCCGACCCGGCCATTCCAACGATGGCAAGCTTCGGGATTAGCGGCTTTAACGGAACCGAAGTGTTGATGGAAAACGGTCAATCGTTGCATGTCGAGCAGCCGGCCTGGTACTCGTCGGTTGGCTACTACCCATTCATGATCAGGCAACGGGCCAATGCCACCAACGATGTGGTCCTGCTCAACGATGTGACCACCAACGGCAACACGTTCATCGGTTACAGCGACGGTGGCATCGATGCCGGCGGTGGCGGCATTCGCAACGGCAACCACACCATCACCACTCCGAACAGTTTCTACTTGATCGCAGGCAAGGACAGTGCGGTGAACATGGCCGCGAATGTCCTGTCGGTTGCGGCAACCGGCGCAGGCGCCACGCTGGTGGTCAATGAAAAAGACAACGTCACGGTGCTCGATCGAAATCCGTCGGCGGCCGGCAACATCGAGATCAACGCCCGCGGCGAAATCGATCTGCCGACCGACTGGACGCGCACCAACGGCGCCAGCCTCACTTTCCACGCAGACGCGCAATATGGCAAAACGCTCGCTCCAGGCGCAACGACCGCCGTTGTTGCAGACCTCAACTCGATCTACACCAACACCGGCGTCTACGGCGAGACCGGTGGGGACGGCCTGGGCGCCGTCACGCTGCGCAGCGCAGGCCCGATCCTGATCACGCCGGTGTTCCGCAGCGTGCTGGTGGTCGAAGCCAACACGGTGGCACCCGCCGGCCTGTTCGACCTGAACGGGGTTGCCATCCCTGTCGGTACGACGCTGACCCGCGGGCAGCAAGTCTCGTACGGCACGGCCGGCGCGTTGCCCAGCTTCGACTTCGATACCGTGACGGCCAGTGGCAACCCGATCCGTACGGCAACGCAAGCCGCGCTCGGCGGCTTTACCGTGCCGGCCGGTGGCGCGCTGCAGTACTACTACAGCAACGTCGACGCACTGGGCGCACCACTTCCGCTGGCACAGCAGTACCAGCCGATTCCTGTCGGGACGTTCATCCCGACAGCCACGCCCGTGCTGGTCAAGGAGGGCGCGCCGATTCCCACCCAACTTGCCGGCATCAATGCCACGCCGTGGTCCGGTTCAGGGCTCCAGGACTATGTCGTCGGCGGCTACCAGACCGCTGCAGCCAGCACCGTGCCCAACTACACCTCGCTGGGTGCGGGCACGACCTCGGCGCACCAGACCATCGCGACCACCGGCACGGCAGGCGCGCTGGCGGGCGACACTCCCGTCAATGCCGCACTGGCTGCCGATTACTACGGCAACCCAGTTGCCGGCACCAACACGACGCTCAACTTGTCAGGCCAGTTCTACACGCTCAACGGGACGCAAACCGGACCGACGACCTTGAACCAGCTGGCAGCCGGCACGGGCAACAACTCGGCCAGCGGCAACGGCTGGGACATCGGCTACGGCACGGGCACGCTGTCGACGAACACCGGTGACCTGCGCATCTACTCGGGACCGGCCCACGCAACCGCAGGCCCGAGCTATGCGCAAGGCGATGCCGCCGACCTGAACATCTTCACCAACCCGGCAGCGACGACTTTCGGCAACGGCGCCCTGGTGCGCGATGGCGCAATCAAGGTCTCGACCGGCACCGGCAACCTCGTGGTGCTCGGCTACCGTGACGTCAACGTCGAACCGAACGGCACGCTAGCTTCGCAAGGCAACGTGACCATCGGAGCGTCACGCGACCTGAACATCAATGCGCCCGTGCCGGTCGACAACGCCGGCAAGCTGACGACGTTGATTGCCGGCAACATGATCACGGCCAGCCAGACCATCGGCACAGCCGGCACCGGCAACCTGATGCTCGTTGCAGGCGGCGGCGTGAAAGTCAACACCAACGTCGCCGTCATTTCGGGCAGCCTGCAGGACAGCACACCGCGCACCGGCGTACTGGCTGGCGGCCAGACGCCAACGGGCACATTCGCAGTGACCAACACCGGCGCGCTCATCGTCGGTGGTCCTCAGACCAACAACGAAGTGAACGACATCACTTTCGACGGCACCAGGGGCATCGTTTACAACGCGACCACGCCGCTAACGCGTGCCGGCATCGTGAGCAGCACGGCGGTCGGCAGCAAGGCGCCCGCCTTCGGCAACATCGCTGTGGCGACACGCTCGGGCAACCTGACGATCGATCAGCATCTCGACAGCACCACCACCGGCGGCACGATCAGCCTGACGGGTGCGCAAGACGTGGTGTTCAACGCGCTCAGCACCGACAGCGCCAAGAGCACGCACGCACAGACCACCGGCACCGTGAACGTCACGGCCGTGGGCGGCAGCATCGTCAACGCGAGCGGTCTCGGCGGCGCGGGTCAGGAACAGGTGATCGGCAACGTGGCCAACCTGCAAGCAGGCACGGCAATCGGTGGCGGCATCATCGACAACACGGCGACCGGTTTCAACAACGTCAACGACCTGAACCTGAACGTGCTGACGCTTACGGCCAAGGCCAGCGCCGGCGACGCCGTGCTCTGGAACCGCGGCGCAGTGGATATGGCCGGCGCGAGCGGTGCATCGGGCTACTTCGGCATCAACGCCGGTGGCTTGATCCAGCAGAACGCAGCGGCGACCCTGACGGCCGCCAATGCCGAATTCGACACCATGCGCGACACCACCATCGGTGTTGTCGATCTGCGCAATCGGACTGCGCTGAATATTGCCGGCACCAACCTATCCGGTGGCAACTACACCGCCACCAGCGAAAGCGCCGGCGTTGCGATGACGGCGGGCTCGACCCTCAACGCGAACGGCAACGTCACGCTGAACGGTGCGCCGGTCGACACGTCGCTCGGTACCGTTCATGCGGCCGGTCTGGTCACGCTCAATGGCTCGGTCATCGGCACCCTGCCCGGCAATTCGTCGGCACTTGCGATCGTCGGCACCACGGCCACCGTGACCGCTTACGGCAGCGGCAAGGACTTCGATCTGTACTCGGTGCTGAGCCCTGCAGTGCTGGCACAGCTGACCACGCTGGGCGTGACCGATGTCGTCGTGAACCTGGGCAACAAATCGACCGGCTACTCGGTCGCGCAACTGACCGGCAACGCGATCCTGGTGAACAACACCGGCAATGTGGTGTCAGGCGGATGGACCGTTCGCACCGGCCCGGCCGCCATCACGACGCCTGCGACGGGTGTGCAGCAGTACAACCTGACGGACACCGGTGGTGCAGTGAACCTGGGCGCAATGAACGCCACGGTCAACGCAGCGCTGGGCAGCGGCTACGCGGCAGGCTCGCAAGCCAGCCCGATCGTCGCGGCTGTGAGCACGCTCAACACGGCATCCGGCTTCGACACGAACAAGGGATCGAACGTCACGCTGTTGAACACCACCAGCAGCGGCGTCTACTCGGTCAAAGACGCCAATGACGTGACGATCAACAGCACGGCGAGCATCAACGCCGGCTACATCCGCGGTAACAACGATGTGGCATTGATCGCCGGCAGCACGAGCAATGGCAACCTGACGACCTCGGGTGCGTTGTATGCGGGCAGCGACCTGATCGGCGTGGCCGGCAACAGCGTCGTGCTCAATGGCGGCACCAGCATCACGGCAGCCAATGGCAACGTGACGCTCGTCGCGGACGAAACGGCTGGCAAGGCTCCAGGCGCTGGTCAGTTCATCAACAACGTGCCGGGCCTGAACATCCATGCGAATAGCGGCAACGTGGCGATCTATGCAGTCGCAGGCGGCGCAGTGCCGGCAGGCTACACGCAGGTGCCGACCCAGGTCGCCTTCAATGGCCTGCAGGCCAACGGCGTGACGCTGTCCGAAGCGCAACCCTTCGAGCAATGGAACCAGAGCTATCAGGCGGACACCGGTGGTAGGAGCTACGTGCCGGGCACCGGCATCGGCAGCGCACCCCACGTCCGTTACAAGCAGGTGCTCGCCGTCGCGCCGCCGGCACCTCCTGCAACTCCTGGCGCGGCCTTCGAGTTTCCGCCGACATCGCTGCGTATTCCGCGGCCACTGCCTGCTGCGCCAAGCATTTTGCCGACGCTGCAAGCGGCCATGTGGGTGCAGACGCCTGAAGATGGCGGGTGCGCCTGGGCCGACCAGTACGGCAGGCGCTACATGCCAGGAGAATACGGACCAGAGTCCTACTTCGCCGTGCCGACCTACCTTGCCGGCTCGCTGAACGGTCGCGAGATTGAAGGCGCATCGGCAGCTCCATGCAACGTCGTCGCCAAGCCCTACTTCCCCGTGGTGGCCAACCCGGAAATTACGCTGGAAGTCGTCGTGGCACGGCCTGGGCCGGGCGCCATCGAAACGCATCGCGTGTCGATCGGTGCCGACGGCCTGTTCCGCTTCGATCGCTCGGACATGAGGGACTTGCTGCCTGAAGGTAAAGCCAAGATCGAACGGCTCGCAAATGAAATTCGCAGCGGCTTCGTGAGCATCGTCGGCATTAAGGTGATTGGTCATGCCGACCGTTTGGGCACCGCGTCGTACAACCTGCCGCTGTCGAAGAAGCGCGCAGACACCGTGCGCGCCTTGCTGATGCAAAACGGGCTGGATGGCAAGGTCATCACGACCGAAGGCCGAGGCGAGGCGGAGCCGGTCATGGTTTGCACCGGAACCGAAGCAACTGCTGCGCTGACCAAGTGCCTGCAACCGAACCGTCGAGTGACCGTCGACCTGACCGCGCAAGCAGGTCGATAAGCGAACCGGAGGAAGCAATGCGCTATGCGATCTACGGCGGACCGAACGGGCTGAATCGGCTGATCGCGCGCTCGCTCACCCGCATACCGGGGTGTGAACCCCAGGTGTTCATGAGCGGGTTGTTGCTACAGCAAGCATTGGCCGCCGGGCCGAAGATCGACTCGGTGCTGTTGACAGGCCCGGGCACCGATCTCGAAGTGCCCGCGCTGGTTCAATGGCTGCAGACGCGACCAGCCGACCGCGTGCCACGACTGGTCGCCTGGGAGCATGAGAATGCTGCGATCGACGAACAGGCAGTCGACGTTCAACTGAACAACGTCACGCTTTCCGAGTGGGCGCCGGCGGCACGCGAGAAGAAGGTCAGCAGGGCCCCCGTGCAGATCGAGCGCACACCGGCTGCAATATCGAGCACATCGGGCGAAGCGCCGCAACGGGTTTTCGGGCGCTATGTTTTTCGTGAACCGCTCGGCGGAATGCTGCTGGATTGTCAGTTCATTCCTCTGCCCGGAAAGCTTTACAAGTTGGCGTGGTTCCTGTTCCAACACATGAACCAGGTAGTCAGCAGAGAAGACCTCTATCGGCAGATCTGGGGCGACGGCAGCAGCACGGCTTCGCGTTCGCTGGACACGCACATTGCCCGCCTCCGCACGAAACTGCAGCTCGGGCCTGGCAACCCCTACGTGCTGTCGGCGATGTATGGTCAGGGCTACGCCTTGAAAGAAGAAAAACCGGACTGAGCGAGACTGTCCGAAGATGAGGTCGACGTTGCCGGTCAGGCGATGTCGACCTTTTTTCTCTTCTGGTCTTGCCCATCTCGATGGTCATCTTCTTCTTCCTCGTCGTCGTCGACGGCAATGTCCGCGGTATCGGCAATCGGCAGGCCGAACCAGAACGTGCTGCCGAGGCCCGGTGCACTGTCGACCTCCAACCAGCCGCGATGCTGCCGTATCACCGCCTGCACGATCAGCAAGCCGATGCCCCTGCGCCGCACGATCTCCGGCGCAGCGGGAAGCACGCCCGCACTGGGCGAAGCGAGTGCTTCGTTCGCAAAAAGCGATCGACGTTGGCTTTCGTCCATCCCGTCGCCCTCGTCCACCACGGTACACACAGCCTCGCGCTTGTCGGCGTCGAACTCCAGGCACATCGTGACCGACTGGCCCTGTCGGCTGTGCCGGATGGCGTTGCCTAGCAGGTTGACCACGGCACGCGTCAGCAGGCTCCCGTCTGCCAGCACGAAGCATTGCCCTTCCCGAAACCGCTCCGTCAGCGTGACGCCGCGCAGTTGCGCCTGCGCATAGACCTGATCCATCGCGTCGAGCAACAGGTTGCCCAGTTCGACAGGGGCATACCGATAGCGGCCCGACTGTGCGGTGGTGAGGTCGATGAGGTCGTCGGCCAGTCGAATCGTGCGCTCGGCTTCGGCGCGGATTCGGCTGCGCAGCGCGGGTGCGCTCGGGTCTAGGTCAACGTCGATGGCACGACGCGCTTCTTCCAGCGTGAGCATGCTGAGGATGGTGGTCTGCGGGCTGCGCAAATCGTGCGACAGAAAGCCGAGCCACTGGTCATGCTGTTCGCGACGGCGATACTCTTCGGTCAACTCGTGCAGCACCGCCAACCAGCCCTCTGCGCCGCTCGGTTGCGCGATGTCGACCGTCACGATGTCGAGCCGGAACACCCTGCCAGCAGGCGTCATCATCACGGCACCGCTGAGCGTCTCCGTCGGCTGCGTCATGTCCGGGCGTGTCATCCAGCCGCCGCCCAGCGGCACTGAATGCCCGGCGATGACAGACAGCAGCTTTCGTCCCACGAGCGCGGCGTCGGAGCCCAACGCATTGGTGCCCAGACCCAACAGCGACCTCGCAGCATGGTTGGCAAGGACGATGTCGCCATCGACGCGGCACACGAGCACGGCGACGTCCAGACGGGCGACGGTGTTTCGCAGCAGCCCTTCGAGCGTACGCAAGCGCACCATGATGTTGTCCAGCGCCTCTGCGCGCCGCAGCAACGCGGTCGGCGCTTCAGCGCTGCGGATATCGCCTACTGCAATCAATTCAAGCGACAGCGCCGATGCGCGATCGACCTGCCGGAGCCGCTGCTCGAAGTAGCGCCAGAGCCGCGCCGATTCACGCCATGTCCAGAGCAGGTAGGCGGTGAACAACGCCAGAAGCGGCGCCACCGGCGGAAGCCACAGACGGCCTGCGGCAAACGCACTCACACACAAGATGACGACGGCACCGGCACTGCCCAGCAGCAGCAACGTGCTGTGCCGCGATCGCGCGAGACACGCAAGAAGCGCCCAGCAGGGCAACGAAATCCAAGCCCATCGCCACGGTGCCGGCGCGTCGTCGAGCAACAACGGACTTGCGTCCTGTCTGAGCGTGTCGAAAGCATTGGCGTGGATTTCCACGCCGGGCATTGCACCGGCAGCACCTGCGTTCGGCACAGGCATCTGGTCGCCTAACCCTGCGGCCGACGCGCCCACGAACACCGTCTTGCCGCGCCAGAAGTCTTGAGGGACTTTGCCGTTGACCACGTCGATGTACGAGAGTGTCCGATAACTGCCGGCAGCACCGGCAAATGAGAGCATCAAGGGGCCACGCAACTGCCAGCCGCTGCTCTTGCTTTTGGGGTCCAGCGCCGACAGCGATGTACCGTCGGTTTTGGGCACCCCCGGCAACAAGCCTACGAGATAAGGCTGCACTCCCGCAGCGGGTCCCTCCAGCAGAAAGAGCCGCCTGACCAAGCCGTCGGTGTCGGCACCGACGTCGACGTGACCCAGACCCGCGGATGCTTCCGCGAGCGCGGCAATCGGCCTTGCGAACATTGGGCTCGCGGATGGGGCGGCGCCCTCGTTTGCGTCGTAGCCCAAGCTGAAGAGCAGGGGCAGGTATACCGGCACTTTGCGCATGGCGCCGACCAGCGCGACATCGTCGGCCGGGTCGACGGATGGCTCAGTCATAAAGACATCCATCAGTACGGCCTGCGGGCTACCGGCGGCAATCTTTTCCAGAAACGACGCATGCACAGCGCGCGACCAGGGCCAGCGACCCAGCGTGGCCAGGCTCGCATCATCGATGGCGACGATGACGACATCACCACCGGGTGTAATTGGACGCGCCTTGAGTGCCTGGTCGTAGACGATGGCGTCGACTGTCGCAAAGTTGCCGTGATGAATCGCCAGATAGGCCAGTAAAGGCGCGAGCAGCGCGATGACGACCATCTCCGCAACCGATTTGACGCGCCCTCCCCGGGCAATCCTGGGGAGTTTTGGTCGAAGCTTCATCTAGGAATTTTGCAGCATGGCCGCCGGGCAAAGCTCACGCTATAATTGCGGGCTAACTTTCGGCCTCCCCTCAACGGCCACAAAGATTTTCGAGTTGAGGAACCCGGCCCGGGGCCTGATCTTCCCTGAGCCAAATTCAACAAACCTTTTAAATGACCACTATCCGCGTTAAAGAAAACGAGCCCTTCGACGTCGCACTGCGCCGCTTCAAGCGCACCATCGAAAAGCTCGGCCTGCTGACCGACCTGCGTGCCCGCGAGTTCTACGAAAAGCCGACCGCAGAGCGCAAGCGCAAGAAGGCTGCAGCCGTCAAGCGCCACTACAAGCGCGTTCGCAGCATGCAGCTTCCCAAGAAGCTGTTCTAAGCACTGCATTCGCTGGCCGCTCGCCAGCGAAACCAAGCCGCGCCAGGGAAACCTGCCGCGGCTTTTGTCTTTTCCGACGGCCTTTTCGAGGCCTTTAAACACCTTTCAACGACCTTCGCCAGGAGATGACCATGAGCCTTAAAGAACAAATCACCGAAGACATGAAGACCGCCATGCGCGCAAAAGACGCCGAGCGCCTGGGCACCATCCGCCTGCTGCTCGCCGCTTTGAAGCAAAAAGAAGTCGACGAGCGCATCGAACTCGACGACGTCATGGTGATTGCCATCGTCGACAAGCTGGTCAAGCAGCGCAAGGATTCGGTCACCGCTTTCACTGAAGGTGGGCGGCAGGATCTGGCCGACAAGGAAGCCTCCGAGATCAAGGTGCTCGAGACCTACTTGCCGAAGCGAATGAGCGCCGAAGAAGTCGCGGCCGAGGTCAAGGCCATCGTCGTCGAACTCGGTGCCTCGGGGCCCGGCGACATGGGCAAGGTGATGGGCACCGTCAAGACGCGGCTTGCCGGCAGGGCTGACATGGGTCAGGTGTCCGCTGCGGTCAAGGCCGCCCTTTCCGGCGCAGCATGACGGTCATCCACAAGGCCTGCGCATGCCTTGTGGATGCGCACGAACACCAGCAGCGCTGGCATCTTTATTTGATGCGACAAGTCGAACCGCTGCCGGAGCGCCAAGCACTTGCCTTTAGCTCCCCGCCACCTTCATCTTGTTGACAAGGATCGAGCCGGTAGTCTTGGCGCCGTAGTTGTAGGCATCGGCACCCACCGCCTGAATGCCCATCAACATGTCTTTCAGGTTGCCGGCGATCGTGATCTCTTCCACCGGGAAAGCGATCTTGCCCTTCTCGACCCAGAAGCCGCTGGCACCGCGCGAGTAGTCGCCCGTCACGTAGTTGACTCCTTGGCCCATCAGCTCGATAACGAAGAGCCCGGTGCCGAGCTTGCGCAGCATCTCGTCGAGGTCGTCGCCCGGCTTGGTCAAGCGCGAAGTCAATGTCAGGTTGTGCGAGCCGCCCGCGTTGCCGGTGGTCTTCATGCCCAGTTTGCGAGCCGAGTAGGTCGACAAGAAGTAGCCTTCGAGCCGACCCGCATCGACCACTTTGCGCGCTTTGGTCGTCACGCCTTCGTCGTCGAACGGCGAGCTTCCCTTGCCACGCTTCAAGTGAGGGTCTTCGACCAGGTCCATGTGCTTAGGCAGCACCGGCTTGCCGAGCGAATCGAGCAAAAAGGTGCTCTTGCGATACAACGCGCCGCCACTGGTGGCCTGCACCAGCCCGCCGAGCAGGCCCGCGGCCAATGGCGACTCGAACAGCACAGCGCATTGCGTCGTCTTGATCTTGCGCGACTTGAGGCGGCTCAGCGCACGTTCGGCGGCATAGCGGCCGACCAATTGCGGGCTCGCGAGTTCGTCGGCGGAGCGCATCGAGCTGTACCACGAATCGCGCTGCATGTCGTTGCCCTTGCCGGCGATCGGCGCCACCGAAATCGAATGCCGCGAGCTGGCGTAACCACCTCTGAAGCCATGCGTATGCGCGCTGAAAAAATGACTCTGTTGGGCCGAAACGCCGGCGCCCTCACTGTTGGTGATGCGCTTGTCGGTCGAGAGCGCGGCTTCTTCGCATTCGAGTGCCAGCTTGGCCGCCTCTTCGCTGGTGACAGCCCACGGAAAGAACAGGTCGAGTTCCGGCTGCTCCTTGACGATGTCGTCTTCGTCCGGCAGTCCGCTCACCGGGTCTTCGGCAGTAAAGCTGGCGATGTCGTAAGCCGCCTGCACCGTCCGCGCAATAGCCGCTTCGGAGAAGTCGGACGTGCTCGCATTGCCGCGCCGGTGCCCGACGTAGACCGTGATGCCCAGCGACTTGTCGCGGTTGCGCTCGACGTTTTCGAGCTCGCCCTTGCGCACCGAGACGCTCAAGCCGCAACCTTCGGACGCCTCGGCACCGGCGTCTGTCGCGCCGAGCTTTTTGGCATGCGCCAAAGCCGTGTCGACCAGGTTTTCAAAGAAAGGGCGGGTGTAGGCGAAGCCGGAGTCGGGGCGCGAGGCCGGTTGCAAGCGGGATGTCTTCATGTGTTGGCTATGATACTTCTGCCCCCTGTTTCCGATGGTGCGGTCAAAGATTTAACCCATGTCCCGCAAACCCAAAAAAGGCTACTACGTCCGTGGCGAGTTCGTTGCTGAAGGCAGCGAGCTCGATCTGGAGCTCAAACGTGAGCTCAAAGGCACCGACGAAGCGAGCCGAACCGACCTCAAGCGCGAAAGCACCGAGCTGCAAAAGCTCGGCGAAGATTTGCTCACGCTGCGCGCCAGCCTGTTCGAAGCATTGCCCCTCGGCGAAAAGCTGTCGGACGCCGTGCTGGAAGCCAAGCGCATCACCAACTTCGAGGGCAAGCGCCGGCAGATGCAGTTCATCGGCAAGCTGATGCGCAAGCTCGACGAGCCCACTCTCGACGCCGTACGCAATGCATTGACCGAACAAAACAGCACGCCCGCCGCTGAAACCGCCGCGCTGCACGAAGCCGAGCGTTGGCGTGATCGCCTGATCGCCGACGACGACGCGCTCGGCGGCTGGATCGAGACGCACGCCGGCACCGATGCGCAGCAACTGCGCGCGCTCGTGAGGCAAGCCCGCAAGGACATGAAGGTCGGCCCCGCAGGCGTGGCGCCGCGCCAGAGCAAGGCCTATCGCGACGTGTTCCAGCTGGTGCGCCAGCAATTGGCGGTGCATGGCAGTGGCGACCATGCCGCTGCGGCTGCCGCACAGGAGCTCGAGGACGACGCATGAGCGCAGCGCTGCCGCCGACGCCCGAGCCGGTGCGCATCGGCATCGTCTCCGTGAGCGATCGCGCATCGACCGGCGTCTACGAAGACAAAGGCTTGCCGGCACTCGAGGAGTGGCTGACGCGTGCGCTCAAAAACCCGATCGCCTTCGAGCCGCGCCTGATTCCCGATGAAGCCGAGCGGATCAGCGCCACGCTGATCGAACTCGTCGACGCCGGCTGCACGCTGGTGCTGACCACCGGTGGCACCGGCCCTGCCCTGCGCGACGTCACGCCTGATGCGACGCTTGCCGTGGCGCACAAGGAAATGCCAGGCTTCGGCGAGCAGATGCGGCAGATCAGCCTGCGCTTCGTGCCCACTGCCATCCTGTCGCGCCAGGTCGCGGTGATTCGCGACAGGAGCCTGATCCTGAATTTGCCCGGCCAGCCCAAAGCCATCGCCGAGACGCTCGAAGGCTTGAAAAATGCCAATGGTTCGCAGGCCGTTCCCGGCATCTTCGCGGCGGTGCCCTATTGCATCGACCTCATCGGCGGACCGTATCTGGAAACCGACGACGCGGTGTGCAAGGCGTTCCGACCCAAAACGGCGATCCGGACACGCGCCTGATCAGCGCTTGCCCTCGACCATCGCCTTGGCGATACCGCGCAGGATGTGAATCTCTTCGGGTGTCGGCTGCGCCCGGTTGAAAAGCTGCTGCAACCGCGGCATCAGCTTCTTCGGCGCCGCAGGATCGAGAAATCCGATGTCGACCAGCGAACGTTCCCAGTGGTCCAGCATGCCGGCGACGGCCTGTGCATCTGCCGCCGGCGATGACACCACGGCGTCTTTCACTTCGTAGCCACCCAGCGCCAATCGCCACTCGTACGCAATCACCTGGATCGCAGCGCCGAGGTTGAGCGAGCCGAAGTTCGGGTCGGTCGGAATGCTGAGCGCAACGTTGCAGCGATACACGTCTTCGTTGCGCATACCGAAGCGTTCGGAACCGAACAAGAAGGCCACGCAACCGTCGACTGCAGATGTATCGAGCACCCCGAGATGCTCGCGCGGCGTGCGCGTCGGCGGTCCGAAATCACGCGGCACCATCGCAGTCGCACACAAATGCGTCACGCCGTCTAGCGCTTCGTCGAGCGTTTCCACGATGCGCGCGTTGTCCAGCACGTCGAGCGCGCCGCTGGCGCGTTGAATCGTCTCTTCGCGCCGCAGCACGTTGGGCCAGCGTGGAGCGACAAGCACGAGGTCGGTAAAGCCCATGGTCTTCATGGCGCGAGCGGCAGCGCCCACATTGCCGGCATGGCTGGTCTGGATCAGGATGAAGCGGGTGCGCATGGGAGGACGAAAAACGAGGGGTAACGGGCCGACCGCGGCCGGGTAAAATGCTCCGATTCTCGCTGCCCGCATCGCCGGGCTGCATCCTGCGGAGCCGCATCGCGCGGTGTCGCCGTTCTTCTCACAATCCAATGTCGTCCCCCAACCTGCATCCCATGCTCAACGTGGCCGTCAAGGCCGCACGCGCCGCTGGCGCCATCATCAACCGCGCGGCGCTCGATGTGGAGGCCGTGCGCATTTCGCAAAAGCAGGTCAACGACTTCGTCACCGAAGTCGATCATGCAAGCGAAAAAGTGATCATCGAGACACTGCTCGCCGCCTACCCGGGGCACGGCATACTGGCCGAAGAATCGGGCTCCGAATACGGCGCCAAAGACTCGGAATTCGTCTGGATCATCGACCCGCTGGACGGCACCACCAACTTCATCCACGGTTTCCCCGTGTACTGCGTGTCGATCGCGCTGGCAGTGCGCGGCAAGGTCGAGCAGGCCTGCATCTATGACCCGAGCCGAAACGATCTGTTTACCGCCACCAAGGGTCGCGGCGCCTACATGAACGACCGCCGCCTGCGCGTTTCCAAGCGCACGCGGCTCAACGAATGCCTGCTTTCCACCGGCTTTCCGTTTCGCACCGGAGACAACTTCAAGCAGTACCTCGCGATCATGGCTGACCTGATGCCGCGCACGGCCGGCTTGCGCCGCCCCGGCGCTGCAGCGCTCGACCTCGCCTATGTCGCCGCCGGCTTTACCGACGGGTTCTTCGAAACAGGCCTCAGCCCCTGGGATGTCGCTGCCGGCTCTTTGCTGGTCACCGAGGCCGGCGGCCTGGTCGGCAATCTCACCGGCGAGCCTGAATTTCTCGATCAGCGCGAATGCCTGGCCGCTGCGCCCCGCATCTACGGTCAACTCGTGCCGTTGCTCTCCAAGTATTCGAAGTTCGCAGGCGTGGACGACAAGATGCGCGCCAGCGACCGCGTGCGCGCGGTGTCGGCTGCAGCCAACCCGGATGTGGACGAATCGGTCGACTTGTACGCACGCTCTACCGTCGCTGATTTCGAAAGCTCCGGCAGCGATGGCGTCTCGGTCGAGCCCGCAGTTGTCGCGCCTGCTCCGCGCAAGCTCACACGCATCAAGCGCGACGTCGCAGCAGCGCCTTTTAACGACCCGGCCGATTCCACGGGCAAGTGATGCAGACGCTGAGCTCGGCCGGGGCCGCCGCGCGCCGAACCCGCGCCGCGTTGCGCATCGCCCTGAGCCATTACGTCGCCAACGGGCTGTCGGTAGCCTTCGGGCTGCTGCTGATTTCAGGCGGCCTGCATCTCTGGCTGGGCACCGTCGCCGGCGCTGCGGCGTCGGTGGGTGTCATCGTCGCTTCGCCGCCCGACCTCGCTGCGCCACGCCGCGGCAAGTTTTTCCAGATGCTGCCGGCGCCGCTGATCAGCTTGCCGCTTTTCTTCGTGGTCCAGTGGTTGCACACCGCGCCGCTGCAGCTCGGGCTGGTGCTGGTCCCCGCCACTTTCCTGTCTTTCACGCTCATGGCATGGGGCAAGCGCGGCATTCCGATTGCCATCGCGATCATGCTGGCGATGATTTTTTCGATGGCCACGCCGCCGCCGACCGATCTGCACGAGGCACTCGAACGCACGCTGCATTTCGGCATGGGCGCGGGGCTCTACGTCGTCTACGCCACCCTCGTCAACCTGGCGCTGAACGCGCGCTACCGTGTGCAACTGATCGCCGACGTGCTGTTGGCGCTGGCGAACCTGATGCGCACCGAGGCGCGCCAGTTCAGTGCCAAAGACGAAACCGACGACGTGCGCGATTCGCCGGCGCCGATGCTCGGCCAGTTACTGACGCAGCAGGCCGCACTCGCCGATCAGATCCAGGCGGCGCGGGACATCGTGCTCGAATCGCCGCGCACGCCACGCCGGCAACGGCTCGCCGGCATGCTGGTGATGGTGCTGGAGATGCGCGACCACCTCTTGGCCAGCGAGCTCGACCTCGACGTATTGCGCACGCACTCCGACCACGCAGGCTCGCTCGGCGAGATGCGCGCGGTGCTCGAATTGATTGCGAACGACGTCACGCATTTGGCAGATTCACTGCTGCTCGGCCGCAAACCCCAAGCGGGACAAGACCGCCGGCCCACCCTTTCGGCCATCGCCATTCCAACCTACACGGGCCGGCCCGACGGCCTGGCCGCACCCAACACGGCCGTGTTGGCGCGCGGACTGGCGAGCCGCATCGGCCACCTCAACGACGAGGTGGTGCGACTCACCGCACTGGCTCGCGGCGAGCGCGAGCCGGACCTCGCCGTGGTGCGCGCCAACTGGCAGATGTTCGTGAGCCCGACGGCGTGGTCGTGGCGCCCTTTCCTCACGCTCTTCAACTGGGACGCACCGCCGCTGCGCCACGCCATCCGCGCGGCCCTGGCGATTGCCGCCGGATACAGCATCGCGGTGTTGCTGCCGTGGGGCTCGCACGACTACTGGATCTTGCTGACCATCGTCGTCGTGCTGCGCGGCAGCCTCTCGCAAACGCTGGAGCGGCGCAATGCGCGCGTGGCCGGAACGATGCTGGGATGCGTGCTCGCTGTCGGCTTGTTGTCCACCCATCCGTCAGCGTTGGTGCTGCTGCTTTCGGTGACCTGCGCGCAGGCTGTGGCGCACGGCTTCGCGGTACGGCGATACCTGATCACGGCCGTCGCAGCCACCGTGCTCGGTCTGGTGCAGGCACACCAGCTGTACGCCGGTGCCGCCCCGACCTTCGCGCTCGTCGAACGCATTGCCGACACCTTGATCGGTGCGGCCGTGGCGTGGGGCTTCTGCTACGTCCTGCCGTCGTGGGAGCGCAGCCAAATCCCCGCTCTGGTGGCGCGCACGCTGCTGGCGCAAGCGCGCCATGCCCGACTCGCGCTCGGCCTCGGGCAACTGCTGGCCGTCGACACCAGCCCCGAGCTCGAATGGCGACTGGCGCGCAAGGAGGCTTTCGACAGCCTCTCCGCGCTGGTGCAGGCCACGCAGCGATCGCTGTCCGAACCACGCGCCGTGCGGCCGCCCATCGAGCCGCTAGAGCGCCTGCAGGCCCACAGCTACCAGTTGCTGGCCCAGCTCAGCGCCGTCAAGTCGATGCTGGTGTTGCGGCGCGACCGGCTGACGCCCGCTGAAATCGAGGCGCCGTTGGCGCGTGCGGCCGAGCAGATCCAGTCGGCGATCGGCAACCCGGCCGACGCGTCTGCCAAAGCTGCCAAGGCGGTGGAGGCCGCACAGGCTGGCGAGGCACCCGCAGAGACGACATCTGCACCGCGCACACGGGTGGTTGGCCCGGTCCCGCTGCCCGACCCTTTCGACAACGACATCAGTCCCTGGCTGCTGCGCCGACTCGACCTCGCGAGCGGCCTGGCACTTCAGCTGCACGATGACGCGGCGCGCATCTTGCAGGCCGAAGCGGAGGCCGAAACGATGGCTGGACTGTTGCCGAAGGAAGCTTGATGGAGTTGCATGCATTGCTTGGCCACCCGTGGTTCGGAACGTGGATCGCGGCGCTGATCGCCAGCGCGTCGGGCCTGCTCGTCTACCGCGTGGGCGGCATGCTGTTGCTGCGCCTGACGCGTCATGCAGTCGTTCTGCATTCGATGATCTCGAAGGCGCGCACGGCGGCGCGGTGGGTTCTGCCGCTCGTGGCGCTACAGATGGTGTGGCAGGCCGCGGCCGACGACCTTCGCTACATCGACAGCGTGCGGCACCTCAACGGATTGCTGCTCATCGCGTCATGCACCTGGCTGGCGGTGCGGTGCATCAACGGCTTCACCGAAGGCCTGCTCGCCAAGCATCCGCAAGACGTCGACGACAACCTGCAGGCACGCCGCATCCACACGCAGGCCAGGGTGCTGGCGCGCACCGCCAGCACGATGGTTCTGGTGGCCGGGGCGGCGCTCATCCTCATGACGTTTCCGGGCGCGCGGCAGGTCGGTGCCAGCCTGCTCGCCTCTGCCGGCGTCATCGGCATCGTGGCCGGTCTTGCTGCCAAACCGGTGCTGAGCAACCTGATCGCCGGCCTGCAGATCGCCTTGGCGCAGCCGATACGCATCGACGATGTGCTCATTGCCGAGGGTGAATGGGGCAAGGTCGAGGAGATCACGGGAACCTTCGTCGTGATGAAGCTGTGGGACGAACGCCGTTTGATCCTGCCGCTCAGCTACTTCATCGAAAAGCCGTTCCAGAACTGGACGCGACAGAGCGCGCAGTTGCTGGGTTCGACCTTCATCTACGTCGACTACACGATGCCGCTGGCGCCGCTGCGCGCGGAGATGGAGCGCATCGTGCGAGCGGCGCCGGAGTGGGATGGTCGCGTGTTCGTGCTGCAGGTGACCGACGCCACCGAGCGCACGATGCAGTTGCGCATCCTTGCCACTGCGGCCACCGCGCCGCTGGCGTTCGACCTGCGCTGCCGCATCCGCGAAGGGCTCATCGACTTCGTGCAGCGCGAGTATCCGGAATCTCTTCCCAAGCTGCGCATGCAGGACATGGGTGGGCCGTCCGCTTCAGCGGGCGCACAAGGCCCGGCGGCACCCGCGCCGACCGTGGCAGCGATGGGCACGGCCAATCCAGCCAACCTCATGCAGCCGCTGCCGCACCGCTGAGCGGCACGCTTGCGCGTCAGCGCCCGGCACCCGGCGCCCGGCGCCCTCACAACCTCCAGCACGGGGGCAATTCTTCGATGCGCAAACTCCCGCCTGACTTGACTCGTTCTCCATTTAGATATATCTTTTATGTTTTAGATACATACAAGAGAGATCGACATGCGACATTTCAGATCATTCGAGCAATGCACACGCCGCGCCGAACACGGTGACGGTTCCGACGGCGGACGCGGCGGCCCCGGCCATCGACACGACCATGGCGACGGCCCGCGAGGCATGGGCGGTGGTGGTGGCCGAGGCGGTAGTGGCCGAGTCTTCGGCCATGGCGGCCTGCGCTTCGTGCTGCTGCAACTCATCGCCGACAAGCCGAGCCACGGCTACGAGCTGATCAAGGAGATCGAAGAACGCCTGGGCGGCAGTTACAGCCCGAGCCCCGGCATCGTCTACCCGACCCTGACGCTGCTCGAAGAGCTGGGCTACGTCAGCGTCAATGCTGCCGATGAAGGCGGCCGCAAGCGCTACAGCATTACTGCAGCAGGCACCGAGTTCCTGGCCGCCAATCGCGATACAGCCGACGCGATGATGGCGCGCATGAACGGCGGAGTCGACGGTGCGGGGCCACGCGGCGGCCGTCCGCCGCAAGTCGTTCGCGCCCTCGAGAACCTGAAGCTGGCGATGCGCATGCGCCTGTCGTCGCGCGAACCGATGACCGACGCGCAGGCCCATGCCTTCGCTGCCGTGCTCGACAGCGCAGCGCAACAACTGGAGCGCATTTGATGAGCGACACGACAACCGCTTCGATCGCAGACGCCTTGCCGAAAAGCGCGCCTGATCGACTGCCGCGCCGCGTGCGCCACGCGCTTCGATTCCGAAAGGTCGAAGTGCGCAGCTTGCAGCGCGTCACCCCGCACCTGATACGCATCACCGTCGACGGCGAGTCGCTCGCGGGCTTCACCAGTCCAGGCTTCGATGACCACGCGAAGCTCTTCTTTCCCGATGCGGCGACCGGCGAGTTGACTTTGCCGACCGCTGGCCCCGACGGTCCGATCTGGCCCGAAGGCCGCAAGCCGACGATGCGCGACTACACGCCGGGGCGCTTCGACGCCGTCGCCGGCACGCTTGAATTCGACTTCGCACTGCACGACGCCGGCCCCGCGACGCAGTGGGCCGAGCGCGCCAAGCCGGGCGATGTGCTCGGCGTCGGTGGACCACGTGGCTCTTTCATCGTTCCGACCGATTTCGACTGGCATTTGCTGATCGGCGACGACACCGCATTGCCGGCGATCGCACGGCGCCTTGCCGAGTTGCCACGCAACGCCCGCGCGATCGTGCTGGCGGAAGTCGACGGGCCGGACGATCAGATCGCTTTCGAGACGCATGCCGAGCTGACGGTCCAATGGGTGCATCGCAACGGCGCCGCGCCGGGCACGTCGACTTTGCTGCTCGACACGCTGCGCGGCCTTACGTTTCCGGCAGGCGACTTTCATGCGTGGGTGGCATGCGAATCTTCTGCAGCCAAAGCCTTGCGTGCGCTCCTTGTCGGCGAGCGTGGCGCCAATCCGAAATGGACGCGTGCGTCAGGCTATTGGCGCAAGGGCGCCGCGGCAACGCACGACACCCACGAAGAGTAAAAGTCCAGCGGATCGCTACTAAAACAAGTTCGCAAACCGTCTGCAATAGGCCGTTCGGCGATTGGCAATTGAATACCAAAGAACTAGGATAAAACCCGTGGGAGCGGGCAACAGAAGAGGAACAACAGCGAATCGGCGCCGTCGCGCCTTTCGCAATTGCAGAAAGGGAACCGCATGGGATCCGATCTCGAAAAATGGCAATTCGTTGCGGCGGTGATCGTGGGCGGTCTGGTGGTTCTCGGGTTGGTCGGCTTCGTCTGGAATCGCGTCGCGGCCCGTCGCCGTTCTCAATACCTTATCGCCGCAGCGCGGGTGCGCTCCGGCTATGTTCCAGGTGGCTTGCCGACCGTGCGAGGCGGGCCTACAGGCTCCACCGGCATGGGAGAACTCGGCCCCGCGAGTGCGCCACAGCCGCTGGCAGCCAACGAAGGCGAATTCGAAGAAATGGTCGATGAGCAGCCGCTCATCCGCATCCGTTATCTAGACGCGCTGTCCAGGAAGGTCAGTGCCGAGCTGCAGGTCGAGCATCTGGATATTCATAAGCGTCTCGTCGTCGGCTATTGCGACCATCCCGGCGACACGCGGCGCATTCCCCTGCGCAATATCGTCGGTGCGCGCATCGCCGAAACCGGCCAGCGCTTCGATGTCGACACGTGGGTCGACGCGGTGCGCGTCGCACGGCGTCGCCGCGGACAGGGCTGAGCCGACGACAACGGCGACGCTGCTCACACCCCGATCTCTTCGACGTTCGCCAGGTGCATTGAGTGCATCGCCGATGGTGAGTACCGCATCCAGCGTCGGGAGGCAAAAAATTGGGCTAAAGACATGATCCAATCCTCGCTCCATGCCCGCTTCATCCCCTGCCCCGACCCCTGCCGCGACCCCTGCAGACTACTCAGCTCACACACCCATGATGGCGCAATATCTGCGCCTCAAATCGGACTTCCCGGAGACGCTTCTCTTTTACCGGATGGGCGATTTTTACGAGCTTTTCTACGCAGACGCAGAGAAGGCCGTGCGCCTGCTCGACATCACGCTGACGCAGCGCGGCAACTCGGCCGGTGCGCCGGTGGTCATGGCGGGTGTGCCGTTCCACGCGGTCGATACCTACCTGGCGCGGCTCATTAGGCTGGGCGAATCGGTAGCGATCTGCGAGCAGATCGGCGAGGTCGGTGCGACCAAGGGGCCGGTCGAGCGCAAGGTGATGCGGGTGGTCACCCCCGGCACGTTGACCGATGCCGAATTGCTAAACGACAAGAGCGAGTCGATGCTGCTCGCGGTGCACGCCGGCACGCGCAATGTGTGCGGGCTGGCCTGGCTCAGCGTGACGGGCGCGGAGTTGCGTCTTGCGGAGTGCGCGGCCGACGCGCTCGAAAGCTGGATCGCGCGCATCGCACCGAGCGAGTTGATCTACAGCGCCGAAGTGACGACGACCTTTGAGCAGCGCCTCAAAGCCGCTCGCACGGCCACGCCATTCACGCTCTCCATCCGGCCTGCCTGGCAGTTCGATGGCGGACTCGGCGAGCGCAAGCTCAGCCAGCAGATGGGCAGCAACAGCCTCGCTGCGTGGAACGCCGAAGGTCTCCCCAACGCGCATGCTGCCGCGGCCGCGCTGCTCGGTTATGCGGAACATACGCAAGGCCGCGCGCTGCCGCATGTGCAGCGCCTCTCGGTCGAGCGCGATGGCGAATTGATCGAGCTGCCGCCCACGACGCGCCGCAATCTCGAACTCGTGCAGACCTTGCGCGGGGAAGACTCGCCGACGCTGTTCTCGTTGCTCGACACCTGCATGACCGGCATGGGAAGCCGCCTGCTGAAGCGATGGCTGCTGTCGCCGCGCCGCGACCGCGATGAGGCGCAGTCGCGCCTCGAAGCCATCGCCGCGCTGCAGACGAATGCACCCGGCAGCACTGCTGCACCATGGCGCACGTTGCGGGAGCAACTGAAGAACATCAGCGATATCGAGCGCATCGCTGCCCGCATCGCGCTGCGCCAGGTGCGCCCTCGCGAGTTGGTCGCGCTGCGTCTTGCGCTGTCGAAGACGGAGCAACTGGCGCCATCGTTGCCGGGCGTTGCAGTTCTGCTCAATCAGATCTCGGAGCATTGCAAGCCTCCCGAAGGCTGCGTCGATCTGCTGGTGCAAGCCATCAAGCCCGACCCGTCGGCGCTGGTGCGCGATGGCGGCATCATCGCCACCGGCCACGATGCCGAGCTCGACGAGCTGCGTGCCATCAGCGAGAACTGCGACGATTTTTTGCTGCAACTCGAAGTGCGCGAACGAGAGCGCACCGGTATCACCAACTTGCGCGTGCAATTCAACCGTGTGCACGGCTTCTACATCGAGGTGACGCAAAGCGCGCTCGGCAAGGTGCCCGACGACTACCGTCGCCGCCAGACGCTGAAGAACGCCGAGCGATTCATTACGCCCGAACTCAAGGCCTTCGAAGACAAGGCGCTGTCGGCACAAGATCGTTCCCTGGCGCGCGAGAAGCACCTGTACGAACAGCTGCTCGATGCGCTGCAGCCATCGATCGCACCTTTGACACGTCTCGCCACTGCCATCGCGACGCTAGACGCACTGTGCGCGCTGGCCGAGCGCTCGTACAGCCTGCACTGGCGCGCACCGAGTTTCGTATCGCATCCGTGCATCGAGATCGAAAAGGGCCGGCATCCTGTGGTGGAGGCTCGGCTGGCCGAGAAGTCGTCGGGTGCCTTCATCGCCAACGATACGCAGCTCGGGCCGCAGCAGCGCATGCAGGTCATCACGGGGCCGAACATGGGCGGCAAGTCGACCTACATGCGGCAGGTCGCGATCATCGTGTTGCTCGCTTCGATCGGCTCGCACGTCCCGGCCGCGGCTTGTCGGGTCGGGCCGGTCGATGCGATCCACACGCGCATCGGCGCCGCCGACGACCTGGCCAACGCGCAGTCGACTTTCATGCTGGAGATGACGGAAGCCGCGCAAATCCTGCACAGCGCCAGCGCGCAATCGCTGGTGCTGATGGACGAAATCGGCCGTGGCACGAGCACCTTCGACGGCCTCGCGCTGGCTGCCGGTATCGCAGCGCAATTGCACGACCGCACGCGGGCCTTCACGCTCTTCGCCACGCATTACTTCGAGCTCACCGAGTTTCCGGCGACGCACCATGCCGCGGTCAACATGCATGTGAGCGCCACCGAGAGCACGAAGAACGGGGGCCGCGACATCGTCTTTTTGCACGAGATGCAACCCGGCCCGGCCAGCAAGAGCTACGGCATCCAGGTCGCACGGCTGGCGGGCATGCCGGCCGCCGTCGTCAACCATGCCCGTCAGGCGCTCGATGCGCTGGAGGCGCAACAGACGCAAAGCCGGGCACAAGTCGACCTGTTCGCGGCGCCGCCAGCCACCGCTGCGCCCGAGGTGAGCGCCGTAGAATCCGCGCTGGCGGCGCTCGACCCCGACGCGATGAGCCCACGCGAGGCGCTCGATGCGCTCTACACACTTCAAAAATTGAACACGCGCGAACGCGGGGCCGCATGAGCTGGCCCGGTTCGTGCGGCAAGACTCCATGACTTATTGCGTAGGCATCAAACTCAACGCCGGACTGGTGTTTCTCTCCGACTCCCGCACCAATGCGGGCGTGGATCACATCAGTACCTTCCGCAAAATGATCGTCTACGAGCAGCCGGGCGATCGCGTCATGGTGCTGCTGTCGGCAGGCAACCTGAGCATTTCGCAGTCGGTCCGCGAGATCCTGCAAATCGAGGAGCTGCGCGAGATCGGCGAAGACGGTCAACCCGGATCGCCCATCACCATCTGGAACGCCAAAAGCATGTTCGATGCCGCGCGGGTGTTGGGCTCTGCGGTACGCCATGTGTACGACCGCGATGCCGAAGCGCTCAAGCACGCTGGCCTCGACTTCAATGTGTCGTTCATCTTCGGCGGCCAGGTGCGCGGCGAAGGCATGCGGCTGTTCCTGGTCTACGCCGCCGGCAACTTCATCGAAGCGACAACCGAGACGCCCTACTTCCAGGTCGGCGAGTCGAAGTACGGCAAGCCCGTGCTCGACCGCGTTCTCACACCCGAAACACCGCTGGACGAAGCCGCCAAGTGCGCGCTGGTGTCGATGGACTCGACCATGAAGTCGAACCTGTCGGTCGGCCTGCCGCTCGACCTCGTCGTCTACGAAGCCAACAAGCTCGAAACCGATCGCGTGATCTGCATCGATGCCGAAAATCCGTACTACCGGATGATGCACAACAGCTGGGGCCAGAAGTTGCGCGAAGTGTTCGACAGCATCGAAGACCCGGTGTGGGACGACGCGGCCAGCGCGCACCCGCTGAAGATGCCAGCGGCCCGGCACAGCGCGCTGCGCAAGATCTCGACGCCTGAAGAAAAGCTGATCTGAACACGACGTTGGCGCCGGGCTTGCCATCGGTCGTTTTCTCGCACGGCAACAGCTTTCCGGCAAGTACCTACCGGGTGATGCTCGACAGCCTGCGCAGCCGCGGCTTCGCGGTCGATGCCGTCGAAAAGTTCGGGCACGACCCGGCGTATCCGGTCACCGACAACTGGCCGCATCTGGTCGAACAACTCGCTGACTTCGCGCGACGCCAGGTCGACGCATTCGGCGGCCCGGTGTTTCTGGTCGGCCATTCGCTCGGCGGCTTTTTGAGCTTGATGTGCGCTGCACGTCATCCTGAACTCGCCAAAGGGGTTGTGCTACTCGATTCGCCCTTGATCGGCGGTTGGCGCGCCAATACCCTCAACCTGGTCAAGCGCACGCCGTTTCTCAAGACCATGTCCCCCGGCGTCGTGAGCCGCAAGCGCAAGAACAGCTGGCAAGATCGCGACGCCGTGTTCAAGCACTTCAAAAGCAAGAAGATGTTCGCAAAGTGGGACGAACGGGTACTGCACGACTACATCGATCACGGCACGCTCGAAGCCGCGGCCGAAATTGATGCCGCACGCACTCTGAGCTTCGACCGCGATGTCGAGACGGCCATCTACGACACGCTGCCGCACAACCTGAGCACATTGCTGCGCGGCCATCCGCTCCAATGCAAAGTCGCATTCGTGGGCGGGCGGCAATCGGTCGAGATGAGACGCGCCGGCATGGCGATGACCGAGAAAGTCACCAAGGGCCGAATGACCCTGCTCGACGGTACGCACCTCTTCCCAATGGAAAAGCCGATAGCAACTGCAGCGGCTGTCGAGGCCTCGTTGCGAAATCTTCTGGGCTGAAAGCGCAACGCGTTGTGGTTTGCAACCAACCCTTGGCGTTCTAAAGAACCCAATTCGTTCACGCGAACTTTGCCAATTTTCGAGCATCGGCGAGCCGTTGATCGACAGACCATGTCCTCGGCTTTTAATCCTTGCTACAACAAATCAGGGAGTAAGTCATGCGAGTCTCTTTCGCTGCGGCGATCACGACGGTCACTGTTTTTCTAGCGGGTTGTGCTACGCCTCAGCTTCCTCTGCCACTGAACGGTGGTGCGCTGAGCAATAAGTCCGGCAAGGTGGGCATCGCCATGGCGGTGCTGCCCAAGCCCAACACTTTTTTCCCAGGTGCGGACTGCCTGCTCTGCATTGGAATTGTCAGTGCCGTGAACTCGTCCTTGACGACGCATGCACAGGCATTGCCTACGGACGATCTTGCGGCCCTGCAGCAAGAACTTGCCTCGCTGGTCAAGAAGAAGGGTGCCGAGCCAGTGGTGATCAATGAGCCACTGGACGTTACAACGCTGCCAAACTTCGGCACAAGCGGCCCCAACATTGCGAGAAAAGACTTCACCTCGTTGCGGTTGAAGTACGGCGTCGAAAAGCTTCTTTTCGTCCAGGTCTCGAGTGTTGGCTATGTGCGGACCTATGCGTCCTATTTTCCAACCAGCGAACCTAAAGCGCGAATCAGCTCCATCACCTCGCTGATCGACCTTCGAAGCAACACCTACGACTGGTTTTTGCCAGTCACCGCGCTGAAAGCAGCTGACGGGGCATGGGATGAAGCACCGAAGTACCCTGGGCTGACGAACGCCTACTTTCAAGCGATTGAGTCCCATCGGGATGAAGTGACCAAAGCCATCGCAGACTGATCGGCGAGCGCCAAATGAAGCTTACAAACCGCTCCAGCCGGGGCCTCTGGAGTTTGCTCCTTTGCCCCTTGAGCTTGAGTCTGGCAACAATTGCAATTGCGCAGAACGCCGAGCCCACACAAACAACGTTGGCTGCACCTGTCTTGTCGATTGCCGCTGACACGCCTGCGCCCGTCGAGCCAGTTTGGCAGCTGGCTGCGCCTAAAACTCCGGGCGTGGAGTTTCGCGGTCTGGCCAGCTTCGACTACGCTGGGGTCAACGCCCAGACCGCACTCATAGTTGGCTCCGGCAACGCTGCGCTCGCGGCCGTGACTGCCGTCTCATTCCTGATCAATGCGGCAGTTATCAACCATGCTCGCGAATCACAGAAGAACAGCGTGCAGTTAGAGGCGGACAAGATTCTCCTGCCCTACGAGTCGATCCTGACGGACTACCGTAGCAGTGATCTCTACGCGCAAGCGTGGACCCAAACGCGAAACATAGTCCCCAAGACAATGAGCGGCAAGGCGTTGCAGGTATCTGCAAGCCCCGTCTTCTCGATGACGCAAGACCAGAAGGCCATCGTTCTCGACACCATCGTGGAGGTCCGAAATCCGGAATTGGCAACGCCGGCATACACGGCGACCATCCGCGTCGTCGGAAGCCCGCAAGAAGATGGCGACCTCACAGCCTACTGGACGGCACAGCACGGGCAAGCCCTGCGCAGCGCCAGTGCAAGCCTGCTCGCGGAAGCATTGGCAATCGCTCTGAAGTTCGCAGATCAAAATCCCATCCCCAGCCATGCCTCGCCCGCAAAAACACTTCGCTTCATGCAGGGAGGCATCGAGCGGGTTGAACGCGCCGAAGTCCTGCTTCAGGGCTGTTCACGAACTGTCTTTCGCACCTTGCGTGGCGCGTTGATGGCGGTGCCGACTCTCCATCCCGATTCCGCCTGCGCTACGCCGCCGACCATGACAGCAGTGTCCGCGTCTTACGACTGAACACCGCAGCCCGCGCGTTGGCGCGATGGTGATGTGACTTGGAGTTATTCCGCCCAGACCACCATCCCGCTCCATGCGGTCGCCAGCACCACGATGCCGAAGGCGATGCGATACCAGGCGAACGGCACGAAGTTGTGCGTGCTGATGTACTTCAGCAGCCAGCGCACACAGAGCCATGCGCTGATGAACGCGAACACGAGGCCGACCAGAAAGAGCGGAATGTCAGCTATTGACAGCAGCGCGCGCTCTTTGTAGAGGCTGTACACGCTCGCACCGATCAAGGTCGGGATCGCCAGAAAGAACGAATAGTCGGTCGCCGCTTGCCGGCTGAGCCCGAGCAACATGCCGCCGATGATGGTCGATCCGCTGCGACTGGTGCCCGGAATCATCGCAAAACATTGCACCAGCCCGACCTTGAGCGCATCCCACGGCGTCATGTCGTCGACGTGCTCGACGCGCACTGCGCCCGGCGGCCGCTTCTCGGCCCACAGGATGATGAAGCCGCCGATGATGAAGGTGCTGGCCACCACGATAGGGATGAACAGGTGCGCCTTGATCGCCTTGCCGAACAAGAGCCCCAACACCACCGCCGGCAAAAATCCGATGAGCACGTTGAGCGCCAGCCGGCGAGCCTTGGGCTGCCGCGGCAACGCCACGATGGTCGACTGGATCTTCTGCCAATACACGAGGATGACCGCGAAGATGGCGCCGGTCTGGATCGCGATGTCGAAGACCTTGGCCTTGTCGTCGTCGAAGCCGAGCAGTGAGCCCGCCAATATGAGGTGGCCGGTCGAAGAGATCGGCAAAAATTCGGTCAGGCCCTCGACGATGCCCATCACCGCGGCCTTCACCAGCAAAACGATATCCACAAGCACTCCTTGAAAGTGCGCCGATTATCGCGAGCCGCGCGTTCAGGTTCTGCTCAGCCGACGCGAAGCGTCGCCCCCGGCATTCGTATCGGCGAACGACAACGCGCTCGCGAGGTAGTCGATGAAGAGCTTGGTCTTGGGCGATACGAGGCGCGACGGCAGCAGCGCATACACAGGAACGCTCGCCATTTGCCAATCGGCCAGCACGCGTACGCCAGTGCGTGCAGCCTCCGAAAATGCCCCCGGATACACCGGCAGAGCCGCGATGCCGTGGCCCTGGTTTACCAGTTGATGCGCCATCTGCACCTGGTTGGTAGACAGTCGGCCAGCAACTCTCACATCGACCTTTTCATCGCTTTTGCTGAAGGTCCAGGTGGTACCGCCTGGGGGCTTTTCCAGAAGGATGCAGGCGTGGGCCTCGAGGTCCTGGGGGCGATTCAGCGCCGGCGCGCCGGCAAGATAGTCGGGCGCCGCGAAAACGTGCTGCGCAATCGCACCCAGCGGCCGCGCAATCAGAAATTGCTCATGCACGGGGCCGACCCGTATCGCCACATCCACTCGCATGACAGACGGATCGACGACCTCTGGACACAGGTCGAGTTCGAGTTCTATGGCCGGATGCGCGCGGATGAAGTCACCTAGAAGCGGTGAGATCCAGCTATTTCCAAAATCGGGTGGCATGGAAACGACGAGCCGTCCCTGCGTACTGGCGGCCGCCGCAACGGTTTCTGCGTAGACCGAATGCACGGCGGCCACCAGCGGCTTGGCGCGCGCGAAATAGATCTGACCATCAGCCGTAAGCTGGATTGATCGGCCACCCCGCATCGTCAGCTTGGTGCCCGTCCATCGTTCGAGGGCACTGAGGCGTTTCGAGACCATCACGACCGGAATACCCAATTGCACGCCCGCCCGTGCAAGGCTGCCCAGTTCGCCAACGGCCACGAACGCGGCTATATCCTGGAGTTGATCGAGCGAATCCATCAGACCGTGGCGCTTCGACGCAACCTTGATTCGAGCCATTCGACAAACACACGGCCTTTGCGCAGGGACGACTTTTCGCTGACTACGGCGCTGAGCGCCATGGGCGGCAGTTCCCAACCGCACAGCACGGGGACCAATGCGCCAGCAGCCGGCAGGCCCGCCGCCATGTGAGCCGGCAGCGCGGCAATTCCGAAATCTTCGCTGGCAAAACGCGCACGCAAAGAAACACTGTTGGTCGCGAGGGTGCCCCTTACCTGGACGGAAGCGCGCAAATCGTTATGTTGCAGTTGCCAAACATTCAGGCCGGGATCACGTCCTTCGACGATGCAGTTGTGCGCGCAGAGGTCGCTTGGCACAAGCAGCGGTGCCGACTTTGCCAAGTAGCGTTCCGACGCATAGAGCCGCCATTGCACCGTGCCAACGGCTCGCACGAGAGCGCCTGTGGGAGGCGTGGCGTCGACGGGACCCAACTGCAGAGCGACGTCATGGCGACTCGGCTCGTCCGTGGCATGCCGCGCCGAAAGATTCAATTCGAGCTCCAGCTTGGGATGGCGTTGAATAAACTCGGAAATAGTCCCGGTCAAAAACCCGAGCCCGCATTCCGCCGGGGTTGCAACTACCAATCGACCCGAGAGCTGCTGATCGACCGCCCTGAAGGCGTCGTGCAAGCGCAACGCGTCGAGAGTCAAGGCCTCGCTGCGAGCGAAGTAATCGGCACCTGCCTCGGTCAACTGGATGCGACGCGTCGAGCGCTGCAACAGGCGAACACCCATCGCGGATTCGATGGCTGTGAGGCGCCTCGATAACGTCGAGGGCGCCACGCACAGCGTCTTGCCCGCCTCTGTGAGACTGCGCGCACGCGCGACCTCGACGAAGACGGCCATATCCTGAATCGTACCGAGTGCGCCCAAATCGAAGTCTCCCTGCAGGTGTTATTGAAAGTGCCCACCCGAGCCTTGTTGAACAGTTCGAAGCGTCGGATGACGTGATCAAGCGTTCGGTTAGTTACCGGGAGCAGACTGAAACTTTATTCGATCATTGTTAACTCGCCAATAACAATCGGCACCCGGGTAAGCATTTAGCGTCGAATCGCCAACTTATTCCGCGACTGAAGAATTGCAAATAATCTCATTACAAATTAATTGCAAATGATTAACTATTAATTGCTAGTTTTTTATTTCCAAATACGTTCATTCAATTTCCGTTCCAGTCGATCAAGCCCGAACCGCTCCAGTGCCCGAACGAGGTGATGTCGAACTTGGGTCGGGTCACGCGACGCCAGATACCGACCATGTTCATCACACGGATATCGTCAAAAAAAACGATCGGATCACGGTGAAGAGAGAGCGTTGCCAGATTGGCAAGGATGTTCGCTTCCGTCACCCCATCTTTGGGCCCATCGATAAAAATGAAGTCGGCCGCCTCGAAGAGCTCCCGGTAGGGCTCGATGCCTCCCGGCGCGGAAACATCGGCGAGCACCTGCGACATCCGCCGCTCGCTAAAGTCTTTTTCTTGCAACCAGGTCTGCTCGAAGCTGTTCCACGGAACGAGGTCAAAAGTGACAACGCGCCCGTCAGGCCGCAGTCCCTCCAATATCGCCACCGTACCCATACCGGTGAACGTACCGATCTCGATGACCGTGCTGGCATGGAGTGTCTTGACGATCGCCGCGAGCAGTCGGTAGTGCTCGCCGGGCCACGTGTCGAACCAGCGTGGCTCCGCCGACATTCGCCCGTCAAAGATGGGCAGTCTCGTCTTGCACGTTTGCGGCAGGACATCGACGACGAGGTCGAGCAAACGCTGATTAGGCTTTGCCGCATCGTCATCCATGCTGGCAATCACTGAAAGCTCTTTGTGACGCGCTGGCATGTCTACAAATTGCCGCGCTAAAAGATCTGGAACAACCATGATGAGTCCTTGATTAATGGGCGCCGGTGCGTGTAAAAGTTGATCTTCGAAAATTCAGGGAGACGGCATTGAATCAAGGCACTCACGCTTACGCGTTCACGAACGATTGGTTCGATGTGGTCAAGCCCATCTGGGAAGGCCTCATCCCTCAGATCAAGCCGCAACGCATTCTTGAAATCGGCTCTTACGAGGGCGCCAGCGCCTGCTATCTCATCGACAGGCTGACGCCCGATCATGCGATCGAAATCCATTGCGTGGACACGTGGACGGGCGGCGTCGAGCATCTTGACGGCATCACCAACATGAGTGAGGTCGAGGCAAGATTCCATGCCAACACTGCACTCGCCATTCGCAATGCACCGAGTGCGGTGAACCTGGTGGTGCACAAGGGACTCTCTGACGTTTGTCTCGCTCAGCTCGTCGGCCAGGGCCACGCCGAGACATTCGACTTCGTCTACGTCGACGGCTCGCACCAGGCCCCCGACGTGCTGGCAGACGCGGTACTGGGCTTCAGGCTGCTGCGGGTCGGTGGCGTCATGATCTTCGACGACTACCTCTGGGCCGAAGAGCTTCCTCTGGGCAGAGATCCGCTGCGATGCCCAAAAATTGCAGTCGACGCGTTCGTCAATTGTTACTTCAGGAAGCTGCAAATACTGCGAGCGCCGCTGTATCAGCTGTACGTTCAAAAGACGTCCGTCTGACGCGGGCGCAGAAATACGCGTGACCGCTTTCGTTTGGCACACTCGTCTATCAGTTCGTCTATCTGCTCTTTTCACGGCGCCAGAAACAAGTGCTGCAGACCGGGTTGATCGGCCATCCAGCGCGGTGCCTCGGCCGGGCTGACAACCTTCCAGACATAACCGGGCCTTCCGTACAGATCCAGCCCCGATGCCGTGAGAGCGCCAATGTCGACAGTCGCGAGAATATCGGGTGTGTTGTATTCCTGGTGCGCGAAAGTCGATATCTTGCGGCGCACGTCTTCGTCGCTCATTCCCATGTACGACAGATGCCAGCCCGCGTCGCCTATCAACATCGCGGGCTGCACGCCGTTGCGCACTTCCATCCGCAATCGGTCCGGCGTGGTCGTATCCAGTCGGACGCGTGTTGCAGCGACGGTCCAGATGCTCGCTACTTCGGGGCCTTCGACGTTGCGATAGTTCGCATAGAAATAGTAGAACGCCAGACTCAGGCCAAAGACATCGTGCGCAACGTCGTCGCGCATCATGCAAACCACGTCTGCGCGCGGTATTTCGTCGACATCCGAAATCATGACAAGGTCGTTGGGGTCTGCGTCGGCAATACCTCGCATCACCTGATTGCGCTGAAATTTTTCGCGAACCCAGTGCCCCGTTTGCGGCTTGTCTAGCAGCCAGTCCTTCTGCGAAGACTGCACCGCTGCAGAGACCGCCGTTGCTTCATCTTCCGGCATATCATGAACCACGATGTAGCGGAGCCGCGCAGCGAACGGTGCAAAGCGCACATCGCCCGCATCGAAGGTCAAGGACTTCGGCTCTCCGTTGAACGTGCAATCCGCCTCGACGATGACGAAGAAATCGACGACGGCAGACAGTTCGTTCAGACGCGCCGCAAGAATGTCGTCTTCGCCGTTGTACGTAAAGCAATCAAACACCTTTCGCGTGTGCAAAGGCAGCCCGCCGGGAGCGCGCAGCACAGGCGAAGGTTCTGCAGCGAACTCGATGCGATAGCCATTGCGCTCGAACATCATGAGAATGTCCCGCTCGCCGTACCAGTTGTCGAGTTGCGACAACGGAATGCCGCAACCGACAGTGAGCGGTGCCACGCTGGTGAGTCGACGCACCCTGGCATGGTGACCGAACAGCTGCATGGCGTCGTAACCATGATGGAGTGACGGCCCGGCGTGCTCTATGGAAAAACTGCGTGCTGTATCTATTGATGCGAAGCGCATACCGATTTTCTCGAGAGCCGGTCGCAACACGCCACTCAACTGCACGTCTTCGAGCAATGCGTTGTTGTGCCACCGCATGCGCAGCGGATCACCATCGACTGCATCCGGCGGCGGTATTTCCACGCGAATATGCCGGTGCTCCACTAACGCCCGCATGAAGCGCTGGCTCCGCAGGCTGAATCCCCCGTTTTGCACGGGAGTCACGCTATGCCCAGGTTCTTTGCTCTCGTGTGTCCACTCGAAACTGTTCTTCCAGTAACTGCCTTCTGGCGTAACGATATGCGCCAGATGAATCGGCGCACCGATGTAGTCACAGTCCAGGAAGTCTTCGCGCCAGTTGGCGGCGTTGACGACCCAGCCGTCTTCCTGCACGACCAGCGCGAATTCGGTGTCGATCACCCGCCAGAGGGCGAACATCATGAACCAGCTGTACTCGTGGTAGTTCATGGATGCCACCGTTAAGTGACGAATGCCCTTCGCAAGGTCCGGAGGACGGACCGGGCTGCACAAGAGCGCTCGGCATCCAGGCATTTGAGCCAGGCTGTGCTGCAAGGCAAGCGCTGCGCCGGTCGCGTCCGCCAGGCCATTGACCGAGACGAGTGTGATCTGACGAAAGGCCTGGGTCATGACGTGGCTCCGATAGTCCGCTTCAGCGACGCGCCGGAACGGCCGATGGGTCTTTCCAATTGAACTCGACATAGCGTCGAATCACCAGACAGCCGGGCGGTGAGTCGATCAGCGACACCGACGATGTCGGATCCTTGCCATCGGTGTAGACGGCAAAGTTGGGAAGCAGTTGCGTTCGACGGTAGCCGACCAGTTCTTGCTGCGCAACGCTCTGGCAAGTAAAGGGGGCGACGGAGATCCGTTCCGCCTGCACCGAGCAGGCACCATCTGCTTCAGGAATTGCCGTGATCGACATCGCAGCGCCACCGTTCGCGTACTCCATGCCGATCATCGCGAACGTGGCGCTGTCGTTGGTGCGCTTTCGATCCCAATCGAGCAGCACGTCGTTCGCCTTTGCGCCCTGCACTGCCGCCGACGACAGGCGTTGCAACGCGGGCAGGCAGCGCTTCAAGCCGACGTTGGCAGCCGCAGCCGCAAGCGCATTCACGGGTGCTGCAGCCTGTTGCGGTGGCACCAGAACTCCTTGCGCCACTGCGGACACAACGCCCACGAGAAGCAGTACGCCCAGCGTGAGCCTGCGGAGAAAAAGCGGCCGAAGGGTCATCACTCAAACCTCCTTGTAAAGCGCGTCGATGGCCGCCGTGTATATCCGCACGTTCACCTCGCTTTCAGGGTCGAGCTTGCGCAGGAACTGTTGTGCCCGAAGCCGGTGAAGCTCGATGTCGCGGTCGTGCTCGGCAAATGCGCGCTGCAATGCGACTCCACCCTCCTCGCAGTCGAAACCGTCGTAGTAGTAGCCGCAGTCGTCGATCAATTTCGAGTTGTGAATCAAGGGATAGTTGCCGTACAACGCCTCGTAGTACACATAGTTCTGGCCGTTCTCCCAGTGGTGGCTGATGACCGCATCGACGTTCGGCGCCAGCACCTGGTAGATCGGAAAGCGCCCCTCGAAAGTAGAGAGCCCATGCCGCACGATGTCCAAGCTGCTGGCGAAGGCGTTGAACACCGCATGGTCCTTCATGTGGAAGGTGTTGTAGCAATACACGTGCTCGATGAGGTTCGCATTGGCGCGATGGGCGTTCTCGCACACCAGCATCGGGATATGGCTGGTCTTCACCATGCAGACATTGGGTTCGAACATGCCGAGTCGCCAACGCTTCTTGCCGGGCTGATAGCCGAACGGTGCGCTGGCAGGCGCATCGATGCGCTGTTTGGTCAGCGCGCGCTCCAGCACCACCGGACTCCACAGGTGCGGCAGCATGCTCACCGGCGCACGAAAGGTGCTCGCGAAATATGGGACGCATGTGGCCTCGTATTCGGGCAGGGTCCACACCGCGTGGTACGGCGCGCTGTTGATCAACAGGCCGTTCGGCTTGTCGAACACCATGCGCTCGATGTCGATCACGTAGTCGTTGCCGACACGCATCGAAGCGACCTTGCCGCCCTTCTCACGAAACGCGATGACCCATTCCCGAGACAGTTGCGCACTCATCTCGATCATCACGTCGAGCTCTCCAGCAGCCGTCGCCAGGTCGATCACTGGCACCGGCGAGTTGGCGAGGAACCGCGCGTCGGTCGGGGTGCCGTCGCCCCCGCCGGCCACGAGGTAGGTCGCGGACACGCGTGGCGATCGCATCAGCAACATCACCAGGAAAAGGCAGTTCTGGAAGATGCCGTTTTCCCAGAGCGACTGCTCGCCCTTGCGCACGAAAATCGATACGCCGACCTTGAGTTGTCGCTCGATCACGCTGGCGCTCCTTGCAGGCGAAGTAACAGGGTCGCGTAGCCATCGAGGTTGGCTCGGCTGGAAGGGTCGACCGCCTCGAACGTGCGTTGCGCCCGCACGCGATAGTCGTCCAGCTGCGCATCGTGCGTCTGTGCGGCGACGCGCAGTTGACGGCCTCCTTCGGCCGCATCGAAGCCCGGGTAGTAATAGCCGGCGCCTGCCACATCGCGCAGCCACGGCGAGTTGTGAATCAACGGATAGTTGCCATACAGCGCGTCCAGGTAGCTGTAGTTCTGTTCGTTCTGCCACTGGTGCGACACCACCGCGTCCGCATGCTGCGCCATGTAGCCGACGATGTCGTGGCGCCCCAGAAAGACAGCCTTGTGCTGCTTTACCAGATCGAGCGAGTTCGCCAGATAGAGCATGGTCGGATGTGTCGTCATGTGCAACGTGTTGAGCGCGTGCAGCATCTGAACGGCCGAAGGGTCGGCACGGTAGGCCTCGTCGCACAGGAGCATCGGAATGCTGGATGTCTTGACGACCGAAATATTGGGTTCGAAACTCACGACGCGCAAACCTGCCCTGTGGCCGCTCGCGTCGGGTTCGCGCGGCTTGTAGCCATATCGAACGCCAGTGATGGACGCCACTTCTTCAATGCGGCGGTCGAGAAAATAGGGTTGCCAAATGAATGGCGCGATGTGCACCGAGCAGCGATTCAGGGTGCGCATCATCGGCACGAACTCGGCGTCTTTCGGTAACAGCCAGACTTCGTCGCATCGGTCGGTGCCGCCAAGGTGTCCCGGCTTCTGGAACACCGACGGCTCTATCAAACTTACATAAGGTTGCCCGCAAGAAAGAAACGCAACCTTTTTGCCTCGTGCCCGCATCAATCGCAGCCACTGCGGATCGAGCGCGCCCGCCAACTCGATGACGACGTCGACCTCGTCGGTAGCTTCACGCTGCGTGAGTCGACGCAGGCCCATGGCACCCATGTCGACCTGTGCAGGCATGGCTGCCTGATCGCCCACATCGATCAATACGACATCGCGAACAAAAGGCAGGCGTTGGAACAAACGCGCGAGGAAGAACACGTTCTGCCCCATGCCGTTTTCCCACACGTTCTGGCCCGCGTGACTGATAACCGAAATACCGATGCGCATATTTTCTGGCCCAAGTCAAAAACAGGAAAGGCCCCCGCGCCAAAACGCGGAGGCCCATCATGAACTCAAGTAAGAGTGCTTACTTCCATTTCCAGCCGATACCCGCGTTCAATCCCCACTCCTTGCCCGTGGTCGAGACACCGGCACCCCATGTCATCTGGCCGTCGTCAGCCATCTGCTTGAAGTTCAGCGCGAAGCCTGTGTAGCCATGGTACGTACCGATACCCAGACCAACCGCTTTTTCGCCTGCACTCAGTGACGGCATGTAAGTGCCTGACATCGCCAAAGCCAACGCAGTGCCGGAGTAAGCGACTTTCGAAACCGCGCCGAGTTGAGCGTTCATTTGCTGCTGCGAGTTTTGCAACTGACTCACGTTGGCCGCGTCTGTCGGCGCAATGCCTGCCGCAACATTGGTGATGCGACGCTCATTGCCCGGCGAACCGACCGACACCGTGTTCGGCTGGGTGGCGATCGAGCCTGCACCCAGGGCCACCGAGTTGGCGCCCATCGCGCTGGACCCGAAGCCCAGAGCCGTGCCGTTTGCGCCTGTCACCGAAGCGTTGGCACCGATGGCGACACCGTTGTCGGCGTTTGCCGCAACGTACGAGTTGGCACCCACCGCAGTCGACGGATCTGCCAGCGCCTGAGCCTGGTAGCCGATGGCCACCGAGCCCTCCTGCTTGGCCGTCGACCGGAAGCCGATCGCCGTCGTGTTGCTGTCTTGCGCCAGCGATTGCGAACCGTAGGCCGTGGCACCGTTGGCGACGATGGTCGACGTTGCGCCGTTCACCCCCACCATCGTGCCGGCCTGCGCACAGGTGCCGGTAGCTGTCGTGTCGACACCGTTTGCAACCCCACAACCTGCACCCACTGCGACGACGGAGGTATTGTTAATGGCGCGAGATTGCGTCATCAGTTGCCCGCTCTGCTTACCGCCGGTGATCGTAGCTACCACTGCGCCACCGTTGGCCGTTGCGGCCTGAGCCGCGGTGACCAATGGTTCCAGCGAAGTCGACAAGGTCGACACGCTGCTGTTGGTGGTGCTCAGCCCGGTCGACAGCGACGCCATGCCGGTCGAGATCGAGCCGACACCTGTCGACAAAGAACCGACATTGCTGTTCGTGGTGCTCAGTCCGGTCGAGAGCGAACTGACGCCTGTCGACAACGAGCCGACAGTCGTGGACACCGATGCCACCGTGGTCGAGATCGACCCGACCGCGGTAGAGACCGAACCCAGTCCCGTAGACAACGAGCCCACGTTGCTGGTCACGGTGCTCAACCCGGTCGATGCGGAGGTCGACAGCGAGGTCACGTTGCTGTTTGTGGTGCTCAGCCCTGTCGACAATGAACTCACATTGCTGCTGGTGCTGCTGAGTCCGGTGGAGAGCGAGCCGACATTGCTGTTGGTGGTGCTCAGGCCAGTCGACAGCGATCCGACATTGCTCGTCACCGTGCTCAATCCGGTCGATGTCGAGGTCGACAACGAGCTCACATTGCTGTCGGTCGTGCTCAGTCCGGTCGACAACGAACCGATGCCGCTGGTGGCGGTGCTCAGGCCCGAAGAGGTCGACGTCGACAGCGAACTGACGTTG
Source organism: Variovorax sp. PAMC28562 (assembly GCF_014303735.1). NCBI lineage: Bacteria > Pseudomonadati > Pseudomonadota > Betaproteobacteria > Burkholderiales > Comamonadaceae > Variovorax > Variovorax sp. PAMC28562. The sequence continues at coordinate 2,837,387 of NZ_CP060296.1, read as the reverse complement.
CTGTTCGTCGTGCTCAGTCCGGTCGACAGCGATGAGACATTGCTGTTGGTGGTGCTGAGTCCGGTCGACAGCGACGACACATTGCTGGTCACCGTGCTGAGACCGGTCGACGTCGAGGTGGACAGCGAGCTGACGTTGCTGTCGGTCGTGCTCAGGCCGGTCGACAGCGAGCTGATGCCGCTGGTCGCCGTGCTCAACCCACTCGACGTGGACGTCGACAGCGACGTGACATTGCTGTCTGTCGTGCTGAGTCCGGTCGACAGTGAACCGATGCCGCTGGTAGCGGTGCTCAACCCGGTCGACGTGGAAGTCGACAACGACGTGACATTGCTGTTCGTCGTGCTCAGCCCCGTCGAGGTTGACGTGCTCAGACTGCTGATGCTGGTCGAAAGCGAATTGGTCGTGGTCGACAACTGCGACACGTTGACCGCGTCGCCTTGCGCCGACCCGGCCGACACACCCGTCACCTGGCGACCACCCACGTTCACTTCGCCGGTAGAGGTCTGGGTTGCCGCCAGGCCATAGCCGATGTAGTTGGTGAGCGCCCCCACGCTTGCGCTGGAACCCGCGCCCAAAGCCACGCTGTTGGCGACCGACGTCGTAGCACCGGCGCCAAGCGCCATGCTGTTGATGCCAGTTGCCACCGCGCCCCGGCCCAAGGCCACGCTGTTGACGCTGTTGGACACCGCATTCGGCCCGATCGCCGTGCTGTCCGTACCCAGCGCACTGCTGTCGGGCAGTGTGCTGTTGGTGTGGAAGTACTTGGCACCAGTCGAATTGATGGTGCTCATGCCGGTCGACAAAGAACTGATACCGCTGTTCGACGTGCTCAGACCCGTCGACGTGCTCGTGGAGAGGCTCGTCAGCTGACCGAAGTTCGCCGCGTCGGCTGCGGCCGTGCCGTCTGCGACGTTCGTGATCTTCTGCCCGCTGTTGTCGATGCCGTTGGTCGTGGTCGCGCCTGTGACCACCAGGCCGCCGGTCGTGATGCCGGTGGACAAGGATGTCGTCAGGTTGGATACGCCGGTGGACAGCGAGCCGATACCGCTGGTGGCGGTGCTCAGGCCCGTCGACGTGGAGGTCGACAGCGACGTGACGTTGCTGTTGGTCGTGCTCAGACCGGTGCTGGTCGAAGTCGACAACGAGGTCACATTGCTGTTGGTCGTGCTCAGCCCAGTCGACGTCGAAGTCGACAGCGACGTGACGTTGCTATCGGTCGTGCTCAGGCCAGTAGACAGCGATCCGATACCGCTGGTAGCGGTGCTCAGGCCCGTCGACGCGGAGGTCGACAGCGACGTGACATTGCTGTTCGTCGTGCTCAGACCGGTGCTGGTCGAAGTCGACAACGAGGTCACATTGCTGTTGGTCGTGCTCAGCCCGGTCGACGTCGAAGTCGACAGCGACGTGACGTTGCTATCGGTCGTGCTCAGGCCAGTAGACAGCGATCCGATGCCGCTGGTAGCGGTGCTCAGGCCCGTCGACGCGGAGGTCGACAGCGACGTGACATTGCTGTTGGTCGTGCTCAGACCGGTACTGGTCGAAGTCGACAGCGAGGTCACATTGCTGTTCGTCGTGCTCAGCCCGGTCGACGTCGAAGTCGACAGCGACGTGACGTTGCTATCGGTCGTGCTCAGGCCGGTAGACAGCGATCCGATGCCGCTGGTAGCGGTGCTCAGGCCCGTCGACGTCGAGGTCGACAGCGACGTGACATTGCTGTTCGTCGTGCTCAGACCGGTGCTGGTCGAAGTCGACAACGAGGTCACATTGCTGTTCGTCGTGCTCAGCCCGGTCGACGTCGAAGTCGACAGCGACGTGACGTTGCTGCTTGTAGTGCTCAGGCCCGAATACAGCTGCGAGCCGTTGATGCCATCGGTCGAGGTCGCCGTGACCTGACCGGCAGCGACGTTTTGCAGTTGTCGTTCATTGCCGGCTGTGCCGAACGACACCGTACCCGCTGTGGCTGCCGCGGCGCCCGCAAATCCCGAGTAGGTCACCCCACCGATGGTGGAACTGGCCGTCGGCGTTGCCGCTACCGTCGCCGTGCTTCCTGCGCCGAGCGCCACGGAGTTAGCGGTCGATGCACTGGCACCGTTGCCGATCGCAACGGCGTTCGCAACCGAAGCGACCGACTGCGGGCCAATGGCCACGGAATCAGCACCCGTCGCGCTGGCTGCCGTGCCGCTCGAGTTGGCCTGGAAGTACTTGGCGGCCGCACCGGCACTGGTCGACAGACTGGTCAACTGGCTGAAGTTGACCGCGTCGGCTGCGGCCGTGCCGTCTGCGACGTTCGTGATCTTCTGCCCGCTGTTGTCGATGCCGTTGGTCGTGGTCGCGCCTGTGACCACCAGGCCGCCGGTCGTGATGCCGGTGGACAAGGATGTCGTCAGGTTGGATACGCCGGTGGACAACGATCCGATACCGCTCGTCGCGGTGCTCAGGCCCGTGCTGGTCGAGGTCGACAGCGACGTCACGTTGCTGTTGGTCGTGCTCACACCCGTGGACAGCGAGCCGATGCCGCTGGTGGCGGTGCTCAGGCCCGTGCTGGTCGAAGTCGACAGCGACGTGACATTGCTATCGGTCGTGCTCAGGCCGGTAGACAACGATCCGATACCGCTCGTCGCGGTGCTCAGGCCCGTGCTGGTCGAGGTCGACAGCGACGTCACGTTGCTGTTGGTCGTGCTCACACCCGTGGACAGCGAGCCGATGCCGCTGGTGGCGGTGCTCAGGCCCGTGCTGGTCGAGGTCGACAGCGACGTCACGTTGCTGTTGGTCGTGCTCACACCCGTGGACAGCGAGCCGATGCCGCTGGTGGCGGTGCTCAGGCCCGTGCTGGTCGAAGTCGACAGCGACGTCACGTTGCTGTTGGTCGTGCTCACACCCGTGGACAGCGAGCCGATACCGCTGGTGGCGGTGCTCAGGCCGGTCGACGTCGAGGTCGACAGCGACGTCACATTGCTGTTCGTCGTGCTCACGCCCGTAGACAACGATCCGATGCCACTTGTGGCGGTGCTCAGGCCCGTGCTGGTCGAAGTCGACAGCGACGTGACATTGCTATCGGTCGTGCTCAGGCCGGTAGACAACGATCCGATACCGCTGGTGGCGGTGCTCAGGCCCGTGCTGGTCGAAGTCGACAACGATGTGACGTTGCTGTTCGTGGAACTGAGGCCGGTAGACAGCGAGCCGATGCCACTGGTGGCGGTGCTCAGGCCCGTCGAAGTCGAGGTCGACAACGACGTGATTTCACTTGTCGCCGTGCTCAGACCCGTGCTGGCCGAAGTCGACAGCGACGTGACGTTGCTGTTGGTCGTGCTCACACCTGTCGATAGCGATCCAATACCGCTGGTGGCCGTGCTCAGGCCGGTCGATGTCGAAGTCGACAACGATGTGACGTTGCTGTTCGTGGAACTGAGGCCGGTAGACAGCGAGCCGATGCCACTGGTGGCGGTGCTCAGGCCCGTCGAAGTCGAGGTCGACAACGACGTGATTTCACTTGTCGCCGTGCTCAAACCCGTGCTGGCCGAAGTCGACAGCGACGTGACGTTGCTGTTGGTCGTGCTCACACCTGTCGACAGCGATCCAATACCGCTGGTGGCCGTGCTCAGGCCGGTCGATGTCGAAGTCGACAACGATGTGACGTTGCTGTTGGTGGAACTAAGGCCGGTAGACAACGATCCGATGCCACTGGTGGCGGTGCTCAGGCCTGTGCTGGTCGAAGTCGACAACGAGGTCACATTGCTGTTGGCCGTGCTCAGGCCGGTCGACGTGGAGGTCGACAGCGACGTGATTTCACTTGTCGCCGTGCTCAGGCCCGTGCTGGTCGAGGTCGACAGCGAAGTGACATTGCTGTTGGTCGTGCTCACACCTGTCGACAACGATCCGATACCGCTGGTGGCGGTGCTCAGGCCCGTCGACGTGGAGGTCGACAGCGACGTGACGTTGCTGTTGGTCGTGCTCACACCTGTCGACAGCGATCCAATACCGCTGGTGGCCGTGCTCAGGCCGGTCGATGTCGAAGTCGACAACGATGTGACGTTGCTGTTCGTGGAACTGAGGCCGGTAGACAGCGACCCGATGCCACTGGTGGCGGTGCTCAGACCCGTGCTCGTGGAGGTAGACAGCGACGTGACGCTGCTGTTCGTGGAACTCAAGCCGGTAGACAGCGACCCGATGCCACTGGTGGCCGTGCTCAGCCCCGTGCTGGTCGACGTGGACAGCGAAGCGATGCTGCTGCCGGTAGTGCTCAGGCCCGAATAGAGCTGCGAGCCATTGACTGCGTCCAGACTCGTAGCCGTTACTCGCCCATTAGCCACGTTTTGAATTTGGCGAGGCGCGGTGGCAGTGCCGACCGACACCACATCGCCTGCCGCAGGCGCAGCGCCGGCAGTGGCGTAGGTGTAGGTCGTACCGCCGATGGTCGTGCTGGCCGAAGCCGTCGCCGCCGACACCGTTGAGTTGTTGCCCAATACCACGGCGCCGTCCAGGCCCGAGGCGATGGTGACGTTGTTGCCGATCACGAACGCATTGTTGGATGCGATGTTGTTGTCGTTACCCAGCGAATAGCTGCCGGTGCCGGTGATGGTGGTCGGGTCGCCGATCGCGCCGCTCTTGGCGCCTGTGACGCGATTGCCGACACCGATGGCGATGCTGCTGACGCCGAGGGCTTGTGAGCCGACGCCGATGGCAATAGCGCTGGTGTTCAGCGCATTTGCGTTGCTACCCAAGGCGACCGATTGACCGCCCGTCGCGTTGGATGCCGAGCCGAGCGAGACACTGCCCGTTCCTCGCGCGGCAGCACTCTCACCAAACGCCGCTGAGTTTGCGCCTGTGGCATTGGCGCCAAAACCCACAGCAGTCGAGGTGTTGGCGCTTGCGTTGGCGTTGTAGCCAACCGCAGTCGCAAAAATACCGGCGCTTCCTGCGGAAGCGGTATTGCCCACGGCGAGACTGCTGGCGCCGAGTGCCTGTGCACCGGTCCCCACCGCTATGGTGTTCGTACCTTGCGCATTGGCGTTCAAGCCGACGGCGACGCCATTGACGCCGCTGGCATTGGCGCTATCGCCCAAAGCCGCAGAACTGGTGCCACTTGCCGCGCTCAGCACACCCACGGCCGTGGCGTGGTTTGCTGAGGCCAGGGCTGAGCCGCCCACCGCTACGGTGTAGTCGACCGGTGTCCCCACGGTACCGATGTTGCGACCTGCAAGGATGCCGACTGCTACGTTGCCAACGCCGATGACGTTCTGACCTGAAGCGGCACCTAGCGAGATACGGCTGGCACCCCCTGCAGCGCTGGAACCGACTCCAGCATTCGCACCAATGGAAACATCATTGCCTGAATTGGCAGCTGCCTGGACTCCGATGGCCACAGCGGTGGCATTTGCGGCACTCGCGAGCGTGCCGATGGACACAGAGTTGAGTCCCGAAGCATTTGCGGTCAGGCCGATCGCGACAGCCTGGTTGCCCGACGCATTGGCGTTGTAGCCATAGGCGGCGGCTTGGCTGCCCGAGGCGATGGCCGCAGGGCCAGTAGCGATGGCACCAAAACCGGTTGCGGCTGAATTCAGACCAACGGCGATGGCGTAGTTTTGATTGGCCGTCGCGCCTGCGCCCAGTGCGACCGCAGAGTCACCGGAACTCACCGAGTTGATGCCCATCGCGATTGCGTTCGGACCCGAAGCAGTGGAAGCGATGCCGATGGAGACAGCATTCGCGCCGAATCCCTTTGCCGAGTGACCGATGGCGATGGAATCTATTGCATTGGCGTTGGAGTTCTCGCCGATTGAGACGCCGTAGTCACCGGCACTCCCAAGGCCGGCAACGTACCCGATCGCAATGCTGTCGTGACCCGTCGCGTTGTATCCAGCCTGCGTTCCAAGAAAGACGCGACCGCCGCGGAGGGCGGGATTTGCAGAAGTACCAGTGGAGCCCGCGCCCGCGTACGCGCCCACGGACACATCGTTTTGGCCGTTTGCCGCTGCACTGGTGCCAACGGCTGTGCCGGCAAATCCGGTTGCAGTCGTGCTGCGCCCGATGGCGAGGGCGTTGATGTAAGCATTAGCGCCCGCACCAATCGAAATGGCACTGTCGTTCACCGCGTTGGCATTGAAGCCGATGGCGACGGCCTGACCGCCTGTTGCAGTGGCAAGGTTTCCAAGGGAAACGTTGTTTGGCTGGTTGGCACCGATACCGCTGCTGGTCCCGATAGAAATATTGTCGGTGGCCTGATTGCTGCGTCCCGCATTGGTGCCGATCGATATTTCCCGTGCTGCCGCGGTGGTCGAACCGAAACCCGCAGCCTCGCCGATAGCAACGCTGTCGACGCCTGCGGCCGCAGCGTTGACGCCAACAGCAATGGCGCTGACGCCACTAGCAACGCTACCCGTACCCACCGCAAAAGTGTTCGATGCGTTGGCTACCGCGCCAACGCCCGGCGAACCGTTCGAGGAAATCGCAATGCCCCCGGCTGAAGCCACGCCGTTGTCAGTACCACTGACAACAGCCCACGCAGGCCCTGACGCCAGCAGGCAAGCGGCAGCAATGGCGGTGAGCGAGGCGGCCAAGCCCCGACCCCCCGTTACCAGCCCGCCCCGCCCGCTCGAACTCCCCTTACCGTGCGCCGAATCAATTTCGGAAATGGCGACCCAGGCGCCCAGCGCCTCGTTGTAAATACTGCGGTAACTCTTGTTCATTAACGGCTCCCGATATCAGGTTGGAATTGGCGCAATCAGCGCTACTTGCCAGCGAGACTAAAGTAGGACAGGAAACCGTGGAACAGAACATTACACGTCAATTTGCAAAACTCAATTGCTGCAACACACTGTTAACTGGAACTAATGCACGATCTTTTTTTAGATCAAAAGAATTACTTTTTCCAACGTAGTAAAAACAAAAGGCCCCGCAGGGCCTTTGTTAATTTATTGTGAATTAAAGTGATTTATTTGTAATTTTAATTTACGTCGAAGCTAAAGTTGCTGACCAGAACATCCTCCACATACACACGCATCGTGTGCGGGCCGCGCGCATCGGTGGCGTCCAACTTCCACCAATGCGAGATCGTGCCGCCGCCAACCATGACCTGACGCTCCGTGGTGGCAGTCAGCTTGTCCGCGGAGACCGTAGTCGGCCGAATGTCACCTTTGTCTGGCGTCAATCCCCAGCGTTGAGGTGGCGCCGGCACGGTGAACTCCTCGCGCCAGCGCACCGTCGGTTTTTGCGTGTCGACTGCGATCACCCAGCCGATCGGTCGGCCATCACGGGAAACAACACGGGTCGGGTCGAGCGTGGCTGCAGGACTGTTCAGATCCCGAAAGACTCCAAATTCGGCGCGCTGAATTTGCATTTCAGGAACGGCAGGATAAGCAGCATTACCTGTTTTCGTGGGCGTCGCAGTTTGTGCACCGGCGCTGCCAGCAATCAGGAAAAAAGCCATCGCGAAAGAATGTCGAGAGAATTTTGGGGGAAATGAATAAGGCATAAGTTACTCCGTATGAACTAGTAGGCAGTGCGAGCAGAATAATCCACAACGGTGAATAAAAGGAAGGCAGCGCGATAGACTTCCCATTCATGGCCGACAATCTTTCACAATTACGCGTTGGCATTACGATTGGCCTTCACCATGCAGCCGAGACGCTCTGGAACAACGGCATCAAGCAAAACGCGGTATTCCTGGCGGAAGCGCTCAAGCACTGCCCCAACGTCGCGTCGGTCACCCTGGCCAACACCACGGCGGTGCCGGTCACCAGCGCCCTGCCCTGGGACCTGGCGCGCTGGCCGACGGAGGCTTTCGATGCGAGCCAGGACCAGTTCGACGTGCTCATCGAGCTGGGAGGCCAGATCGACCCAGCCCAAACCGATGCGCTCAAGCGCCGCGGCGGGAGGCTGGTGTCTTACTGCTGCAGCACCGAATACATGTTCGCGGCCGAAGCCGTGCTGTTCGACAAGCCGATGTGGAACGGCAACCTCTTTATCAATCAGCGCTACGACGACATCTGGATGGTGCCGCAGGTCGACCACATCAGTCGCTCCTACTTCGAGGTGCTGCGGCGGCAAAAGGCGCGTGCGATTCCCTTCGTGTGGAGCCCGGTGTTTCTGGAGGAGCGTTCGCAGCACTTGCCGGACCTTGGCGTGTATCGGCCAGGCGCGGGGCCGCGCCGCCTGAGCGTGCTCGAACCCAATATCAACATCGTCAAGTTCTGTCTCTATCCCGCCCTGATTGCAGAAGCCGCATACCGCGAGCGACCATCCGCCATCGGATTGCTGCAGGTGACCAACGCCGAGCGCATGGCACGAGAAAACAAGGACTTCATCGCGCTCATGAACCAGCTCGACATCGTGCGCGACCACAAGGCGGTTTTTCTGGGTCGCTACGAGACGCCGATGTTTCTCGCTGAAAAAACCGACATCGTGGTGTCGCACCAGCTGGAAAACCCACTCAACTATCTCTACCTCGAAGCCTGCTGGCAGGGCTACGCGTTGGTGCACAACGCACATCTGTGCGCCGACCTTGGCTACTACTACACCGGCAACGATGTCGAAGCCGGCAGCGCACGCCTGCTCGAAGCCATCGACATGCACGATTTGCACGCCGATGCCTATCGCGACACCCAACGCACACGCATCGCGCGCTACCTTCCGGGCAACGCCGATATCACGGCAACCTACAGCAAGCTGCTCAATGAAGTCGTTCAGCGGCCAAGCAGATGAGCCCCACTTTTTTTGATGTACCGGACTCCAACATGGCCGCAGCCGCAGATCTCAAAGACATCTATCCCATCATCGTCACGCCGAGCCACGACGGCAAGTTCTTCCAGAACTACGTGCTGTCGCTGCTCAACTTCACCGTGCAGGCGCATGTTCGAGGCATGAGCCTGCAAGTGATGCTGCACCAGGGCGAAAGCCTGGTGACGAGGGCGCGCAACAACTGCGTGGCGTCGTTCCTTGCCAACCCGGAATGGACGCACCTGTTCTGGATCGATTCGGACATCGGCTTTTCTGCAGATGCGGCTTTCAGGCTGCTGCAATCCGGCTACGACATCGCTGCAGGCGTGTACCCGCTCAAGCGTGATAACTGGCCGGTCGAGGGAGTTTCTGCCGGCACTACGCAGCAGCAATTCGAAGCCGGCTTCACGCGCTATACGGTCAACACCAAGGCCCCCGAAGGCAGCGAACGACTCGATATCGTGGTGCAGCCCGATGGCTTTATCAAACTGTCCGAGGCACCAACGGGATTCATGGTCATCAAGCGCAGCGTGTTCGAGCGTCTGATCACCGCATACCCCGAGTTCAACTATGTGCCCGACAGCATCGGCGTGCCGGACCAGGGTTTGCACTATCGATTTTTCGACGTGATGGTCGATCCCAAGACACGTCGCTACTTGTCTGAAGACTACGGCTTCTGTCGCCTGTGGGAGGCACTGGGCGAGTCGATCTATGTCGATGCGAACTCCAACCTGACGCATCAGGGCGCAAAGCTCTACAAAGGCGACTTTGCGAGCTCGCTGCTGGCCTCGCTGCCGCACGCGGTGGGCGCACCTCTGGGAACCACGATGCATTTGAAGGGTGCGGAGTATCTGAAGTCGAACATGTCGGCGCCGTGAGCCACATGAAGTTGAATCGCTTGGAGCACTGGCAGACGTGCGCGAGCAGCAGATCAGCACTGACGCGGGAGTCATCTCTTGCACGCAATTCAGAGATGCCAAAGCGCTGAAACTGGCCCTGTCCGAAGGTTCTTTATTCGACCTGTTGATCCTCGACTACAACTATGAAGAGTTCGGTGGCGTTGCACTGTTGCGCTGGTTGCGCTGGTTGCGCACTCATCAGAAGTCGAAGGTCCCGGTCATCATGTTGAGTCAGCTCAACTCCGAGCGCGACATCGCCGACTCACTGTCTGCAGGGGCCGACGATTTCGTGGCCAAGCCGTTCAGACCGATCGATCTCATGGCGAGAATCGAGCGCTTTCTAACCATCAAGGAGGTGGCACGCGGCCCGGGCGGCCACCCGTCGTGCCATCGCCGTCAAGACGGATCACGCGCGGTCGTGCAGCGCTCATGTCGTCGAGCGCGCTCCGCGCTCGAGCGGTCTGGGCGTCCCAGTCCTGCACAGTACGGATCAGTGTGGGTTTGATCAAGACCACGACTTCCTTTTTTCGTCCCGTTCGCATGCGGTTCCCCAGCAAGGTGCCAAGTACCGGCAAGTCGCCAGTGCCCGGCAGACCCGACGCCCCACTGCTCGACTCCATGTGCATCAAGCCACCGATCGCGACGATGCTGCCGTCCTTGATCCGAACCAGCGTATCGCTTTCATTGACACTGCTAGAAGCCAGCGGCAAGCGATAGCTGCCAATGCTTCCCAGATCGATCTGGGTCGTTTTCTGAATCACGGTGGTGACCGATGGATGAACGTGCAAAGTGATGTTCGCGCCTTCATCGATCTGCGGCGTGACATCCAGCGATATGCCCGAGAAGAACGGTGTCAGCGTGAGGGATGGCAACGTGGTGCCCCCGCTCGACCCGAACAGCGAACTCGAAGCCACCGTGCCCCCGGCGACGTTCGTCACGAAGAAGTCTTCCGATCCAACTTTCAGAATCGCCTTCTGGTTGTTCAACGTGGCGATGCGCGGGCTCGACAGGATCTGCACATCACCCTGGGTTTCGAGAAAGCCCAGCACGGCTTGAAAGCCGGTACCTGCCAGCGCCAGACCGAACAACCCGGTGCCGGCGGCTGGCAGCGAGACACCCCCGGGCAGCGCCGACGCCACCCCGGCTGCAAAGCCCGGTAATACGGTGCTCGACCCGCTGATCAATCCGTTGCCGGCAGCGCCGCTGAGCGTACCGAACGCACCGGTAACGTTCCCGCTTTTCCTCAGTGCCGACCAGTCGATGCCGCTCTGATAGCCCTCACTCAACTCGACCTCGACGATCTTCGCCTCGAGCATGACCTGGCGCTCGACGGCGACCTGCGCGGCCTTGAGGAATTTATCTACCTGTTGCAACTCGTCCGGCATGGCGCGCACGGCCATGATCCCAGCCTGCGGGCTGGCGATGACGTTGCGTCCGACGCCCTCGCCGATGAGCCCCCGAACGGCGATGGAGAGTTCCGTCCAGAAATCGGTTTTGGAGGTGGTCGTGACGCGACTGCCTTCGTTTTGCTGTGCACCGCTCGCGCCTCCGCCTGCCCCTCCGCCTGCCCCGCTGCCCGCAGCCGTGCGGCCCGCCGCAGCGGCCTGTAGCGCACTGCCTGGTGACAGGCGCAGATCCGTGCTGCCGACACGCTGCGACTGCGGATAGTTGACGGTAAAAATTCGGGTTTGCAACGTCGGCGCATAGATCGTGATGCGACGGCCGTCTATCCTGAAGTCATAGCCATAGACATCGCGAATGGCTTCCAGCGCTTCGGACAGCGTGACGCCACGCAACGTCACCGAGAGCGTGCCGACGACATCGGGATGCATCAGCATGCTGTATCGCGTGTCTGCCACGAGAGCCAGAAAGACCTCGCGTGCCGGGGCGTTGTTGACCAGTAAATCCAGCACGGGTTCGCGTTCCACGGGGGCGGCCGGTGCCGCGGGCGCAGGCTCGCTGGCAGGCAACACGGCCAGCGCAGGTGGCGCGCCGGGCAGTGCGGCCGGTGGCGGGCCTGCGCGGGCTGCATCCAGCACGTCTGCGCCCAGCAAGGCGGGCCGCATGGCGCAGCCGGAGAGTGCGGCGATGCAGAGGCTTGCTGCCAAGGCGCAGAGCGACCGTGGGAAGCTGGGGCGTGCGCCGCATTCAGTCTTGGAAAGTTGAATGAGAGATGTCATCTTGTGGGGTGTGAAGTCTTGGGCCCAACTTTGGCTGGGACGGGGGCACAGGCGACGCCGGGCAATCCTGTGGCTGATGGGGCTGAGGCGGTGCAGGCCGGGGCCGAAAATTCCGTGGCGACCGGCAGCGCGAGCCGGCGCTGCACATTGGGAAATCTCGACATCTTGTAGAGCGCCACACCATCCCGGAACCACACTTCGGTCTCCCGAATGCGCTCGATGCGTATCGCGCCAAAGCTCTGTCCTTCGGCATACAGGTGGGCATCGAGCACGACGTAGAGCCGCCCCTGGCGTTCGACGAGGGCGAGCGGACCGTTCACCAGCGCCAGTGTTTTGAGGACGCGGGCACTGGGTGCAGAAGCGCCGCCGTTCGTGGCAACCCCTGCAGACGGCAAAGCCGGCAAAGGCGGCCGAGTGGGATCGCGCAGACCTTGTGCAACCGCGACATGGCTCCACAGAAAAATGCACAGCGCCGCGCCGAGCGACCAACGTCGGACGCCACTGGCATTCATTGCTGATGGATCTCGCTTCATGGCACCCTCGCCTCGACCACATACAGCTGCAGTGTCAGTTCGGGCGGTCCCTTTTCGCTGCGCAGCCACATGGTGCCCCACCGCACTTGTGGCAGTGCCTGCTCCAGCGCTCCGACGTATCTCACCAGCTCGGCATAGGGGCCTGTCACCGTCAATTCGACCCCGCGCCTCACCACGCCGTCGGGCAGCGACGCGACCGGGCCGGCGCGCGCCGCTGCCGGAGAAGCTGCCGCGTTCATGGTGTTGGTGTGGAGCAATGTGAGACCGTCGTGGCGGTGCAGCAAATGCACCAGCAATTGCGTCAGTGGTGTTGTCGGTGTGCCCTGTGTGGCCGAAGGAGACGACAACCCTCGCAGGGTTTCGCGCCCGCTCGCCAACCGCGCATCGACCTCGGCAAGCTCGCCGCGCACGGCGGCTTGGGTGGCCACCGGCCGGGCCACGGTGGCAAGGTCGGCACGCGCCTTCTGCAGTTCCATTCCCTGCCGGTCGACGTTGTCCAGCAACCGCCGATGCGCGTCTTGCGCGGGCGCGAGCCAAGCCCAGTTTGCCAACGCACCGACACAGGCCAGCGTCGTGACGAACAACAGAATTCGCTCGCGCAGACTGATGGCATCGATGCGTGCGGCTCGCGGGGTCCACCACTGCATCAACCCGGGACTCATCTCGACTCTCCCGCCGCGCTGGATGGCGGATCGAGACTCTTGACCATGCTGAACGACCAGACCGGATGCAACGCGTCGGCCGGCGCGCCGGGGGCGTCGACGACCTTGGCCACGTTGATTGCCGCAAGTTGCTGCCCCGCCAACAAGGGACTCGCTGCGAGCTGGTCGATCCACTCGTTGAGCGCGGCCGGATCAAAGGTAAAGCCACTGACTTCAAGGCGTTCCGCATCGGCCTTGACCAAGGTCACCCACGCCGAAGGCGGGATGCTGCGTGCGACCAGCGCGAGCCTCGAGGCATGGCCCTCGCCCGGGCGAAAGACGCCTTCATGCAGCGCGTCCAGAGTGTCCTCCAACTGGCGCAATTCACCGCGCCGCGCTTTGAGTTGTTGCTGCAGCGCCAGTTCTGCAGGCATCGCCGCTGCCTGTCTTTGTCGCACGGTCAGGCGCACACCTTCGAGCACTTGCGTACCTGTCCGAAGCGCTTGGCTCGCTGCCTCGTCCTGACGGTGAAGACTTGTCACCTCGTAAAGGCAGAACGCTGCGCCCACGAGCGTCAGCGCGCCCAGGGCCTGCAACATGAAGAGGGCTGAAAAAGGGCGCCGCTGAGTCGACAGGACGGCCGTTTGAAGATTGATTTGCTGCGGCATGGATGGGAATGCGGTGTGTGCTCAATTCGTCTTGAGTTGATGCTTTTGGTTCATCAGGACGACCTGCCCTCAGTTCGCAACATCAGCCCCAGTAACGGCAGGCAGAGCGCTTCGTCAGAGACCGGCTCAGCTTTGAACTCCGGGAATTCAGCCGCGATATCCATCGACTGCACCGTCTGCCCGAGCTCCTGCGTCAGCCAGCTCGCCAGCGCTTCACTGCGAGTCCCGGCGTAGAGCCAGATTCGGTCGAGGGGCAGACTGACCCACATGCGGTCCCACAAGTCCAGTGAACGCTGCACCTCCAACAAAAACCGATCGGCGCTGTCGTCCTCGTTGACCTCCCACGCGCTTGCCAGGAAGTCTTTGGGAAGATCGAAGCGCCGCGCATAGAACAACTCGCCATCGGCACAGATCGTCAGGACCGCATGAAAAGAATCCAGCAATACCAGCGCAGCGTTGGCTCTGCCCGAGAGGCCTCGACTCTCGCGTAGCGCCAAGGCACTTTGCAGATTGCGCTGGGCCATTTCCTGGATGTCGATCACGGCAACGGTCCACTGCATGGCCTTCGACAAATCGAGGATGCTCGCGATGACCGTGCGCTTTGCGGCCACGACAAACAGGTGCCCGGCAAGATGGCCGGCGCCGCGAGAACGGCCATCTCCCACCCGCATCACATCGATAGTGACATCGTCTACCGGGGTGTCGAGCATTTTGACGACCTGATAACGGGCCGCCGCTCGCAACTCGTCGGGCGGCACTGCCGGCGTACGAATGCGCAGCAACTGATACTGCTCGGGACGCAGCATCACGCTCGCCTGAAAGCCATCCAGTTCCATTGTCTTCAGCTTGCGAACCAGGGCGTCCAGACCGGAATTCGGTGCACCCGGCCCCTGGTCATCGGCTACCCGCTCGACTCCGGACCTGAGCACCTGGTGCCCATTGCTGCCGCCGCGGCGCGCCAGTACATAAGCCAGGGCATGACCCGACCAGGACACCACCAGATGGTCGTTCGAACTGGGGCGTTTGCGAAGCCAGCGAATCATGTCGCGCTCTCAGTAGTTTTCACGTCTGTAGACCAGTGGCGACTTGAAGATGCCGAACGTGGCACGCGCTACCGGACTGTTGCCGAACCACGGAACGCGTGCTGCGGTGGCAGGCGACGCCGCGCTGCCCACGCAGGTGTTGCCGTAGGCGACGGTCGTCACGTTGACCTGAAGGTCCACGCTGCCTGCATTGCCGATGCCCGGCCGGGTCAGTACCAAACCGCCACCCGGCATTGCGCCAGACTGCAAGGTGAGGCTGCCGGCTGGGGACAGGCGTGTCGCGCAGGCGGATAACTGCTTGACGTAGTTGCCCATCACCACACTGGCCGCCGGAATTACCGTGCAACTGTCATCCACGTTGGTGACGTAATAGCCGCCCGCCGCCCAGTACTGTGCTTCGAGCGGGACGGGCAATGGGAGCAATTCAGAACCATAGGCGTTCTTCATTTGCAGCCGTCCGTAGCGCAGGCGAGCGCCGTTACCCACTGCCGCGTTGCCACTGACACCAGCTTCACCATCGGAGGGCGCTGCACTGACCGTGATGACGGTTTCTGCAGCAGGTGCATCGGGCCGACCGACCTGATGCCGGGCCGACACCCTGGCGACGCCCTGGCCCCAGGTACCGACGGGCGCCGCGGCGCCACTGGTCAGCGTCGACCCAATGGGCAGCGGCGTCGCGCTGAAACCGTAGTTGGCGTAGCGGGTCAGATCGAGCCTGGCAAAAGCGCCCGAATAGTTTTGCGTCGTGCTGCCGGCCGAGTTCCTGGCCGTGACTGTGAACGCCGTGGCAAAGCCGTCTTGTCCGAAGTAGCTGAAGGCGGTGTTGGCCGTACACGCCGCAGTCAGCGCCGGCAAGCCCACCTCGAAATGATCCGGAGAAAACCGGCCGACCGACAACACCGCCTGGTTGGCCACGCTGCATCCGTATCTGCCATTGACCAGGGTGTCCGCCAAATTCTGATCATCGGCCGTGCTGGCGATGCAGTCCCCGTTGCCACTGTCGACCAGGGTGAACAGATCGTCGCGGTAGGCGCCTGCCGCCAGATAGAGGTAGCCCACTTCGCTGTAGGTCGCGTTGGCGGCGGGCGCGTTGGCGACCAGCGTGGATGGCGCGAGAACGCCGACCACGCCTCCGCCCTGAACGGTCACGTCCTGCGCGGGGTTCTGCGCGGTCAATTTGCTCGCATCGAGTGTCAACGTGCCTGCATAGCCGTTTGCACCTTGCGTGCTGGCGGAAAGACCGAAGGCGGCGCCAGCCTTGATCGCCGGCAACGCAGCGGCAGACGGCGCGTTGGCAGCCGGTGTCGCCATCAACGCGATGGCAGGAGGCCGCACTGCGAAGTTGTCGCCCGAACAGCCCACGATGCTGGGTGACTGCGTGGCGTCGGTAATGCGGCAGCGCAAATTTCCGTAGGCTCGGCCAAGCGTCACGGAGGCCGTTTTGCGCCCCGAATCGGTCGCGCCGAAAGTCAGCGTCTGGGAAACGCCTGGGCTCAGCGCGGCACGACTGCTGCAAGCGGTCGTGCCGGTGCCGTCGACCAGTTCCAGCGTGACGGCCTTGCTGGGCCCGGCGGCGTAGCCTGTCGCGCGCGCGCCATCCGATTTGATTGCCGCAACATCGAACGTGAAGGCCGTGCCAGCCAGCTTGGTGTAGAGCGAATTTCGAAGTCCGGAATTGGCGACGGTGTTGTTGTAGGTCGCGCCCGTTTCCAGGCAGTCGAAACTGGCCACGGTCGAGGGCGCGGCAGGACAAATCAACGGCCCGGGAGTGACGCCCGAATTGTCTGTAAGGCAACTGGCGTCCTTGCCATTGCAGCAAATCGCATAGACCCGGCCGCCACCACCCAGCGTGATGGCCCCGGCCCCGTTCATTGCAATGAGCCCGTCGACCCGGCCGTCGGCACCGAGGGTGGTCGCACCGATTTGCGTCGTCACGTTGCCGCTGACGTGACTGTTCGCACCCAATGTGACGCCCCCCGTGTCTCCGACGGAGACCGAGCCACCCACGGTACTGTTGGCACCCAGAGTGACGGCATCGCTGACCGTGCTGATGCTGCCGCCCGTCGCAGCCGAGTCACCCAGGGTGACGTAGCCTCCGCCGACGACCGTGATGGGTCCGCCCACTCGCGCCGACGCTCCGAGCACGACATACCCTTGATCGCGCGTGCTGACAGACCCCGATACCGCCGCTGAAACTCCCAGCGTCACATAGCCGGTCAGCGTGCTGATGTTGCCGCCCATCCGGGTCGATGCACCCAGCGTCACGTAGCCGGTTTGCGTACCGATGTTGCCGCTGAGGTTGCTGCCCTCGCCGACGGCGACCGCTCCGGCACCGAGCGTTTGCACGGTCGCGTTCATCGTCGAGCCGGCGCCCAGCGTCAAGGCACCGTTCACCACCAGAGTCAGGTTGGACGCTGCCGAACCCGCATTCAACAACACGCCTGCGCCGCCACCGAATGCGCCACTGAAGGTGATCTTTGCCGGCGTTGGTGCGGCAATGGTGACGGTGTCGCCCGCTGCCAGTGCCAACGCACCACATGCGTAATTGCCACCGGAGTTGTCGACGCAGCCTATCGGCATATTTCCGGGGAAGACATAGTCCAGCGCGTACGCAGGAAGCGCGCACACCATCAGCACCGCCGCGCCAACCAAACGCCACGGCCAAAACCTGCGCGCGACTGAACGTGTCTTCATCGCTCGAACGACGCCGACACGCTGCGCTCGACAAAGCCGACATCGCCGACCGCGGCGCCGACAGGGGATGCAACGGAGGTCATCTGAAATATGCGGATGTTTGCACCTGCCTCGCTATACGTCTGTGCGGTGCAGGTGACAACCAGCGAGAACCCGTCCAGCTGTGCGGGCGCCGCAGTTGTCGGGCAGGTGGGTGCCGGCGTCGTTGCAGGCGCCACCGGTGCTGTCGCGTTGACGGCAGCGACCACCCATTCCAGCCCCGCCCGCGAGGCCCAGTAAGCGCGCGAGCCCTGAATGTCCTGTGCCGAGGTGAGCTGCGCCGTATTGGAAATCGTCACCATGAAGCCGCCAAGCGCGGCCAGCGCGACAATCAGGAACAGCGCGGCGACAACGGCAAAGCCGCGCTGCGAGCGTGCTGCGGTCTTCATGGCGTGTTGCTGACGTGGATGTCGTCGAGCAGGCTCACGGTCTCTCCATGGTCCGTGAACTCGATGACCACTCGCGCCAGCGCGTTGCGCTCCTGATTCGAGCCGCTGTAGAAGAACTGGCAGGCGCTGACATGGCGCGCCAGGATGGCGCCGGTCGTCGGGCAGCTGCTGGAAAAAGTCGTGCTGGCCGTCCGGTAGACATTGCCGTCCCGGCACACGTAGGCCACTACTTTCTCTGCTGCGGGGATCACCTGAAAGCGCTTGCTGGCGGACTCCAGTGGAAACTGTTTCGCAGAAATTGCGATGCCGGTTTCGACGGGTGCCGCGGACTCGCCGGTCACGGCGGTCACCATGGCCGTGTTGCTCTCCTGGTAGGCATCGGCGCCCGCAATGCCGAGGTTGTAAACGGCGATGACATCGCCCGCAACGATCCGCTGATCGACCGGTAGCGCGGCGTTGCTGCCGAGCATGTTGAAGCTGGTGTCCGGAGTGGAAAAGTCTAATTTGTCACCATTCCCTGCAGCATCGGTATCGGCCCGATACCGGCCCCCCGTTTTGGTCGGAATGAATTCCAGGCATTGACCGGCTGGCGTCGTCGAAGGCGTGCGAATGCTGTTCGGCAGCGCGTTGTGCAGATCTCGGCCCATGCGACGCAGCGTCGTATCGGCCACATCGGTCAGTGCCGCGCGCCGGGCGCTGGCGAAGTAGGCGTCGATCGGGCCCTTCACGAAAACAGCCACCGTCGCACCGATGACCCCCATCAAGACGATGACCATCGTCAACTCGATGAGCGTGAAGCCGCCTCCATGGCGCGCGCGGGAACTCATGGGCAATGACCTTTTCTAGTAATTGCTGCGGTAGCCGGACAGGCTCACTGCGCCCCCCGGACCGGTGACCGACACGGTGATCTTTTTGACGGCTATACCGTTGAGGTCGGAACTGGAGACCACCGTGGTGGCCGGCGCCACGTTGTAGCTGGCCAAACCTGCCATCGGGACACCCGCCTGGTCCACGATGCCCGCGCTGGTGCCGTAGCCGGCGTAGTCATCGACGTCGTCGAACTCGGCTCGCGAAGTCCCGGAATACCCTTCCGGAGGATTGCTGTAACTCTTGAGGAGGATTTCTTCCAGCAACGATTCCGCTACGGCCATCGTCTGCTTGCGCACCATCGGGTCTGCGCTGGACTTTACGACCGTGTTCATGACCGAAAGGATGCCGGCCAGGCCCGCACTCACGATCACGATGAAGATGACGAGTTCGACCAGCGTGAAGCCGTGCTGCGAGACCGCCCGCACCGGGCTATTCATGCACATAGCCGGTCGAAGCCTCCACCGTGATGACGCTGTCCATGCTGCTGATCTGTAGCACTTGGCTTGCCAATGGCGCACCCGAGGCATCTACCGGCTGGCCCAGTCCGTTGAAATTGAAATCGACGGGAATTGCGCTGTACGAAGCGCCCCCTTTGCCACTGACCGTGCCAGGTACGTCGCCAGAAGGCCCGCGCAACGGCGTATCGCAGGTGGTGTGCGCAGGCAAAGCGCTGATAGTCAACGAGGCTGAATCGATCGTGAACGCAACACACACGACGCGACGCTGTGCAATGGCCGTTTTTTGCGCATATCGCAAAAGCGACAATGTTTCGTCCTGCAGACCCCGTGCGTTGAAAGCAGAAGTATTGAACATGCGTGGTGCGACGAATATTGACAATGCGCTCACCAGCACCACGACCGTCACCAATTCAATCAGCGTAAAACCGTAGCTGGGCTTGAAGCGGCGTGACTTGCATCGCACGGCTTCAGATGCAACAGATTTCCAGCAAGCTTTGATTACAACTAATTACTCATCGACCAATCGACAGGTGGGGTGGAATTGCCGTCTGTATTGGTCACTTGGCAGGCAGGAGCTGTTCCGGTGATCCCAAAATTCGATGGGGGGGTGTGAGTCAGCAGCGCGCTCACGCCTGCACACGTTGTCACCAGAGCAGTGGCCGAATTAGCGCGGTTGGCGGCGTAGTTGATCGCCGAAGCCGAAGCCAACGCGCCAGCGACGCCCTTGGATGCCGCAGTGGCAGCGTCAGTCTTGAATTCGATATATTTTGGAATGGCGACAGCGGACAAAATTCCGATCAGTACCACGACGATGACAAGCTCGATCAGGGTAAAGCCGCTCTGGCGACCCCGTTGTGTTTTATTCATGAAGTTTTCAGTTTTTAAAAAGGAATATTGCTTATGACGACGGTGCAGCAGATACGCGTCTAGAGCAACGAATTTTAAGTAACAACTATATTTAGATTGTTAAATTTACATCTTGTTTCATAGATTGTCGTAATCCGATTTAATTGACTACTTATGGCTTCAATTTCTAACTTTTGTTAAGAAAAAAGTCTGATATTTATGTATTATTTATTGCTCTATTGAAAGATTTGAAAAGAAATATTTTCAAATAATTCACGGATTTTGTATTGCTGTTCGCAAACATGGAGGGAGATTTGGCGGCTAAGACTTATGCTGCATTAGAAATGGACCATCAAAAGCTGACCCATGAGCAAAATAGACGCTCCCTTCGCGCAGGGTGGCCCCACCGTGCTGCGACGCAACGAAAAAGCGCGGCTGGGTGAACTGCTGCTCGCGCAGGGCCTGATCTCGACCGAGCAACTTCAACAGGTGCTCGGGCAGCAAAGACAGACCGGCAAGAAGTTGGGTCGGCTGCTGATCGACACCGGAGTCCTGACCGAAGAACTCTTGGCTCAGGGGTTGGCCCGACAGTTGGGCATCGCGTTCGTCGACCTGAAAACGTTCGCTTTTCGTTCGACCGTCGTGCATCTTTTGCCGGAGTCTGCCGCCCGTCGTTTTCGCGCTCTGGTGTTGGACGACCAACGCGGCACTTTGCTGGTCGGTCTGGGCGATCCGCTCGACCTTTCTGCATTCGACGAACTCAGCCGGATTCTCCAGCGCCCGATTACCGTGGCCGCAGTCGCCGAAGGGCAACTGGCGTTGTCAATCGATCGCCTCTACCGGCGCACCGAAGAGATCAGCACCTTCGCGCGGGAACTCGAACAGGACACCGACGAGGTGGTGGTGGACTTCGGCCAGCTGACGGTCGCGGTCGGTACGCAGGGCGCGCCGGTGGTGCGGCTTTTACAGTCCCTCTTCGAAGATGCCATTCATGTCGGCGCCTCCGACGTGCATATCGAACCGCGGGAAACGGAGCTGATGATCCGGCTCCGGGTCGACGGCACGCTGCAAACGCAAATGCAGGCCGACAAACGCATTGCCAGCCCGGTAGTGCAGCGACTCAAGCTCATGGCCGGCCTCGATATTTCCGAGAAGCGCCTGCCGCAGGACGGGCGCTTCAGCGTCCGGCTGAAAGAGCACACCATCGATGTGCGCCTGTCGACTTTGCCCACGACATATGGCGAAGCCGTGGTCATGCGGCTGCTCGATCAGCGTGCCGGCATGCGTCGACTGGACCGCATCGGCATACCGAAAGACATGCTCGAACAGTTTCGAGAAGTGCTGGGGCGCAGCGCGGGCATGGTGCTGGTGACCGGGCCAACGGGCTCCGGAAAAACGACCACGCTGTACGCGGCGCTCACAGAAATCGACGTCACCCAACTGAAGGTCATCACTGTCGAAGATCCTGTCGAATATCGACTGCCCGGCATCACCCAGGTACAGGTCAACGACAAGATCGATTTCACGTTTTCGAGGGTCTTGCGCGCCGCATTGCGGCAAGACCCCGATGTGATTCTCGTCGGCGAAATGCGCGACCCCGAAACCGCCGAGATCGGTCTTCGGGCCGCCATCACCGGACATCTGGTTTTGTCCACCCTCCACACGCGAGACGCAGCCACCACGCCGTTTCGTTTGCTGGACATGGGCGTGCCACCTTTCATGGTGGCCACCTCGCTTCAAGCGGTCATCGCACAGCGACTGGTGCGGCTCAACTGCATGGATTGCGCGCAGCCACAGACTCCCACGCCACAGGAACAATCGTGGCTCAGCGCCATGGGTGCGGTGGACGAGGGACTTTCGGCCCGACGCGGTACCGGATGCTCGGCCTGCCATGCAACCGGATATGCAGGACGGATGGGCGTCTACGAGCTGTTGGTGATGGACCCGGTATTGACCGAAGCCATCCTGCGCTCCGACCCCGTCGCATTCTCCAAAGCCGCACGCGAGCGGATGCTTGGCAAGACCGTGGCGCACCAGACTCTGGCGTTGGTGCGCCAGGGCCGCACTTCATTGGCAGAAGCGTTGCGCGTCGGCTTCGACACCGGCGAGGAAGAGAACTCCTAGTGGCAATGTACGCATGGCGTGGGCGCAACGCCCGCGGGGAAACGGTCCAGGGGCAAATGGACGCGCTGACGGAAGGCGTCGTCGCCGATGAACTCATGGCCATCGGGGTCGCTCCGGTCCAAATTGCCGCAGTTGCCAAGGTCGTGACCGACAGCACCAGCTGGCTGGCACGCTTCAACCAGAAACCGATCGTGGTGGAAGACATCCTCGTGTTCTCGCGTCAGATGCACACGCTCAGCAAAGCGGGCGTTCCCATCTTCAGGGCCTTCGCAGGACTGGAGGCTTCGGCAAGCAAACCGACCATGATCGCGATGCTGCAGGACATTCGCTCGAGCCTTGACCAGGGCCGCGAACTTTCGGCCGCCATGGCGCGACATCCGAAAGCGTTCAGTGCTTTTTATGTCGCGATGGTGCAGGTCGGCGAAATGACCGGGCGCCTGGCCGAAGTGTTCTTGAACCTGCACGAGCAGCTGGAATTCGATCGGGATGTGCGTGAGCGCGTCAAACAGGCCATGCGTTACCCGATGTTCGTCATGGTGGCGATGGCGGTCGCAGTTGTGATCCTCACGGTATTCGTCATCCCGGTCTTCGCTCAGGTTTTCGAAGGTTTTCATGCGCAGTTGCCGCTGCTTACGCGCGCGCTGCTGGGGTTTTCCGGCTGGATGGTCTCGTGGTGGCCGCTGCTGTTGCTTGCTGGAATGGCGGGCAGCCTCGCGATCAAAAGCTATCTGCGCACTCCGGCCGGACGTTACCGCTGGGACGCACTCAAACTGCGTTTGCCCATCGTCGGGGACATTCTTCTCAAAGGTGCACTGGCTCGTTTTGCCCGAAGCTTTGCCCTGGCGATTCAAAGCAGCGTGCCGCTGGTGCCGGCTTTGAACGTGGTTGCGCTGACCGTCGACAACGACTTCATCAGCAGCCGCATCAAGCAGATGCGCGATGGCATCGAACATGGCAGCAGCATCTCGAGCTGCGCAGCCGGTACGGGCGTCTTCACGCCGTTGGTTCTGCAGATGATGGCAGTCGGCGAGGAAACCGGAGAACTCGACTCCTTGATGTTCGAGATAGCCAGTATGTATGAGCAGCAAACCGACTACAGCGTCAAAGGCTTGGCCGCGGCCATCGAACCGATCTTGCTGGTTGTCATTGCCGTGCTTGTGCTGCTGCTCGCACTGGGCGTTTTTCTACCGCTGTGGAGTCTCGGACAGGCGGCGACCGGCCGAGGCTGACCACGCCTGCACAACAGGCGCGTGTCCCTTGCAGAGCGAATCAGCATTCCCTTCCGCCGTTGCTCGGCGCGCGATCGAAATCAGTGGGCTTTCAACTGGTTGCACGATGTCTGCTCAAACAAACGTTCCATGCGCTCAGACAAACGACGACCGCCGCAACGATCTCAACAATGACGAATGCCTAGCAATTTCTCTGCGTCTCCAGCGTCGCTTCTTCGATGTCATCGGAGCAGACGATGCGCGTAGCCATCTTGGAAGACGAACCGATCCAGATGCAACTGATGGTTGCGACCCTCGAGAATTTTGGTGCGACTGACGACGATGCCATCAACTGCTCTCAATTCACGGACGGCGAATCGCTTCGCACTGCGCTCCTTACCGACCCGTTCGACCTGCTGATACTCGACTGGAATTTCAATCCCACGAACGGCCTCGACCTGGTGCGCTGGATGCGTGAAAAAGGAAGCGGCCGCGAGAACGGAAAAGCCCTTGCCGAACTGCCCGTTATCGTCGTGAGCGCACGCAGCACGGCAGGCGATTCAGCGGAAGCGCTGGCCGGTGGCGCCGACGATTACATCGCCAAGCCGTTCCGGCGCGGAGAGCTGCTCGGACGCGTGCAACAACTCATGAACTTGGTGCCTCAAAAGCAAAGCCGATCCCATACACCGACCTGATCCAGTCGTGCTCCGGTGCCGCTGCCGACAGCTTGCGCCGCAGGTTCTTGATGTGGCTGTCGACCGCGCGCTCGGTCACATCGGCGGTGTCGTCGTAAGCCAGTTCGAGCAATCGGGCGCGCGAGAAGATGCGGCCCGGATGCCGAGCCAGCGCCTGCAACAGGCCGAACTCCCGGCGCGTCAGATTCAGCGGTATGCCATGCAGCGATGCGCGCCAGTGCACATCATCGAGCAACAGGGCGCGACCACGCTCCGTGGTACCGCCAGCCCCGCGGCGTTCTGCGCTTTCGCTGGTTGTTCGACGCAGCACCGCACGCACTCGCGCCACCACTTCGCGCGGAGAGAACGGCTTGCACACGTAGTCGTCGGCACCCGCTTCCAGCCCCACCAGCCGGTCTATTTCTTCGATGCGCGCGGTCAGCATGATGATCGGATGCAGCGTGTGCGTGCGCGCCTGCTTCAGCACCTGCAGGCCGTCGACCCGAGGCAGCATGACGTCGAGCAGGGTGAGGTCGGGAGGCGCAGCGAGCATGCGCTCCAGCGCGGTCTGGCCATCGGCGACGTGCTCCGTTTCGTAGCCCGCATGGTGCAGATAGTCTTGCAGCACCGACGCGATGTCGGGCTCGTCTTCGACGATGAGGATGCGGGTCATGTCGCACTCATGTTGCAGCGACCACGGGCAACGACACGGTGATGCGGAGCCCGCCCTGCGGCGATGCAGAAGCATCGATGGTGCCGCCATGCGCTTCGACCGTCGCGCGGCAAATCGACAGACCGAGACCCGAACCACCCGTCGCGCGACTGCGCGAGGTTTCACCGCGGAACAGGCGCTCGAACAATCGCGGCAGTTCGGCCTCCGACACGCCAGGTGCGCTGTCGTCGAAGTGCAGCACCAGTTGGTCGATCGCCTCGGAGGCTGCGGCAGCGGCCGATGAATGGACAAGTGCCCCGATGCGCAGTTCGCCCGGTGCATCGGTGTACGCCAGCGTGTTGTCGAGCAGATTCATAAAGACAAGATGCAAGCGCCGCGCATCGCCCTCCATCACCGGTTGGGCCGAGGCGGCCAGCGCATCCACCGCCCGCGTGTCGACACGAATGCGCGACCGTGCAAAGCGGTCTGCCGACAGCGTGACCGCCTCTTTCAACAACGCCAGCGGAAACAGCGGGGCGACCGTCAGCGGCTCGCCTTGCGGGTCGCGCATGCTGCTGCGCAGATCGTCTACCAGTTGGCCCAGTCGCATGACCTGCCGATGCAGCCGCAACGCGGTGCGGTCGTCGAAAGTGCGCACGCCGTCTTGCAGCGCTTCGATCTCGGCACGCATGGCCGCGAGTGGCGTGCGCAGCTCATGCGCAACGTCGGCGAGCCACGCCCGACGCGACGTTTCGCTCGTGTCGAGGCGCTCGGCCATGTCGTTGAAGGTGCGGCCGAGCAGCGCGAGTTCGTCGCTGCCCGGGACCAGCACGCGCGTACCCGAGCGGCCGCGCGCGATGTCCTGCGCACCCTGCGTGAGCGCGTCGATCGGGCCGAGCCAGCGCCGCCCGAGCAGCCACGACAGGCCGAGCGCCAGGATCAAGCCAGCGATCGCCGTCAGCGCGACCACGCTCGACTGCCGCGCGATGAATGCGCGATCGGCTTCGCTGTCCAGGCCCTCGACCGGCGCAAGCACCAGGTAGCCGACCACGTCGCTGCCGCGCTTGATCTTCAGCCGCGCGGCCGATGCGTTGTCCACGGTAGCCCCGACCACACGGACGCCCGCCGCATCGACCACGCCGAGCCGTTGGTAGATCGAATCGGCCGCCTCGCGCGGATCCGGGGAGAGCCAGGGTGGCGGCGGTGGTGCATAGCGCCGCGGCAGCAAGTCGAGCTGCGGCGACGGCATCGGCGGCCCACCCTCGCCGTCAAAGGAGCCATAGCCATTGCCGTTGTTCGCACCGTTGCTCGCGCCGTCCCCGCCCTGCGGCCACTGGCGACGCGCATACCAGGGCGGCAGTCGGCTGTCTTCCTTGACGCCTGTGCTGCTGCGCGACTCGCTCGAAAAGCCCAGTTGCAACCGATGCCACGCTTCGTCTTCGTTGCGCAGCTTGTTCCAGTTGCCATTGACGACATAGTGCTTCTGCAGCAACTGCGCGAGCCAGTCCATGCGGCGGATTTCGATCTCCGCCACGTACGGCCCCATGCCCCTTTGCAAGCCGAAGATCGAGAAGCCCGAAAAAATAAGCAGCAGCATCACCAGCAATGCGGCAAGGGCGAAAAATATCTTTCTGGAGAGCGTCAGGCGGGGCATCGGTTCATTCGGTGCATAGCCCATTTTGCAGAATGCACAGGTCGCGACCGGCCCTGCTTGTCTGCTGGTTGTCGTATGGGTTGTCGTGTGGGTTGCCGAAGCGTTTGGCATAGCCTCCGACAGTGCGGCCAGTGTTCATGATCGGCGCCAGCGTCGACAGCCTGGCGTTGCCGCTGCGCGCCCGGTCAGCCTCGCTGCCGCCGCCATCGTCGGCGTCGCATTCGCCACACCCGATCACGGCGCAGAACACCACGGTGCCCAGCACGCCGACCGCGCAACGCCGCACGGAAATCTGCGAGTGCATCGTCATTGCCATGCCGCGGACAGCGAGGGCCGCAGCGGCAACCGCAGCGTGAGTCCGAGACTGCCCAGCGACGAAGGCGCCGCATAGATGCGCCCGCCATGTCGATGCACGATGTACTCGCAGGCCCGCACGCAGCCTGCGGTGCGCTCGTCGGGCTTGCCGAAGAGTTGCGCCAGCCCGGTGGTGCAGGCATCGCGCCCCACGTCCATGAAGTGCACCACCGCACGCGAACCCTCGGAGCGCGCCAGCAGTTGCAGCGTACCGCCGCCCTGCATCGCGAGGCAGGCGATACGCGAGACGTTGGCCAGCAGCAGCTCCCACTCATGATCGCCCACGTCGACGGGCAAGGGTTCGTCGGGCAGGCGCTGGTCGAGCGCGATGCCGTTGGCCTGCAATAGAGTCATGCAGGCCGGCGGCACGTCGCGCAGCATCTGGCAGAGGTCCATCCGGGTCGATGGCGGTGATGGATGTGTTTGCATCTCGCGCTCCTTGTGCATTCGATTCGTCGCGATTCAGAACGAGTGGCGAATGCCGAAGTCGTACCCCGTCGACGAACGCGGCAAGCTGGTAAAGCCGACTGCGCTGCTGCCGCCCGCGGTGATCGCGGAGCTCAGGCTGCCGCTGTAGAGCGCATCGTTGCGGTTGTCGACGCGTGCCACCGTGGCGTAGAGCGCGGTGCGCTTCGACAGGTTGTGCACGTAACCCAACGCGAGCTTCTGAACATGCGGATCGCTGCCCGTCAGACCGCTAGCGCCCTCGTCATAGCGCACCGCGGAATACGAAGCGCGGATCAGGCCCGGCCCGACCGGCACGCTGGCGCCGAGCAGATAGCCGTTGTAGCTGTCGCGCGATGTGGCGAGTGCAGTTACGAATCGGTTGCGCACGCTCGACAGCTCTCCGAAGAGCTTGACCGGGCCAAAGTCGTACGAAGCACCGAGGTTGGCGGTCCTTACCGTGCGCGTGAGCGCGGTGGTGTCGATGACGGTGTTTTCTCCGAGCGACACGGCAACGTCGAGCGGGCCGTTGGCGTAGCCGAAGCGGCCGCCGACGTAACGGCCGGCGTTGCTGTTGGTCGATGCGACAAGTGCGGTCGTGCTGTTGTCGGTGTTCTCATTCAGGCTGTACTGCACCTGGCCATAGAAGCCACCCAGGTTCGGCGGCAAGAAGTAGCCGACCATGTTGCTGGCGCGAATGTAGTTGGGATTGGCGAGGTTGGTGCTCCCGCTCACCGACGAGATCACGCTGGTGCCGGAGCCGGTGGTGCCGAACGGATCGAACACGGTGTCGTTCCAGTAGGTGGCCGTGTAGTCGCGCCCTAGGCGCAGTTCGCCGAAGCCGTTGGCAAGGCTCACCGTAGAGCGTCGGTTGAAGGCGCCGATGCCGGTCGATCCGTCGTCGTTGCTGATGGCCGACTCGAGCCAGAAACTGGCAGACAAGCCGCCGCCCAGATCTTCCGTGCCACGAAAGCCGAGGCGGCTCGCGTTGTAGCCGGAATTGGCTAGGCTCCACTGGCTTTGCCTGGAGCTGGCACCGGTCACCGCATCGCGCGATGTGGCCGATTGGTAGCTGACGGCCGCATCCACCACGCCGAACAGTGTGACGGACGACTGCGCCGATGCCAAACCAGTGACGGCCAACGCGGCGAGCGCCGCAAGGGACTTTTTCATTCAGTTCTCCGAATCAAGCGAGGTGCTTCAGGCGCAGCCGGTTGGCAGTGCCCTGGCAACCGCTGCGATGCAACGGCAACTGAATGGTGGAATCCAAATGCGGAGGTAATTGGGAGGCGGTGCCACCGCCTTCGGTCTTTACTGTGGAGCGGCCGTTGCGGGTGGCACGGTCAGCCAGCTGGCTTCCCACCCGCCACCGAGGTTCTGGATCAGCGCCACCGCTGCGTTCTGTCGATTGACCTGCAACTGCACCAGCGTGCGGCGAGCGTTCAACGCAGCGGCCTGCGCGGTGACGACATCGGTGTAGCTCACTTGGGCAGCGCGATAGCGGTTGAGCAACTGCTGCTCGGTCTTGTCGGCAGCGAGCGAGGCCTGCAGGCGCAAGCCCTCCTGTTGGCCCAGCGTAGCGGCCGCGGTCAACTGGTCTTCCACGGACTGAAAGGCGGTCAGCACGGTTTGCCTGTAACGCGCGACGCTGGCGTCGTAGCTGCCCTTGGCCTCGTCGACGCGCGCGCTGATCGCACCGCCATCGAACACCACCTGCGCGACCGACAACCCGAGCGACCACAGCGTGTTCGATGCGCTGAACAAATCGCCAACGCGGCTGGCCGAACTGCCGACCGAACCGCTCAGGCCGAAGCTGGGAAAGTACGCCGTTCGCGCGACGCCGATCTGCGCGTTGGCCGAGGCGACTGCGCGCTCCGCGGCGGCGATATCGGGCCGGCGTTGCAGCAATGTCGACGGCACGCTGACAGGTACGCCAGGCACCGTCGGCGTCCACTTGGAAGCCGGCAGGCTGAAGTCGTTGGGCGCGGAACCGACAAGCACCGCGATGGCGTGTTCGTACGTCGCGCGATTGCGCGTCAACGACACGCGATCGGCGCGCGTGCTGAGCAATTGCGTCTGCGCCTGCAACACGTCGGTTTGCGCGGAGATGCCGGCCTGATAGCGGTTGTTGGTGATCTGGTAGGCGCGCTCGTAGCCGGCGATCGTTTCGTCGAGCAGCACGATCTCCGCATCGGTCTCGCGCAGCGAAAAGTAGTTGGTCACCAGATTGCCGATGGCCGACAGCCGCGCCGAAGCAAGGTCGGCCTCGCTTGCCTGCGCGCCGGCTTGGGCGCTCGTCACTGCTTGCCGCAAGCGGCCCCACACGTCGGGTGCCCAGTCGACACCCAGCGTCGCCGAGAACGCGTTGGTCGGCGTCGTTCCGGAACTGCTCGAACGCAGCGCACCGCTTCGGCGCCCGCTGCCATCGACGCTCACCTGCGGAAGCAGCGCGGCGCGTTGCTCGCGCACCAGCGCTTGTGCCTGCGCGTAGTTCCCGACGGCGGCAGCGATGTTCTGGTTCGATACCTGCACGCGGGTGGCAAGTTCGTCGAGGTTGGCATCGTTGAAGAGCTTCCACCACTCGCCACGATCGAGTGCGTCGGCCGGCGCGGCTGGCAGCCAGCCGGCGGCTGCAGGTGCCTCTTTGAAGGCGCCGGGGTTGGCGGCAGTGGGCGTTTCGTAGCGCGGGCCGATCGCGCAACCGGTGAGCGACAACACCAGCACGCACACGGCGCTCAGAGAGAAAGGAAAGGATGGCATCGAGGCAGTCATACGGGTTTGGGTTCGGCGTCGATCGCACGGCCAAGTTCATGCTCGTGCGCGCCGCGGCGGCGCAGCTTGTCGAGCACCAGATACACCACAGGCGTGGTCAGCAGAGTGAGGAGCTGGCTGGCGATGAGCCCGCCGATGATCGCGACGCCCAGCGGCCGGCGCAACTCCGCACCCTCGCCGAAACCGATGGCGAGCGGCAGCGCCCCGAGCGCAGCCGCCATGGTCGTCATCAGGATCGGCCGGAAGCGCAGCAGGCAAGCCTCACGCACGGCTTCGAGCGGCGACAGCCCGCGCGAGCGTTCGGCCTCCAGCGCGAAGTCGATGATGAGGATGGCGTTCTTCTTCACGATGCCGATCAGCAAGAACACGCCGATCAACGCGATGATCGAAAACTCCATCCTGAACAGCAGCAGTGCCAGCACCGCACCGACGCCCGCCGACGGCAAGGTCGAGAGCACCGTGATCGGATGCACCAGGCTCTCGTACAGGATGCCGAGCACGATGTAGATGACGACCAGCGCCGCCAGGATCAGCATCGTCTGCTGGCCCTGCGATTGCTGCGCGCTCAACGCGGTACCAGCGAAGGCGCCGCGCACGTTGGTCGGCATCGCGATGTTGGCCTCGGCTTTGGCAACCGCCTCGCGGGCATCGCCGAGGTTGGCGCCTTCGGCCAGGTTGAACGAAATGGTCGTCGCCAGCTCGCCGTCTTCATGGCTCACCGACGTCGCGACCGAGTTCTCCATGAACTGCGCCACCGACGAAAGCGGCACCAGGCTCGTTGCAGTGTTGCTGAGCACGTTGCCGGTGGAAGCGTTGCGCGAGCCGGGGTTGGCGGACACCGGGACGGCGCCAGTGCTCGAACCCGTCGCAGTGGAAGCTGCGGCCCCGCTCGTGGTTTTGGTCGCGGTGCCGGTCGAGGTGGTGTCCGCTGCTTCGGTGGTCACCGTCTGTCCCGCGATGACCGCCGTACGCGTGGCTGGCACGTACACGTCCTTCAGCGCGTTCGGGCTCTGCGCATAGCGCGGCGCCCACTCCATCACGACGTGGTACTGGTTCAGTTCGGTGTAGATGGTCGCGACCTGACGCTGCCCGAAGGCGTTGTACAGAGCGTTGTCGATGGCCGTCGACGTGACGCCGAGACGCCGTGCCGTATCGCGATCGACCTTGGCGACAGTTTCGACGCCGTTCTGATCCTGGTCAGTGTCGACGTCGGTCAGCACCGGCTGCAGCTTGAGTTCGTCGGACAGCTTGACGGCCCACGTCCGCAGGTCGGCCAGGCTGTCGCTCTTGAGCGTGTACTGGTAGGTCGAATTGCTGGCGCGGCCGCCCGAGCGCACGTCTTGCACCGTGCCCAGAAAGACGCGCAGACCGGTGACCTGGTTCAGCTGCGGTCGCAGCCGCGCGATGACCGTCAGGCCGCTGTCCTTGCGCTGGTTGGCCGGCTTCAGGTTGACGAACATGAAGCCCCCCCCGGCCCGCCCGCCACCGGTGAAGCCGATCACGGTGTCGACCGCTTCGTCCTTGCGGATGATGTCGACCACCTGCCGCAGCTTGGCCGCCATCGCTTGCGACGAGATGCTCTGGTCGGCACGCAGGCCCCCGTTGAGCTGGCCGCTGTCCTGCTGCGGAAAGAACCCCTTGGGTGCTGCACTGAACAGGTAGACGTTGAGGCCGATGACCGCCAGCAGGATGAGCATGACCAGCGCCTTGCTGTCGAGCGC
Organism: Variovorax sp. PAMC28562; assembly: GCF_014303735.1. NCBI lineage: Bacteria > Pseudomonadati > Pseudomonadota > Betaproteobacteria > Burkholderiales > Comamonadaceae > Variovorax > Variovorax sp. PAMC28562. Next base: position 2,805,809 of record NZ_CP060296.1, on the reverse strand, counting down.
CCAGTCGAGGCTGGCTTCGTAGCGGCGGAGCACCCAGTCGTAGCTGCCGGCGGCCATGCGGCCGAGCCGCCCCGGCGGCTTGTCGTTCGCATGCTCGCCACCGGGCTTGAGCAGCCACGCGCACATCATCGGCGTGGTGGTCAGAGAGATGACCAGCGAGATCATCACCGCGGCCGACAAAGTGACCGCGAACTCGCGGAAGAGGCGCCCGGTTTGCCCGCCCATGAACAGCAAAGGAATGAAAACCGCAACCAACGACACGCTGATCGACAACACCGTGAACCCGACCTCTTTGGCACCGAGCAGCGCCGCCTTCATGCGCGACATGCCGGCATCGATGTGTCGGCTGGTGTTCTCCAGCACCACGATGGCATCGTCGACCACGAACCCGGTCGCCACCGTCAGCGCCATCAGGCTGAAATTGTTGAGGCTGAAGCCCAGCAGGTACATCACGCCGAAGGTGCCCAACAGCGCCACCACGGTCGCTACTGCGGGCACGATGGTCGCGCGCACGCTGCGCAAGAACAAGCTGACGACCAGCACCACCAGCAACACCGAGATGATCAGCGTCACCTCGACTTCATGCAGCGAGCTGCGGATCGAATTGGTGCTGTCGGATGCCACCTGCAACTGCACGTCGGGTGGCAATTGCGCCTGAAGTTCCGGCAGCAGCGCACGCACGCTGTCGACGGTTGCGATGATGTTGGCCGAAGGCTGGCGCGTGATGAGCACGATGATCGCCGGTTCGCCGTTGAAGAGGCCGAGCGTGCGCGTGTCTTCCACGCCGTCGTTGACTTCGGCGACGTCTTGCAGCCGTACCGCTGCGCCGTTGCGCCAGGCCACGACCATCGGTGCGTAGTCGCTGGCTTTGAGGGCCGGTGTCTGCGTGTAGATCTGCAGCTTGCGGCCGTCGCCCTGCACTGCCCCCTTGGGCCGATTGGCGTTGGCCGCCTGAACGGCAGCGCGAACGTCTTCGGTACTCACGCCATAGCGGTTCAGCGCGAAGGGCAGCAACTCGATGCGCACTGCCGGCAACGAGCCGCCGCCGATTTCGACATCGCCCACGCCATCGACTTGCGACAACCGCTGGCTCACGATGTTCGACACCGCGTCGTAGATCTGGCCCGGCGTCTTGGTCTTGGACGTGAGCGCCAGGATGATGACCGGAGATGCCGCCGGGTTGGCCTTGCGGTACGTCGGATTGCTGCGCAGCGTGGCCGGCAAGTCGACCCGGCTGGCGTTAATGGCGGCCTGCACCTCGCGCGCGGCGCCGTCGATGTTGCGGCTCAGGTCGAACTGCAGCGTGACGCGCGCCGAGCCGACCGAACTGGTCGACGTCATTTCGTTGACACCGGCAATGGTGCCGAGGTGCCGTTCGAGCGGCGTCGCGACGCTGGTCGCCATGGTCTCCGGGCTGGCGCCGGGGATGGAAGCGCGCACCGAGATCACCGGATAGTCGACCTGCGGCAGCGGCGACACCGGCAGCACGAAGAAGGCCGCGATGCCGGCCAGCGCGACACCGACCGTCAACAACACCGTGCCGATAGGTCGGCGAACGAACGGCCGCGACAGGTTCACGCGGGCGCTCCGTCTTCATCGAGCTCGGCTTCGGGCTTGCGGCGACGACTTTCACCACCGAGCCGATCGAACGCCAAGTAAATCACCGGCGTGGTGAAGAGCGTGAGCAGCTGGCTGACGATCAATCCGCCGAAGATGGCGAGACCGAGCGGCCGACGCAACTCCGCGCCCTCGCCGAAGCTCAGCATCAGCGGCACCGCAGCGAACAAAGCCGCCAGCGTCGTCATCAGGATCGGCCGAAAGCGCAGCAGCGCCGCCTGGTGGATCGCCTCTTGCGCCGACTTGCCCTGCGTGCGCTCGGCATCGATCGCGAAGTCGATCATCATGATCGCGTTCTTCTTCACGATGCCGATCAGCAGGATGATGCCGATGATGCCGATCACGCCCAGGTCGTTGCCGGTGATCATCAACGCCAGCAGCGCGCCGACACCGGCCGATGGCAGCGTCGACAAGATCGTGAGCGGATGCACGTAGCTTTCGTACAGCACGCCCAGCACGATGTAGACGCACACCACCGCCGCGAGGATGAGCCAGAGCTGATTCGACAGCGAGCGTTCGTAAGCACCCGACGCGCCGAGGAAGGTCATCGTCACGCTGGCCGGCAAGCCGATCTCCTTGGCCGCGGCGCGAATCGCATCGACCGATGCGCCGAGCGACACACCCGGCGCGGTGTCGAAGTTGAGCGTGCTGGCCGGGTACTGCGCCACGTGCGTGATCTGCAGCGGCGCCTGCTGCTCGGTGATGCTGGCGATCGCCGACAAAGGTGTCGCTACGCCCGAGCCGGCGATGAGGTTCAGGTCGCCGAGCTTTTGCGGCGTGTTCACCAGGCCGGGCTGCGATTCCAGGATCACGCGGTACTGGTTGGTCTCGGTGAAGATGGTCGAGACGATGCGCTGGCCGAAGGCACTGTAGAGCGCGTCGTCGACCGAACTCGCGGTGATCGACAGGCGCGCCGCGGTGTCGCGGTTCACGTTGACGAAAGCGGCCAGGCCCTGCGCGCCGGCATCGCTGCTGACGTTGCGCACCTGCTTGACCGTTTGCAGCCGGTCCACCAGCCGGGTCATCCACTGCGTGATGATGGCGCTGTCGACACCTTCGAGCGACGCGCGAAATTCGGTAGGCCCGGTCTCGGCATCGATGGTCAAGTCTTGCGTCGGCTGCAGGTACAGAGTGACGCCGGCGACGGTCTGCGCCCGGTCGCGCAGCCGGTCCATCAGCGCCTGCTGGTTGCCATGGCTGGCGCGCAGGTTGATGAGCATGCTGCCGGTGTTGAGCATCTTGTTGTTGGCCGCATCGACACCGACGAACGAACTGAGGCTTTCGACATCCGGGTCTTCGAGAATCGCCTTGGCAGCGGCTTGCTGCAGCAGCGACATGCGCTCGAACGACACGTCTTGCGCAGCCTGGATGCGCCCTTGCAGTTGCCCCGTGTCCTGCGTCGGAAACAGTCCTTTGGGAATGCTCAGGTACAGCGCCACCGTGATGACCATCGTGAGCAGCGCGACCACGAGCGTCAGCGCCTGGTGCGCGAACACCCAGTGCAGCGACCGGTCGTAACGGACCATCACGCCGGAGAAGAAGTTTTGAAGGCGCGCAGCGAACCCCGTCTTGCTCGGGGTGTTCGGGTTGCTCGGTTCCGCCTTGTGCGGCTTGAGCCAACGCGCCGACATCATCGGCACCAGCGTGAGCGACACCACCGCCGAGATCAGGATCGTGATGGCCAGCGTGACTGCGAACTCGCGGAAAAGCCGCCCCACCACATCACCCATGAAGAGCAGCGGAATCAGCACGGCGATGAGGGACACCGTCAGCGAAATGATCGTGAAGCCGATCTGCGCCGCGCCCTTGAATGCCGCTTGCAACGGCCGCTCGCCCTCTTCGATGTAGCGCGAGATGTTCTCGATCATCACGATGGCATCGTCCACCACGAAGCCGGTCGCGATGGTCAGCGCCATCAGGCTCAGGTTGTTCAGGCTGTAGCCGAGCAGGTACATCAGCCCGAAGGTGCCGATGAGCGAGATCGGCACCGCGATGCTGGCGATGACGGTGGCGCGCAGGCTGCCCAAAAACGCAAAGATGACCAGCACCACCAGCACGACCGCCAGGACGAGTTCCATCTCGACGTGCTGGACCGATCCGCGAATGCCCGAGGTGCGATCGCTCAGCACTTCGATCTTCAAGCCGCTCGGCAAGCCGGCCTGCAAGTCGGGCAACTGCTTCTTGATGGCGTCGACCGTGGCGATGACGTTGGCGCCTGGCTGGCGCTGCACATTCAGGATGATGGCTGGGTGCAATTTCCCGTTGGTACCGGCCCAGGCGCTGAGCTGCGTGTTCTCGGCGCCGTTGACCACTTGGGCCACGTCGATCATGCGAATCGGCGCGCCGTTCTTGTACGTGACGATCAGGTTCTTGTAGTCGTCGACGGTCAGCAACTGGTCGTTCGAATTGATCGTGTAGGCGCGCTTGGGCCCGTCGAAGCTGCCCTTGGCACCGTTCGAATTGGCCGCGCTGATGGCGGTGCGCAGCGTATCGAGTCCGATGCCGTTGGCGGCCAGCGCTTGCGTGTTGGCCTGGATGCGAACGGCAGGACGTTGTCCGCCGCTGAGCGACACCAGACCGACGCCCGAAACCTGACTGATCTTCTGCGCGAGTCGCGTGTTGACGAGGTTCTGCACCTCGGTCAGCGGCAACGTTTCCGACGTGATCGCCAGTGTGAGCACCGGCGCATCGGCCGGATTCACCTTGGCGTACACCGGCGGTGCCGGCAGGTCGGCCGGCAGCAGCGAGCCGCCGGCGTTGATGGCGGCCTGCACCTCTTGCTCCGCCACATCGAGCGTTTGCCCGAGCGAAAATTGCAGCGTGATGATCGACACGCCCGCGGCGCTGGTCGAACTCATGCGGTCGAGCCCCGCCATCTGGCCGAACTGCCGTTCGAGCGGCGCGGTGACCGTGTTGCTCATCACCTCCGGGCTGCCGCCGGGGTACAGCGTCTGCACCTGGATGGTCGGGTAGTCGACCTGCGGCAAGGCCGACAACGGCAGGAAGCGGAACGACACCAACCCGGCCAGCACGATGGCCACCATCAGCAGCGAGGTCGCTACCGGCCGCAGGATGAACGGGCGCGACGGACTCATTGCGCCGGCCGGCGTTCCGACAGGCGCTGCCAGCGTTCGAGCGCGGCCGGTTCGCCGCGGTCGATGCCTTCGAGCAGGCGCTTGCGACGCTCGAGCTGTTCGGGGTTGTCCTTGACCGCATCGAGCAGGCGCTGGCGTTCCTCAGCGGTGGGCGGCTTGACGGCGGTGGTGGCGGTCGTGCCGCCAGAGGCCATCGGAGTGGCCATCGAACCGGCGGGCGGTGCAACAGGAGCGGCCGAAGTGCCTTGCCGCCGGCCACTGGCGGCCCCAGATGCCGCACCCGCCGGACGATCGACCGTGGTCTGTACACGCGCGCCGTCCTTCAACCGGTCGCCGCCTTCGGTCACGACCTCTTCGCCGGACTTCAGGCCCGACATGATCGCCACGTTGTCGACGCTCGATTCGCCGCGCGTCACCGGGCGCTGGCTCACCGTCTTGTCTTCGTTGATGACGTAGACGTAGTCGCCGTTGGGACCATGCCGCAGCGCCGTCACCGGCACGACGACGGCGGCGCTGATGGTGCGCATCAGCAGCCGCACGTTCACGAACTGATTAGGGAACAAGGCCGAGTCGGCATTGGCAAAGCGCGCCTTCGACTTGACCGTGCCGGTGTTCGTATCGACCGAGTTGTCGAGCGTCGAGAACATGCCTGTCGCGAGTTGCTTGATGCGGGTGCGGTCGAGCGCCGTGGCCGGCAATTGGGCGCCAGCCGCGAGCCGTTGCTGGATCTCTGGCACGCGGTCCTGCGGCACGGAGAACGCCACGTCGATGGGCGACAGCTGCGTGATGACTGCAACGCCGGTCGTGCTGCCGGTCGACACGTAGTTGCCCGCGTCGACCGGCCGCAAACCGACCCGGCCACTCACCGGCGCGACGATGCGCGCGTAGTTCAGGTTGAGCTTGGCGGTGCTTTCGTTGGCGCGGTCGATGGTGACCGTGCCTTCGAGCTGCTTGACCAATGCGGCCTGCGTATCGACGTCTTGCCGTGCGATCGAGTCCTGCCCGAGCAGCGTGCGGTATCGCTCCAAGGTGACTTTTGCTGCCGACAACTGGGCTTCATCGCGCTGCCTGGCGCCAGCCGCCTGCGACAGCGCGATCTGGAACGGCGCCGGATCGATGGTGGCGAGCACGTCGCCCTTCTTGACCATCTGGCCCTCCTTGAAGAGCACTGCCGTCAGTACGCCCGAGACCTGCGGCTGCACCGTGACGTTGGACAGCGGCTGCACGGTGCCGAGCGCGTCGAGCTGGATGGGAATGTCAGCCTGCCGCGCAACCGCGAAACCGACCGTGTTTTGCGCCCCTGCGCCGCCGGGGCCGCCGGGGCCTCTCGCGCCGGCACCGCCCGGTCCACCGGTGCCACCTGGACCACGCCCGCCGGCACCCGGCGCACCGGCTGCCGGCTCCTTCGAGCGCTGGACCAGGTACCAGGCGCCACCGCCCAAAGCCACCAGCAAAAGAATCGCGAGCACGGCACCCACCCAGCGACGGCGACGGACCGGCGGATGGGTAGGCGACACGGTGGCGGGGAAAGGCTCGGCGGGAGTGTGTGGATCCATCGGGATTCGGTCAGCGTGAATGGGCTCAGAGGAGGCACTCGGAGTACAGCGCAGGATGGTATCGCTCCGCCTTGACGTGCCGTAAAGGTTCGGTAAAGCCCATGCGGCGTGTCAGCCACTTCGCTCCATCCGCGCGTTTTGCGCCGCTCTCCCGCATCCGGCGCCGCTCTTTTGCGTTCCGTCGCATACCGCTCGCCGTACGGGCGACGAATGACGAGAGTCACCCCATCGCTTTTTCCGGAGAAAACCATGCTGCTGCAAATCGTCACTCACACCCCACGTTGGGTTTTCGGCCTCTTCGTGCTGCTGGTCTGGCTCGGCTGCAAGCAGCTGATGTCGGGCCGCGTGAGCCTCGTCAAGGTCACGGTCATGCCGGTCGCCATGACGGGCCTCGCGGTCTACGGCGTGGCGTCGGCCTTCGGCGCATCGAACACAGCTGGCCCGGCTGCGCTGCTCGCCTGGGCCGCCGCAGCAGCAGTACTGCTCGCCGTATCGATCCGCCAGCCACTGCACGCCAACACCCGCTACAACGCCGAGACCCGTGCATTCGACGTGGCCGGCAGCGCCGTGCCGCTGATGCTCATGATGGGCATCTTCTTCACCAAGTACGTTGTCGGCGTCAGCCTGTCGATGCACCCGGAGCTGGCCCATCAGACGCCTGTGGCGGTCGGTATCAGCGCGGTGTATGGCACCTTTACCGGCATCTTCGTCGGCCGCGCCGCCCGCTTGTGGAAGCTGGCGATCCGCACCGACCGCGGAGTGGCCAGCGCCGCCTGATCTGTCGAACCCAGCCCACTGCCCCTTCACCCATTCAGCCATCCACCCACTCAGATCGAGGAGACACACCATGTCTGCTGCCGCCCACTTCAACGACGCCACCCGAGCCACCGCGGCCGGCCGCATCGACCAGCTCGCACGACGCCGCGCCAAGGCCAAGATGGGCTGGTTCGCCCACGCGACGATCTTTACCATCGTCAACCTCGGGCTCATCACGCTGTCGCTCCTCACCGGTCGTTTTTGGGCGCTCTATCCGCTGCTCGGATGGGGTGTGGGCCTGGCCATGCATGGCGTCTCGGTCTGGGCCTTGCCGCACGGCGGCGCCTTGATGGAACGCATGGTCGAGAAAGAACGCACCCGGCTGTCGGGCACGCCGCGCGGCGACCTGTGGTGAGCCGGGGCCTTCTTCGCACAGAATCTGTCGCCATGAACATCCAATGGCGCAACCTATTGCGCCACTACCTTCAGGTGGTGGCGTTTTGCAGCGTCATCGCCGTGCTGACCACCGCGATCTGGCCGCGCAAGAGCTACCTGGTTCAGCTGGGCTACTCGCTGGCTGTTGGCACCATCACCTGGGCGGTCATCGACTTCGGCCGCCATGTCGTCGACGAACGCAATTGCCATCGCGACAGTGCGGGTGGCCACGGCTGGCCCAAGGGATGGCGCGGTCCACTGCTCGCCGCCATCGGCATTGCCTCCGGTTTTTTCTTCGGCGATCCGCTGGGCGACCTGCTGTTCGGCGACGGCGTGCAGCAGTCGCCGCAAGACAGCCGCATCAGCCTTGCCATCACGTTGGTGGCGGGCGCCATCGGCACCTTCTACTTTTTCGCGCGCGGCAAGGCGGCAGCGCTCATCGGCGAAAGAAACGCCGCTGAACGCGATGCCAGCGAAGCCAAGCTCAAGCTGCTCGAAACGCAGCTCGAGCCGCACATGCTCTTCAACACGCTGGCCAATTTGCGCGTGCTCATCACGCTCGACCCGCCGCGTGCGGTGCAGATGCTCGACCACCTCAACGGCTATCTGCGGGTGACCTTGAGCGGCTCGCGTTCGGTGGCCCATCCGCTGTCGGCCGAGTTCGAGCGGCTGCGCGACTATCTGGAGCTGATGTCGATTCGCATGGGCCCGCGCCTTCGCTACACGCTGGAGCTGCCCGACGATTTGCGCGACGTTCCGGTGCCGCCGCTGTTGCTGCAGCCGCTGGTCGAAAACAGCATCCGGCATGGGCTGGAGCCGCAAGTCGAGGGCGGCGAGATCGTCGTGCGCGCACGTCGCGAAAGCAAAGCCAGCGCCGGCAAGCTGCAGATCGCCATCGAGGTGCGCGACACCGGTGTCGGGCTGGGCGCGGCGCCGCCATCGGAAGGCAGCGGCTTCGGGCTCGCGCAAGTGCGCGAGCGGCTCGCGACGGTGTACGGCGCGCGGGGTGGACTCGAGATGGCTGCGGCTGCAGACGGTGGTACGCGTGCGGTGGTGACGTTTCCGATTTAGCGCCGTCAGGTTGCGAAGCTACGTTTCTTATTACCCCGGTAATGTGATAGTCTTGCAAGCATGATTCATGCCCATACCAAACTCACCTCGCAGGGCCAGGTTTCCGTCCCGGCCGCGGTCAGGCGCGCCTTGGGCCTGACGCCCGGCACCGTGCTCGAATGGGTCGAAGAGAAGGGCCGCATCGTCGTGAAGCGCGCCACTCGCCACGATTCCCAGGCAGTTCACGACGCGTTGTTTCCTGAAGGTGCCACACCCGTCCAGGTGAAGTCGCTGGACGATTTGAAGCAAGGCATCCGCCAGCGCATGAAACGCCGCCATGCGGGCGATTGATACCAATGTGCTCGTGCGGCTCCTTGTGCGAGACGACGCTCGGCAGGTGAAGCTTGCGGAGATGTTCGTCGACGGCAACGCATGGATATCGCAGCTAGTGCTGGCTGAGACGATGTGGGTGCTGGAATCGGTTTACGACCGAACCCCTGTGCAACTCGCGGCGGCTCTTGAAATTTTGCTGGAACACAAAACGTTGACTTTGCAAGAGGCCGATACGGTCGCTGCAGCTTTGCAGAATTTCAAGCGCAAACCAGCTTTGGGCTTCTCCGATTGCCTGGTGCTGGAGATTGCCCGAAAGGCGGGCCACACACCGCTGGGCACCTTCGACAAAGGGCTTGCCAAGCTCGCGGGCGCACAACAACTTTGAAGGTGCGACATGACTGCGTCAGGACATTGAAGCCATGCCGAATCCGACAGCCCTCATCGCCGAAGACGAACCCCTGCTGGCCCAGGCACTGCGCGCTGAGCTGGCCGCCGCCTGGCCCGAACTCGACGTGGTCTCCATCGTCGGCGACGGCCGCAGCGCGGTCAATGAAGCACTGCGCTTGTTGCCACAAATCCTGTTCTTCGACATCCGCATGCCGGGCCTCGACGGCCTCGGCGCCGCGGCCGAACTGGCGGACACGTGGCCGACCGACGAAGCACCGATGCCGCAGCTCGTGTTCGTCACGGCCTACGACGAGTACGCGACACGCGCGTTCGAGGCGCAGGCCATCGACTACGTGTTGAAGCCGGTTCAGGGCGATCGGCTGCGCAAGACGGTAGCGCGACTGAAGCAGGCGGTGGCGATGTCGACGGCAACGCACAGCCCGGCCGAATCCGTCGCGCCGCAGCAAACCACCGCGCTCGAACAGACCTTGGCGCAATGGCGTCAGTTGCTCGCTGCCGCAGGCGCCAGCGCTGGCGGGCCGGCGGGGTTGCTCTCACCCAGCACGCTGCCGGGCACGTTATCGGGTGCGTTCGCAGGATCGACCGCCCCATCGGCCGTCGCCCCGCTCAAATTCATCGCCGCAAGCGACGCGGGCGGCGCCACTGTCCGCATGGTGCCGATGGACGAGGTGCTGTACTTCGAGGCGGCCGACAAATACGTTCGCGTGCTCACTGCGGCGCACGAATATTTGATCCGCACGCCGCTGAAGCAATTGATGCCGCAGCTCGACGCCAACATGTTCTGGCAGGTGCATCGGGCAGTCGTCGTGCGCAGCGATGCCGTCGATTCGGTGCACCGCGACGAAGCCGGCAAGCTGCATCTGCTGTTGCGAGGTCGCCCGGAGAACATCGCGGTCAGCCGCCTCTACGCCCACCTGTTTCGCGCGATGTAAGCCGCTGCGGGGCAGCCTGTTCGGTCTGCTCGGCCCCGTTCAAGCAACAAAAAAGCCGACCTTCTTTTGAAGGTCGGCTTCAGTGTGAATCAGCCTTGGATCAATAACCGCGGTAGTACCCGTGGCCGTGGCCGTGACCATGACCGCGGTAGTAGCCCGGCGCCGGGCCGTAGTACACCGGGGCCGCGTTGTAATAAACGGGTGCCGGACGGTAATAGACCGGCGCTGGCTCGTAATACCGCGGCGGCGCGTTGTAGTAGACCGGCGCGGGGGCGGCATACATCGGTGCCGGCGCGTAATACCCGGGAGCTACGCCAATCGCCAGGCCCGGCAGGTTGATGCCGACCGAAACGCCAGCATTTGCGGCGGAGCCTGCGAACAGCGCGCCCGCTGCGACAGCCGCAGCAGCAGCGAACTTGAGGAAGGTGGAACGGTTGAGACTCATGGTGGACTCCTGGTAAGGACACGTTCACGACGAACGCCCGATGTGTGTATTCAACGCGCTCCGTGCAAAGTCGGTGTACTCGGTCATGTGAAGAACGTTGCTAAATGTTTCTCGCAAGCACCCCCCTCTAAAATGACGCGATGACCTCTTCGACCCCTCAGCACGGTGGCAAGAAGCCTTCGTCGGCCCCGTCAAAGGCGCCTGTGAATGCACCTCCCGCACCCAGTAATTTCCTGCGCCACGTGATCGAGAACGACCTCGAAAACGGCACCTACGCGCAACGCCAGTGGGGTGGGTCGCCCGGCGACGCCGCGCATCACAAGGCGGGCATGCACGACCCGGCCAAAGTGCGCATGCGCTTCCCGCCCGAGCCCAACGGCTACCTGCATCTGGGCCACGCCAAGAGCATCTGGCTCAACTTCGAGCTGGCGAAAGAATACGGCGGCGTCTGCCACCTGCGCTTCGACGACACCAACCCGGAGAAAGAAGAGCAGGAATACGTCGACTCCATCCGCGACGCGGTGCAGTGGCTCGGCTACGAAACCTATCTGGCCGACCGCCCCAGCGCGCCCGGCACGATGCAGCCGCACGAATACTTCGCAAGCAACTACTTCGATTTCATGTACCGCGCAGCCGAGTACCTGATCGAAACCGGCCTGGCCTACGTCGACGAGCAAACGCCCGAGGAAATGCGTGCCAACCGCGGCGACTTCGGCAAGCCCGGCATCGACAGCCCGTTCCGCGCCCGCACACCCGCCGAAAACATCGCCCGTTTCCGCGAAATGCGCGATGGAAAACTCGACGACGGCGCCGCCATCCTGCGAGCCAAGATCGACATGGCCAGCCCGAACATCAACATGCGCGACCCCGCGCTGTACCGCATTCGGCGCGCCACGCACCACAACACCGGCGACAAGTGGTGCATCTACCCGATGTACACCTTCGCGCACCCCATCGAGGACGCGCTGGAGCAGATCACCCACTCCATCTGCACGCTGGAATTCGAAGACCAGCGCCCGTTCTACGACTGGCTGCTCGATCGTTTGGCCGAAGGTGGCCTGATCGCCAGCCCGCACCCGCGCCAGTACGAATTCGCGCGCCTCAACGTCACCCACGTCGTCACCAGCAAACGCAAGCTGCGCGAACTGGTCGAAGGCGGTCACGTCGACGGCTGGGATGACCCGCGCATGCCCACCCTCGCCGGCCTGCGCCGCCGCGGCTACACGCCCGACGCGCTGAAGCTGTTCTGCGAACGCAGCGGCGTGACCAAGTCCGGCGGCTGGATCGATTACGCCAGCCTTGAAGCTGCCCTGCGCGACACCCTCGACCCCATCGCCCCGCGCGCCATGGCCGTGCTGGACCCGGTCAAGCTGGTCATCACCAACTGGGACGCGTTGATGGGCGAAGGCTTTCTGGACGAATGCTCCGCACCGATCAATCCGCACGACCCGGAAGCCGGCCGCCGGCACTTCAAGCTCGGCCGCGACGTGTGGATCGAGCGGAACGACTACGAAGAAGTGCAGCCCAAAGGCTTTTTCCGACTGTTCCCGGGGAACAAGGTGCGGCTGAAGTACGGACACGTCATCGAGTGCACGGGCGGCACCAAGGATGCGAACGGCAAGCTGGTTGAAGTGCAAGCGCTGCTGGTGCCGGACACCAAGAGCGGCACGCCGGGTGCGGATGCGATCAAGGTTAAGGGGAATATCACCTGGGTCGCGGTGGCGGATGCGCTGCAGGCGGAAGTGCGGTTGTATGAGCGGCTGTTTGCGGCGGAAAAGCCGGGGAGTGGGGAACTGCTGGATGAGTTGAATAAGGAAAGTTTGGTGACTTGTGCGGCGTTTGTGGAGCCGTCATTGGCAGGCGCGGCTCTCGGCGGTGCCGGGTTTCAGTTTGAGCGGCACGGGTATTTTGTGAAGGATCGATCAAAGCCGCAAAGCTTGTCGGTTTTGGTTAACAGAACAGCCACCTTAAAAGATTTACGGGCGAAATAACTTCATGAGCTACACCAAAATTAAAGAACTTGGCCGCGGTGGATTTGGATGTGTCTGGGAAGTAGAAGATGAGACACATCAACATTTGGCCTTAAAACAATTTTTACCCGGAAATGAACTCCAAATCGCTATTGATAAAGGAGTTTTTAGCTTAGACAGCGTTAAAGCCAGATTTCGGAGAGAAGTAAAATATCAAAGTCAAATCAATAGCAAAAACGTCGTTAAAATCCTTGATCACGACTTAGATGCCGATGAGCCATGGTTTGTAATGCCATTAGCCAACGGAACTCTAAAAGAAAAAATAGACTTGATTAGACAATCAGTGGGCGACCCAACCGATGCGCTGTTTGACGTCTTGGCAGGCTTAGAAGATATTCATAAGCATGGAATAGTGCACAGGGACTTAAAGCCTGTAAATGTATTGCAATTTCTCGATGAAGACGGCAATGAATTTTATGCAATATCTGATTTCGGCCTAATTTCGGCTCTTGCATCTGATACTACAACGCTAACTCAAACGGGGCATGGCGGTGGCACGCCGATATATGCAGCCCCGGAATTGATCAGAAGATTCAAGCACGCCACTTCTGCTGCAGATATATACTCGTTTGGTGCAATTCTTCATGACATATTCGACGGTGGCAATCGGACACCTTATCTAGAACAAACGGTAGGTGGGCCGTGTCGAAAAATCGTTGAGAAATGCACCAAGACAAACCCTGGCCGTCGCTATTCCGATATTCCAAGTCTTCGTGCCGATCTGTATCAAGCGTTAAATAATCAAACAATTATTTTTACAAGCAATGATGAAAAAGAAATTTCCGATCTTTTAAAACGCGATACTCCACTCACGGACAATGAATGGGATAGAGTTTATGCTTACGCCGAAGATAGCAACCGAACCGCAGTAAATTTGAGGAACATTTTTACCGCTTTTAGTGCTGCCCGGATCGTTGAGCTCGCAGATTCTTCTTCCGAGTTACTGAATGCGATTGGCTCGGAGTTTTCATCGTTCGTGCGCGATCAATCTCATGATTTTGATTATTGCGATGTTCTTGCGGATAGGATCGAAGTTCTATTTAATAGAGCAGGTGTTGCTCTACAGGCACACTGCTTGATAACACTTGCCGAGCTGGGAGTAAGCCACAATCGGTGGTTTGTCGAACGAAAATTTGCCAAGTTGGCTTCGCCCAATTTACCGGCGAATGTCGCCGAACGTATGCTAATGGATGCAGAGGCAGAAAAAATTGATTTACAGGCGCTTGTGCGGCAAATAATCGATGGCATAAACATTAAATCTCATGATTTGCATTCCTTATTAGATTTGAAAGTGACCAGCGATGCGAGTTCTGACTGAACAATTTTCGCTCACAGGAAAGAATAAAATCAATGAAGATGCCATTGGATTCCGCGAGGAAAATAATCTTCATGTTGCTGCCATTGCCGATGGCGTAGGGGGGAATGATGGAGGCGCGACAGCATCCGCCATTGCAATTATGGTAGCAATCGACAGCATATCAAAAGTAGAAAATTTGCCTTTTTTGAGTATTTTCTCTGACGCAGCAGCGCATATTAAGCTTGAAGCCCAGCTGGATTTGATAAATGCCAACATGGCAACTACACTATCGATGTGTCAAATTGATAGCTTAGGACGGTGTCGAGTTGGCCATGTTGGAGATTCGAGAATTTATCATTTGCGCGGCACCGGGATTCTGCAAAAAACCGTCGATCAAACTGAAGTTGCAGCGCTAATTGATGCTGGAATTTTGACAAAATCACAGGCAAAAACCTACCCCAGAAGGACTGTCCTGACCTCTGCACTTTCTTCGAAGGGGAACTTCGATTTGTATGAAGCACAGTTTTCAACAATTTCGGGCGATAGATTGATTTTTTTAACAGACGGTATTTATCGCATTTTGGGAAAGAAAAAAATTTGCGAAACATCGGTGTCTTTTTCGGATTTGGCAGACTTTTCAAAAGCTTTAAAGAACTTGACGTATGGTAAGAATGATGACGATGCTAGTGCACTAATTTTGGAAATCAATTAGTGCTCGGAAGTCAGCGCGAGGATCGCGAATTACATTGCCATCGGCGTGGTCGGGTTCAAGAACTGCGGGCAGAACGCCGTGAAGAAAAGCACGGCCTTAGGGTTGCTCGCGCCGACCAGCAGATCCTGCAGGCAGAACGAGCGGCACGGCGCTCGGTGGCGTGGCTGGCATCGATCTCCTCACGTCGAAAACTTCATTTCCCCACCCCCTGAATCAAAACATCCCAAGGAGCAGGTGACGGAAACACCTCCTCCAGAAATTCCACAAACGCCTTGACGTTCGGATTCCCCCGCCGACTCTCCGGCCAAAGCGCGGTGATATCGAACTTGTCCCTCAGCGTGAACGGCGTGAGCACCGGCACGAGTTCCCCGCGCCGAACATAAGGCGCAGCGATGTACGTCGGCGAAATGCCGATGCCCCCGCCCGCAGCAAGAATCGCCGCAACAGCATCGCTGACGTCAACGACGATCCCGGCATCCGGCAAGATTTCCAGCACGCGCTCGCCAACGTGAAACGGCCAGCGCAAGGTCTGCCCCGAACTCTGATAGCGGAAGTTCACGCACTCGTGCGCCGCCAGATCTTCAGGGTGTTGCGGGGTGCCGTGCTTTGCCAGGTACGCCGGCGAAGCGAACGCGCGGAGCCGATGCGGGGCGAGTCGGCGCGAGATCAGGCGGCTGTCGACCACGTGCCCGACGCGGACGGCCACGTCGATGCCCTCCTCGATCAGATCGGTGATGCGATCACCCAAGCGCAAGTCGACCGACAGCTTGGGATAGCGCTCGCGAAATCGCGGCAAGGCGGGCGCCAGGAGGTTGACGCCGATCGGCAGCGGCGCGGTGACTTTGATGATGCCGGCCGGTTCGCCGCGCGCCGCTACCGCCGCCTGCTCGATCTCTTCCACGCCTTGCAGCAGGCGCAATGCCCGCTCGTGCATATCGGCACCCTCGGAAGTGAGCGTGAGCGAGCGCGTGGTGCGGGTGAACAGGGCCAACCCAAGGCTGGCTTCCAGCCGCTGGACGCTCTTGCTCACTGCCGATGGCGACACCGATAGCGCCCGGGCTGCTGCGGTGTAGCTGCCAAGCGAGGCGGTGCGGGCGAATGCGATGAGGCCGGTGAGGCGGTCGAGACTGATTCGTTCCTTCATGGCACGAGTAAACCGTCTTTTGGCCTGGTTATCAACTGCGCGGCTAATCCGTAGTCTCCAGACACCGACACCAACCGGGTGCCGATCACAAGGAATTCATCATGAACACAAGCGCTTCCACCCTGCCCGACCTCACCGTCACGCCACTTTCTGCATCGCCCTCCGGCGCGCTTCAGGGGCAGACGGTCGTGCTGTTCGGCGGCACGTCCGGCATCGGGCTGGCGGCTGCCATCCAGGCCAAGGCAGCGGGCGCCAAGGTCATCGTCATCGGCTCGAACGCCGAGCGCGCGCAGCAGGCAGCCACGGCCAACGGCCTGGACGGCTGGCGCGCGGCTGATGTCACGCGCAGCGAAACCATCACCACCGCATTGGCCGACATCGCGCAGGTCGACCACCTGGTGCTGCTGGCCGGCAGCTTCGTAGCGGGCAAGGTGCGGGATGCCGAGGTCGATTACCTGCACAGGGCGTTCGATGAGCGCATTTGGGCGGCACTGCATGCGATCCGCGCGCTGGGCGACCGGCTGTCGAAGAACGGGTCGATCACCTTCATCTCCGGCGCGCTGGCGGACCGTCCGAACGCCTACGGCACCGCAGTGCTGGGCGCAGCGTCCGCCGCGATGGAGGCGCTGGCACGCGGGCTGGCGCTGGAGTTGGCGCCGACGCGGGTCAACACCTTGTCGCCCGGCATCACGGACACGCCCCTGCTCGCCAGAGCGTTCGGCGATGGGCTCGACGCCTTTGTGTCCGGCCTGAAGGAAAAGCTGCCACAGCACCGCCTCGTCACCGCCGCAGAAGCCGGCGCCGCCGTGGTGTTTTTGATGACCAACGGCGGGATGAACGGGGAGACGCTGCACATCGAGGGGGGTTCGCGGCTGGTGTGAGCGATGTGCCCGGCCAGTCAAACTAAACTCGCTCCATGCGCCCTTCCATCGCCCTCGAACAACACCGTGACGCCGTTTACCGCGCCACAGGTCATTTTCGTGCCGCGAACCCGCGCATCTTCGGTTCGACGCTGCGTGGCGACGACGGGGAGGACAGTGACCTCGATCTGTTGGTAGATGCTTTGCCGGGCGCGACGCTGTTCGACCTGGGCGGCCTGCAAGACGAACTGGAGCAGTTGCTGGGCGTGCGGGTGGATCTGGTGACGCCGCGCGACCTGCCCGTCAAGTTCCGTGACAGCGTACTGGCCGAGGCCAGGCCGGTATGACGGCCCCGCGTCTTGCAGACTATCTCGACCACATGCGGCAAGCCGCCGCCGACGCTTGCGGTTTTGTCGAGAACATGAGCGAGACCGAATTTCTTCAGGACAAGCGCACACAGCAAGCGGTTGTCATGAGCCTGATCGTGTTGGGCGAAGCCGCAACCAAGATAGTGGAAGGCTACGCCGCGTTCGCCGAAGCGCATCACAACATTCCTTGGCGCAACATGCGAGGGATGCGCAATCGCATTGCGCATGGCTACTTCGACATCAATCTTCAAGTCGTATGGGATACCGTGCAAACGGCTTTGCCAGACTTGCGGATTCAGCTCGCCCGCTTGAACGGCTGAGCAACGCCATCAACTGACTGTGAAGGAGCCTGCGCTATGGCGGAAGCTGCAAAAACTCGCGACAAGCCTTTGATACTGTCGCCCAAGGCGTTGGAGAAGGCGCTGGCCTCGTCGGGGTTACGGGCGCGCCGCTTGGCCGAAGCCTTTGGTCAAAAGGTGCCCGGCATTCCGATCAAACCGGCGAAGCCAGCCACGGAGTCGGCTCGCAAGACCTGACCCGACGCTATTCGCCGTAAACGCAGTACATCGCTTGGCAAAGCTGAACTCGCGTGATGCGCCCTTCTCTCGCCCTCGAACAACACCGTGACGCGGTTTATCGCGCCATAGGTCGTTTTCGTGCCGCGAACCCGCGCATCTTCGGTTCGACGCTGCATGGCGACGACGGGGAGGACAGTGACCTCGATCTGTTGGTAGATGCTTTGCCGGGCGCACGCTGTTCGACCTGGGCGGCCTGCAGGACGAACTGGAGCAGTTGCTGGGCGTGCGAGTGGATCTCGTGACGCCACGCGACTTGCCCGTCAAGTTCCGCGATCTGGTACTGGCCGAGGCCAGGCCGGTATGACCTCGCCTCGCTCACGAGCGTCGAAGAGTTTGAACGCGGGCCCACCCGCTGTTTGGCAGTACTAAACTTCATCCCATGCACCCCCGAGTTCGACAGTTAAACGCGTAACGTATTGATCCATATAGGGCCGCGCATCAAACGCTCCACTACAACAGGGTCAGTTGGGTATCGAGATTGGGTTTTGGGATGTCCAGTGCCGCCAGGATGGCGGCATGTTGTGTGGTGACCGACGACAGTCCGGCCACCGGCTGGCTGTCGTTCAGAGTGATGCGGTGATGCTGAATGCGGCGCAGTTGTGCCAATGCCCGCTCGGGTGATAGCGCCGTGTCACTTGCGTGCAGGCGGGTGCGCATCACCCGGTACAGGATCAGCGCCATGAAGCAGATTGCCGCGTGCGCCCGGATGCGTCCGGGCAGCCGGTGATAAATGGGTCCGATCTCAATCTCCGATTTCAGGACTCGAAACCCTCGTTCGATGTCGGCCAGTGACTTGTATCGCCGCACCACATCCTCAGGCGCGAGATCGGCGACATTGGTCACCAGCAGCAGCTTGCCGTCCATCAGACGCGCGTGCGCCAGGGCGCGCTCATCGATGCCGTAGCTGAACAGCTCACTCTTGAGATCGACCTTGACGATGCGTGCCAGATGGGCCTCGCACACCTCGTGATAGAAGCGCGCCCGTGCACCGCCGTCAGACAGCTTGCGGCCGCGAACCTTTTTGACGAGGGCCTGATCGCTGTTGTTTTTGCTGTCTTTCCGGCTGTCCTTTGCGCTGTCCTGCGCATCGAGCTTGCCCGTCCATTGCGCGGCCTGCTGCTCCAGTGCCTCGATGCGCCGGTCGCGCTTGGCACCGGCCTCCAACGCAACCTGCGGATCGTGTGCAACCACCAGGCGCAAGTCGTTCCAGCGCGTCTCGGTGACCACCTCGGACGGCGCATCGGCGCACTGCGCCGCATGCAGTGGACCCAGCAGATCGATGAAGTCCGCATAACGTCGTCCTGGCACGGCCAGGATGAATTCCAGCTGACCCCCACCTGGCAAAGTGATGGCCTGCAAATCTGCCAGGTTGTCGCTCGAGAGCAGCCCGCGATCGGCCACGGCAATGACGCGCTTGACGGGCAAGCGCTGCACGATCTTCTCGATGATGGGCTTGAGCGTGGTCACCTCGGCCGTGTTGCCATCGAACACCTCGTGGTACAGCGGCAGGCCCTGGGCGGTCTGCACCACGCCGAGCATGACCTGGCGGGCGATGAGCCCTTCCTTGGCTATGCCGAAGTGGCGCAAGTCGCCTTCCTGCTGCGACAGGCCGCTGGCACGGATGGTGGTCATGTCGTAGAACACGATGGCCAGATCCTGATCGACCAGCGGGCGCAGCAAGCCGGCGAGCACCGCCTCGACTTCCTCGTGGCTGTCGACCAGCGCGTCCATGGCACGCAGCAGGTGCTGGTGGGTGATCGACTCGCACATGATGCCGGGCAGGCTGACGGTCTCGACCCAGCGCAGCACGCCGAGTTTGGAGTCCGGATCGCACAGGCGGTTGAGCACCATCACGCGGATCAGGGCCTCGACGTCGATGGTGTGGCGGGTGCGCCGGAACAGCGTTCGCAGACGATCGAAGCCGAGCGAATTCCACAGCTGCGTGAGAGCCCAGACGTCGCCGAAGTCGCGTGCCGATTCGAAGTGCACGACTGGTTGCGCTGCAGCACCAGACGCGCCGCTCAGCCTGCGTGAGACAGCGGGTGATGTAGCGGGTGAAGTAGCAGGCGAGCCAACGGGCTGACCGGTGACACGCAGCAGGCCGGAGATGACGGACTCGAGGCCGCTGTCCATCTGGTCGAGTCGACCCAGGGTGGCCACGGTGCGCTGCTTGGGGCGTCCGGAATCGTCGCGATAGGCTTCGACGAGTTGGACGTATTGGCGCGGGCCGGAGCGGGTGACTTTGATGAACACGCCACTACTCTAATCGATCACACTATAAATGTAGAAATGGATAGAAAATAGAAAAACGTGCCATTACCAGAATATCGAAAATGGAGCGCTAAGTCGTTGTTTATATTGGAGTCGAAGCACCCAGCCAGCGATTAACTGTCGAACTCGGGTGCACCCGTCCATCGCGCTCCACCGCACCGGCATCTCCGCGATCTGCCAGCGTTACCAGATTCGTCGGCTCGATGTGTTCGGTTCCGCAGCGCGGGCGGATGACTTCGATGCAGCGACCAGCGACGCAGATTTTCTGGTGGAGTTCGCACCCGATGCTGCTACAGGCTTGGCGGGCTTCTTTGGCGCAAAGGCGGAACTGGAAAAGCTATTGGGGCGTGGCGTCGATCTGGTGGAGCCAGGCGCGATCCGCAACCCGTTTGTGCTCGCCAGCATCAACCGCAATCGGGAGTCGGTGTATGCAGCGTGACCCTCGCGCCTTTTTGTGGGACGTGCGGGAATCGGCGGTGCAGATTCAAACCTTTGTCAACGGAATGGATGCGCCGGCCTACCCGGCCAATGCCATGGCTCAGGCCGCCGTGGAGCGCAAGTTTGAAATCATCGGCGAGGCGCTCAACCAGTTGGCCAAGCTGGATGCAGCCTTGGCTGCACGTATTTCAGATTTGCCGAAAATCGTGGCGTTTCGCAATCAACTCATTCACGGCTATGCCAGCGTAAATGTCAGCACGGTCTGGAACGTGGTGCAGGTATCGGTGCCGCCACTGCTTGCTCAAACGATGGCGCTTTTGGACGAGTTGGGCACTGCCTGAGTTTGCGAACAATCGACTCAATGCATCGTCACGCACTGCGCCGCGTCAACAGCAGCAGCCCACCCATCAGCGTGAACAGCCCACCGCAAACCCGGTTGACCCAGCGCACCGGCCCACTCCGGCGCAGCAGCGGCGCCAGACGCGACACGCTCAGCGCACAGGTTGTGAGCACCGTGAACTCAAAGACCATGAAGGTCAGCGCGAGGATCGCGAACTGCGGCGCCATCGGCGCAGACGGGTTCAGAAATTGCGGGAAAAACGCCGCGAAGAACAGCACGGCCTTGGGGTTGCTCGCGCCGACCAGCAGACCCTGCAGGTAGAACGACCGGCGCGGCACGCTGGCCGCGCCCTTGTCGACGCTCAGCACCGACGCGTCGCTCCGGAAGGTCTTGATGCCGAGCCAGACGAGGTAGGCCGCGCCGGTGAGTTTGGCCGTCGTGAAGGCGGTTTCCGATGCGGCCAACAGCGCGCCCAGGCCGGCTGCCGAGAGCAGCATGACCACCAGCACGGCCGTCACCGACCCTGCCACGGAAGTCATCGCGCGCCGCGTGCCATGGTTCAGCGCATTGGTCATGCACATGAGCATGGTGGGGCCGGGGGTTGCGATGAGCAGCGCGACCGCTGCGACATACAGAAGGTAGGTGGAGAGCGTCATGGGCCAAAGTATGCGGGAGCCGGGTCGGTGTCTTGCGCTGCGAACCGTTTTCGGCAATCCCGCGGCGTTACGCCCAAGTGACGTAAAAAAGTCATGCGCATGCGCTCCTCGAGGGCTTTGCCACCGCCAGCGCACTCATCGCTCTGTTCCAACGCGCTTTCGGCTTGACACCGACGCGGTTCGATACTTTGCGCCCGCCGCTGACAGCGCGGCGCGGTGACGACGATCAACATCGAACACCGTTGCTTAGCTCCACCAATCCATGAAACCCTTCCTCCGCCTTTACTCCGTCGTCCATGCGCTCATGGCGTTGCTCTTTGCCGGCGCCAGCATCGCGCTCATGGTCATCGCAGCGCACAACGGCTGGATGGCCATGACCGGTGGCGTCGACACGACTGCGGGCGAAGCGGTGATCGAGGCGATCGGCCTGCTGGCCGCTGCGGTGGTGGCGCTTCAGATTTCGCAGACCATCACGGAGGAAGAGGTCATTCGCGACGCGCACATCGGCGCACCGACACGCGTGCGGCGCTTCCTCTCGCGCTTCATGGTGGTGATCGTGGTCGCCATCGCGGTCGAGGCACTGGTCGCCACCTTCAAGTCGCGCGAGAAGCCCGAGCTCATGCTCCACGCCGCCGCGATGTTCTGTGCGGTGGGGGTCGTCCTAGCTGGCTGGGGCGTGTTCATTCGGCTCAATCGCTATGCCGAAGAGTTGGAGCCGGAAGCGATGGCGGAGGCGAAGAAAGAGGACGCGAAGCTCGAGTAGCCGTCGTCAAGCCGATGGTGCCTTTGCTTGCCGTCTATCGAATCTCTGCAATGCCGGTTCCGGCCGTGACGTAGGCGCCCTGCTCCACCTTGAGCGCGATGCGACCCGCGCGATGTGCAGCCACCTGCATCTCCATCTTCATGGCTTCCATCGACGCGATGGGGTCGCCTGCAGCGACGGTGTCGCCATCAGCGACTTTCCAAGATTGAAGCGTGCCGGTGATCGGCGCGGCGACCGTTGCGGGGTCGATCTCTATGGCGATGGCCAGCGCTTCGGCTGCCGAAGTCTCGCCGCCGGAAGAGCTTGACTGCAATCCACGGAGCAGCTCGGCCGGCAACCCGAGCGCCATGCGGCGCCCATCGATCTCGATGGCGGTACGAGTCAACGGCGCGTCAGACACGCCAGGCTCGGAGCGCGCTGCCGCAGCGAGCGTGTTCGCAAAGTCCGTTTCGATCCATCGCGTGTGCACCTTGAACTCATCCGCCGATGTGAAGTCCGCATGCGCCATCACCGCGCGGTGAAATGGCAAAACCGACGCGACGCCTTCGATGCGGAACTCCTTCAACACCCGACGTGCGCGTGCAATGGCTTGCGCACGCGTGGCGCCGGTGACGATGAGCTTGGCCATCAACGAATCGAAGGTGCCTGGCACCGTCGAGCCCGACACCACGCCCGTATCGACGCGCACGCCCGGACCCGAAGGCGCATCGAACACGCGCACGGCACCCGGCGCAGGCAAGAAGCCGCGACCGACGTCCTCGGCATTGATGCGGAACTCGAAAGCATGGCCGCGCGGCACCGGCGTTTCCGTGATCGACAGCGGCAAGCCATCGGCCACGCGCAACTGCTCGACCACCAGATCGATGCCCGATGTTTCTTCGGTGACCGGGTGCTCGACCTGCAGCCGCGTGTTCACTTCCAGGAACGAAATCGTGCCGGATGGGCTCAGCAAAAACTCCACCGTGCCGGCGCCAACGTAGCCCGCCTTCGCACAGATGTCCCGTGCCGACGCATGGATGCGCTCGCGTTGCGCATCGGTGAGGAACGGCGCGGGCGCCTCTTCCACCAGCTTCTGGTTGCGCCGCTGCAGCGAGCAGTCGCGCGTGCCCAGCACGACGACGTGGCCGTGCATGTCGGCAATCACCTGCGCCTCGACATGGCGAGGTCGATCGAGGAACTGTTCGACGAAACACTCGCCACGACCGAAGGCGGTGATGGCTTCGCGCACCGCGGATTCGAAGCAATCGGCGACCTCGTCCATGCGCCATGCCACCTTGAGCCCGCGACCACCGCCACCGAAAGCGGCCTTGATCGCGATCGGCAAGCCATGCTGTTCCGCGAAGGCGATGACCTCCTGCGCGTTGTTCACCGGGCCCGGCGTTCCGGCGACCAACGGTGCGCCGACCTGGAGCGCGATCTTGCGGGCCTGCACCTTGTCACCGAGCGCGTCGATCGCTTCCGGCGGTGGGCCGACCCAGATCAGCCCCGCGCCAATCACGGCACGCGCGAAGCCGGCGTTCTCCGACAAAAAGCCGTAGCCCGGGTGCACCGCATCGGCGCCGCTGCGCGCCGCGATGGCCAACAGCTTGTCGATGTGGAGGTAGGTGTCGGCGGGCCGCTGACCATCGAGCCCGTAGGCCTCGTCGGCCATGCGCGCATGCAGCGCGTCGAGGTCGGCGTCGGCATAGACCGCCACCGATTTCACACCGTAGTCGGCACAGGCGCGCACGATGCGCACGGCGATTTCGCCACGGTTGGCAATGAGGACTTTTTTCATGGCGTGATGTCGAATTCGAAAGGCTGGATCGGGTTGAAGCGCACGCGGGCACCGATGGGGATTTGCCCCGCGCGGTCGAGGTGATGGGTCGCGACGGCGCCGATGACCGGATAGCCGCCCGTCAGCGGATGGTCGGCCAGGAACAGCACCGGCTGTCCGCTCGGCGGAACCTGGATGGCGCCGAGCGCAGTGCCTTCGCTCGGGAGTTCGGCCGGGTTCGAACGTGTCAACGGTTGCTCGCCCGCAAGACGCAAACCGACGCGGTTGGATTGCGGCGTGACGCTCCACAACTGGCTCGCCAGCAGCGCGACCGCCTCCGAGGTGAACCAGTCGGTGCGCGGGCCCATCACCACGTCGAGCGTGACGACCTCGTGCGTTGTAGGCAGGTCGTGTGGCGGCTGCTCGGCAGCACCGACGATGGCGCCGCGCGTCGAGCGGTGGATCGGCAGCGTGTCGCCAGCGGCGACAGGTGCAGGGCCGACGTTGGCCAGCGTGTCGGTGGACCGACTGCCGAGCACCGGCTCGGCCGTGAAGCCGCCGCGCACTGCAAGGTAGCTGCGAATGCCTGCGCGCGGTTCGCCGAGCACGACGCCGTCGCCATCCGAAAGTGCGATGGCTTGGTAACCCGAAGCTGCGTGCCGCAGACCGCTCGCGGTCGTTACTTCGATTGGTGCCTCAGCGCCGGTGAACGCCACGACAGCGTCGCCATGGCACACCGCATGAAAGCCGCCGTAGACGATCTCCACGCAAGCCGCATCGCTGGGATTGCCGACGAGTCGGTTTGCCGCGCGCAAGGCGCCCCGGTCCATCGCACCCGAGGCCGACACGCCCTGCCCGGCCTGGCCGTGACGGCCCAGGTCCTGGAACAGTGCCTGCAGGCCGGTGCTGCGGATTTCGAGTGACGAACCTTCGTGTGCTGCGACCGGCGCTGCTGGGGATGCCGTTGATGTTGTTGTGGCTGTCGATGGCCCGGCAACCAGGGCTTGCGGCGCCAGCGCAACGGCAGCCCGTTGCGTCACATCGACGAAGCGCACGCGAAAGCCAGGCTGCAACAACGCTGGCACGTCGCGCGACAGATCCCACATCGGTGTTGCCGTCACGCCGATGATCTGCCAGCCACCGGGGCTGGCCTGCGGATACACACCGCTGAACTGCCCCGCGAGCCCGACCGCGCCGGCCGGGATGCGCGTGCGCGGCGTGGTGCGGCGCGGCACGTCGAGGCCAGGATCACCGCCGCTCAGATAAGCGAAGCCGGGTGCGAAGCCGGTGAACGCCACCGTGTACTCGCTGCCGGTATGGCGCCGGATGACCTCCTCCCGCGTAATACCGAGCATCTGCGCGACCTCGTCGAGATCCTCGCCGCTGTAGCTGACCGGAATCTCGATCAACGTCGACGTCCGCTCGACGGTCGCGTCCAGGCTGCGTGCGCCGATCGCAGCGACCAGCGCCGCGCGCGACACCATCGACGAGCGATAGCGAACCAGCAACGTGCGCGCCGCCGGCACCATCTCTTCGATGCCGTGGACAGGCTCGGCCTGCAACGACGCGAGCAGCGCCAGCGTCTGCGGCAGATCGTCGAGCTCGACCAGCAGCGCATCCAGGTTGACCGGCAAGAACCGCATCATCGATCGGCCCCGACGAAGGAGCGGATCGCGACACCGGAGCGCTCCAGCAGCGCCCGCACTTCGCGCGCCATCTCCACCGCGCCGGGACTGTCGCCGTGCACGCAGACCGAGTCGGCTTCGATGCGCACCGTGCTGCCGTCGATGGCCTCGACCACGCCCTCTGTCGCCAGCTTCAACATGCGCGCCGCTACCTCTTGCGCGTCGTGCAGCACCGCGCCTTTTTCGCGGCGCGACACCAGCGTGCCGTTGGGCATGTAGGCACGGTCTGCGAAGGCTTCGGCCACGGTGCGCAGACCGCTGGCGCGCGCCCACGCGATGAGCGGCGAGCCGGCCAGCGCGACGAGGCAGAGCGATGAGTCGATCGCGCGGATGGCCGCGATCACATCGCGTGCCTGCCGCTCGTCGTGCGCGATGGTGTTGTAGAGCGCGCCGTGCGGCTTGACGTAGCGCACCGTGGTGCCGGCGGCGGCCGCGAGGCCCTTGAGCGCACCGATCTGATAGATCACATCGGCCTGCAGGTCGGCGCTCGCCACGTCCATGTTGCGGCGGCCGAAGCCGGCGAGATCCGGGTATGCCACATGCGCGCCGACCACCACGCCTCGCTCCTTCGCGCGCTTCAGCGTCTGCAGGATGCCGGCCGCATCACCGGCATGAAAACCGCATGCCACGTTGGCACTGCTCACGATGCCGAGCATCGCGTCGTCGTCGCCCATGCGCCAGGCACCGAGGCTTTCGCCGAGGTCGCTGTTCAGGTCCATCTGCATACCGAACTCAGCGGAACATGAGGAAGTACAGCAGGAAGACGTTGCACGCCAGCAGCGTGAGCGCCGTGGGTACCTGCGCGCGAATCACCGCGTTCTTGTCCGGCAACTCCAGCAGCGCGGCGGGCACGATGTTGAAGTTGGCGGCCATCGGCGTGAGCAAGGTGCCGCAATAGCCCGAGAGCATGCCGATCGCAGCCATCACCGCCGGGTTGCCGTGGTACACGCCGACCAGGATCGGTACGCCGACACCGCCTGCCATCACGGGGAAGGCCGCAAAGCCGTTGCCCATGATCACCGTGAAGAGCGCCATACCGATCACGTAGACCGCCACCGCGAAGAAGCGCACGTCCATGTTGATGTAGGTGGTGGTGATGTGCGCGACGGCCTTGCCCACACCCGCGTCGGCGAAGACGAGCCCCAGCATGCCCAGCATCTGCGGCAGCACCAGCGCCCAGCCGAGCGCATCGGTCAGGCGGCGCGATTCACGGATGCCCTGCATGGGCGTTTCGTGTGTGAGCTTGCAGGCCAAAGCCAACGCGACGATGCAACCGACACCCAGGCTCACCAGCGTGGTGTTCTTCGGGTCGAGCAGTGGCACGCCGCCAAAGATCAGGTGGCTCGCGGAGAGCGTGCCGATCATGGTGACCACGGGAATCGCCAACGCCGGAATGAACAGCTTGTTGCCGAGGCGTTTGGCGCTCTCCAGATATTGCGCTGGCGTGCGCGCCGCGTGATGGCCGATGCCCACACCGCCGAAGGCCGCGATCAGCGCCATGACGATGACGCCGACGCCGACCCACACCGGCGGAATGAAATCGCCGATGAGGAACACCAGCGCATAGAGCGCCCAGAAGAACGCGCTGGAGTAGCGCTTGGAATGATGCTTGTCCATCAGCGTCATCACGGCCGTGATGGCCAGGATGATGCCGACGAGGTCGTAGAGGTGGGTGATGGTGAGCGTCATGATCAGGCTCCCTTCACCGCGGCAGTGGCAGTGGCAGTGGCAGTGTCCGCGAGACTGGCCGTGACGTTGTCAGGGTCGACGTCCGATGGCGTCTGCCCACTCATCTCCTTGTTCAGCCACTTGTCGAGCCGCCGCAGGCGCCAGGCGTGGATCACGAAGGCGCAAATGGCGGTCGGGATGCCCCACAACGCCACATGAATCGGCTCGATTTCGATGCCCAATTCGCGCAGGATGGTGGTCATCAGCACGATGGCGCCAAAGGCCACGAAGATGTCTTCGCCGAAGAACAGGCCAACGTTGTCCGTCGCCGCCGAGAAGGCTCGCAACTTGTGGCGGACGCGGTCGGGCAGCGCACCGAAACGGGCTTCGGCTGCACCTTCGGCCATCGGCGCGAGCAGCGGTCGCACCATTTGCGGATGCCCGCCGAGGCTGGTGAGGCCGACGGCTGCGGTCAGCTGGCGCGCGGCCAGGTAGACGATCAATAAGCGGCCCGCGGTGGCCGACTTGATGCCGCTGATCCAGCGCTGCGCATGCTGCCGCAGCCCGTGCCGCTCGAGCAAACCGATGACCGCGAGCGGCAGCAGGATGATCAGCGGCAAGTTGCGCGTCTTGATGAAGCCGGTGCCGATGGTGGCGAGGATCTTGTCGACCGGAAAGTTCGCGGCAAAGGCGGTGACGATGGCCGTGACGATCACGACCAGCATCGGATTGAAGCGCAGGATGAACCCGACGATGATGACGGCGACCCCGAGCAGGGGCCAGAGATTGATAGCAGTGGGCACGGCGGATACTCCTGAAAGTGATCGTGGGTGACTCAAGCACCCGGATTTTTGAATGAGTCAGTAGCTATTGATTGTTCAACAATTACAGAAGAATCGTTCGCAAGTTGCGTGCCAATTCCTAGGGAATAACCCGACACTCGTTGAGCAATTGAAGGCAGATATGGCCACTCATCTGCTAAAACGCGGGGAATATGAGCCTGCCCGCTTCACCTTCCCCCGCGGTCCGGACGCTGAGCGAACGCATGGCGGAAGAGCTCCGTCAGCGCATCACCCGGGGCGAGTTTTTACCCGGACAGCGGCTCTCGGAGCAGACGTTGAGCGACAGTCTCGGCATTTCGCGCAACACGTTGCGCGAGGTGTTCCGCATGCTGACCAAGGACGGCCTGGTCAAGCACTCTCCGAACCGCGGCGTGTTCGTGGCGATTCCGAGCATTGCGTCGATCATCGACATCTATCGGGTGCGGCGCCTTATCGAATGCCAGGCGCTGGGCCAGGCCTACCCTCGGCATCCGGCCAAGAAGAAGATGCGCGACGCCGTCGAAACCGCGCTGCGCTGCCGCGCCGACAGCGACTGGCTCGGCGCGGGTACTGCCAACATGGCATTCCACATGGCCATCGTGGAGCTGGCCGACAGCGAGCGCCTCAACCTGCTCTTCGCGCAAGTGCTGGCCGAGTTGCGGCTGGCCTTCGGTTTGCTGCAAGACCCGGAGTTCCTGCACGCGCCGTATGTCGACATGAACATCAACATCCTCGAACTGGCCGAGGGCGGCGAATTCGCCCGCGCCGCTGCAGCGCTCAACGACTACCTCGTGCACTCCGAACGCATCGTGCTCGCGGTGTATGCGCGGCACATCAGCGATTCCGGCTGGGGCATTTGAGGCCGCGGCTATGCTGCCGCTCATTGCCCCCACCTGTGTCGATGCCCCGCCTCATCTGCTTCAATAAGCCCTACGGCGTCCTCAGCCAGTTCACCGCTGAAGGCCGCTGGCAAGGCCTGAAAGACTTCATCGACATCCCCGGCGTCTATGTGGCGGGCCGGCTCGATGCCGACAGCGAAGGGCTGTTGCTGCTCACCGACAACGGCCCGTTGCAGGCGCGAATTGCCGATCCGCGTTTCAAGATGGAGAAGACCTATTGGGTGCAGGTCGAAGGCGTGCCGACGGAGGCCGCGCTGGCATCACTGCGCGCGGGTGTGCAGCTGAACGACGGCATCACCCGCCCGGCACGTGCGCGCCTGCTCGACCCGGCACCCGACGTGTGGGACCGGCAACCGCCGATCCGCGTCCGCCAGGCGATTCCGACGGCATGGATCGAGCTGGCGATCAGCGAGGGCCGCAACCGGCAAGTGCGGCGAATGACGGCGGCCGTCGGCTTGCCGACACTGCGGCTGATTCGCGCCGCGATCGGGCCGTACACGCTCGACGGTCTGGCGCCGGGAAGCATGAAGACGGCCGCTGTCGCTGTGTGAGCGTCCGAGCGCGAGTCGCTCAGCGCTCGCCGAGGAATGCACCGTCGACCGGCTTCTTCATCCACTTGATGATGTCGCTGCCCAGCGTGTAAGTCACGCTACCCACCATGCTGCAGGTCGAGCGCGGAACGCCGAAGTAGATGAACATCTGACGCCGCGCGGTGAACTGGGTCGGTGCCACGCCCGGACGTTCGAGCGTGCCGTGGATGTCGACGATCTTGGGGCCGCCATAGATGCCGCCAGCGTTGGCAAGCAGGTCGGTGATTTCGATCTTCAACACCGGTGCCGCCTCGGCGCCTGCGGTCGCTGCAGGCAACAGATACAAGAGCGGTTCTTCGAGCTGGTCTTGCACGTTCTGGCGCAGCAAGGCGGGCACGTCGCAGTTGTCGTCCGACTTCAGGATTTTTACGCCCTTGGGTGTGCTGCCATAGGTGATGCGCGGCATGACGATGCTGTTGCTCGCAGTGGCCGAAGGCGGCGGCGGCTCCGGCGCGACCGGCCCGCGGGTGCCGCAAGCGACGAGCAAACCGGCGGTGGCTACTGCGGCAGCCAGCACGGTAAGCGCACGCGCGGCGCGGCCAACATTCTTCGAATGGATCAATTCCAACTCCCTGATTTTGTAAGCTGCGTTCAAGACGAAGCGGCACGATTGTCACAGCGCAAAGCCGCCCGTTCGACCTCGCAGCCTCCGCTTGGCCGAGTGCAATGTGACTTTGATGGCGGTTTGGCAACGCATGCGATGGGCGTGTCGTCGTGGCTAGACTGACGGCATGCCTTACCCTATAACTTTCGCATTGCATCGGCGCTCTGCCGTGCTCGGCGCACTCGGCCTGGTGGCGCTGCCCGCCTTTCCCGCTCTCGCTGGAATGAAGACCACTCCTTCCACATCACGCGTCACGTCGCCGTCGGCTGCCGATGTCTGGCCCAACGCGTTGCAGGTGCCGGGCGGCGTTGCGCGTTTGTCGCTTGGCGCAGCCGCGATGCGACCCCGTGCGATGACGACCGACAAGGTGCCCTTGCTGGTGCTCGGCGACCCGACCGAATGGACCACCCTGGTCGGCATTCCGCTCGCGGCCGCGCCCGGGGAGGCACGCATCGCGGTACAGGCCAAAGACGACGCGGCCATGCGTGAAATCGTCTATGCGATAGCGCCCAAGCAATACCGCGAACAGCGGCTGAACGTCGCGCCCGGCACGGTGGACCTGTCGCCGGCCGATCAAGCCCGCTACGAGCGCGAGCGCGATCATCTGGCAATCGTCATGGCGACCTTCACCGAGCCCTTGCCGCAAGCGCCGTCGCTGCACATGCGCGTGCCGGTGCCGGGCCGTCGCTCCAGCTCGTTCGGGCTGCGCCGCGTCTTCAACGGGCAGTCGCGCAATCCGCACAGCGGGATGGACATCGCGGCTGGCACGGGTACGCCGGTGCTGGCGCCGATGCCGGGTCGCGTCATCGACACCGGCGACTACTTCTTCAACGGCAATACGGTCTGGCTCGACCATGGCGGCGGTCTGCTCACGATGTATTGCCATCTCAGCGCGATCGACGTGAAGCCCGGTGACGTGCTGAAAACCAGCGAGCGCTTTGCTGCCGTCGGTGCGACCGGCCGCGTGACCGGGCCGCATCTGCATTGGTCGGTGATGCTCAACCGCGCGATGGTCGACCCGGCGCTGTTCGTGTTTTCGCCTGACGCCAAGCTTTAAACCGTATTTTCGTGAACTGCTTCGCGTGCGGTTTCGCTGCGTTTTTGCTAGCTGCTTCCAAGCATGCGCATTGCGCTGTAAGCAGTTTTGCCTCATAAAGTCGGCGCGCCTCCCTATTTACGAAAGCACCGCCGGTCATGACAACGCAAATTACAGACGATCGCGCCAGCCCCGCCGCCCCGGTCATTCGTGCCCGCACGGGCAACGCGCTATTGGGAACCGGCCTGATGACGTTGGTTGCCGGCGTCGTGCTGCTGACCGTGATTCCGGCCCTGGTGCATGGCTCCATCGCCGAGCGCGTTGAACAGGCGCTGCGGCCGGCGGGCTGGGCCGCCTTGATTTCGGGTGCGGTGTTGTTGGGTTTGCACTACACGATGCGGCGCGGCGCAGCGGCAGCGAAATGGGGTGGCGACAGCGAAGAGGCGCCGAAGGACAGTGTCGGCCGGTTGATGGACTCGTCATCGATATTCAAGCGAGAACCCGTCCTCGAGTTCGAGGAGACCTATCCTGCGCCCCCCCCATCCCTTTCGACGACCGAGGTGCCGTACGCGCTGCGCATGCCCGCCGCAACGCCAGTCCAGCACCGTGAGCACGCTTGGAGCACGCAGGTGCTGGCCACCATGCAATGGCAGCGCTTCGAGGCTTTGTCCGAAGCCTTCTTTGCGCAGGTCGGCTTTGCGACGCATGCCAAGTCGCACGGCGAGCAAGGCGGCGTCCACCTCTGGCTTCAATCGAAGCGCATGGACGCGCCGCGCATCGTCCAGTGCAAGCATCGGCCCTCCAAGCCAGTCGGCTTGAAAGACCTGCGCGACTTCTTCGGCGTGATGAAGGCAAACCAGCTCAAGCACGGCAGCTACGTCACCAGCTCGACCTTCACGCCCGATGCGCTTGCCTTTGCCAAGGAGCACGGCATTCAGGCGCAAGACGGCGCGGCGCTGCTGAAGCTGATCGCCCTTCGCACGCCGGAGCAGCAGGCGGCGTTGCTCGCGGTGGCGTACGGCGACACGCCGGACTGACCTCGGCGGATCAACGCGGCGGCGGCTCTGCTGTGATCCAGGCAATGAGCGCCAGCAGCGCGACCTGAATCGGCAGCCGCAAGATCAGCGCCCAGTACGGAATCGACGGAAAAAAATCCGGCCGTTGCAGCATGTAGAAGTGCGCTGGTGTCACCGCAAGAGTCAGCAAAAAAAGCCCGATGCCGGCAGCGCGACGCGTCGGTTGCCAGAGCAAGCCTGCAGCGCCTAGCAGCTCGAACCCGCCGCTGATCAACACCGCGGCACGCGGCCACGGAATGTACGGCGGCACGATGCGCATCTCTGTGTCGGTCGCGACGAAGTGCGCGATGCCGCCGAGCCCAAACCAGAGGAAAACGAAGGCCACGCCGGCCCAGCGCGCGAGAGTCATTCGGTTCAGGTCATTCGCTTCAGGTCGATCGCTTCAGGAAATCGGCTTGGTAAGGTAGACCGCTTCGCGTCCGATGATGGGCGCGCGCGTCGGCATGAACACGGTGCAGTCGTCGCACGGCGAGCGGATTTCGATCGCATCGCCATCGGTCGCGATGAGTTCGCCCTTGGCAAAGGTCTCGAAGCCAATCAGCGGTCGCGTGAACTTGAAATGGTCAGTCATGACCATGCGCGTCTCGATCAATTCGAAGCGGCGCTGCGCAGCGAGAACGGGCGCTGGGCCTGAACGGTCGACAACGCCGAAGTACGCCAGAAAACGCGCGGTCACTTCGACTGCAACATCTGCTGTCTTCTGCATGAAATGCTGGCCGCATTCGACGACCATGGCGGCGCCGGGCGCGTTGGCACCGGCATGCAAGCCGTGCTGGATCAGCGGCGTACCGGAGCCTAAGCCGTTGGGCATGACGAGGTGAACCGAGGGCAACCCCATGGCGAGCGCGGCATCGGCATTGCGGGCGAAGTCGGGATACACCCAGAACGGCACGACGTCCTGGCTGGTCGAATGGATGTCGAGGATGTGATCGGCAGCCGCGACCACCGGCCGCAGTGCGCGGGCCCGACGAAGCTCGGGGCTGTCTTCGGTGCCGCCCAGCAATTCGTCGGACCAGATGCGGTTGAGGTTGTGGACGATCTGCCGGTTCTCGTACGGCTTCGACGGATCGAAAGCGTTGTAGGCCTCGACATGGGCAAAGCTGAGTGTGAGCGTGCCGATCTTCGGACGCACGCCCGCATCGAGCAGTTGCTTCACCGCGACCATGCCGCAGATCTCATTGCCATGCGTAAGCGCATTGACGAGAACGTGCGGGCCGGGCTTGCCCGAGTCAAAACGGTGCACGTAGTCGACGCCCGTGTTGCCTTGGCGGTAGGCGGAGAGATCGCCCTGAATCACTTCGATGGACGGCTCGACCGATGGTTGTGTTGTGGTTGTCATGACGCCAAGTTTGCCCAAGTTCGTCAATGTCCGCTGGCACGCGGCACGGTCACGATTGCATGTAATGATTGACTGTCATACGCAGAGTCCACCAGAGTCCAGGAGCACCCATGACACACCACGCAACCATTCAAGGCCATGTGACCTACACCCCCGGCGACGGCGTGCCGTTGACGATCCCCGAGGGCTTGGTCGAAGTCGATCTGGCCGCCGACAGCGCAACCATCAGCTGGGACGCAGGCGACAACACCGCCGGCCTGACCGCCATTCCGCGCGACGAGTACGACCGCTACGTGCGCGAGGGGAAGATCAAGCTGAAAGAGTGACAAACGTCAACGCTCGGCACCGGGCACAGGATATTGGCTCTGCCCTGCCCCATAAAAATAGCGGAGATTCCTGTCGTCGCTGCCCACGAGATCGATAAGTCGACAAGCCGCTTCTGGCTCAAAACTGGAAGTAGATGAACTCGCGTCGGCCGAACACGCCGAACAGCAAGATCACATAGGTCAGCGCCACACCGAGCACGATCGACAAGCGCGACCCGACCAGCTGGTCGATGTCCTGGTAACGGTCTTTGCTCACGACCCATTCAACAATAAACGTGAACGGTATGAACAACGCCGCGAGCAGGATCTCGAAGCTCGCGAAGCCCAGCACCTTGAAAGTGCCATAGTCAAGCGCGGTGAGGTGCCGAAACCCCTTGAGCATGGTCCACGCATCGCTGAGGGTGGCCGAGCGAAAGAAGACCCAGCCGACCAGCACCACGACCATGGTCGCGACCCAGCCGAACGCTCCACGGGCAAATCGCACTGTGGTCCCGTTGCCACCGACGGTGTCGAGTCCGTTCCAGCGAACGATGCGCTCGACCACGAGACCGACACCGTGCAGCAAGCCCCAGACCGCGAAGCACCACGATGCGCCGTGCCAGATGCCGCTGATGACGAAGACGATCAGCACGTTGCGCAGCGTGTTCGAGTGCGTGCCGCGGCTGCCGCCCAGCGGCTTGTAGAGGTAGTCGCGGAACCAGGTCGAGAGCGAGATGTGCCAGCGACCCCAGAACTCGGACAGCGAGCGAGAAAAATACGGCTGCCTGAAGTTGATCATCAGCTCGAAGTCGAACAGCTTGGCCACGCCGCGCGCGATGCTGGAATAGCCTGAAAAATCGCAGTAGATCTGAATGGCGAACAGCACCGTCGCCAACAGCGTGTAGCTACCCGAATAGTTGCCCGGGTCGCTGTAGATCGCATTGACGAACGGTGCGATCTGGTCGGCCACGCACATCTTCTTGAACAAGCCCCATCCGATGAGCCACATCGCCGGCGAGACGTTCTCTGCCTTGAAATAATGCCGTGCCTTGAACTGCGCGATCATGTGTCTGGCCCGCTCGATCGGTCCTGCCACCAGTTGCGGGAAGAAGGCGACGTATTGTGCGTAGGTCAGCAGGTTTCGCTCTGCCGGCGTGCGCTTGAAGTAGACGTCGAGCGTGTAGCCGACCGACTGGAACGTGTAGAAAGAAATGCCCACCGGCAGCACGAGCTGCACGATGTTCCAGTGCTCGCCAACGCCAACGGACTGCGCCACTGCCTCGGCGTTTTGAACCAGAAACTTGCCGTACTTCAGCACGATGAGAATGCCGAAGTTCAGCACCAGCGCCGTCACCATCGCGAGCTTGCGCACATGCGGCTTGCCACTGTTGGCCATGACCAGTGCAGTCGAAAAATCGACCAGTGTCGTGAACAGCAACAGCAGCACGAACTTCGGCTCCCAGCTCATGTAGAACACGTAGCTGGCGACCAGCAAAATCCATGGCCGGTAGCGAAACGGGCTCGAAAAATAGACGAGCAGAAAGATGCCGAAAAAGCCGAAGAATTCGAAGGAATTGAACAGCACTACTTCAACTCCCCGACGTCTTTGAGAAAGGCCGCGAGACGTTTGGTGTAGGCCTCGGCACCGCCAGAATTCATATGGACCGGGTCGGAAAAGGACGGCGGCGGATACAGCCAGTAGTTGGGCCCGCGCTCGGCAACGTACGGCGACTGCGACACCACTTTGGCGGCGCTGCTGCCGCTGTCGTCAGCGGGCGCGTATTCACCGGTGCGAGCCGACCACGGCACCAGCACCACCTTGAAGTCGTATTGCTTTGCGAGCGCAAGCAAGCCGGCGTAGTCGTCGCCCGCAGGGGCCAGCGAACGCACCGGCTTGGCTTGCGCATTGTCTGAAGCCAGAGAAAAGTCGGCTGGCAGTTGCCCATTCGGATAGCGGCTCTGACCGCTGATGAAGTACCAGCCGCGGTTCTTCTCCACCGATTCGATCTCGCCCTTGATGCGCGTCCACTCCGCGCCGACGCCGGTCCGAAGCGACTGAAAGACGAACAGCGTCAGGTCGCGGAAAAAGCGCCGAAACGGGATCAGCGCCATCAGGATGCGGTTGTCGTCCTTGAGCAGCGGCAATGCCTTGGCAACGGCATCGGGAGGCGCCCAAGGCAACTGCAGCAGCAGGTGCGTCGGGCGATTGCCGCTCGCCAGGATCGACCGCAGGACCGGCAGGAACTGCGACTCGCCCGGCAAGCCGAAGTTGTACGAGCGCACGTCGCCGGGGAAGGCGCCATCGAAGACGTCGGGCCTGAAGCTGCTGAGCGTCTTGCTGTTGCCCATCGCGATCACGCGGTACTTCTCCTGCCCCGAAAAAAGCGCTTGTTTGGAAAGCTTGTCGTACTTTTCCTCAAGAACCAGATCGGAGCCTGCCTGTACGTATCGCAGCTTCTGGTGGGCGAAGTCGAGTGCCACCCAAACCACTGCGAACAAACAGACGAAAAGGAGCACGCTCCGGAGCAGACGGCGCAACGACTGAGGACTGTCGGATGGCATTTTTCAAAAGACGGTGAAGATCAGCAAGTGTATCCAAAGGTAAACACTACCGATCGCCACACTCACCGCCTCGAAGCCGGTTTGCCGCGACCTTGCGTGACTTAAACCCGCTGAATGAACTCGGCAATATCAGCCACGCTGGCGGTCCGGGGCCATAGCGCAACGGCCGCTCAGGTCAACTCGATTCGGAAGGCACGTCGGCCTCGGGCGCACCGCCCGCACCGCCACGCTTGTTTCCTCGCGCGGCCTTTTTCATCTGGCGTTCGGCATCGAGTTGCTGGCCGGCCGCCAGCCATTGCGCGAACTCTTCGGGCGTTTCCAGCGTGATGCGACCGAAGTTGCCGGCACGGAATTCATGCATCACGATCTCCGACGCCTTCTGCAAATTGACGCGCCCCTTGCCCAATATGGCGCCGCGTTTCCGCGCGATGGCTTCCAGCAGATCTTCGTCTTTCATGGCCGCGATATCGTGCGCGCTCATGTCGAGCTTGAAGCGCGTCGCGACGGCCGCCGGATAGTGCGTCTTCAGGTAGGCCAGCAGTTCGAGCGCGACCTCTTCGTCGTCGAAGGCATTGCGGCCGATGGCGCCGCTGGCGGCCAGGTTGTAGCCGCTCTTGGCCACGATGATGCGCGGCCACAGCATGCCGGGCGTGTCGTAGAGATAGAAATCGTCGGCCAGCGTGATGCGCTGTTCCAGCTTGGTTATGCCGGCTTCGTCGCCAGTCTTGGCCTTCTTGCTGCCGGTGAGCGTGTTGATGAGGGTCGACTTGCCGACGTTGGGAATGCCGCAGATCAGCACGCGCATCGGCTTGGCGAGACCACCGCGATTCGGCGCCAGTTCATGACATGACTTGACCAGTTGCTGTGCCGGCGTGCTCTGGCTCGCATCGAGGCCGATCGCGCGCGTGGCAGGTTGCGCGTTGAAGTGCGCGAGCCATTGCGCCGTGCGTGCCGGGTCGGCCAGGTCCTGCTTGTTGAGAACCTTGAGCGTGGGCCGCGACGACGTGAGCTGCGACAGCATCGGGTTGGCGCTGGAAGCAGGCAAGCGCGCATCGAGCAACTCGATGACGACATCGGTGTCCTTGACGCGTTCGGCAATGGCCTTTTGCGTCAAATGCATATGGCCGGGAAACCACTGAATGGCCATGGGGACTAACTTCTTTCTCGGTGCGCAGTGCGCCCGTTGCGTGAATCTGAAGTGACCAATTGTGATGTGCCCCGAGACCTACAGTCGCCTTTCCGATTTTGGGAGCACAGTGGGGGTTCGCATATTCGCGTGCACTCAGAGAGACACAAACATGCAAATTCAGGTCAATACAAGCAATGGCGTCGAAAACAAGGAAACGCTGGAACGCTGGGCCGACGCCGAAATCAGGCAGCACCTCAGCCGTTTCGCAGAAGACGTGATGCGGGTCGAGATCCACCTGAGCGACGAGAACCATGGCAAGGCCGGAGCCGACGACAAGTGCTGCGTCATGGAGGCCCGTCTGGCCCACCACCAGCCGCTGGCGGTCACCCAGCATGGCAACACCATGGATGAGGCGTTCCGCGGCGCTACCGGCAAGCTCAAGCGCCTGCTCGACAGCACGTTGGGCCGCCTGAACAGCCACCGCGATCACGACTCCATCCGTAAGGACGACAGCCTGATACCGGATTAACTCAGCGTGCGCTCAACGCGCGGCGGCTAGCGCTTTGCCAACTTCGTTGCTGCCCTGTGCCGACCCGCTTTGCGGCACGATCTCGCCGGCGCGGTCGGTGACCTCGGCGAGGCGTGCGGCCAACTGCTCCGGCGCATCGGCACCAATGCCGATGAAGGCACCCGCGGTGAGCGTGATGTGGGCAGCTTCGAAGGTGCCCGCACCGGCACACAAAATCGTCCGCGTCGGCGCATCCTGCGCCGCGAGCACCAACATCGCCGGCACCACCGCTTCCGGCTTAAGCGCATCCAGCACTTCTTTCGACATCAGGCCCTCTGTCATGCGAGTGGCCGCCGTCGGCGCCAGGCAGTTCACCCGGATGTCATTCTTTGCGCCTTCGATGCTGAGCGTCTGCATCAGGCCGACGAGCGCCATCTTGGCTGCGCCGTAGTTGCTTTGGCCGAAGTTGCCATAGAGGCCGGAAGACGAAGTCGTCATCACGATGCGGCCGTATTTCTGGGCGTTCATGATGGCCCACACCGCCTTGCTGCAATGCACTGCGCCCATCAGATGAACGTCGACCACCAGCTTGAAATCTGCGAGCTCCATCTTGCTGAAGCTCTTGTCGCGCAGGATGCCGGCGTTGTTGACGAGGATGTCGACGCGGCCCCAGGCGTCCATCGCCTGCTGCACCATCGCCTGTACCGCCTCGAAATCGGTCACCGAGGCGCCATTGGCGATGGCCTCGCCGCCTGCAGCCTTGATTTCGTCGACCACCCGCTGCGCCGCACTGGTCGATCCACCCGCCCCGTCGAGTGCACCGCCTAGGTCGTTGACCAGCACTTTCGCGCCGCGCTGCGCCAGCGCCAAGGCATGCTGACGACCGAGGCCGCCGCCTGCGCCCGTCACGATCGCGACGCGGCCTCCGAAGTCGATCTTGCTAATCTTGTCTATGGTGTTGCTGATATTGCTCATGCGTAGCGTTCCGTTGTCGATCGAGGAAGCAGTTTTACCGCAAGAGATACCGCTGGACGACGCGCCGTCGTGACACGACACGAAGGGACGTCTGCGCGGCTTAGGGCGAGCTAACGCCGCGTGGCGCCAAGCCGTTCGCAGTACTCGACCAACTCGTCGATCTCCGCGGACTTGTCGAAGAACGCATCGGCACCCAGGGCCTTGGCCCGCGCACGCATCGCTGGCGTCGCATAGTTGGTCAGCACCACGACCTTTTGGTCCAACGACCTGCCGCGGCAAGCGCCGACGACCTCCAGACCGTTTCCCTGCTCTAGAAAGAGATCGATGATCGCGATGTCCCACTGGTCGTGATGCGACTTCAGCCAAGCAACCGCTTCGTCTTCAGTGCTGGCATGGGCAACGACTTCGGCGTGAGCGATGTCTTCGAGAAACCCGACGAGGTTGTCCCGGATCACCGGGCTGTCTTCGACCAGGTAGGTCTTGAAAGTCATGGGATCGTCAGGTAGCTGCTGTGTGTGGAACGAATGCTGGAGCACCAATTAATCATGCGTGCGTCTCGCACCACGAAGGTGAGCCATGCCGGCCAATGCAAGTAGGTCGGCACCTACCACGCACCTTCATGGACGTGCGGTTGTTCCGCTCAGGCCGTCATGGCCGTGCGCCCACGCAACCCCAGGCGCGCCGGCGACACGTACTGCTCGCGATAGATTTCGAAAGGCAAGGTGTCGGCTGCCTCTATGCGTTTTTGCTCCTCGATCGAAGTCTGCGTCATGCGCTCGAAGCTCGCTTGCTGCTCCGCTGTCCACGGCGAGGCGAGCAACGCAACGCGCGTCGATTCGGACTGCGCCCTGATGAAGTCGGTGAACGAATCGGCGTGCGATACCTTCATCGCGGCCAGCACGCGTGCCGACGGCAGACTGCCGGAGTTCCGCAGGGCATCGGCGGCCGCATGCACGGCGTCGCTGTGCAACGTATCGCCGTGCACCGCATCGAGCGCGGCTGCGATCGGCAGGCACTCCGCCACCAGCTCCGCGCCCCACTCCACCAAAGGCACTTCGCGGCCACCACGCTGCAGGGTGAGTCCTGGCTCGCGGCCGCGCGCTGCTGTCAAATGCTGGTTGTGCGCAAGCTCGGCAATTTCTTGCGGCGTGTCGTCGGGGCTGTTGCTCAAAAGGCAATGCAGCAGGAATACGTCGATGAAGCGCATGGTCTGCGCGTTGATGCCAACCGGCTCGAATGGGTCGAGGTCCATAAGCCGCACCTCGACGTACTCGACGCCGCGCTCACGCAACGCATGCAGCGGACGCTCGCCGGGGTAGATCACCCGTTTGGGCCGGATGGTGCCGTAGAACTCGTTCTCGATCTGCAGCAGGCTGGTCGCGAGCTGGTTGTAGTCGCCGCCCAGGTTCTGGATACCGATGGCCTGGTAAGCCGGCCACGGACGTGTCAACGCGTCTTGCAGCGAGGCGCCATAACCGTCGAGGCTGTTGTAGCTCACCGCCAGCGAGGCCTGTGCATCGCTCTGGTATCCGAGCCGGCCCATGCGCAACGACGTCCCGTGCGGCATGTGCACGCTGCCCTCGCCCAGCGGCTGCAGTTCGTGCGGCCGGCCGGCGACGAAGCTGCTGCACAGTGCCGGCGACGCGCCGAACAGGTACAGAAGCAAGAACGCGTGGCGCCTGAAGTTGCGGATCAGCCCGAAGTACTGGTCGCTACCGACACCCGGCAGAGACCAGTTGTAGTGAATGCCGGAAATAGTCTGCATGCGCCGGCCGTAGCGATGGCTCAGCCCCATGCGGTAGACGCTCTTGGCGCGCCCGACGTTCGAGGAGCCGTAACGCCCGATCGGAATCGTTTCGTCGGTCGGCAAGCCGCACGGCATGCTCGACACCCACAGCCGCTCGTCGCCAGCGGCATCGAGCACGCGGTACGTGAATTGGTGAACACGGGTCAGCTCGTCGAGCGCCGAGTCGACATCGCCATGCACGCCGGTGATGAGTTCGACCTGCGATTCGCTGAAATCCGTGGTGATGTGCGGGTGCGTGAGCGCAGAACCCAATGCCGACGGATGCGGCGTCAAAGCCAGCGCGCCGTCGGCCGCAGAACGCAAGCTTTCTTTCTCGATGCCGCGGCGCATGCCCTTCAGGCGTCCCGGCGAAAGCGAAGCCAAACGCTTCTGCAATGTGCTGCTCATATAGTTATGCCCCTCGATCTTGGGGCTGGAAGGTAGCACGGTCAGGCCGTCGCTGCTGGCTGGGGGCCATGGCGTTTCAGGTAGAGATGACCGTGGCTTGTCCGAGTAACAGGGTCATGGGGCGGCTCCCGTGTCTTCCTCGTCCTGCAGCACGCGCAGCAGGAATGCGTTGACATCGGCGATCTCCTCCATGCAGACCGAATGTTCCATCGGGTAGCTGTGCCACTCGACCCCGTATCCCAGGGCGGTCAGTGCGTTCCGGGACTCGATGGCGCGCGCCATCGGCACCACACCGTCGCGCGTGCCGTGGCCCATGAAAACGGGCGTGTCGTGGTTAGCGGCGTGTCTCTCAGCGGCAGTGGTCGAGGCGATCGGCAGGTAGCCAGACAGGCCGACGATGCCGGCCAACCGCTCGCCGTGGCGCAGGCCGGTCATGAGCGCCATGGCACAGCCTTGCGAAAAGCCGGCGACAACGATGCGATCGGCCGGAATGCCACGAGATTTTTCGTGCGCGATCAGCGCCTCGATGGCCACGCGCGACCGCCGCAAGCCGGCCTCGTCTTCACGCGATCCGAAATCGGCCACGGCGATGTCGTACCACGCCGGCATCGCATAGCCGCCGTTGATAGTGACCGGGATGACCGGCGCGTTGGGAAAGACGAAGCGCACCGGACCGACGGCCGACAGGTCGAGCTCGTTGACGATCGACACGAAGTCGTTGCCATCGGCGCCGAGTCCGTGCATGAGGATGACAGTGGCGACCGGATCGGGCGCGGTCTCGATTTCGACCGGGGGGCGTGGGGGGGCGGATGACATGGCGAGACGATATCGCATTCAGGCACCGTCGGACGGCAGGTTCGCTGACGACGCGCGCGGCCGATCACGAGGATGATCGTCTCTCAAAAGGACAACCCGTGAGCCATTCCCACATCGCAGCCGCACCCGACGATTCGCTGCTCGTCAAAGTCAAGTTCGCTGGCGTCGTGCTGGTCTGTGGCGATTGCGAAGAACGCAGCAACGGACCATCGAAGTTCAAAGCCAGGTCGGCACGCAAGGAGCTCAAGCGCGGCTTGGTGCAGTCGCCTGTGCGCCTGCGCATTGTGGAGTCGACCTGCCTCGGGCTGTGCCCGAAGAAAGCCATTGCGGCCACGGCAGTGGCGCCGGGGCACAAGTTGCTGGCGGCCGAGCTGTGCGACGAAGAAGACGCCCAAGCCTTTGGAGCCACCATCGCATCACACTTCGGGACATGACCCGTCCGCGCCTTTCGCCACAACCTCTCCCAGTCCTCTATTCATTTCGCCGCTGCCCGTACGCGATGCGGGCACGGCTCGCACTGCTGGCAAGTGGTGAGCGATGCGAGTTGCGCGAGATTTTGCTGCGCGACAAGCCGGCCGATATGCTCGCCGCCTCACCCAAAGGCACTGTGCCGGTGCTGACACTCGACGACGGCACGGTGATCGACCAGAGCCTGGACATCATGCTGTGGACGCTCAGTCGCAACGACCCCGGTGGGTGGCTCCGGCCGTCTTACGGCACGCTCGACGATGCGCTCGCGCTCATTGCCGAATGCGACGGGGATTTCAAGGCGCAACTCGATCGCTACAAATACCCGGCCCGCTACGACGCGGCGGAGGGCTTGGCCGATGGCTCGGCGCATCGCGATCGCACCATGCCGTTCCTTGACCACCTCGAAGACCGCCTTACTCGCGCATCCAATCTGGCGGGCGACAACGCGAGCCTGGCGGATGCGGCGCTCATGCCGTTCGTGCGGCAGTTCGCAGCGGTCGATCCGACATGGTTCGGTTCGCAGCCTCGCCCACGCCTTCGCGCCTGGCTCGACGAATGGACCGGTTCCGCGCTGTTTATCCATGCCATGCACCGCTATCCGCACTGGACAGTCGGCACGACGGGCGAAGAGTTTCCGCCGCGCTAACCATTCGGCGCCCGCACGCAGCCAAAACATCGACGGAGGCGTCTTGTGGCCCTCGTCCACCGAAGGCGACAAACAGGCAGTGCTCGGCCCCGAAAGGGAGGGGAAACCCGCAAGGCGACGCGGTTAATATCCGACCCCTCGAACCTTCGGCAGCCATATGCAATCTCCACTCAAAGTCGGTGTCATCGGTGTCGGTGCCATGGGCTTGGCGATGGCGACCAACCTGCATGGCAAAGGGTACGCAGTGCAAGCGCGTGACGTTGCCGACACGGCGATAGATGCTGCTGCCGCTGCCGGCATCGCCACCTGCAAATCGCCACGCGAACTTGCCGAGTGGGCCGACCTGCTGGTCGTGGTCGTCGTCAACGCGAAGCAGATCGAAGAGGTGCTCTTCGGCGTCGACGGTGTCGTGCAATGCAGCCGCGACGGCAGTCACATCGAACGCGACAACGGCAACGGGAACGGGAACGCACCGGTCGTGATGCTCTGTTCCACCATATCTCCAATCGACAGCGCACAGTTCGGACACCGCCTGGCCGCGGTTGGCATCGCGACGCTCGACGCACCGATCTCCGGCGGCCCGGTGCGGGCAGCCAACGGCACGATGACCCTCATGCTGGCTGGCGACCAGCGCATCGTCAAGCGGCTCGACCGCGTACTGAACGACCTCGCATCGAAGGTGTTTTTCATCAGCGAAACGATCGGCGATGGCGCGAAGACCAAGCTGGTCAACAACATGCTCGCCGGCATCAACCTTACCGCGGGTGCCGAGGCACTGGCGCTGGGTCATCGGCTGGGGCTCGACCGCCAGCAACTGTTCGACGTCATCTGCGCATCGAGCGGGGCCTCGTGGATTTTCGAAGACCGCATGGCGCGTGCCTTGCGCGACGACTACGCGCCGCGCGCACAGGCGCACATCCTGACCAAAGACGTCGGCCTCGCGGTCGACATGGCGGCAGGCGCAGGCATCGAGACGCCGCTGGGCGCTGCTGCGCTGCAGATCTTCAAGGCGACGATCGCGGCCGGTTTGTCAGACGAAGACGACGCGGCCGTCATCAAGACGATGGACCCGGACTTCAACCGCGCGAAACAACGAGAGACATCGCATGACTGAAGCCGCAGCATTCGCCGTCGAAGCGCGCCCCGTCGCGGTTGTCACCGGGGCTGCCAGCGGCATCGGCGCCGCGACGATGGCGTTGTTGGTCAGCCGCGGCTGGCGCGTCGCGGGCATCGACATCGACGGCGCGACATTGAAGTCGACCGTTGATCGGGTTAACGCGGAAACGCAATCCGACGCCGGTCCTGTTGCAAGTGCCTTCGTCGCCGACGTTGCAGACGAGGCCGCCATCGTCTCCGCCTTCAAGGAAATCGAAGCGGCTTTCGGCACGATCCATGGCCTTGTCACCAGCGCGGGCACGGCCGACACGACGCCGTTCATGGATCTGACGGTCGACATCTTTCGCCGTGCCCACGACGTCAACGTCATCGGCACCTGGCTGTGCATGCGCGAAGCGGCGCTGCGCATGAAGCCGGGCGGCCGCATCTGCACGGTGGCCAGCGTGGCGGGCATTCGCGGCGGCGGCCTGTCGGGC
This sequence comes from Variovorax sp. PAMC28562, assembly GCF_014303735.1. NCBI lineage: Bacteria > Pseudomonadati > Pseudomonadota > Betaproteobacteria > Burkholderiales > Comamonadaceae > Variovorax > Variovorax sp. PAMC28562. The sequence continues at coordinate 2,761,053 of NZ_CP060296.1, read as the reverse complement.
ACGGCAGCGTATGCAGCCTCCAAAGGAGCGGTGCTGGCACTGACAAAGAACGCAGCACGCGCGCTGGGCGAACGCGGCATCAGCGTGAACACGGTCGCTCCCGGGGCGACAGAGACACCGATGATCGCAGCGCCGCTCGCCATCCCCGGCAACCGCCAGCGCCTCGAATCGATGAGCGTGCAGCAGCGCATCGCGAGCCCTGAGCAGATCGCCAACGCCATCGCGTTTCTGATCTCGCCCGAAGCGTCGATCGTCACCGGCTCGACGCTGGTGGCCGACGGAGGCTTGTTGATGTATTGAGTGTCGAATCCGCTTCAACTGCCATCGTTATCCGTAGACCTCTCAAAAAAACCAGGAGACCAGCCATGACCATTTCCCGCCGCAAGTTCGTTCAAGGAGCCGCCGCTGCCAGCGGCATTGCGCTCACCGCCAACCATCACATCGCGAGCGCGCAGACCGCCGAGTTCCAGATGAAGTGGGCCAGCAACATCCCCGTCACGCACCCGACCAACGTGCGCGTGAAAGAAGCGCTCGAGCTCATCCGCAAGGACACCAACGGCAAGGTCGACATCCAGCTGTTCCCCAATAACCAACTGGGCGGCGACACCGACATGCTTTCGCAGGTGCGCTCGGGTGCCATCGACTTCTTTCCGCTGTCGGGCCTGATCCTGCAGACGCTGGTGCCGGTGGCCGGCATCAACGGCGTGGCCTTCGCCTTCAAGGACTACGCCACCGTGTGGGCCGCGATGGACGGCGACCTGGGCGCGCATGTGCGTGCAGCCATCACCAAGGCCAACCTGTATGTCTTCGACAAGCCGCTGGACAACGGCTACCGCGACATCACCAGCTCGACGCGCCCTATCGTCGTGCCTGAAGACTTGAAAGGCTTCAAGATCCGCGTGCCCGTGAGCCCGCTGTGGACTTCGCTGTTCAAGGCTTTCGGTGCATCGCCGACCAGCATCAACTTCGCCGAGGTTTATTCCGCCCTGCAGACCAAGGTGGTCGAAGGACAGGAGAACCCGCTGGCCATCATCGAGATCGCCAAGCTGTACGAAGTGCAGAAGTATTGCTCGATGACCAACCACATGTGGGACGGCCAGTGGATTTTGTCCAATACCAAGAAGTGGGCCGCGCTGCCAGCCGACATCCAGGCCATCATCACCAAGCACATCACTGAAAAGGTGGTGGCACAGCGCGACGATCTGCGCCGGCTCAACAACAACGTCGAGGTCACGCTGAAGGCCAAGGGCATGACCTTCAACACGCCCGACGTCGAACCGTTCCGCGCGACGCTGAGCAAGGCCGGCTTCTACAAGGAGTGGAAGGGCAAGTTCGGCGACGAGGCCTGGGGCAAGCTCGAAAAATACGCCGGCAAGCTCGCCTGAAATCGTTCCATGCACCTTGAAGACGAGGCAGGCGCGGCCCCGGTCGCGCTGCGCCGCTTTCCTCGGCTGGACCGGTGGCTCGCGCTCCTGACGGAGATTCCGGCGGCCGCGCTGGTCGTGCTCGAAGTGATCATCCTGCTGGCTGGCGTGATATCGCGCTATGTGTTCAACCAGCCGCTCACCTGGTCGGACGAACTGGCGTCGATCCTGTTCCTGTGGCTGGCAATGCTGGGTGCGGTGATAGCACTGCGGCGCGGCGAGCACATGCGCCTCAGCACTTTTGTCGGGCGCATGTCCCCCGCGGTTCGACCGTGGGTAGAGTCGCTGGCATTGATGCTGGTCATCGTCTTTCTCGTCATGTTCCTGCCGGCTGCGCTCGAGCACATGGAACAGCAGTGGCCGGTGGTCACGCCAGCGCTCGAAATCCCGGACGGCATGCGCGTCGCGGCCATTGCCTGCGGCGCTGTGCTGATGCTGCTGATCGCGATCATCAAGCTGATCGAAAAATGCACATGGCGGCAGGTCGCGCTGGTGGTCGGCACCACGCTTGTGGTCGCGCTGGTGCTGTGGCTCGCAAAGCCGCTGTTCAGGCAACTGGGCAACCTGAACCTCGTGATCTTTTTCGTGATCGGCGTCGGCGCAGCCGTGGTCATGGGAACGCCGATCGCGTTCGCCTTTGGCGCGGGCACGGTGAGCTATCTGGCGCTGGCGACCAACACGCCGATGTCGATCGTCGCCGGGCGCATCGACGAGGGAATGTCGTCGCTCATTCTTCTCTCCGTGCCACTGTTCGTCTTTCTCGGCGCGCTGATCGAAATGACCGGACTGGCGCGCGCGATGATTGAATTTTTGTCGTCGCTGCTCGGGCATGTTCGCGGCGGACTGCAATACGTGTTGCTCGGCGCGATGTATTTGGTTTCGGGCATCTCCGGCTCCAAGGCGGCCGACATGGCGGCGGTCGCACCGGCCCTCTTCCCAGAAATGAAGAAGAGAGGCAGCAAGGACGGCGACCTCATCGCGCTGCTCTCGGCCTCGGGCGCCATGTCGGAGACCATACCGCCGAGTCTCGTGCTCATCACCATCGGGTCGGTGACTGGCGTTTCGATTGCCGCGCTGTTCACGGGCGGCCTGTTGCCTGCGCTGGTCGGCATGCTGGCCCTTTGCGTGGTGGTCGCGTGGCAGACGCGTGGCGAGGACATGCGCGGCGTGCAGCGCGCCAGCAGGCGCCAGATCGGCCGTGCACTGCTGATCGCGCTCCCGGCCCTCGCATTGCCTTTCGTGATCCGTACGGTGGTGGTCGAAGGCGTCGCCACGGCCACCGAGGTGTCGACCGTCGGCGTCGTCTACACGCTGCTCGCCGGACTGCTGATCTACCGCCAGTTCGACTGGCGGCGCGTCTATCCGATGCTGGTGGAAACGGCTTCGCTGTCCGGCGCGATCCTGCTCATCATCGGCTGCGCGACCGCGATGGCCTGGGCGCTGACGCAATCGGGCTTTTCACACCAGCTGGTCGAGGCCATGCAAAGCATGCCGGGCGGCAAGGCCGGCTTCATGGCGGCGTCGGTCGTAGCCTTCGTCATTCTGGGCAGCGTGCTCGAAGGAATTCCGGCCATCGTGCTGTTCGGGCCGCTGCTGTTTCCGGCGGCGCGTGCGCTCGGCGTGAACGAAGTGCACTACGCGATGGTCGTGGTGTTCGCGATGGGCCTGGGGCTCTTCGCGCCGCCTTTCGGCGTCGGCTTCTATGCAGCCTGCGCCATCGGGCGCGTGGCACCCGACAAGGCCTTCAACCGTGTGTGGCCGCACCTTGCGGCGCTGCTGGTGGCGCTGATCGTCATCGCCGCGGTGCCGTGGATTTCGATCGGCTTCCTCTGAGCTTTCTGTAGCGTTCAGCCACCGGATGCGAGTTCCCGGCAGCGCTTCAGATTGCTATCGAAGCGCGGCGCAAGCCGCGGTTCGCACACGTCGCCGTTCGGAATGAGCCGGCACAGCCCGACCACCAGGAAGTCCGACACCGCTTCGGTACATGTCGCATAGCGAGTGAGCGCCGGGTTGTCCGTCGACTTGAAGCCCCACTGCTGCGAGAAGTCGAGCATGCGACCCATCGCGTCTTCGAAATAGTCGCGGTCGCGCTCAGACACGGCGCCTTCCATCTTGGGCAGCTCTTCGTTCAAAAAGCCCATGGCTGCGCGTGGAAATTCGGCTGACGCCGCAGAACTCGACGGAGGCAACGGCTGCGCCCAGGCGAGCGGCGCAACCGAAGCGGCGAGCCAGAGCGCCGAGGCGGACAGCAGCCGCGGGAACACAAGGCGGACGGTCGATGATTTGATTCGCATGACGACGGATTTTGCTACGAGCACTCGCTACCATGCGCAACCGGCGCTCGACGCCGGATCAACGAAAAACATTGGAGACAAACCATGACATCTCTCACCCGGGTCCGCGCGGCCGCTGCGCTCGCCACCATGGCCGCACTCGCGACGCTGGCTGGCTGTACCGGCATGTCCACCACCACGCCGCAGCGACAACTCATGCTCGTCGCCAACGACGAAAAGCAGTCGTGGAACGATGCCGGTGTCGCAATGCTCGGTGCACCGGGCCGCGACACCGTGCAGGTGCTAGACATCGGCACCGACCCGCTGGCACCCAGGTCGCTGGTCTCGCTGCAACTCGACAACACCGTGGTCGGCCCGCCCACCAACCTGGCGATCAACCCGACCGAGACGCTGGCGCTCATCGCCAACTCCGTCAACGTGGTGGAAGAGAACGGCGTCAAGAAGCAGGTACCCGACAACCGCCTCTTCGTCATCGACCTGACGACGAACCCGCCCAAGCTCATCGACACGCTCGCCATCGGCAAGCAGCCTTCGGGGCTGACGATCAATCGCGCCGGCACGCTCGCACTGGTCGCCAACCGCGCCGACAGCTCGGTGAGCGTGCTGCGCATCGCGGGCAAGCAGGTGACGCTGATCGACACCGTCGCGATGGGCGATTCGGTCGCGCACGTGCGCTTCACGCCCGATGGCCGGCGCGCGCTGGCGGCCAAGTTTCCAAGCCACAAGATCGCGTTGCTCGATGTCGAGGGTGAAAAGGTCAGCTACAACAAGGTCGACCTCGCGGCCGGTCTGTGGCCGTACAACGTCGACGTGACGCCTGACGGCAAGATCGCACTCACTGCGGACAACGGCAACTCCGGCGCGTCCGACGGCCAGATAGACACGGTGAGCGTGATCGACATGGAAGCCCAGCCGCCGCGCGTGATCGACAAGGTGGTGGTCGGCGATGGCCCCGAGGGGCTTGCCATCAGCCCGACCGGCCGGCACGCGGTGGCGGTGATCCTGCGCGGCAGCAATGCATCGAAGAGCGCATATTTCTACAACCGCAACGGCTCGGTCGTGCTGCTCAAGATCGACGGCAAGAAGGTGACGCGCGGCAACGAGGTCGAAGTACGCGGCCTGCCCGAGGCGGCCGTGTGGAGCGCCGACGGCAAATACCTCTACGTCGGCAACTTCATCGATCAGGACATCAGCATCTTGCGCATGGACGGCGACACGCTGGTACCGACGGGCAAGTCGTTCGCGCTGCAGGGCCATCCGGCCGCGATGAGGAGCAAGACCAACTGATGGCACGAAACAAGGCCCCGGAGCGCGCGCCGCGGATGGTCGAGCGCGGCATTTTGTGCGTGCTGATCGGGGCTGCGGTGCTGCTGGCGCCGCGCTTTTTGCCGCCGTCGAATCTCATGAATACCGTGGCCGGCGCTTCGGTGGTCGGCTGGTTCGCGGTTGTGCTGGGCGCGACACTCATCGTGGTTGACCTGATATCGCGCAGCCGACATCGCAAGTAAGCTCCCGTTCTCCAAAAATCAGTCCAACAGGAGACATCCGATGGAAAAAACCCTCCCAATATCGAAGCAACCGGCGCAGCCTGCGGGGCTCGCTTCGGCGAGCGAAGAATCCACGTACCGCAAGGTCACGGTCCGGCTCGTCCCGTTTCTTTTTCTTTGCTACGTAGCGGCGTATCTCGACCGGGTGAATGTCGGCTTTGCCAAGCTCGGCATGCTGGCCGACCTGCAGTTCAGCGAGACGGTCTACGGCCTCGGCGCCGGCATCTTCTTCATCGGCTATTTCATCTTCGAGATACCGAGCAATCTCATCCTGCATCGCGTCGGTGCCCGCATGTGGATCGCACGCATCATGATTTCGTGGGGCGTCATTTCGTCCGCGATGATGTTCGTGCAGACGCCGACGCAGTTCTACATCGCGCGCTTTTTGCTGGGCGTATCGGAAGCAGGCTTCTTCCCGGGCATCATTCTTTATCTCACCTACTGGTACCCGGCAGCGCGGCGCGGCCAGATCATCTCGATGTTCATGACGGCAGTGGCCGTCGCGGGCGTCATCGGCAGCCCGCTCTCTGGCTGGATCCTGCAGACCATGGGCGGCGTGAGCGGCCTTGCGGCCTGGCAGTGGCTCTTCTTGCTTGAAGGCATCCCGTCGGTGCTGATCGGCATCTGGGTCATCTTCTATCTCGACGACTCGATCGAGAAGAGCAAATGGCTCGACGCTGGTGAAAAGGCCATGCTGGCGCGCAACGTCGCAGCCGACAACATCGGCAAGGTCGCCACGTCGGCCGCCGAAGGGTTGAAGAACCCGAAGATCTGGCTCATGGCACTGATCTACTTTTCGTTCGTGATGGGCCTCTACGGCGTCAGCTTCTGGCTGCCCAGCATCATCAAGGCGATGGGCGTGAAAAGTGCGCTCGACATCGGTTTGCTGACGGCCATCCCATGGATTGCCGGCGCTGTTTGCATGGTGCTGGTCGGACGTCGGTCAGACCGCACCGGCGAGCGCCGCTGGCACATCATCGTGCCGGCGTTCCTGGGCTGCATCGGCTTCATCCTGAGCGTGCAGTTGGCGTCGAACACCGTGCTTGCCATGGCATCGCTGACGCTGGCCACGGCCGGCATCCTGGCGACGCTGCCACTGTTCTGGAGCTTGCCCACCGCCCTGCTCGGCGGCACGGCGGCAGCAGCGGGTATCGCGCTCATCAACTCCTTCGGCAACCTGGCGGGCTTCGTCAGCCCTTACATGATCGGCTGGATCAAGGACATGACGAAGAGCACCGACAACGGCATGTACATGCTGGCCGGCGCAATGCTGCTCGGTGGTTTGCTGGTGTGGTTTGGCGTGTCCGCGCGCGAGGTCGAAAGGAAATAGCCCGGGCTTTCAACCCTTGCGTCGAACCCGCTTGAAGAGTTCGGCGCCCGCCAGCACGATGGCGCCAGCAATGAGGCCGATGCCGGCGTTCACCAGCATCGAGCCGATCGTGCCCAGCACCCCCGCAGTGGCAGCCCAGGCCTCGACCGCATGGCCGAACGCCGGTACGCCGTGCACCAAAATGCCGCCGCCGACCAAAAACATCGCGACGGTGCCTGCGACGGACAAAGCCTTCATGAGCCACGGCGCTGCGACCAGAATGCCGCGTCCCAGGGCCTGCGCACCGGAACCCGGGCGCTGCGTCAGGTAAAGCCCCGCATCGTCGAGCTTGACGATGCCGGCGACCAGGCCGTACACGCCGATGGTCATGATCAGCGCGATGCCCACGAGCACCGTCAACTGCGTGACGAAAGGCTGACCCTGCACCGTGCCGAGAGTGATCGCGATGATTTCTGCAGACAGGATGAAATCGGTGCGAACGGCGCCCTTGATCTTGTCTTTCTCCACCGCCACGACATCGACGGACGTGTCCGCGACGGCCTTCTCGTGGCGCGATGTGTCGGCAGCGTGTTCATCCTTGTGCAGGAACTTGTGCGCGAGCTTTTCGCAGCCCTCGAAGCACAGGAACGCCCCGCCCACCATCAGCAGCGGCGTGACCAGCCATGGCAACCAGGTGCCGATCGCCAATGCCGCCGGCACCAGGATCGCCTTGTTGATCAACGAGCCCTTGCACACGGCCCACACCACCGGCAATTCGCGATCGGCCTTCACGCCGGACACCTGCTGCGCATTGAGCGCAAGGTCATCGCCCAACACGCCAGCCGTTTTTTTGGCGGCGACTTTTGTCAGTAGCGAAACGTCGTCGAGCACCGAGGCGATGTCGTCGATCAGCAGGAAAAGACTGGTGGCCATGGCGCGCCTTAAAAGCTGCTCAATGCAATGCCGGCCACCGCTGCCAGCGACGCGCCGAAGATGGTCAGTCCGAGAGCCCGTCGGCGCGTGGTCAGAACCCACAGCGTGACGCCGGAAATCGACAAAAAGATCAGGCTGCCAGCCAGCGTGTCGATCAGCAGAATCCATGCGATCGGCATGCCGCTGCCCTTGTGCATGCTGGTCAACGTCGCGACGATGCCATTGCGCGTGGTGTTGATGCCGATCGACCGATTGCCCTGCCAATAGTCGGCCTGAATGGTCTCGTTCGGGCCGCCAAAATTGAAGACCCAGTGCGCGGGCTGAGTCAGCGCGGGTGCCGACTTGTCGCTCTTGTCTGCCCAAGGCACCGGGCGAGCGCCCTCGATGCGGCTGGAGCTGGGCGGCCCGTCGGTGCGCAGCGCGGTCACGAGCCAGGCGCTCATTGCCTCGGGCGTGTCGGGTACCGGATCGGGAAGCGCCAGTTGCGCACGCGAGCGCTCCTGGGCCTGCGGCAGCTTCAGCACGTTGCGGTGATTCAGGAAGATGCCGCTGAACCCCATCAACAGGCCCAGCACGGCACCCCACAGGCCGAACCAGCCATGCGTTCGACAAATCCAGCGAACGATGTCGGCCCGGCGCTGGTGGTCTGCAGCAGCGGCGGTGGCGGCCATCAGACGACGGCGCGCTTCAACCGAATTTCTTCGATCTTGACCGCGCCGAGCGCGGTGGTCTGGAGCGTTTTCATCTCGCGCTTGAAGCCGGCGAGTTCGTGGAAGCGCATTGCACGTTCGTTGCGGACCGGCACCCATATCGTGACGACCGTGCAGCCCTCTTCTTCCAGGCCGTCGCGGGCCGCATCCCACAGCATGACGCCAACGCCTTCGTCCCAATGGCCGGGCTTGACGTAGATCGACCAGATCTCACCGGTGGTCGAAGGCGTCTTGGCGTCGCGCGAGCGGTCGTAGCCGACGAAGCCGACGATTTCTTCGCCATCGTCGGTGGTGCTCACCGCGACCTGCACTTGCGGCTCGCTGAACTCGATGGCTTCGCGCCACTTGGCTTCGCGTGTGGTGGGCGCCAGGGCGCGCAACTGGTCTTCCGGCAGGATGCCTTCGTAGGCGGCCTTGGCGGACAGGGCATGGACTTCGGCGATGGCTTTGGCATCGGCCATGACGGCGGGACGAACTTCGTAATCGGACATGGATCGGGGCAGTGACTGGTAGACCCGCTATTGTCGCCGCGCCGCTAAACTCCCAGTCGCATCCGCATTACCAGGAGAGTCAGATGGCTAAAAGTCAGCAGCGCAGCAGCAAGGAAACCAAGAAACCGAAGAAGGACACCTCGCCTCCCAAGCCACCGGCTGTAGGCGGCGAACCCGTGCGCGCAACCGTCACCACCGCGGTGATTCCGCGCGGCAAGCTCAAGAACAAGTGACCGACGAGGCGGCACCACCGGAGTCGCTGCCTGCGGAAGCGGCGGTGCCCGTCAAGAAGTCAGCGCAGCCGCACAACCCGCTGCACGGGTTGACGCTCGAGGCCATCGTGACCGCGCTGGCCGACTACTACGGCTGGGAAAGCTTGGGGCAGCAGGTTCCAGTGCGTTGCTTCACCGTCGACCCGAGCGTCGGGTCGAGTCTCAAATTTCTGCGCAAGACACCGTGGGCGCGCGACAAGGTCGAAAGCCTCTATCTCTTCATGTTGCGCGACCAGAAGCGCGAGCAAAAGCTCGAGCAAGAGCGCGCCCGGCCGCCCGGCTGAGGCTTCCTAGATGAAGGTGCGCATCGAGCCGGCCGGGTTCGGCTTCGAGGCCGATGGCGAGTCGACGCTGCTTCAGTCGGCCGACGCGGCCGGCATCGAGTTGCCGAGCTCATGCCGCAACGGCACCTGCCGGACCTGCATCTGCAAACTGCTGGCGGGCCGGGTGCGCTACCGGATCGAATGGCCTGGCGTCAGTGTCGAAGAAAAAGCCGAGGGCTGGATCTTGCCCTGCGTGGCGGAGCCGCTGAGCGACGTCAGCCTCGACGTGCCGTTCGCGATGCTGGCCGTTTCGCCTCGCTGAGTCACTGCCCTGTTCAGCTCTTCGGCTCGACTTCTTCCGGCACGGCCGGCGAGGCGTTTGTCGACGCGATGCGGTCGCGCTGCGCCAGCGACGGGAACAACCGGAACCACGTCAGCGCCACGAGCACCGTGCCGACGCCGCCCGCCACCACCGAACCGACCGGCCCGAGCAGGGCAGCAGTCGCCCCCGACTCGAACTCGCCCAGCTGATTACTGGCGCCGATAAAGATCGAATTGACCGCGCTCACGCGGCCGCGCATGGCATCTGGCGTATCGAGTTGGACCAGCGTCTGGCGAATCACGACATTGACCATGTCGGCGCCGCCCGAAACGGCCAGCGCGATCAACGACACGACGAAACTCTTCGAGATGCCGAACACGATCATGCAGATGCCGAAGAGCCCGACCACCAGCAGCAGCGTGCGCCCCACGTGCCGCTCGATCGGCCGGCGCGTGAGCATGATCGACATCACCAGCGCACCCACCGCCGGCGCGCCGCGCAGCAGCCCGAGGCCCCACGGGCCGGTGTGCAGGATGTCGCGCGCGTAGATGGGCAGCAGTGCCACGGCACCGCCCAGCAGCACCGCGAACAGGTCGAGCGACACGGCACCGAGCACGGTCTTGCGTTTCCAGATGAAGTCGACGCCCGCCAGGACCGTGGCAACCGTCGTCGGTTCGCGCGGCGCCGGCGTGTAGGCATAGCGCAGCCGCACGACCAGCAAGCAGCCGACGACGAAGCAAAGCACGCTGGCGCCGTAGACAGCGCCGACGCCGAGGATGAACAGCAGACCGCCAAGCGCAGGCCCGCCGATGATCGCGCCCTGCATGCCGGCCGAGCTGAAGGCCATCGCACGCGACAGCATCGTCGGCGGCACCAAAAGCGGCGTGAGCGCCTGCTGTGCCGGCATCTGGAACGCGCGCACGCCGCCGAGCACCAGCGACAGGCCCAACAACAACCCACGTGAATCGTGATGCGACTGATGCGCCGTCAACAGCGCCAGCGCCACCAGCCCCTGCACGGCGAAGCATGCCGCCACGATGCGCCCGCGGTGATGTCGGTCGACCACGTGGCCCGCGTAGAGCGCCAGTACCAGCGCCGGCACGAATTGATAGAGCCCGACCAGGCCCAAGTCCCAGGCGCTGGCGGTGAGGTCGTACATGTGCCAGCCGATGGCGACCAGCAGCATCTGCGACGCCGCCGTACCGAAAAGTCGCGCGACCCACATGCGCATGAACGGGCGCTGGCGCGTGAGATCGGAAAAACTGGGAGGAGAAGTCGCTGCCAAGCCTTGGGCAGGGGCGGAAGCAGAGGCGGAAGCGGGACCGGGCATGACCGCCGAGGATAGCCGAGGCGATTGAGGCTGGCGTGAGGCGGGCGGGTGGGCATGCGGGTGGGCTTCTACACTCGTCGATACGCCGCGCCCAATGACCGACCTCCACCTGATTCACGAAGACGCGCACCTGCTGGTATTCGACAAGCCCGCCGGGCTCCTCTGCGTACCCGGCCGTGGCGAAGACAAGCAGGACTGCCTGAGCGCACGAGCACAGCAACGCTGGCCGGATGCGCTCGTCGTGCACCGGCTCGACATGTCGACGAGTGGACTGGTCGTGATGGCACGCGGCATCGATATGCAGCGGGCGCTTGGCGATGCATTCGCGAGGCGCGAAGTGCACAAGCGCTACGAAGCGATCGTCGACGGTGTGTTGCCCATCTCAGCAGAGTGGGCCACCATCGACGCGCCACTGATGGCCGACTGGCCGCGTCGGCCATCGCAGAAGATCGATGCGGCAGGAAAGCCGAGCGTGACGCGCTGGAGGGCGCTCGGCCCGATGACGCTTCAGCGCGCGCAAGAGCGAATGGCGACCCATGTTTTGCTGGAGCCGCTGACGGGTCGCACTCACCAGCTGCGCGTGCATCTCGCGTCGGTCGGGCACGCAATCATCGGCGATGCGCTCTATGCGAGCGAAGCGGTCAGGCAACTCGGAACGCGGCTGATGCTGCACTCGACGGTGCTGGCGTTGGTACATCCGGTGACGCGGCAAACAATACGTTTCGAGAGCGTCGCGCCATTCGATGCGCGCACCGGCTCGGGTCGAACACCCTGAGCGACGCCGAGAAAGGCAAACGCCTCCAACCAAAAAGATCCGCTCTATTCGCCCTTGACGACCAGCACCGGCATCGGCGCGTCCTGCAGCACGCGTTGTGTCACGCTGCCGAGCAGCAACTTCTCGATGCCCGCACGCCCATGCGAGCCCATGACGATCAGGTCGGCGCCGATGCCGTTGGCAGTGTCGACGATGCCTTCGTGCACCACGTGCCCGTCGATCACGCGCTGATCGCTGTGCAGCCCTTCAGCCGCCAGCGATGCCACGCCGCGTGCCAGCGCCGCATTGGCACTGCTCGTGGCGGCAGCGAGATATTCGTTCTGGCCAAGCGCGTAGTCGGCGCCGATACCGATGAACGGATAGTTGTCGATCACGTGGATCAACGTGATGCGGCTGCCAAAAGCCAGCGCGAGCCCGCTCGCTTTGCTGACCGCGTGCATCGACGTTTCGGAGCCGTCGATGGGAACCAGGATGTGATTGAACATGCGGACCTCTTTTTGTCTTGCGACGACGTTCAGTCGCCCTGAAAACCGTGGGCGCGACACGTGACCACGAGCGTATCCCGAAAGCCCGGTGCCGTCTCGTCGATCGGCTGGATCGGCGTCGACTCGTGGATCACGCGGGCATCGTCGAGCAACAAGAGACTCCACGGCTCGGTCATCGTAAAACGTTCGCCTCGGCGACCGTTCGCTTCGAACACGCGCGTCTCGCCACCCTTGACATTGTGCCGCCCGACAAATGCGACCGCTACCAGATCGACGCCGTCGCGGTGCGCGCCCTCGGGCGTCGGACGGCCGATGCCGCCGGCCGTGTCGATGCGGAACTGGTGCGCCTCGAGGGACCAGCGTTGATCACCCCGGAGCCCGCTGGCCAGTCGCGCGAGACCGCGCATCAGGTGCGTCCACACAGGCTGCGCGATCGTGCCGGCGAGCATCGGCTTGAACCACCGCCGCATGCCGCCGTGCAACGCGTTGTATTCGACCGGCTGCCAGTGGGCACGATGCGGCACCTGATCGACCGCATCGGCATCGACGGTGAAGCACGCATGGCGGCGTTGCCGATAGCGGCCGCCGTCTTTCAGGTATTCGTCGGGCGGCAAGCCGCTCCAGTCTTCGTGGAGAGCCTCGAGCTGTGCCAGCGGCTCGCCGAGCCACTCGGCGACGCCACTCGGGCTGAGCAAGGCATAACCCTGTTCCCGCAGCAGCGATGGCGTTTCAGCCGGCGAGTTGAAAGGTGGTGAAAACGGTGGCGAAGTGGATGAATAAGCGGATGGCGAATCGGCCATCGAGCTCACGCGGCGACCTTGACGCCCTTCCAGAAGGCAACCCGGTCCTTGATTTCATCTGCCGCGGGCTTGGGGTCGGGGTAGTACCAAGCAGCGTCGGCGTTCATTTCACCCTTGACCAGCAATGAGTAATAGCTCGCCATGCCCTTCCAGGGACAGGTTGTCTTGTGGTTGCTGAAGGTCACGTGTTCGCGGTTGAGCGAACTCAACGGAAAGTAGTGGTTGCCTTCGACAACCACGGTGTCGTCGCTTTCGGCGATGGTGGCGCCGTTCCAGGTTGCTTTCATTTCATATCTCCAGGAGAGCGTCTATTGTGCAGCCGGCGCGTGGAGCCAGTGGACGCTGAACAGGCGCGCCTCGTCGGTCCACACCGGGCCGGGTCGAAAGCCTGCGCGCACAGCCAGCGCACGGAAGCCTTCGACAGTGAACTTGTGCGAATTCTCGGTATGGATGCTCTCGCCTTCGAAGAATTCGAAGCGCTCGCCGCCGATGCTCACGGTCTGCGCGCGCCGGCTCACAAGATGCATTTCGATGCGCTGCAGCAGCGGGTTGTAGAACGCATAGTGACCGAACGCATCGAGGTCGAAGTCGGCACCCAGTTCGCGATTGGCTCGAAGCAGCAGATTTAAATTGAAGGCCGCAGTCACGCCCTGCGCATCGTTGTATGCCGCGTGCAGCCGTGAAGGCTCTTTGACCAGATCGACGCCGACCAGCATGCCGCCGCCGCGCAACAAACGCGCTGCGAGTTGCATGAACGACAGCGCTTCTTCGGGATGAAAGTTGCCAATGGTCGAGCCGGGGAAAAAGCCCACGCGCTGACCGACACCGGCGCCTGTCGCCGGCAACACCAGCGGCATCGTGTAGTCGGCGACGATCGGCTGCACGACCAACTCCGGATAGTCGGCACGCAGCCGCTCGGCTGCCCCCTCCAGATGTTCGCCCGAGATATCGATCGGCAGGTAACGCCGCGGTGCGTCTTCGGCCTTGAATGCGTCGAACAGCAAGCGCACTTTAGTGAGCGAACCGGCGCCGAATTCCACGAGCTCGGCGCGAGGCCCGATCTGCGCTGCAATCTCCGGCGCACGCTCGGCAAGGATGCGCAGCTCGGTGCGCGTCGGGTAGTACTCGGGCAGTTCGCAAATGCCGTCGAACAAGGCCGAACCCGCCGCATCGTAGAAATACTTGGGCGGCACGTTGCGCGGCGTGCGCGCGAGTCCCGCCATCAGGTCGCGGGCGAACTCGGACGGCTCGACCGTGGTGGTGGTCCGAGCACGGGCGCGCGGCATGTCGAGATTGACGACTGGATTTCTCATTTCAGATGTCGCGCGCCAAGCGCACGCCGGTAAATTGCCAGCGGGCTGCCGGCGGAAAAAAGTTGCGATAACTCGGACGGGTATGGCCCTGCGGGGTCGCCACACTGCCACCACGCAATATCAATTGCCCGACCATGAACTTGCCGTTGTATTCGGCGGCGATGCCAGGCAGCGGGCGAAAGCCGGGATACGGGTCGTAAGAAGAGCGCGTCCATTGCCAGACGTGGCCAGTGGCTTGGGCCATGCCGGGGGTGTCGATCGCAGCCTCCCATTCGAATTCGGTCGGCAATCGCGCACCGGCCCATTCCGCATAGGCGGACGCTTCATAAAAGCTCAATTGCGACACCGGTGCTTCCGGCTCCATCGGCCGCACACCGTTCAGTCCGAACACCTGCCAACCGGCGGTGCTCGCACCATGTTGCGCGATCCGTGGATCGTCCGGCGACAGCCAATACGCAGGCGCCCGCAATTCGTTCGCCTTGACCGCCGCCCAACCATCCGACAGCCAGAGGTCAGGCCGCTGGTAACCGCCATCGGCAATGAATTGCGCGTAGTCGCCGCAAGTCACCAAGCGATCGGCTATCTCGAACGGACGCAGCAATACCGAATGCCGCGGCGTCTCGTTGTCGAAGGCGAACCCCCCCATCTCATCACCTGCTCGAAACCCGACGTCGACCACGCCACCTGCATGGCGCAGCCACCGTGCGGGCGCCGCTACTGCAGCGAGTCGCAGCGCCGGGCCATTGGCCGGACGGTACGCTGGCAGCAAGGGGTTGCAAGACAACGCATGCAGGATGTCCGTGACGAGCAACTCCTGGTGCTGCTGCTCGTGATGCAGCCCGAGCACGACGATTGGTTCGATCGTTTCCCACAACGCACTGTCGGCACTCTCGAGGAGCGACACCACGGCGGCGTCGACATGCTGCCGATATGCCTGCACCTCATCCACCGACGGGCGCGTCAACAAGCCGCGCTGCGGACGTGGATGGCGCGGCCCCAGCGCCTCGTAATACGAATTGAACAAGAAGTGAAAGCGCGTGTCGAACGGCTGGTATCCGGTCGCATGCATTTGAAGCAGCACCGTCTCGAAGAACCATGTGGTGTGGGCGAGGTGCCACTTGGTCGGGCTGGCATCAGGCATCGACTGGATGCACTGGTCTTCTCGGGAGAGTGGCTCTGCAAGCACGACGCTGTGCGCCCTGACCTCACCATAGCGCAGTCGCAGCGCATCTGCCGGCTGCACCATAGGGCGTGAAAAGCTCATGAGGTCTCCGTTGAAATAGCTGGAGTGGTTGTATCCGAAGGTCGATGTCCCGCCGCGTAGGACAAGCACGCACGGGCCAGTCTCACCGGTGTTGCCGCACTTGTTTTCGGGTCGGGTCGCAACTCTGGCACAGGGCGTTGGTACGTGCACGGCGGCTGCGTATCATCCCGTGAATGAGCACGCTCTCTCCTGCAACCCGCCCACGCATCGTCGTAATCGGCTGTGGTTTTGGAGGTCTTGAAGCGACGCGGACGCTCGAACATGCCGCCGTCGACATCATCGTCATCGAGAAGACCAATCACCATTTGTTTCAGCCGCTGCTTTATCAGGTAGCGACGGCCGGGCTGGCGGCGCCCTCGATCGCTGCGCCGGTGCGGCTCTTGTTCCGCAATCGACCCAACGTGACGACCTTGCTCGGCCAAGTCACCCGCCTGCGGCCCGAGGCACGGGAAATCGAATTGGCCGATGGGATTCGCATCGGCTACGACCATTTGATCGTCGCTGCGGGCGCCACGCACAGCTATTTCGGCCATGACGAGTGGAAGCCCATCGCACCCGGTCTGAAGACGCTGGCAGACGCCTTCGACATCCGTCGCCGCGTGTTGATGTCGTTCGAGGCGGCAGAAACGACGACCGATGCGGGCCATCGCCGCCGGTTGCTCACCTTTGTGGTGATCGGTGCCGGGCCGACCGGAGTGGAGATGGCCGGCACGCTGGCCGAGATCGCGCGGCACACGCTCGCGGGTGAATTCCGGCGCATCGATCCATGCAGCGCGCAGGTGCTATTGGTCGAAGGCGGCCCGCGCGTGCTGCAGGCAATGCACGAAAGCCTCAGCGCGAAGGCTCAGGTACAACTTGAAAAACTCGGCGTCGAAGTACGGCTCAACGCCACGGTGACGGCGATCGATGCAAGCGGACTGGAGGTCGATGCGGCGGTTGGCCACTACCGCATAGACAGCAGTTGCGTCATTTGGGCCGCTGGCGTGGCGGCGTCACCGCTCGGGCGCTTGCTGGGCGCTGCGACGGGCGTGGAATGCGATCGCGCGGGCCGCGTCAAGGTCGAGCCCGATCTGAGCCTGGCCGGCCATCCGGAGATCAGCGTGGTTGGCGACTTGGCCGCTGCGATGAGCTATGCGCCGGGGAAGCCGCCCAAGCCAGTGCCCGGCGTCTCACCTGGCGCCAAGCAGATGGGTCGCGCAGCCGCTGCCAACGTGATGCATCGCATCGCGGGCGAGTCGACCGTCCCGTTCCGCTATCGGGACTACGGCAACCTCGCGACGATCGGCCGCAACTCGGCCGTGGTCGACCTTGAAACACCGCTGGGCCCGTTGCGCTTCAGCGGCCGGCTTGCATGGCTTTTCTGGCTCTTTGCGCACGCGTATTTTTTGATCGGGTTTCGCAACCGCATCGTCGTGCTGATGGATTGGGCCAGTGCTTACTGGAGCTTTCAGCGCCATGCACGGGTGGTGGCTGACCTCAGCTCGAAAAACGAATCTTGATAGCCACCAAGATATTTCGACATCACGCCTCTCCGGCATTCAGACAATTCATCAAAGCATGCCCATCACGCTCCTTCACCGGCTCGCCGCCGCCACTCTGCCCTGCAACATCGAAGGCGGCCGCAACGTCGATGCCGTACGCATTCTGGTGATGGCGGGGCATATCAAGGCGACCATTCCGGCGCCGGTCCGCACGCTCGATGGTTACGTGCAACCCATCGCCACGGTCACAGCGATCACGCCGCTGGGCCAGACGATGTTGAGAAAGTTCGTGCCGCCGGGCGGGCGCAAACCCTGACGCTGCGCTGCAGCCACTTGCCCACCCTCAATCGACTTTCGACTCGGCTTCCTGCAGCAACCGCCACATCACCTTGCCGCTGCCGCTCTTGGGCAGCGCATCGACGAACTGCACCTTGCGCGGGATCTTGTAGACCGCCATGTTCTCGCGGCACCAGTCGATGATCTGCTGCTCGGTCGTGTCCTTGTGCGTAGCGCGCAGCACCACCATCGCCTTGACCGATTCGCCGCGGTAGTCGTCCTTCATCGAAATGACGCACGCCTCCTGGATCGCGGGGTTGCGGAACATCAGCAACTCGACCTCGGCTGGCCACACCTTGAAGCCGCTCGCGTTGATCATTCGCTTCAATCTGTCGGTCATGAAGAAGTAGCCGTCTTCGTCGACACGGCCCATGTCGCCAGTGCGAAAGAAGCGCTTGCCCTCGAACTCGATGAACGCCGCCGCCGTGGCATCCGGCCGCTTCCAGTAACCCTGGAACACCTCGGGCCCGTGCGTGATGATTTCGCCCGACTCGCCCACGCCCAACTCCTTGAGCGTGTCGGGGTCGATCACGCGCGAATCGGTGCTCATGTACGGGATGCCGAGACACTGCTGCTTGGGATGCTCGAACGGATTGGCGTGTGACGGCGCGGCTGTCTCTGTCAGGCCATAGCCTTCCTGGTACTTCAGGCCGAACTGCTCCAGCAGCCGCTGCGCCACCGCCTGCGGCATCGCCGCGCCGCCGCCACCGATGTAGGTCAGGCTGGTGAGGTCGTAGCTTGCGAAATTCGGGCTGGCCATCAGGTCGATCACCATCGTCGGGATGTTGGTCCAGCTCGAGACCTTCCAGCGCGAGATGAGCCGCCCCGCCACTTCACGATCCCAGCGCGGCATGATGACCAGCGTGCCGCCGAACAGGATCGACGTGTGCATCATGCTGACCGTGCCGGTGATGTGGAACATCGGCACCACGGCCAGGACGATCGCCTCTGCCGAACCCAGACCCCACAACTGGCCGGCGAAGGCGTTGTGATTCAGGCTCGAGTGGTTGTGGATGCACCCCTTGGGCAAGCCTGTGGTGCCGCTGGTGTAGGGCAGCAATGCCATGTCGTTGGCGCCGACTACATGCTCCGGCGGTGCATGGCCGGCGCTCAACGCGTCGGTCCACGTCATGGTCTTTCCGTTGGCGAGTTCGGGCAGCGGATGGCGGGTAAGCAGCCAGTCGCGCCAAGCGGGTGCAGGCGCCTCGTCGCCGCTGACTTCGGCATCGAAGGTGTCGGTGAACTGCGTGACGATCATGTGCGCCAGGCGGTCCTTCGCGTCCAGCGCGTTGCTGGCCTTGGCCAACTCCGGTGCCAGGTCGCCGGTGGTGATCGCGACCTTGGCATCGGGGTCGGTGATGTAGTGCTTGAGCTCCTCGGCACGGTTCATCGGGTTGACCGGCACCACCACCGCATTGGCTCGGAGGATCGCGAAGTGCGAGATCACCAGCTGCGGGCAGTTCTGCATGTCCAGCACCACGCGGTCGCCGCGCCTCACACCCAGCGCGTGCAGCGTTCCAGCGAGCCGATCGACCTGCGCCGCGAACTCGCGGTACGTGATCACGCTGCCAAAAAACACCAGTGCCGCCTTGTCCGGGAACCGCGCGGCGGAGGTCGCAAGGTTGTGCCACAGCGAGGTCGCGGGCACGGTGATCGAATGAGGCAGGCGCTGCGGCCAGAATTTGTAGTGCGGGCGATCCATGTGTTTCTCAGTCGAAAAATTAAGTCGGTTCAGGTCAGGCCCGGGAAGCCGGCAGCCTACGCCCGCGGGTGGATTCGCCGCATCGGGGATGCCCCGATGGCGTCACCTTGGCGACCCGCATTCGGCACCGCGGCAAGGTGAGCGACCGGTCGATCTTCCTGCATCAGGGCAAGGTGCACGAGATGGGCCCGCCGACCGAGTTGTTCAGCACCCCCCAGACGCCTGAACTGAGGCACTTCAGGCGGTGCGCAATGGCGTCAGCGCTGCGAAACTTTTGCGTGGAGATCCTTCTAAAGTTGAAGGCTTCATGTTCCCCAAAAGGCCACAGCTCATGACTTCAACCCAAAACCGACCATCAACCCGCCCCGGTGTCGCTGACAAGCGACGCGTTTTTCAGCAGCTGCACACGTCGGGATGCTTCGCCCTTCCAAACCCCTGGGACGTCGGCAGCGCGCGCTATTTGCAAGGCCTCGGCTTCAAGGCGTTGGCAACGACCAGCTCAGGTTTTGCATGGTCGCGTGGTGAGCCTGATGGCGCGGCCTCGCGCGACGCGGTGCTGGCGCATTTGCACGAGATCGTCGAGGCTTGCGACCTGCCGGTGAATGCCGATTTCGAAAGCGGCTTCGCGCCCGATGCTGCCGGCGTGGCAGAGAGCGTTCGGCTCGCGATAGAGACCGGCATCGCCGGCGTGTCGATCGAAGATTCCACCGGCAGCGCCGCCAGCCCGCTGCACGACATCGACACCGCGGTGGCGCGGATGCGTGCCGCACGCGGCGCCATCGACAAGGCAGGCGGCGACTGCCTGCTGGTCGGCCGGGCCGAATGTTTTCTGGTCGGCCGACCCGACCTCGACGAAACGATTCATCGCCTTCGAGCCTACGCCGCAGCCGGCGCCGATTGCCTCTATGCGCCCGGCATCAAGACCCGCGAGCAGATCGCGGCCGTGGTCGCTGGCGTGGCGCCCAAGCCGGTCAATCTGCTGATCGGCTCGACAAGCGATCTCACGATGGCCGAAGTGGCGGAGCTGGGTGTGCGACGCGTCAGCGTGGGTGGCGCGCTGGCACGAGCGGCCTGGGGCGCTTTCTCGAACGCTGCCAAACTGATAGCCGAACAAGGCAGCTTCGACGGCTTCGCCCAGGCCGCTTCGGGCAACGAACTCGACAATTTTTTTCGCGCGGACCGCGCGGGCCGTGCATAACGCCAATCAACGCAACCCTTCATGAACCTGATGCTTTCCCAACGGCCGTCCCCTCGGTTTTCCGATCAGATTTCCCGCCGCCGCCTGGTCGGTGCGACGCTCCTGGCTGCGGTGCTGCCGGCCAGTGCCCCTGCCTTCGCAGGCTTCAACTTCTTCACGAACGAATACACCGCCAGCCGCGTCGAACTGCAGGCGCAGATCGTCAGGCATTTTCCAGTGGCGCAACGCTATGCGGAGCTGTTCACCGTCGGCTTGCGTGAGCCGCAGTTGAGCCTCGACGCACGCGGCAACAGGGCGACCGTTACGGCGGTGTTGTCGATCGCCAGCCCGCTGATGCGGCCATCCCCGATGGAGGGCATCGTCTCCGTGAGCAGCGCGCTCAAGTACGACGTGGCTACGCGTTCGCTGCGCCTCGACCAGCCGAAAGCCGAACGCCTCGAACTACAAGGGGTGGGCGGCAGAGATGCAGAGCGCGTGCAGCAGATCGGCGCCATCGTTGCGCAGGAGTTGTTGCGTGACCAGGTGCTGCGCAGCTTCACCGCAGAGGAACTCACCGTCGGCCGCAAGACCTACGAGATCGGCGACATCACGGTGGTCGACGACGGGATCAAGGTGCAGTTGCGTTAGGCCCGCTCAGACCGCGTGCAGATGCTGATACAGGATGGTCGAGCCGATGCCGATCAGCACCACGCCACCCAGGGCCTCGGCCCAGCCGCCCGCGATTTTTCCGAGCACACGGCCGACCATCACGCCGATCGTCACCATGATGAAGGTCGCGAAGCCGATCGCGGCGGCAATGGGAAAGATGTTGACGTTGAGGAAAGCCAGCCCGACGCCGACCGCCATGGCATCGATGCTGGTCGCAAAGCCGGTGGTCGCCAACACCCAGAAGGAGTGGCGCGTCGGCTTCTCATCCTCTTCTTCGGCAGGCGTCTTCAGGCCCGCGTAGATCATGCGGACGCCTAGAACGCCGAGCAATGTGAAAGCGATCCAGTGATCCCAGGCATTGACGTAGTCGGCGGCTGCATGGCCCAGCACCCAGCCGATCATCGGGGTGATCGCTTCGATGACGCCGAAGATGAGCCCGGTGCGCAGCGCCTCGGACCAGCGCGGGTTCTGTAGGGCCGTTCCTTTGCCGACGGCGGCGGCAAACGCGTCGGTCGACATGGCCAGCGCGAGCAACGCTATTGCGGCGAAATTCATGGTGGGAAATACTTTTTATTGGCTCGGTCGGGCAAGAACAGAGGCGTGTCATCACTGCCCGACTCGCATCGTGCTGACACGCCAATGGTCTCGCCAACCTGCAAAGGCTGCCTGCGCCACAGCGTGCAGGGTGCACGCCGAGTATGTTGACGCAGGCGCTTCCGTGAAACGGAAGCCGGCTACTCCCCAATGGGAAGGTTAGTGTAGGTGCTCGAGCACGCCGCGGTGCTTTACGTCGCGCAAAATTCTGTAGAGCGAAGGCACTGGGACAACCGTCAGGTGTCGCTCCACTTGCGCAACAGGTTGTGGTAGGTGCCAATCAAGGTACGGCGCGCCCGCTCGTCGGCGCCGCTCTGGTTGAGCCGCTGGATCGCGGTGTCCATGTCGAACAGCAACGCGCGATCACCGGCATCGCGCACCAGGCTTTGCACCCAGAAGAAGCAGGCGACCCGCACGCCCCGTGTGATCGGCGTGACCTGATGCACGCTGGTCGCCGGATAGACGACGAGATCGCCAGCGGCCAGCTTGACGCTCTGCATGCCGTGTGTGTCTTCCATCTGCAGTTCCCCGCCGTCGTAACTTTCCGGGTCGGAAAGGAACAACGTCGCAGAAAGATCGGTGCGCAGCTTGCGGCCGGTATGCGGATGAATGCGCACGCCACCATCGACGTGCAGGCCAAAGGTCATGCCCTCGCTGTAGCGGTTGAACATCGGCGGGTACAGCAGGTTGGGCAACGCCGCGCTGATGAAGGTCGGGTTGCGCTCTAGCGCGGCGGCCACGATGTCCTGGCACGCATGCGCCACTTCGGCACGCTCGTCGATCTGCTGATTGAACTTGACCGGCGCACCCTGGTGGCCGGCCGTGGCGCGACCGTCGACCCAGGCATCGCCCGCTGCGTCGAGCCGAGTGCGCACCGCGGCCAGCGCATCGGCATCGAGAACTTTCGGAATGCAGACCAGCATGAGGGCAGTTTTGGCGCTGTCAAAAACGGTAGTTGAGCGACACCGTGGCCGATCGACCCGAACCCGGCACGGAGCGCCCTGCATCGGACGGAATCAAGGCATCGTAGTAGTACTTGTTCGACAGGTTGAACAGGTTCAGGCGAATGTCGTACTTGGGCTGATGGTAAGCCAGCAGCGCGTCGAAGCGCACGTAGCCCGGCACCCGCACGAGATTGGTGTTGTTCGCGAACCGGTGCGCGTTGTAGGTGGCGCCGCCGCCCACTTCCCACTCAGGCGTGATGGCGTACGTCGCCCAGAAACTGGCCGAATCCTTCGGCGTGTTGGCAGGCGTCTTGCCGAGCGTGCCGGGTGCGATGCCCTCGATGATGGTGGCATCGAGGTGCGTGTAGGCGCCGAACAGCTGGAGCTGATCGGTGATGCGACCGGCGACGCCCGCTCGAGCACCGTTGACGCGCACTGTGCCCGTGGCCGTGTACGTGCCGTCGTTGTTTTGCGCGCGCGCATTGGTCTGCGTGATCTGGAACGCGGCGGCGCTGAAAGACAGATTGCCGTTCATCGTGTCCCACTTGCCGCCAACCTCGTACGACTTGTTTTTCTGCGGTGGCAGTGGCTGTGTGCCGCCCGTGGTCGCGACCAGTTGCTCGAGCGATGGATTGAACGACGTGCTGTAGGACGCGTAGTACGACTGCTCCGGGGTCGGCTGCCAGATGGCGCCCGCACGCACGCTGTTGAAATTGACCGTCTGCTGCTCGTAGCCAAGCGTCGTGGCGCTGGTGACGGTGTTCGCGACATCGGCCTTGTAGCGGTCGTGGCGCACACCCGCGACCAGCTTCCATTGCGGGCTCAGCTCGATCGTGTCGTTGACATAGGCAGCCACCGTCGTGGCTGTGGCGGTCGCCAGATTGCCCGGACGGCTCGGCGCGTTGAGTGGCGAATCGGTTTCGATGGGGAAAGCCAGCGGCGTGCAGGACACATAGCCGCTGGTGGTGCCCGCCGGGTTCAGTGCGACGCCACCACAGGTGCCGTTGCGGTAGTACGCCTGGTTGCGGTAGGTGTCCCGACCCAGTTCGAAACCTGTCAGCAGCGTGTGCTTGATCGATCCCGTGTCGAACTTGGTGCTCAGTTCCGTCAAATTGAAGAGCGACTTGTCGTTGATGACGCGGTCGTGGCTTTGCTGGCGCACCCACAGCTGCTCGATCGGCAGCGTGCTGGACACCGCTGCCGGCGCGGCGGTGGTGCCGGTCGACGATGCGATGAACGAGCCGTTCGCGGCGCGCCGGCCGATGTTCTGCGGCGATGTTTCACGCGCATCGGTCGTCACGTCGTTCAACTGCGTCTGGTTGCGGATCGTCGTTGTCGGCGTGATCTTGTGCGTGACCAGCGCGCCGAACGCCCGGATGTCGGAAATCGTACGGTCGTCGCTGTCGCCATACGCGGTGTTGCGATCGACCTTGGCCGGCCGGCCGTTGAGGCCGAGCACGCCGTAGTCCGGCATGTCGCGGTTGTGTTGAACCAGGGCCGACAAAGTGACTTGCGTCGGCGTCCCGATGCCCAACTTGAGCATCGGCGCGATGCCGACGTCTTGCAGGCGGGTCTGGTCGCGCGTGGTGGCATTGCCGTCCTGGCCCATCGCGGAGAGGTGAAAGGCCGATGTATCCGACATCGGCTGGTTGAGGTCGACGGTGGTGCGCACCAGCCCGGTGGTGCTGGCCGACACCGATGCTTCGGCGGATGGCGTCAGCGTCGGCCGTTTACTCACCTGATTGATGACGCCGCCGGTGCTGCCACGCCCGAACAGCATCGACGATGGCCCCATCAGAACTTCCACCGAATCGAGCGCGAAGATGTCGCGGTAGTACTGGGCTCGATCACGCGCGCCGTCGAGGTAGATGTCGGTGCGTGCCGAGAAGCCGTTCAGGTTGATGTTGGTGCCGATCTGGCCACCCTCGGCGCCGCCGATCGTCAACCCCGGCACGTTGCGCAATGCGCTCGCCAGCGATGTCGCGCCCTGTGACTGCATCAGCGCCTGGTTGATGACGGTGATCGACTGCGGAATGTCGCGCAGCTCGGCCGGCAGCCGGCTGATCGACGCCGCGTTCGGTCCGAAGCTGGCCTTGTCGGCCATGCCTTCGACCTTGATCTCGCGCAGCGTCGGCGGCGCCGACGTCGGTGCGGCGGGCGCCGCGGACGCAGGACTCAAGGCCGGCTGCGCTGCTTGCTGGGCCCAACCGCTGGAGACAGAAACAAGGGTGAGGAGCGCCAGAGCGATGGGCTTTCGGTGGCTTGGCAGGGTGTCGAGTCGGGTCATGGTTTCTTGTTTTCGATCGGGCGGCTGCGCGGTCGCGAAGATGCACCGGTCAGCGCCCGAATTTTGACTGCGAATCGTTCTTATTTGTTGTTAGCGTCGGCGTTGTGAACACGACGAGACAAGCAACAACAAAAACATTGACTAGTCAGGCTAAAGACAGGTTCATCTTTGGCCGTTCATGGAATTCTGAAGGCGGCCAAAGTCTCCGTGCAATCCCGTCGTCCAACACGATCGCAAACGACAAAAACGTATAAGTTGACGTCCTGAAACGTAGTAGCAGGCAACCCGATCGCGCTCTTACCATTCGCGTCGAGTGAGGTGCCTGACACCGAGCCGCAGAGACAAACGGCGCCGACCTGAAGCAGTCGGCGACCGTCAACGGAGACAGTCGATGAAACCAGACCTCGAGGTCGTTCAGATAGGACGCGCCCACTCCTTCAAGGCATGGGAGCACGGCTATCCGTTCAGGACCGTGCGCTGGCACTTCCACCCGGAGTGCGAACTCCATCACGTGGTGGAGACCACTGGCCGCTGTTTCGTCGGCGACTACATCGGCGATTTCGCGCCGGGCCATCTGGTGCTGACCGGTCCCAACCTTCCTCACAACTGGGTCAGCGATCTCGCCGCCGGCACGTCGGTGCCGCTGCGCGGCCGCGTCCTGCAGTTCAACGAGCAGTTCATCCGGGATGCGTCCGAAATCCTGCCTGAGCTTTGCTCGTTTCTTCCGGTGTTGGAAATGAGCCGGCGCGGCGTTCTTTTCACGCCAGCCACTGCCGCCATGGTCGGCCCGAAGATTCAGGAGTTGATCGGTGCGACCGACATCCGGCGCATCGAACTCTTCGCCTCGATCCTTGGCGCGCTCAGCCGGGACACGGGCAGCCGCCCAATGACCAGCAGCGACTACCACCCGGACCCGCATGGCTTCATGGCGAACGGGATCAACGCGGCGCTCGACTACATCCGCGCTCACCTGACCGAATCTTTCGGGGAACCCGAACTGGCCGTGATCTCGCGACTCAGCACCAGCGCCTTCTCGCGCAGCTTTCGCCGGCACACCGGCATGGCACTCGGTCAATACGTCAATCGGCTTCGCATCAACCTCTCGACGCAGCTTCTGATGAGCGATGACGACATGACGATCACCGACATCTGCTTCGCCTCGGGCTTCAAGAACATTTCCAATTTCAACCGGCAGTTTCTTCGGCAAAAGGGCATTCCGCCATCGCGCTTTCGAGCCTTGCTGGCCGAGAACGCCGGCATTGCCGAAGCGGCTTGAGAAAGGAGTTTCACATCGAGGCACCCAGGTGCTTGCGAAACAGTCAGAGAGAGAGAGAGAGAGAGAGAGAGAGAGAGAGAGAGAGAGAGAGATTTGCAACCCATGCCGGCAACCCCTTGCGCCGGCCATTCAAAGAAAAGAGACAACCCCATGAAGAAACTTTCCAGCCCTTCGTTCGGCGCAACCGCGCTCGCAATGGCAATCGGTCTCACGACCGGAACGGCAGCGTTTGCCGCACCCTCCGGCACCGTCGCTTTCCTGATGCCCGACCAGGCTTCGACGCGCTACGAACAGCATGACTTTCCCGGCTTCAAGGCCGAGATGAGCAAGCTCTGCGCGGACTGCAAGGTGCTCTATCAAAACGCCAACGGCGATGTCGCGCAGCAGCAGCAGCAATTCAACTCGGTGATCTCGCAAGGCGCCAAGGTCATCGTCCTGGACCCGGTGGATTCGACTTCCGCGGCGTCGCTCGTCAAGCTCGCCCAGAGCAAGGGCGTGAAGGTCATCGCATACGACCGTCCGGTGCCCACGACGCCGGCCGACTACTACGTGTCTTTCGACAACGAAGGCATCGGCAAGGCCATCGCCCAGTCGCTGGTGCAGCAACTCAAGGACAACAAGGTGCCGATGGACAAGGGTGGGCTGTTGCAGGTGAACGGCTCCCCCACGGATGCGGCTGCGGGACTGATCAAGAAAGGCATTCACGCCGGCCTGCAGGACAGCGGGTACAAGACACTGGCCGAGTTCGACACGCCTGAATGGGCGCCGCCCAAGGCACAGCAGTGGGTGAGCGGGCAGATCACCCGCTTCAGCACGCAGATCATCGGCGTGGTCGCCGCCAACGACGGCACGGGCGGGGGCGCCATCGCCGCCTTCAAGGCAGCCGGCGTGAACCCGGTGCCGACGGTTACGGGCAACGACGCCACGATCGCCGCCTTGCAGTTGATCATCTCGGGCGACCAGTTCAACACGATCTCCAAGCCAAGCGAGATCGTGGCAGCCGCAGCGGCCCGAGTCGCCGTCGGCTTCCTGGCCGGCGAGACGCCCAAGTCGGAAATGAAACTCTACGACACGCCTTCGCAACTCTTCGTACCCGCGGTCGTCACAGCGAAGAACCTGAAAGCGGAAATCATCGACAAGAAGATTGCCACGGCCAATGAACTTTGCACCGGGCGCTACGCCGACGGATGCAAGAAGCTCGGCATTTCCAACTGACGGACAGCAGGCTCCACCAGAAGGCTTCGAGTCGATGACCGATCCAACCCCCCCACGGCGTTCTGCAGGCGAACTGGTCTTGAGCCTGCGCAACGTTTCAAAGCGCTTCGGCGCAGTGTCAGCCCTGACGGACATCGACCTCGACGTTCACGCCGGTGAAGTGGTCGCGCTGGTCGGCGACAACGGCGCCGGCAAATCGACCCTGGTGAAGGTGTTGGCCGGCGTGCACCAGCCCAGCGCCGGGACCATTCACTTCGGCGGCAAACAGGTCACGCTCGACAACCCCGGCGCGGCGCTCGATCTGGGCATCGCCACCGTGTTCCAGGATCTGGCCTTGTGCGAGAACCTCGACGTCGTCGCCAACATCTACCTCGGGCGAGAGCTCAATGCCCTGTGCCTCGACGAGGTCGCGATGGAGGTCAAGGCCTGGACACTCCTCAACGAGTTGTCGGCCCGCATTCCGAATGTGCGCGATGTCGTCGCATCGCTGTCGGGCGGACAGCGCCAGACCGTGGCCATCGCACGCTCCCTGTTGCTGGACCCCAAGTTGATCATGCTGGACGAACCCACCGCGGCGCTGGGCGTCGCACAGACCGCCGAAGTGCTGAACCTGATCGAGCGGGTGCGCGATCGCGGACACGCGGTGATCATGATCAGTCACAACATGGAAGACGTCCGGGCGGTCGCGGACCGGATCGTCGTCTTGCGGCTCGGCCGCAACAACGGCGTGTTCTATCCCGATTCCTCCAACCAGGAATTGGTGGCCGCCATCACCGGCGCGACCGAGAACGCGGTGTCCCGCCGGGCCGGCCGGCGCCAGGAAGCGCAGCACGTCGACAAGCGGGAGAACGCATGACCACCGAAGCAAAAAACGTGTTGCAACCGCAGCCGCTGCTGGACCGCAGCGACGTCCGCGTCAAGCATGCTGAAGGCCTCGGCGGCACCGTCTCCGCCTTCGTCGAGCGCGTCCGCTCCGGCGACCTGGGCTCGCTGCCGGTGATCGTCGGCCTCGTCATTATCTGGACGGTTTTCACCAGCTTGAACCCGGTGTTTCTTTCGGCGGACAACCTGGTCAACCTGCTGTTCGATTGTTCGACCACGGGCGTCATCGCGCTGGGCATCGTCTGCGTATTGATGGTCGGGCAGATCGACCTTTCCGTCGGCTCGATGAGCGGCTTCGCTTCGGCTCTGCTCGGCATGCTCTGGGTCAATCAGGGCTGGCCGCTGCTGGTGGCGATCGTCGTCGCACTGCTGGTCGGTGGCTTGATTGGCGCGGTCTATGCCCTGCTTTTCAACCGGCTCGGCATGCCCAGTTTCGTCGCCACTTTGGCCGGCCTGCTGGCGATCCTCGGCCTGCAGCTGTACGTGCTGGGCAACAGCGGCTCCATCAACCTGCCCTACGGTTCGACGATGGTCGACTTCGGGCAAATGCTGGTCATGCCGGCCATCGTGTCGCACCTGCTGGCACTGGCGCCCGGTGCCGTGATCCTGCTGGTGGGGCTGCGCACCCGCACGCGCCGGCAGGCGGTCAACCTGTCGGCACCGTCGGTGGCGAGTCTGCTGGTTCGCGTCGGCGCCATCACGGTGTTGCTGGAGGTGGTGGTTGCCTACCTGAACCACGGACGCGGTGTGCCGCTGATGTTCGGCCTGTTTCTCGCGCTCGCAGTGGCCATGGACTACGCGCTGAAGCGCACGCGCTGGGGCCGCTCGATGAACGCGGTGGGCGGCAACCGAGAGGCTGCGCGCCGCGCGGGCATCAACGTCAACATGATCTTTACCAGCGCCTTCGTCCTCTGCGCGAGCCTGGCCTCGCTGGGCGGCGTGCTGACCGCGGCCCGTTTGGCCTCGGCCAGCCAGCAGGCCGGCACGGGCGACGTCAACCTGAACGCGATCGCCGCCGCTGTCATCGGTGGAACCAGTCTCTTTGGAGGTCGCGGCAGTGCCTATTCGGCGGTGCTCGGCATCATCGTGATCCAGTCGATCGCCAGCGGCCTGACGCTGCTCAACCTTTCTTCATCGCTGCGATTCATGATCACCGGCGCCGTGTTGGCGATCGCAGTGATCGTCGACTCGATCGCCCGCCAGTCACGCGTGTCGCATGGTCGATCGTGATCAGCCGAGCCAACCGAAAACTCACACCATGAACGAATCTTTCAAGGGTCGCGTTGCGGCCATCACCGGCGCGGCATCGGGCATCGGCCTGGAATGCGCACGCGCGCTGGTCGACGCCGGTGCCAGGGTCGTGCTCATCGACCGCGACGGCGACAAGCTGGCGCAAGTCTGCAAGGCGCTGGGGCCCGAAGCCCTGGCGCTGACAGTCGATCTGCTCAAGCCCGAAGAAAACTCGTCGATGTTGCCCAGGATCCTCGCGCTGGCGGGCGGCCTGCACATCTTCCATGCCAACGCCGGCGCCTATGTCGGCGGCGATGTCGTCGAAGGTCATCCCGACGAATGGGATCGCGTGCTCAACCTGAACGTGAACGCAGCGTTCCGATCGGTCCACGCCGTGCTGCCGCACCTGGTGGCGCAAAAGTCGGGCGACATCATCTTTACCAGTTCGATCGCCGGCATCGTCCCGGTTGCCTGGGAGCCGATCTACACCGCGTCCAAGTTCGCGGTGCAGGCGTTCGTGCACACCACGCGGCGGCAGCTTTCCAAGCATGGCGTGCGGGTCGGCGCGGTCGCACCCGGTCCGGTGGTGACCGCGCTGCTCGACGACTGGCCCAAGGCCAAGATGGACGAGGCATTGGCCTCCGGCAGCCTGATGCAGCCGAAAGAGGTCGCCGACTGCGTGATGTTCATGCTCACGCGACCGCGCAACGTGACGATCCGCGACATCGTCGTCCTGCCCAACAGCGTCGATCTTTGATGAAGCACCCGACACGCACAGCACCGGACGGATACGTCATCGGCGTAGACGTGGGCACCGGTAGCGCCCGGGCCGGCCTCTTCGACCTCGCGGGTCGCATGCTGGCATCCGCCAAGCAAGACATCGCTTTGTTTCAGGCACCGGGTTCGATCGTCGAACAGTCGAGCAACGAGATCTGGGCTGCCGTGTGCACGTCGGTCCGGAGCGCTGTGGCGCAGTCGGGCGTGTCGTTCGACCGGGTGGTCGGGATCGGCTTCGACGCCACGTGCTCGCTGGTCGTCCTCGGCCAAGGCGGCAAGCCGTTGCCGGTCGGTCCGAGCGACGACCCGGAGCGCAACATCATCGTCTGGATGGACCATCGCGCCGTGGCGCAGGCCGATCGGATCAATGCCATTGGCCACGATGTGCTCAAGTACGTCGGCGGCCGGATCTCTCCAGAGATGGAGACGCCGAAGCTGCTCTGGCTGCTGGAGAACAAACCCGCCGTCTTCGCCGACGCGTGGCAGTTCATGGACCTGACCGATTTCCTGACCTGGCGCGCGAGCGGCGACCTGTCACGGTCCACTTGCACGGTCACCTGCAAATGGACCTACCTGGCCCATGAAGACCGCTGGGACGCGAGTTACTTCCGCACCATCGGCCTGGACGTGCTGGCCGACGAGGCCTTCGAGCGGATCGGCAACAAAGTCGTCGCACCAGGCACGGCGCTGGGCAGCGGATTGACGCCGGCCGCGGCCAGGGAGCTCGGCTTGCCAACTGGAACGCCGGTCGGCGCTGGCGTCATCGACGCGCATGCTGGCGGCATCGGCACCGTGGGGGTCGACGGCGATCCTTTCTCTGCGCTGGCCTATGTCTTCGGCACCTCCTCATGCACCATGACCAGCACCCGTGCGCCGGTGTTCGTGCCGGGCGTCTGGGGGCCCTATTACTCGGCGATGGTGCCGCACACCTGGCTGAACGAAGGCGGCCAGTCGGTGGCCGGTGCTGCGATCGAACAGTTGTTGTCGATGCATCCGCTGGCGCCCGAAGCACGACAGCAGGCGCAAGCCGCGGGCCAGTCTCTGGCGACGATGCTGGCCGATATCGCCGCACAAAAGACCTGCAGTCTGTCCGACGCAGCGCGCCTGGCGGACGGTCTTCATGTCGTGCCGGAATTCCTCGGCAACCGGGCGCCGATGGCCGATCCGCATGCAAGGGCAGTGATCGTGGGTCTGGGCATGGCCAACGACATGGACAGCCTCATCGCGCTGTACATCGCGGGCATCTGCGGCATCGCCTACGGGCTGCGCCAGATCATCGAGGCACAGACCGCTGC
The DNA here is from genome assembly GCF_014303735.1 of Variovorax sp. PAMC28562. Lineage (NCBI taxonomy): Bacteria > Pseudomonadati > Pseudomonadota > Betaproteobacteria > Burkholderiales > Comamonadaceae > Variovorax > Variovorax sp. PAMC28562. Next base: position 2,729,656 of record NZ_CP060296.1, on the reverse strand, counting down.
CGGCGCTCCGATCGAGCGGATCATGATCAGCGGCGGTGCGGGGCGGCTTGATCTGGTGCGACAACTCATCGCGGACGCGACCGGCAAGGCCGTGGTCGCCACCGATGCCGAAGAGCCGGTGCTGCTGGGTGCCGCGATGCTGGGCAGCGTGGCGGCCCGTGCCTTCGACGATGTCGGCGCCGCCATGGCCGGCATGTCGCAAACAGGAAGGACTTTCCGCCCCGACACCGGCGCCATCGCCGAACTGCACCTGGCGCGCTTTCACGCCTTCGAGCAATTGCAAGCTCTGGCACGAGAGCTTCGGCAAAGACCTGACAAGGTCGACGCCCAGACCACCGTCGTCGCAATCGAGCCCGCAAACTGACACGGCGAGTTACCGGGCTGCACGGAGCGACCTCCATAATCGGCCGCCATGTCTTTCCAGTCGTCGTCCCCGCCCCGTGTTTCCGGCACCGTCGCGCCCGCCGCGGCTTCGTCTGCATCACCACCGTCGGCACCGTCCGACGGCGCCATCACCGACGTCGCCGGCATCGAAGTCGGTCACTTCTCTGACTCGCGCCGGCCTACCGGCTGCACCGTGATCATCGCGCGCGACGGCGCGGTCGGCGGTGTCGACGTGCGAGGTGCCGCCCCCGGCACGCGCGAAACCGACCTGCTCGCTCCCGGCAATTTCGTGCAGCAAGTGCACGCGGTGATGCTGGCCGGTGGCAGTGCGTGGGGGCTGGCCGCAGCGGATGGCGCCATGCGCTATCTCGAAGAACAAGGCGTCGGCCTCGACGTGCGCTTCGGCACCTTGCCGATCGTGCCGGCGGCCGTGCTGTTCGATCTGCCGATGGGCGATGCGCGCATTCGCCCCGATGCCGAGTCGGGCTACGCGGCCTGCGTCGCTGCGTCCCGCGCCGCACCCGCGGAAGGCAATGTCGGCGCGGGCAGCGGTGCGCTGGTCGGCAAACTTTTCGGCGTCGACCGCGCCATGAAGGGCGGCATCGGCACGGCCTCGGTCACGGTCAATGGCGTGACGGTGGGGGCGCTGATCGCGGTGAACTCACTGGGCGACGTGCTCGATCCGGACACGGCGCAAGTCGTTGCCGGCGCGCGCACCGCGGACGGCAAGTCACTGCTCGACACGCGCCGCGCTTTACTGCGCGGTGAAATGCCCAAACCCTTGCTGGCCGGCACCAACACCACCATCGGCGTGATCGCCACCGATGCGGTGCTGACCAAGGTGCAGGCGAATCGCCTGGCCAACGTGGCGCACGACGGCCTGGCCCGCGCCATCAATCCTGTCCATACGATGAGCGACGGCGACACGCTGTTCGTGCTGGCCACCGGCCGCGTCGCGCTGGCCGACGACGCACCCGGCATGACGGTGCTCGGCACCATGGCGGCCGAGGTCGTGGCGCGCGCAACCTTGCGCGCGGTGCGGGCAGCGCGATCGGTCAAGACGGACAAACTCGACATTCCTTCTGCGAGCGACCTGATGCGGTCTGGGCACTCGCCAGTGACACGCAACTGAACCCTCGACTGCATTCATGCCCAAGACATTCAAGCTGATCCTGCTTTCCATCCGCGACCTGATCGTGTCGGCCGGCCCGGTCGTCTTCATCGTGATCGCAGCGCTGGTCGCCGCGTATTGGTACCTCGACCCACAGCCACCCAAGCACGTGACGTTGGCGACCGGCCCGGCCGGCAGCGCGTACGCCGAGTTCGGCAAGCGCTATGCCAGCGCACTCAAAGCCAACGGCATCACCGTCGACCTGAAGACCACGAACGGCGCAGCGGACAACCTGCAGTTGCTGCGCAATGGCGAAGCCGACGTGGGCTTCGTGCGAGGTGGCGCCGCCGATGCGGGCGCTGACGAAGACGCCGGCCTGACCTCGCTCGGCAGTCTGTTCTATGAGCCGCTCTGGCTCTTCTATCGAACCGATGCCGCGCAAAAGATCGATCGCAAGACCAGCACGTTGACCTCGCTCGCGCAGTTGCGCGGCCTCCGCGTGAACGTCGACAAGGCCGGCAGCGGCGTGCCCGACATCATGGACAAGCTGCTGAAGGCCAACCACATCGACGAGACGACGATGCAGTTGTCCAACCTCGAACCGGCACCCGCCACCGAGGCGTTGCAGGCCGGCATGCTCGACGCCATCGTGCTCGCGTCGGCGCCGCAATCGCCGCTGGTGCAGCGCTTGTTGCGCGCACCCGGCATTCAGTTGATGGACTTTGGCCAGAGCGATGCGTATGCACGGCGCTTTCCGTTCCTATCCGCCGTGACGTTGCCGCGCGGCGTGGTCGACCTGGCATCGGACTTGCCGCCACACGACGTGTCGTTGGTCGCGGCGACCACTTCGTTGATCTCGCGGGAGCACACGCATCCGGCCTTGCGTCAGCTGTTCGCTGAAAGCGCGCAATCGATTCATGGCGGCGCTGGCTGGTTCAACCGGGCGCGCGATTTTCCGAACACCAAGACCAGCGAGTTGCCGGTAAGCCCCGAAGGCGATCGCGCCATCAACGGCACGCCACCATTCTGGCAACGCTACCTGCCCTTCTGGGCCAGCAACCTGGTCGAGCGCATGTGGCTGGTGCTCGGCGGCCTGGTCGTGCTGATGCTCCCCTTGAGCAAGATCGTGCCGCCGCTCTACCAGTTCCGGGTACGAAGCCGGGTGTTCCGCTGGTATGCGCGCCTGCGCGAGATCGAGACCAAGGTCGATGCGCACAAGGGCGACCGCGACGGCTTGCTCGATGAACTCGACGAACTCGATCGGGTGACGCACCGCATCACCGTGCCACTCTCATACACCGACGAGCTCTATGCTCTGCGGAACAACATCTATGCGGTGAGAAAGCGGCTGCTTGCGACCTGGCCGCGCAGTTCGCCGAAGGCATCGACAGCAACGGTGCCGAGCGCTTAGCGCATCAACGTTCCAGCCGCAGCAGCTTGCCGTTGTCGGTGAGGAGCCAGAGCCAGCCATCGGGGCCTTGCCGCACATCGCGAATGCGCTCGCCGCGATCGGCCAGCAAACGCTCGCGCGAGACGAACGTGTTGCCGTTCAGCGTGATGCGCCAGAGCGACGTCCCGGCCAGTGAACCGACAAACAGGTTGCCGTTCCAGCCGACGAGTTTGTCCCCGGTGTAGAAGGCGATGTTGCTGGGCGCGGTCGACGACTTGGCCGTGCCGGGCACCCACGCCGAGCCATCGCTCTTTTCCCAGTACGTCACTGGCTGCTCCATGCCGGCCTTGGCCGTGCCTTCGCCGACCTGCGTCAGGGTGCCGTACTCCTGGCCGTAGCTGATGATCGGCCAGCCGAAATTGCGGCCCGGGAGGTCCAGGTTGACCTCGTCGCCGCCCTGCGGTCCGTGCTCCGCTGTCCACAGATCGCCCGTCGCCGGGTTGATAGCCGCGCCCTGCGGGTTACGGTGTCCGTAGCTCCAGATGCCGGGCTGCGCCGGCGTCGGCGCAAAGCTCGGATTGCCAGGCGCCGCCGCGCCATCGGTGGTGAGGCGGACGACCTTGCCGTTGCCCCGGGTCAGGTCTTGCGCAAAGCCACGTTGCGAGCCGATGTCGCGCTCGCCCATCGTGACGAACAGATAGCCGTTGCGATCGAACACCAAGCGCGATCCGTAGTGGTTATTGCTGCCGGTTACCTTCGGGTCTTGCCGATAGATGACGATGACATTCGACAGCGCGCGATTGACCACATCGAGTTCGGCACGGGCCACCGCCGTTCCGTTGGCCGTACCGACTTTTTCGGCAAAGCTGAAGTAGATGCGACGGTTGCTTGCAAAGGCCGGGTCGAGCGCGACATCCAGCAAGCCACCCTGCCCGTCGGTGTCGACCGCCGGCACGCCGCTCACGCTGTCGGCGCCGTTGTTGACCGCAGTGCCATCGGCGTTGCGAATGCGCAGCTGGCCGGTGCGCTGCGTGATGAGCATCTTGCCGTCGGGCAAAAAGGCCAAGCTCCAGGGCGCCGTCAAACCAGTAGCGACTTCGACCACCTTCAACGGGCCGGGCTGCGGTGCGGGAGCGGGAGAAGGTGCAGGCGCTGCCACCGGTGCAGGCGCAGGCGCAGACGCAGCCGGCGGCGCAGGAGCAGGCGTCGTGCCTGATCCGGCAACGGCGAATCCAGCACTGCTCCCACCGCCTCCGCCGCCGCACGCGGCCACGCAAACCGACAGGGCCGTACCCAGTGTTCCCCACGAATGCGCAATGGTGATTGCCATGGATTCATGGTGACATTTCCCATTTGCAGCGGGCGTAAAAAAACCGCCTTGAAGCGGTTTCATTTGTAAGCGCAATGCAGCGCTGCGGGCTGTTGGCCTACTTGAGCGCCTTGTAGCGCATGCGCTTGGGCTTGGCGCCCTCCTCGCCCAGACGCCTCTTCTTGTCGGCCTCGTACTCCTGGTAATTGCCGTTGAAGAAAGTCCATTGGCTGTCGCCTTCGGCCGCGAGGATGTGCGTGGCGATGCGGTCCAGAAACCAGCGGTCATGGCTGATGACCATGACTGTGCCGGCGAACTCGAGCAACGCGTCTTCGAGCGCGCGCAAGGTTTCCACGTCCAGGTCGTTCGACGGTTCATCGAGCATCAGCACGTTGCCGCCGGCAATCAGTGTCTTGGCCAGGTGCAGGCGACCGCGCTCGCCGCCCGACAGCGTGCCGACTTTCTTTTGCTGGTCGGCGCCGTTGAAGTTGAAGCGACCGGCATATGCACGGCTCGCCATCTGGAACTTGCCGACGTTGATGATGTCCAGGCCGTTGGAGATGTCTTCCCACACGGTCTTCTGGTTCGCAAGTTCGTCGCGGTGCTGGTCGACGAAGGCGGCCCGGACGGTCGAGCCGATGATGACCTGGCCACTGTCGGGCTGCTCCTTGCCTGCGATCAGCTTGAACAGCGTCGACTTGCCGGCGCCATTCGGCCCGATGATGCCGACGATCGCGCCCGGTGGAACGGTGAAGCTCAAGTCGTCGATCAGCATCCGGTCACCGAAGGACTTGCTGACGTTGTGGAATTCGAACACCTGCTGACCGAGCCGCTCCGCCACAGGAATGAAGATTTCCTGCGTCTCGTTGCGCTTCTGGTACTCCATGTCGCTCAGTTCTTCAAAGCGCGCGAGACGCGATTTGCTCTTGGCCTGGCGCGCCTTGGGGTTCTGGCGCGACCATTCCAATTCTTTCTTTAGCGCCTTGGCGTGTGCTTCTTCGCCTTTTTGCTCTTGCGCCAGGCGCTCGCCCTTTTGCTCCAGCCACGTGCTGTAGTTGCCCTTCCACGGAATGCCGCGACCGCGGTCCATTTCCAGAATCCATTCGGCCGCGTTGTCCAGGAAGTAGCGGTCATGGGTGATGGCCACCACGGTGCCGACGAAACGCTTGAGAAACACTTCCAGCCACTCGACCGATTCGGCGTCCAGGTGGTTGGTCGGCTCGTCGAGCAGCAGCATGTCCGGCTTGGACAGCAGCAGGCGGCACAGCGCAACGCGGCGCTTTTCGCCGCCCGAGAGCAAGCCGATCGTCGCATCCCAGGGCGGCAGGCGCAGCGCGTCGGCAGCAATCTCCAATTGGTGCTCAGAGTCAGTACCGGCAGTGGCGATGACGGCTTCGAGCTGGGCTTGCTCGGTCGCCAGCGCGTCGAAGTCGGCGTCTTCGGCGCCATAAGCGACGTAGACCTCTTCGAGACGCGCCTTGGCCGCAAACACGGCGCCCATGGATTCTTCGACCGACTGGCGCACCGTGTGCTCGTTGTTGAGCTTGGGTTCCTGCTCGAGGTAGCCGATCGTCAGGCCCGGCATGGGCAGTGCCTCGCCCTCGTACTCCTTGTCGACGCCGGCCATGATCTTGAGCAGGGTCGATTTGCCCGAGCCATTGAGGCCGAGCACGCCAATCTTGGCGCCGGGGAAAAACGAGAGTGAAATGTCTTTCAAGAGCTGCCGCTTGGGCGGCACCGTCTTGCTGACACGGTTCATCGAATAGACGTATTGGGCCATCTGTATTGACTGCTTTGGATAAACGTTGGTTGCGCGAAAAGGTTGCGCGGGCGCTACGACGACTTTCTCGAAATCGGGCGCGGCAACCTCCGATTATCGACTCATGCGACAATCCACCCCGTTGCCGGGTCCAGTTGCCCGCTACACCGGCTCTCTGCCGGGGACAAGATGGCTTTTCGCATTCGCATGCAACAAGCTCTCGGCTCCCACTCCTGACCTTCATCTGCCCCTACTGGCTTCGCGTCGCACAAGACGTTGAGCGGGCCGATACCACTGCGCCGTGTAAGGCGCTTATTGTTTCCAATGAATTTTGATGATCTGAAGTTGGCTCCTGCCATCTTGAAAGCTGTGCACGAGCATGGCTACGACACCCCGACCCCCATCCAGGCGCAAGCCATTCCCGTGGTACTCGACGGGCACGACCTGCTCGGCGGTGCCCAGACCGGCACCGGCAAAACGGCGGCCTTCACGCTGCCGATGCTGCACAAGCTCACCTTGAGCGCCAGCGGCACCAACAAGTTCGGTGGCACCGCCATCCGCGCGCTGGTGCTGACCCCGACGCGTGAACTCGCGGCCCAGGTCGAGGAGTCCGTTCGCACCTACGGCAAGTACCTCGATCTCGAATCGACGGTGATCTTCGGCGGTGTCGGCATGAACCCGCAAATCAGCAAGCTGAAAAAGGGTGTCGACATTCTGGTCGCCACGCCGGGCCGCCTGCTCGACCTGCAGCAGCAAGGCATGCTCGACCTGTCGCAAGTGCAGATCCTGGTACTCGACGAAGCCGACCGCATGCTCGACATGGGCTTCATCCACGACGTGAAGAAGATCCTCGCACTGGTGCCCAAAGACAAGCAGAGCCTGCTGTTCTCGGCCACCTTCAGCGATGAAATTCGCGACCTCGCCGCCACGCTGCTGAAGAACCCGCAAAGTGTTCAGGTGACGCCGGCCAACACGACCGTGCAACGCATCACGCAGACCATTCACCCGGTCGGCCGCGGCAAGAAGAAGGCGCTGCTCGCGCACGTGATCAACGAGCACAACTGGAGCCAGGTGCTGGTGTTCACCCGCACCAAGTTCGGTGCCAACAGCGTGGCCGAGTTCCTGACCAAGAACGGCATCCAGGCGATGGCGTTGCACGGCAACAAGAGCCAGAGCGCGCGCACGCAAGCGCTGGCCGGGTTCAAGAGCGGTGACATCCGCGCGCTGGTGGCGACCGACATCGCAGCACGCGGCATCGACATCGACGAGTTGCCGCACGTCGTCAACTTCGAAATCCCGAACGTCAGCGAAGACTACGTACACCGCATCGGCCGCACTGGCCGTGCCGGTTCGAGCGGCGAGGCAGTGAGCTTCGTGTGCCTGGACGAAGAAGGTTTCATGCAGGAGATCGAGCGCTTCACCAAGCAGCAGATTCCGGTGAAGATCGTCGAAGGCTTCGGCCCCGAAGAAGGCGAACGCGCCGAGCCGATCGCCATGGGTCGCCAGACGATCTGGGGCGGTGCCGGTCGTCCGCCGAGCCGTGATGTGATGCAGGCTGCGGCCAAGGCCGCACGTACCGAAATGCTCAGCCGTATTCGCGAGAACAAGGCCGGCCAGGGCGGTGAGCGCTCGGGCGGTGGTGGCGGTGGAAATGGCGGCGGTGGTGGCGGTCAACGTCGCGGCGGTGGCGGCGGCGGTGGCCAGGGCCAAGGCCAGGGCCGCAATGCCAACGGCGGTGGCCAGGGTCCACGTGGCCCGGGTGGTCGCGCACCGCAAGGTCAAGGTCGCGGCCCGCAAGGCCCGGCACGTGCGCCGCATCACGCGCCATTCGCGCCGCGTGAACCTCGCGAAGCACGTGAGCCACAGGGCTCGCTCGATGAGCGCCAGCCGCGTCATCACGGCAACAGCCACAGCCCGACCCAGGCCAATCAGGTAGCGCATCAGCGCGCCGAGTCGATCACGAGCGGCGTCGAGGGTCAACCGGATCCGTTGCGCACGAGCGTCGACCACATGGGCGCCGGTCGCGGACGCGGCGGCCGATCTGGTGGCGGTGGTGGCGGTGGCGGCTACGGCGGCAACCGTTCGGGCGGCGGTGGTCGTTCGGGCGGCGGCGGAGGCTACGGTGGCGGTGGTGGCGGCGGCGGTGGCCGTTCGTTCGGCCGCTGATCGCGGACCGCATCACGAACAAATCGATCGAAACTCGATCAACAAAAAAGGCGCCTCGGCGCCTTTTTTGTTTTGTGCCGCAACCACCACGGTGCGGCAGTTCGTTGGGCTCAGGCCTTGATGCCCAGTTTCTGCACCAGCGCCTTGAAGTATTCGTTGTCGCGCTGCATCGCCTGGCCGAACTCCGGCGCGTCGAGGTACGAAAACCCGAGATTCAACTTGTCGAGTTGCTCCCGCAGCACGGGCTCTTCGGCGGCCTTGCGTGTGGCGGTGCGCAGCACCATCGCGATGTCTGGCGACGTCGACTTGTGCACGGCCAGCCCACGCCAAGTGCCGATAGACAAATCGATCTTGCGTTCTTTCAGCGTCGGCACGTTGGGGAAGCCTTTCAGCCGCTGATCGGCCATCACGGCGAGCATCTTCAGCTTGCCGCCCTGCACGTGTGCCGCCACCTCGCCGGGGCTCACAGCCACCGCGTCGATGTGGCCGCCGAGCAGCGCCACGACACCCGGCGCCGCACCCTGATAGGGCACGTGGTTGAACTTGACGCCGGTCTTGTCTTCGAAGCCCGCCGCGGCAAGATGCCAGATCGATCCGTTGCCGGAGTTGCCGACCTTCATCTCATCGGGCTTCGCCTTGGCAGCTGCGATGAACTCTTCGATGGTGTTCCACGGCGCGCTGGCCTGCACCGTGATGGCGGCCGGGTCGGCGTTCAGGCGAGCGATCGGCTGAAAGTCGGCATAGCTGAACTTGGCCAGACCGAGATGCGGAAGAATGACCAACTCGGCGATGACGACGCAAACCTTGTAGCCATCCGACTTGCCATTGAGCACGTCGCTCATGCCTACGACGCCGCTGGCACCGGGCTTGTCATTGACCACCACGGGTTGCGGCAGATACTTTTTGACCGCCTCCGAGAAAGCACGCGCGAGCGCATCGGTACCGCCGCCGGCCGATGCCGGAACAACGAGTTCGATCGCCTTGTTCGGGTAGTCGTCGGCCCATGCGGAGAGCGACGACAGCGGAAGCGCCACTGCGCCGAGCGCCTGCAGGGCGTGCCTGCGACGGATACCTTGAAAATGCGACATGAAACGAGTCTCAGGAGAATTGGGGCGGCGCCCATCGTATGTGCAATGAAACCGGTTTTCCGCAGGACAAACCCTGAACGCCAACTGACGAAAGAGAGAATCCGAATATGAATCTGGTCGCGATCGATTGGGGCACGAGTTCGCTGCGTGGCGCGCTGCTCGATGACAGGGGGCGCGTGCTCGAAGAGCAAAGCCATCCGCGCGGCATCCTGACCGTGCCGCCCGGCGAATTTCCCGCCGTCTTCGAGTCGCTCTTCGGCGAGTGGATGCGGCCTCGCGGTTCGCGCTGCCTGATCTCCGGCATGGCCGGCAGCAAGCAGGGCTGGATCGAGGCGCCCTACTGCGGATGCCCGGCCGGCAGGGTCGAGGTCGGCAACAGCATCGTCGACATCGAAAGCAATCCGGAGCGAACGATTTCGATGGTGCCGGGCCTCAGCGACGAGCACGACGGCGTGCCGGATGTGATGCGCGGCGAAGAGGTACAGATCTTCGGCGCGATGGCTTTGATGGGGCGCGACGAAGGCGTCTTCGTGCTGCCGGGCACACACAACAAATGGGTCGTCGTGCGCAAGGGCCGCGTTGCTGGTTTTCGCACCTTCATGACCGGCGAGTTCTATGCGCTGCTGAGCCAGCATTCGATCCTCGCACGCATGCTGGATGCGACCGCGCCGCTCGACGAGGCCGCGTTTTTGCAGGGCGTGACGCAAACCGACAACGGCCAGGGCGTGCTGCACAACGCTTTCGGTGCGCGCTCGCTTCCCTTGTTCGACCGCATGCCCAAAGCCGAGGTGGCGAGCTATCTTTCAGGCTTGCTCATCGGTGAAGAGCTTCGCACGCAGTCGCTGCATGGCGTCGGCGAAGTGGTACTCATCGGCTCGCCCGCACTGACCGAACGCTACGCCCTGGCGCTGCGAACAATCGGCGTCGCCAATCACACGCTCGGCGCCGAAGCGACCTGGGCCGGACTGCATGCGCTTTCGGCTTATCAAAAAGCAGCGGCCTGACGACGGGTCACGGTCCAACTCTAAAAACCCTCATGAACAACATGACCCCACTAGAAAAATTCAGCGCCGCAGTGCGCCAACTTCCGCTTGTCGCCATCCTGCGCGGCCTGTCGCCCGGGGAAGCGAATGCCGTTGGCGATGCCATCGTCGAGCCCGGCTTCAGGCTGCTCGAAGTGCCGCTCAACTCACCGCAGCCGTACGAGAGCATCGCGCTGTTGCGCGCGCGCTTTCCGCAGGCACTTGTGGGCGCGGGCACGGTGCTTTCCGTGGCACAGGTTCATCAAGTGCGGGAAGCAGGTGGTGAGCTGATCGTCTCTCCCAACTTCAACGCCGACGTCGTCGCCGAAGCCGCGCGGCTCGGCATGGTCTGCCTGCCCGGTGTGATGACGCCCACCGAAGCTTTCGGCGCATTGGCGGCGGGTGCCACCGGGCTCAAGCTGTTTCCGGCCGAACTGGCCTCGCCGAGCGTCGTGAAGGCTTTGCTGGCGGTCCTGCCGTCTGGCACGCCGCTGATGCCGGTGGGCGGCATCACGCCGAGCAACATGACGGAATGGCGGGCCGCAGGCGCGACCGGTTTCGGCATCGGCTCGTCGTTGTACAAGCCTGGCAAAGAAGCGTCGGCGGTGCGCGACACAGCCATGGCTTTCGTCGCTGCGTACAACGGCGTGGTGCGCACTTGATGAGCGCCTTGCCTTCAGCCTTTGCGCCATCCGCCGAGGCCGACTACGCCAGCCCGGCAGTGCGCCAGCTGCGCGACGATCTCGCGCTCGCATTGCGTGCCGCTGCCCACCACGACTTGTCCGAAGGCGTCTGCAACCACTTCAGCGTGCTGTTGCCCGGCGCGCAAGACCGCTACCTCATCAACCCGCGCGGGCTGCACTGGAGCGAGATTGGCGCCGACGACATCGTATTGATCGACGTGCGGGGCAACGTGCTGGCCGGGCGACATCGCGTGGAGCCGACCGCCCTCTTCATCCACGGCGCGGTGCACCGCATCACCGGCCATGCCGTGGTGCTGCACTGCCACATGCCTTACGCGACGGCACTCACGCTGACCGCAGACCGCGCGCTCGATCCGACGCTGAGCCAGAACGCAATGCGCTTCATGGACCGCATCGCGATCGACGGCCACTACAACGGCCTCGCGCTCGACGATGCAGAAGGCGAACGCATCGCGCATGCGATGGCGGGCAAGGACGTGGCCTTTCTGGCGAATCACGGCGTGATCGTCGCCGGCGCCTCCATCGCGCACGCGTACGACGACCTGTACTACCTCGAGCGCGCGTGCCTGCATCAGGTCATTGCGCAATCGACCGGCCGGCCACTGGCGCCGGTCGATGCACGGCTGGCGGCAAAGGTCGCCGCGCAGGTGCAAAGCGAACGCGAACAGTCGGACCTGTTCTTTGACGCGCTGCGACGGATGCTGCCCGCGCCCGCATCGGCGTTTGCACCGCTGACTGCAGGCAGACACCGAGGCTGAACGGCCACTGACGGCTTACAGTTATTCATGACACTTCGCGTGCGGCTTACAAAGACTTCACATCGGCCGGCGACGATAGTGGCTCTTATCACTCCATCGGAGTTGCCATGAAAAAGCTCTCTTTCGTCATTGCCGCAGCGGCCCTTCTGTCGCTCGGTGCCATCGGCACCGCAGCACAGGCGCAGCCGTTCGGTGGCCACACCATCCAGGCGCAGGTCTACGTCGTGCCCGCTCCGCCACCGCCCGGCTACTACCATCGCCCGCCGCCGCGCTATTACAACGCGCCGAACCATTACCGCCATAACGATCGTCGCTGGGAAGATCGCCGCCGTTGGGATCATCGCCGCGGGCGCTGGGACAACGACCGTGACGGCGTGCCCAATCGCTACGACCGCGCGCCGAACAATCCTTATCGTCGTTGAGTAGACCGCCCAAGCGGCGAAGTGGCGAGACGGCCTGGCGGATCAGGCCTGCCGCAGCCGCCGGAGCAATCCGGCCGTGCTGCTCGGCCAGCCGACCCGGCCGAACCAGGCGCCGCCAGCAATGGCCGACGCGATGACGATGCCGTAGACCACCATCGCAACGCCCTGCATCGTGAAGACCTGCACAAGCTGGCCGCCCCATCGCAGAGCCAGCCAACCACCGATGCCCGCGACCGCGAGGCGAGCCAGGTTGCCGATCACCGGCCACAACAAGCGACCCGCGCCCTGCGACGCGAAGTACAGCACCAGACCTACGCCGAAGAAGCCGTACATCGGGCCCGCCGCGCGCAGGTACTGCGAACCGGTCTCCAGCATCGCCGGATCGTTCCCGAACAGGCCGAGCCATTCGCGCGGAAAGATCGCCGCCGCGATGCCGAGGACTTCGGTCAGCGCGAACGCCATTGCCGCACCAGTCCACGCGGCCCGCATGGCGCGCTCGCGCTGACCCGCGCCGATGCAGGTACCAACCATCGCGACCAGCGGCGCGCCGAGGCCGAACACCAGCGGCACCAGCAAATATTCGAGCCGTGAAGCGGTACCGTATCCGGCGATGGCACCGGAGCCGAAGTGACCCGACAACGCGGTCGCGATGCCGATCGACAGATTGGTCGCCACGGTCGAGATCGAGCCGACCAGGCCGATGACCAGGATGTCGCGAAACAGAGTCCAACGCAGCTTGACGCCAGGGACCTTGGGTTTCAGCAAGCTACGGTTCGACCGCAGGTACAGGAGCAGCGCGATGGTGCCACCCAGGTAATACAGCAGCAAAGCGATCGCGCCACCCGCAATGCCCATGCCCGGAATCGGACCCCATCCGAAGATCAGCAACGGCGATACCGGGATCAAAAAAACCACGCCCACGACCGTCACGTTGGCTGGCACCGCCATGTTGCCGGTGCCGCGAATCACCGCCGCGAGCGAGTTGAACATCCACACCAGGATCGCACCGGCGAAGACCCAGTGCGAGTACGTCAGCGCCGCTTCGAGCGCCGCGCCGCTTCCGCCCATCAGCGCATACAACCAGCGCCCGCCGAGCAATAGCACCGCAGAGAACGCCACGCCGAAACCGAGAGCGATCACGCCGGCGTGCACCACCAGTGCGTCGGCATCGTCACGACGACCCGCACCGAGCGCGCGTGCAATCGACGAAGCGATGCCGCCGCCCATCGCGCCCGCCGACGTCATCTGCATCAGCATGACGATCGGGAACACCAGCGCCATGCCTGCGAGCGCGTCGAGACCGAGCTTGCCGACGAAGTAGGTTTCGATGAGACCGACGGCGGCCTGCGCCACCATCACGACGATATTGGGTGCGGCGAGTCGCAGGAGCGTCGGGACGATCGGTGCTTCGAGCAGGAGACGGGTGCGCGGGTCGATGGTGGTCACCGTCATCTCATCTCTCTCAAGCGCGCGCAACGCTGGTCGGCGCGGCGGGTCGTTTGACTGGCGCTGCCGAAGCAGGGCCTGCAGGACGCTTGATCAGCAGCACCAGCACCGCGGCCAGCAGGCACGCAGCGCCAGCGGCATACAGAGCCGGGCTGTAGGTCAACAGCAAGGTGCGCGCGAAGCCAGCGCCATAGGCCGCCGTAGCCGCACCGAGCTGATGCGCTGCAAAGATCCAGCCGAACACCAGACCGACCTTTTGCGGACCGAAGGTGACGCCGGCGAGCTTGACCGTCGGCGGCACGGTCGCGATCCAGTCGAGCCCGTAGAACATCGCGAACAGGCCCAGGCCGTAGATCGTGAACTCGGAATGCGGCAGCCAGAACAGCGACAGGCCACGGAGGCCGTAGTACCAGAAGAGCAGCTTGCGGTTGTCGTAGCGGTCGGACAGCCAGCCCGACATGATGGTGCCGACGAAGTCGAACGCGCCCATCATCGCCAGCACCGATGCAGCAGGTACGGCGCCCATGCCGTTGTCGCCGCATAGCGAAATAAAGTGGGTCTGCACCAGCCCGTTGGTGCTGAGCCCGCAGATGAAGAAGGTGCCGGCGAGGATCCAGAACGTCTTGTTGGACGAGGCTTCACGCAGCGTGATGAAAGGCGTGCGCCAGTTCATGACCATCGCGGGCGGCGGCGGCGGTGCTGCGCCGGCCGCGGCGGGCGTCTGGCCATAGGGCAGCAGACCGAGATCGGACGGCCGGTTGCGCACAAGCAGCAAGCACAGCAACGCAATCACGATGGCGCCGAAGAACACCGGCACGGTGGCGGAACGCCAGCCCCAGTGTTCGATCATCCATGCTGCCACCGGCAAGAAAGCCAGTTGCCCCGTCGCCGAACTGGCCGTCAACATGCCGATGACCAGCCCGCGTCGCCCGACGAACCAGCGGTTAGCCACCACCGCGCCAAGCACGAGGGCAGTCATGCCGGTACCGATGCCGAGCATCAGGCTCCAGACGATGAAGAGTTGCCAGAGCTGCGATGCCAGCGTGACGAGCGCCATGCCCGAACCGACCAGCGCCAGCCCGACGCACATCACCGCGCGCAGGCCGTAGCGCTCCATTAACACCGCCGCGAACGGACCCATGAGCCCAAACAGCGCAAAGCGCAATGCCAGCGCCGACGACACCTGCTCGGTGCTCCAGCCGAACTCCTTGCCGAGCGGTTGCATCATCGCGCCGGGTAAGCCGAGCGCGGCTGACATCATCAGCATCGTCAGGAAGGTGACGGCGGCAATGATCCAGCCGTAATGGATGCCGCGGCGCTGCAGCCATGCGGAGAACTGGGGAGCGAACATGCGACCTCTGCGACTAAAAAAAGGGATCTAAAAGACGGGACGAAAACGTGAGGAGGAGCGAACGCTGTACGAACGTCAGCTCTCTTGCGCAGCCGCTGCCATCGCATCGGCACCGAGCAACTCGAGTGAGTCGTCGACCAGCTGATGCAATGCCAGCACGCGATCCGCACCCAGGATTCGGTTGAGGTCGAGCTGTGCGCTGCGCCACAGGCGTTGCGCTTCGACGCGCTTGACACGGCCTACATCGGTGATGCTGATGAGCCGACTCCGCGCATCCACGCCCTCGCATTGCGTGAGATAGCCGGCCACCAGCAGCGGCTTGAGATTGCGGGTGAGGGTCGAAGCCTCGACGTTCATAGCGCGCGCCAGATCGATGGGGCGCAACGGGCCCAACTTGATGACATGCGACAACAGTGAATACTGCGAAGTCTTGAGCCCGCACTCAGTCAGCGCGCCGTCGTAATGCCGTGACACCACCCGGCCCAGGCTGCGCAGCTTGAAGTTGGTACAGTCCTGGGGCTCGATTCGTGTCGCGGTGGCAGCTTTCATGAGCAACTATTGTATCTACAATAGTTGCATCTACAACTGTCGAAAGAATTCCCGTGTCAGATAACAACCAGCTCGAAGCCTGGATCGCGAGAGAAACCGAAGTGAACGCGCTGCTGCACGCCGGCCCCGGACCAGGCGTTGCGCGATCGGAAGACATCGAAGGCCTGACCGGTCTCGAAGTAATGCAGGCCATGATGGATGGCAAGATTCCCTATGCCGCGATTGCCGAGACACTGAACTTCACCGTCGTCGAAGTCAGCGCCGGCGTGGCGATCTTTCAGGGCGAACCGCTGGCCGAGCACCTGAATCCACTGGGCACGATCCACGGTGGCTGGGCCGCCACGATGCTCGACTCGGCATTGGGTTGCTCGGTCCACACGATGATGCCGCCCGGCCGGGGCTACACGACAGCCGAACTCGGCGTCAACTACGTCAAGGCCCTCACGCCCAAAGTGCAACGCGTGCGCGCCATCGGCAAGGTGATCCACTGCGGCCGCCAGCTGGCCACCGCCGAGGCCCGCCTCGTCGGCCCCGACGGCACGCTCTACGCGCATGCCACCACGACTTGCCTGGTGTTCGAACTCCCCAAGCGCTAAAAGGCGCGGCGCGCCAAAATCGCGGTTTCCACGACAACAAGAATTCCCAAAATGAGATTACTTCACACGATGCTGCGCGTCGGCAACCTGCAGCGTTCGATCGACTTCTACACGAAGGTGCTAGGCATGAACCTGCTGCGCACGTCCGAGAACCCCGAATACAAGTACAGCCTGGCCTTCATCGGCTATGGCGAAGGCAACCCGGCGCAGGCCGAGATCGAACTCACCTACAACTGGGGCACGGAAAGCTACGACCTCGGCAGCGCCTATGGCCACATCGCTCTCGGTGTGCCCGATGCCTACGCGGCCTGCGACAAGATCAAGGCAGCGGGCGGCAACGTCACGCGCGAGGCCGGTCCGGTCAAGGGCGGCAGCACGGTGATCGCCTTCGTGACGGATCCCGACGGCTACAAGATCGAGCTCATCCAGCGGAAAGAAGACGCGAGCGGCGGCGGCCTGCGTTGATTCAACAGCCCAGCAACTCAGCCAGCGCGCCGATGTCTCGCGCGTGCAGCGAGTTGTCGGGCTGCGCTGAAACGTCCTTGGGCCGCGCCGCGCCGAACTCGTTCGGCCGCTCGATGTAGCCCGTCTTCAGGCCGCAGGCGCGCGCAGCAGCCAGGTCGTCGTGGTGCGCCGCCGCTAGCATCACATGCCCGGGCGCGACATCGAACACCGCCGCCACGCCGAGGTAGGTGCGCGGGTCGGGCTTGTAGGCCTTGAAGACTTCGGCCGAAAGCA
The DNA here is from genome assembly GCF_014303735.1 of Variovorax sp. PAMC28562. Taxonomy (NCBI): domain Bacteria; kingdom Pseudomonadati; phylum Pseudomonadota; class Betaproteobacteria; order Burkholderiales; family Comamonadaceae; genus Variovorax; species Variovorax sp. PAMC28562. The sequence goes on along the minus strand of NZ_CP060296.1, from coordinate 2,712,863 downwards.
CGCAGTCCCAAGGCAATCCTGCCCCCTTCGCCATTTCGGTCAGCAAGCCGATGTTGCCATTCGACAGCGTGCAGATGATGTACTTCTTCTTCAGCCGCGCGAGGCCCGCGACCGCGTCGGGCCACGCCGGCAACCGGTGCCAGGCTCGGTTCAGCTCGCGACGGAGGGCCGGGTCGACATCGGGCCGGCCGAAGTCGCGCAGCACGCCTTCGAGGATGCTCATGTGCAATTCGTCGAGCAGAGTGAAACCACCGGTGCCACCCCCGTGACCGACGTCGCTCGCCATGCGCTCCATCACGCTCTTCATCGCCGGCTGGTAGCCCGCTCGCCACGCCAGCGCGAACGCGCCACCATCGACACCCGGCAGCAAGCGCTCGGCCTCGGCGGCGATACCGCTGTGCCAGTCGACCACGGTGCCGAAGACATCGAAAGCGATGACCTTCAGATCGGCCAACTCCGCACCTCCGCTCTGACCGGAACCCGCCAGAGCGGCGGTCATGCCGCCGAGCGTGCCAGCGTGGTGGCGGCGCGCGCCAATTTTTCGATCAGCGCCCAATTGCCTTCGCGAATCGCCTCGGCCGGCACGATCCACGAACCGCCGACGCAAGCCACGTTCGACAGCGCCAGAAACTCCGCCGCATTGCCCGCGTGGATGCCGCCGGTCGGGCAGAAGGTGACGTCGCCGAACGGGCCTTGCCACGCTTTCAGCATCGGCAAGCCACCTGCCTGAAGCGCCGGGAAAAACTTGAGCTGGGTGTACCCGTCTTCCTGCGCCGTCATGATTTCGCTGCCGGTCGCGACGCCGGGCAGCAGTGGCAAGCCCAGGTCGCGGCAGGCCTTGCCGACCGACCGCGTGTAGCCAGGGCTCACGCCGAACCTGGCACCCGCAAGCGCCGACGCCTGTGCGTCGGAGGCACTTCGAATGGTGCCGGCACCCGCCACCGCTTCAGGCACGTCCTTGGCGATGGCTTCGATGCATTGCAGCGCCTGCGGCGTGCGCAGCGTGACCTCCAGCATGCGGATGCCGCCGGCCACCAGTGCACGCGCCAGCGGGATGGCGTCTTTGACATCGTGCAGCACGATGACCGGAATGACCGGTGCGTCGCGCATCACGTCGAGAGCGGTGAGTTTGTCTGTTACAGCCATGAGCAGGCTCCTTCTTCAGCAGTCAAAGCATTGCGCCGCATGCCGGCGAACAATTCACGGCCCAGGCCATGACCGTCGGCGACGCGCTGCGCATCGGAAAGCGTCGCGACTTCGCGTTCGGCCCATTCGTCGTCGGGCAGCAACACGGCCAGTGTGCCTGCGACCGCATCGAGCCGGATCAAGTCGCCATCGCGCACCTTGGCGATCGGACCACCGGCGGCTGCTTCGGGCGATACATGGATTGCCGCCGGCACCTTGCCCGAGGCGCCGCTCATGCGGCCGTCGGTGACCAGTGCGACCTTGAATCCCTTGCCTTGCAGCACCGACAGCGGCGGCGTCAGCTTGTGCAGCTCGGGCATGCCGTTGGCCTTTGGACCTTGCCAGCGCACGACGCAGATCACGTCGCGATCGAGTTCGCCGGCAGTGAAGGCCTGCTGCAATGCGGCTTGCGAATCGAACACGCGCGCCGGCGCTTCGACGACATGCCGGTCATCGGACACGGCCGACACCTTGATCACGCTCCGGCCGAGGTTGCCGTTCAACAACTTCAAGCCGCCAGTGGCGCTGAAAGGTGCGTCGACCGGCCGCGCGACCGCTTCGTTTTTGGAGGGTGCCGCCGCGCTCCATGACAGCTTGTGTTCGCCATCGGCCAGCGTCGGGATGTTCGCGAACTCGCGTATGCCGCCAGAGCGAACGGTGAGCACGTCGGCGTGCATGAGCCCGCCATCGACGAGCTCGCCGATGACGAAGCCGGGGCCGCCGGCGGCCTGGAATTCATTGACGTCGGCGCTGCCGTTCGGATAGACGCGTGTCAACAGCGGAATCACGTCGGAGAGCCGGGAAAAGTCGTCCCAGTCGATCACGATGCCGGCGGAACGCGCTACCGCGACCCAGTGGATCAGGTGGTTGGTCGAACCGCCGGTCGCGAGCAAGGCGGCCATGGCGTTGACGATGCAGCGCTCGTCCACCATGACGCCGATCGGCGGCGTGGCGAACGCAGCGGCGCCGGTGTCGCCAGCACGGCCGAGCACCGTGCGCACCGCCTCGCGCGTGAGCGTTTCGCGCATTGCATCGCCGGGCTGGATGAACGCCGTGCCGGGCACGTGCAGGCCCATGGCTTCGAGCAGCATCTGGTTGCTATTGGCGGTGCCGTAGAAGGTGCAGGTACCGACCGAGTGATAGGCCGCCATCTCGGCCTCCATCAGCCCCTTGCGCCCGACCAGCCCCTGCGCAGCCTGCTCGCGCACTTTCGACTTCGCGGTGTTCGACATGCCAGACGCCATCGGCCCCGCCGGCACGAAGACCGTCGGCAAGTGGCCGAAGTGCAGCGCACCGATCAACAGGCCTGGCACGATCTTGTCGCAGACGCCGAGCAGCAGCGCGCAATCGAACATGTCGTGCGTGAGCGCGACCGCGGTGCTCATGGCGATGAGGTCGCGACTGAACAGGCTCAGTTCCATGCCGGGCGTGCCCTGGGTTACGCCGTCGCACATGGCCGGCACGCCGCCCGCGACCTGCGCCGTGGCGCCCAGCTTGCGGGCTTCGTTCTTGATGATGTCCGGGTAAGTCTGGTACGGAGCGTGGGCCGACAGCATGTCGTTGTAGGCCGTGACGATGCCGATGTTGGGTGCGCGCTCGGTTACCACCCTGAACTTGTCGTTGGCCGGGATGCCAGCGACCGCATGGGCCACATTGGCGCACCCCATGCGTTCGGCGCCGCGATCGCGGTCGCGGGTCTCGGTGAGTCGCTGTAGATAGGCCGTGCGCGTGGCCTTGCTGCGCTCCCGGATGCGGTCGGTGACCTCGGTGACAGTGGTATGCGTCGTCATGAGTTTCATCGCAATGGGGAAAACTCATGGTACCAAGAGCCAATGAAAAAGCCCGGTATCGCCGGGCTTGATGTCGATAGGATTTTGCGCGGCGGCGGCTAGTCGACCAACTTGACCTCGACACGGCGCGCTTCGACGTTGTTGCCCGAGCCCGCCGTCTCGCCCGGCTTTTGCAGATCGACCTTGGCGGCCGGCACGCCCAGCCCGGTCAGCACGTCGCGAACCATCTCCGCGCGCTTCTTGGCGAGTTGCTCGTTGATGGCGGCATCCCCTGTGGTGTCGTGGTAGCCAGATATCACTGCCTTGCGACCGCCCTGCACGCCCTTGATGACCGCGGCCAGTGCCTCGGCGGCGCCCGGTGCCAGGTCGGCGCTGCCGGTGGCGAAGTAGAAGGCGACCACGCCGTTGGCGCCGACGTTGACGCTGGCGCCGTCGGGGATCGTCACGGTCACGGTTTCGGTGACAACCGCGAGGGGCGGCACGGCAGCAGCGGCAGGCGCGGCCATTGCCGCCGCTACCGGCGCGCCGCCCGCTTTGGCGGCAGTGGCGCTATGTCCCTTGTGCCAGATCACGATGCCGATCAGCAGGAAGATGACGAGGGCGATCAGACCAGAAATCAGGCCGAGAACAAGGTTTTGCAGGCTGTCGTCGTCGGCGCTGGATGCCATGGGTCTGTCTCCATAGGAAAGGGGGCGGTAAATAATGGTGCGGTGAACCATGACCCCGAAATTGTAGAGGGCAACCCCGGCCCTCCCGGACTCGACCCGCTCCCCAGGCCGTTGCGAGACCCGAAGCCGATGCTCGACCGCGTGATCCACGAATGGGGCGGGCACGAAGACTTCTGGGTCTACGGCTACGGCTCGCTGATCTGGCGACCCGACTTCGACTTTGCCGAGCGCCGCCCGGCCCGTGTGCACGGCTGGCATCGGGCCCTGAAAATGTGGAGCCGCGTAAACCGCGGCACGCCGCAAAACCCCGGTCTGGTGTTCGGCCTGCTGTCGGGGGGCAGTTGTCGTGGCATGGCGTTTCGCATCCCGCAGTCGGATGCACTCGAAACACTGGGCCGCCTCTGGCTGCGCGAGATGCCGACGGGTGTCTACGACCCGCGCTGGCTCGATTGCGTAACGCCTGGCGGCACAGTGCGCGCGCTGGCTTTCACGCTGTCGCGCCGCAGCCCCAACTTCACCGGCGAGCTGAGCGACGCGCGCTATCGCGAGATCTTTTCCAGTGCGGTAGGGCGCTACGGCAGCTCGCTCGACTATGCGCAGCAGACCTTGCAGGAACTGCAGCGCCACGCCATCCACGATGCGGCATTGGCCCGTCTGATCAAGCTCGCTGCAGAAGAAGTCGCGGCCGGAACCGATGGCGGTGCGGCGGCAATGCGGCTATACAACGAGTCACCTTCCAATTCCTCCAATTCCGACCAGGAACCTTCATGAATCTTCGCTTCGCCTGTATTTCATCCGCAGTACGACCCTCCGTACGCTCTTGCGCCGTGTGGTCGCTCTCGATCAGCGCGGCGGTCGTGCTCACGGCTTGCGGGAGCATGGGTGGCAGCAGGCCCGGCGCGGTCGCCAACCTGGTGCCGACTGCCGCCATCAACCCCAACCCGACGATGGGCACGGTGGTGTTCAGCACGCTCGATCATGGCGTGCGCATCAAGGGCGAAGTGCGCGGACTGGCGCCGGGAAGCGAGCACGGCTTCCACATCCATGAAAAGGGCGACTGCGCCAACAACGGAGATGCATCGGGCGGACATTTCAACCCGACCGGCGTCACGCATGGCAAGTTCGGCGCGCCGGGCAGCCACGCAGGCGAGCTGCCGAGCCTGGTGGCGGATGCTGCAGGCGTCGCCCGCTTCTCGGTCGACGACCACTCGCTGTCGATGACCGAAGGCGCCGACAACAACGTCGTCGGCCGTGCCTTGATCGTGCATCGCGATCGCGACGACTTCACGACGCAGCCGTCCGGCAACTCGGGACCGCGCATCGCCTGCGCGATCGTCACGCGCAGCTAGCCGGCGCGGCGTGCGAGCAGCAGGCGTTCGGCTTGCGCCAGCGCGTCGGGCGTATCGACGTCGGTGACGATGCCGATGTCGTCGACCTCCACATCGGTCACCGCCCCGGCCTCGCGCAACGCCCGCAGCACAGGCGCGGCGCCCAGGTTGCCTTCGAGTGCCGAGAGTTGCGCGAAGCACGCCGCAGCGAAGCCGACCGGATGGCCGCGCTCGCCACGAAAGCGCGGTTGTGCCGCGTGCACCGCTGCCGACAACGCAGCCGCCACTGCACGCAGCGTGGTCGATTGCACCAGCGGCAGATCGCCCGGCAGGATCAACCAGCCGGCCGCATCGCTGGTAGCGCGCACCGCGGCCGCGATCGAATCGCCCATGCCCGGATGACCGACGTCTTCCAGATGCCAGGGCAGCCCGCTGGCGCGAACCGCGTCGAGCGTGTGCACCAGCACGGCCTGCCCTGCCAGTGCGGATTGCAGCTTGGAGCCGATACCACCGGCCGCGCGGAAGCGCTCGCCACGCCCGGAGGCCAGCACGATCACGGTGGGGAGGCGATCCCGGGGAAGCGACGCGAGGAAGGTCATCGACCGCCAGTATCCATGCGCGCAGACAGCGTGCGCAACAATGTCGGCATGACCTCGCCCAACGCCGACCTCGCCTCACTTCGCAAAAGCTACGAGCGTGCCGAACTCGACGAAACCCACAGTGCCGGCGAACCGCTGATGCAGTTCGAGCGCTGGCTCGCGGAGGCAATCGATTCGAAGGTGCCGGAGCCGAATGCGATGACGCTGGCCACCGTCGGAGGCGACCTGAGGCCATCGACCCGCATCGTGCTCATCAAGGGCTATGACGCGCGTGGCATCGTCTGGTACACCAACTACCAGAGTCGCAAGGGCCATGAGATCGCTGGCAATCCGTATGCGGCGCTGCAGTTTCATTGGGTCGAGCTGGAGCGCGTGGTCCGCATCGAAGGCACCGTCGAAAAAATCAGCGCCGAAGAGAGCGACGCGTACTTCGCCAGTCGACCGCTCGACTCGCGTATCGGGGCCTGGGCCAGCCCGCAAAGCGAAGTGATCAGCGGCCGTGATGTCCTGGTGAAGAACGCGGCGCTCGCTGCCGCCAAACATTTGCTCTCGCCTCCGCGTCCGCCGCATTGGGGCGGCTATCGGCTGGTGCCCGACCAATGGGAGTTCTGGCAAGGCCGCCGCAGCCGGCTGCACGACCGCCTGCGCTATCGACGACAGTCGGACGCTTGGGTGCGAGAACGGCTCGCGCCTTGAACGCCCGGTGAGCGGCCAGCCTTACGGGCACTGCTTTTTCAGGAATTCGTTTTCTTCGACCGTCACCGGTTCACCGAGCGCGGTGCGCATCGTGATGTCACTGCAACGCGGTGGCCTGGCAGGCTGGGTTTTGCGTTCGGTGGCCGTCCCCTTTTGAACCGACGGGCGGGCAGCGACCTTGGGCTGGTCGCGCTTCGGCGCTTCACGTGACGGCGGTTCGGCGCTCGAGAGGCACGGCGTTCGACAGGGCACATCCGGTGGCGCTGGCCGTACCGGGTTATCGGCCGCAGCCGCGGCCACGCAGCCGATGGCGCCGAGCCACACGCCCGCCCCCATCAGCCCGGTTCGAATCAAGGTCGAAACCGATCGTTCGACGCCCATCAAGATGCACCCGATCTCACATTGACCGCCACTGTAGGTTGATCGCGCTGCGGCGCCACTTCCACAAACGGCCAGCTTGCCGAAAGACATAGGCGCCTTCTCCTCAAAGCCTACCGACCAGCGCCATCACCAGCGACAGAGTCACCAACGCGAGCCCGGTCGACACCACCACACTGGCCGTCACCAGCTCTTCCGCCGTCTTGTAGCGCTGCGAGAACAGGAACACGTTGGCGCCGATCGGCAACGCCGCAGCAACCACCATCACGGTCAATGGCAAGCCACGCAGTCCGAAGAGCAGCCCGAGCCCCGCCACCAGCGCCGGATGCACGATGTTCTTGATGGTCGCCTGCACCAGCGCGCCACGCCAGTGCATGCCGACAGGCGTCAGCGCCAGCGTGATGCCGACCAGCACCAGCGCGACCGGACTGAACGCCGCGCCGAGCAGCGCGATGGGCGTGTCGATGGCCGCGGGCATGGTGAGACCGGTCTGCGCCCACAACAGGCCCGCGATGATCGGCAGCGGCACCGGATGAATGACAGCGTTGAAGAGCGCCCGACCCACCGTGTGCGCCATCGAGCGACGCTCGGCACCGCTGATCGTCGCGTGCTCGTGCGCCACCGCGAGTTCGAGCACGATGGTCGCGCTGGTCATCAACACCAGCGAGTGCAACGAGATCAACGTAAGCAGCACCACCATGCCTTCGGGTCCGTAGGCCAAGCCGATCAGCGCGATACCGATCATCACGGTGTTGCTGTAGGTGTTGGCCAGCGCGAGCACCGCCGCCGTGCGATTGAAACCGCGCCACACCAGCGTGCCCGCGAAGATCAGCCCCGCACCGACGAAGTACGCAGCCACCGGCCGCAGGCTGAGCTGCTCGACATGCACGGTACTCATCGCGCGGAACAACAGCGCCGGAGCCAGCAACAGAAAGATCAGGTTCGAAAGATCCTTGACCGACGCAGCGCCGACCCAACGCCGCTTGCCTGCCATGTAGCCGCAGGCGATCAGCAGGACGACGGGCAGCAGCGAGGAGAAGACGGAGGCGTTCACTGGAAACAGGCAGGCGTTATCGCGGCACCTTGCCCACCATCTTCGGCGCGCGCAGGAAATCGAAATCGACGCCCTGGTCGGCCTGCGTCACGCTCTGCAGGAAGAGCTTCTTGTAGCCGCGCGCAGCGGTTGGCTCGATCACCGGCGACGCTGCCGCGCGCCGCGCCAACTCTTCGTCGGACACCAGCAATGCGATCTCGCGGTTCGTCACGCTCAGGCGAATGCGGTCGCCGTTCTGCACATAAGCCAGCGGCCCGCCGATGGCCGATTCGGGCGTGACGTGCAGCACGATGGTGCCGAAAGCGGTGCCGCTCATGCGCCCATCGGAGATGCGCACGATGTCCTTCACGCCAGCGCGCGCCAGCTTGCGCGGGATCGGGATGTAGCCGGCTTCGGGCATGCCGGGCGCACCCTTGGGGCCGATGTTCTTCAGTACCAGGATGTCTTCTGCAGTGACGTCCAGATCGTCGCGATCGATGCGCGTCACCAGGTCTTCGACGTTCTCGAACACCACCGCCCTGCCCTCGTGTTCCATCAGCTTCGGGTCGGCCGCCGACTGCTTGATGATCGCGCCGCCGGGCGCCAGGTTGCCGCGCAACACGGCGATGCCGCCCTGCGGATAGATCGGGTTGGCGGCGCTGCGCACGACGTCCTGTTTGAAGCCAGGGCCGGAGCGCTCGATCTCTTCGCCCAGCGTGCGGCCGGTGACCGTCATGGCGTCGAGTTTGAGCAGCGGCTTGAGTTCGCGCAGCAGCGTCGCCATGCCGCCGGCATGATGAAAGTCTTCCATGTAGTGCTGGCCCGAAGGCTTCAGGTCGAGCAGCACAGGCGTCTCGCGGCCCATGCGGTCGAGCGCCGCCAAGTCGATCTCCAGCCCCATGCGGCCGGCGATGGCGGTGAGGTGAACGATGCCGTTGGTCGAGCCGCCGATGGCGAGCAGCACCCGCATGGCGTTCTCGAAGGCATCGCGCGTCAGCACCTTGTCGATGGTCAGCTTGTCGCGTGCCATCTGCACCGCCTGCGCGCCGGTCTGCTCGGCGATGCGAATGCGGTCGGCCGTGACGGCCGGTGGCGAGGCGCCCCCGGGCATCGTCATGCCCAGGGCTTCGGCGATGCAAGCCATGGTGCTGGCCGTGCCCATCACCGAGCAGGTGCCGACGCTGGCGACCAGCTGGTCGTTGACGTCGGCGATCTCTTCGGCATCGACCTCTTCGGCGCGGTACTTGCCCCAGTAGCGACGGCAGTCGGTGCAGGCACCGACGCGTGCACCGCGATGGCTGCCGGTCAGCATCGAGCCGGTGATGAGCTGTATCGACGGGATGTTGGCCGATGCCGCGCCCATCAACTGCGCCGGCACGGTCTTGTCGCAGCCGCCGATCAGTACCACCGCGTCCATCGGCTGGGCGCGGACCATCTCCTCGGTGTCCATCGACATCAGGTTGCGCAGGTACATGCTGGTCGGCGCGGCAAAGCTCTCGTGCACCGAGATGGTCGGAAAGTCCATCGGCAGGCCGCCCGCCAGCATCACGCCGCGCTTGACCGCTTCGATGAGTTGCGGTGCGTTGCCATGGCACGGGTTGTAGGCGCTGCCGGTGTTGGCGATGCCGATCACCGGGCGGTCGAGCGCGGCATCGGTGAAGCCCGCGCCCTTGATGAAGGCCTTGCGCAGGAACAGCGAGAAGCCCTGGTCGCCGTAGCTGGTCAGGCCTTTGCGCATGCCGCTGTTGTCGGGCGGATCGGTGGGTTCGAATGGAGAAGCGGACATCGTGGGAGTGCCTTAAGGAATCTGGTGCCGAGGTTAAAGCGCTTTTCGGGTCAAGGCGCTTTCGGATGGCTATGCTCGGTCACTCATGATTTCGCCCCCTTCCGAGAGTCCGGCGCCAGACGTCAGTCCCGCCGAAAGCGCCCGCCGCGGCCGCCTCATTGCATTTCTCGTCGCCGCGGCCTTCTTCATGGAGAACCTCGATGCGACCGTCATCACGACGGCGGTGCCCGCCATGGCGCAGAGCTTCGGCGTGTTGCCGGTGAACCTGTCGATCGGCATCAGCGCCTACCTGCTGGCGCTGGCGGTGTTCATCCCGATGAGCGGCTGGGTGGCCGACCGCTTCGGTCCGCGCTCCGTCTTTGCCGGCGCGGTGCTGCTGTTCACGCTGGCCTCGGTCGCATGCGGCCTGGCACAGAGCCTGCCGGTGTTCGTGGCCGCGCGCATCGTGCAGGGCATCGGCGGCGCGCTGATGGTGCCGGTGGGCCGGCTGGTGGTATTGCGCAGCACGCCCAAGAGCGGCCTGGTCAAAGCCATCGCGACGATCACCTGGCCCGGCCTGGCGGCGCCGGTGCTCGGGCCGCCGCTGGGCGGCTGGATCGCCAGCACCTGGAGCTGGCACTGGATCTTCTTTTTGAACGTGCCGCTCGGTGCGATCGCGATCGTGCTGGCACTGCGCTGGATCGACGATGCGCCGGGCAAGCTGCGCCCGTTCGACTGGACCGGTTTCGCCGCCAGCGGGTTCGGCCTGGCGGCCCTGATGTACGGGCTGGAGCTGATGAGCCACACGCCCATCGACTGGTTCTTCGCCGGCGCGTTGGCGGCGGGTGGTGCGGCCTCGCTGGGCTTCGCGCTCTGGCACCTGCGGCGCACGGCGCATCCGCTGGTCGACCTGTCGGCCTTCGGCGTGCAGACCTTCAGGGTGTCGGTGTTCGGCGGATCGCTCTTTCGCATCGCGATCAGCAGCGCGCCGTTCTTGCTGCCGCTGATGTTTCAGCTGGCTTTTGGCTTCAGCATGGTCGCCTCGGGTTTCATGATGCTGGCGATGTTCGGCGGCAACCTCGGCATGAAGCCGGCCACCAGCTTCATCATGCGGCGGCTGGGTTTTCGCGGCACGCTGCTCTTCAATGGCCTGTTGGTGGCGCTCGGTTTCGCGGCGCTCATGGCGTTTTCTGCCGACACGCCGGTCGCGGTCATGGCGGCGGTGCTGGTGTTGAGCGGCATGTGCCGGTCGATGCAGTTCACCGCCATCAACACGCTGGCCTTCTGCGACACCACGCCGGCGCAGACCAGCGGCGCGACCACGCTTTTCAGCATGTTCCAACAGGCGAGCGCAGGCGTCGGCATCGCGTTCGGAGCAATCGGGCTGAGCATCGCCGAGCGCTTTACCGGGCATGCCGGTGCGCCCGGCGTGCAGGACTTTCGCATCGCTTTCGGACTCGTCACCGCGGTGGCGTTGCTGGCGCTGGTGGATGCGGTGGGCTTGCCGCGGGATGCGGGGAGCCGGGTGAGCGGGCACCCGACTCCCGCGTCTGCGAAAGCCTAGACACGCAACGTCAGAACGTCGCGCGCAACCCGACCTTCAACGTCCGTCCCGGCAACGGCGCATTGGGGTACACCGTCGTCGTCAGGATCGACGTCGCGCTGTACGCCAGCTTGTTGGTGATGTTGTCGAGGCGCGCATACCAGGTGAGGCTGGCTCGGTCGACTTTCATGCGGTACGTGAGCGCCGCATTCCACAAGGTGTAGGCGTCGGTCTCGCGTGCGCCCATCGACGGTACGCGATGCTGCGCTGCGTTGTAGTCGAAGCCGAAACGTGCGCCCCACGGCCCATTGCCGTAAGCCAGCGTGCCACCGATGCGCACCGGTGCGATGCGCGGCAAGGGCTCGCCGGTGTCGGTATTGATCGCGCGAACCAGGTCACCACGCCATTCGAGATCGAGGGTCGAGCCGTCGGTGGTCTTCGAAAAACCCTCCGTGCCCAGCAGCCGCAGATTGCCGTTGGCCTCGATGCCGGTGAATCGCGCACGCACGCCGTTGTAGGCGTACTCGGCGAGCGCATCCGGTGAGCCAGGCAAGGCCAATACGTTGCCATCTGCGTCGAGTTCGCGACCGGTCGAGGTCAGGCCGATGTAGTTCTGGAAGCGCGTGACGTATGCATTGACGCGCGCCGTGTTCGGGCCCGACTTCCACTGCGCACCGATGTCCAGGCCGGTCGACTTCTCCTTCTTGAGCGATGGATCGCCGACCTCCCATGCGGCGGTCGCGACGTGCGGGCCGTTGGCGAAGAGCTCGTAGTCCTTCGGTGCACGCTCGGTGTACGCCAGGTTCGATGTCAGTTGCCACTGCGGTGCGAGATTGACCAGCGCACCCAGCGCCGCGCTGTGCGGGTTGAAGTCGCGCTCGCCGATCGCGAAGCGCGTCACGCTCGGGTCCTCCGGGTAGCCCAGCGACGTCACCTTCACTTGCTCGGTGCGCGCGCCGAAGCTCAGGCGGCCCCACGAAGTGCCCAGTTCTTCATGCAGAAAGATGGCGTTGGAACGCGTGCGGCTGTTCGGCGCAAAGGCCTCTTCACCATCGGCAGAGAACCGGTTGCTCTCGCTGCTGAAGCCGATCAGCCCTTCAAAGTTGCCGATTTTCTGGTGCTTGGCTTCGAGCCTGAAGTCGTTGCTCTTGTTGGCAAAGGTGGTGCCCGCCGCGGCGCCTTCGAACTCGGTGTGGCGGTAATCGGTGTGGCTCAGCTTGGCGTGCACGCTGGTGAAGAAACCGCCCGGCCGCCACTCGCCTTCCAGCGCGTAGCGATCCGATTTCATGCCGATGGTCACGTCGTCTTCGGCGACGGTGCCGTAGGTGCTGCGGTAGGTGCTGGCGGAGGCACCGATCCAGCCCTGGTCGAAGAACAGCGTTCCGCCAATGGCGCCGCCGTGCGCCTGGTTGGCCGAGTTGCAGATGCGGCGCGCGAGGCCCGGCGAGCCCGGCTTGCTGCATTGCAGTTCGATCGGCACCGAGACATCGCCCGACTCACGATCGAAGGCGTCGACGTGCAACACGTAGCGGTCGTTGCCGCCTTCGAGCACGATGCCGCCGTTCTTCTCGCGGTTGCCGGTCGAATAGCCCAAGTCGGCCCGGCCGCCGAAGCTGCCCTCGGCATCGAAAGGTTCGGTCGGAATGCGGTTGTCGATGACGTTGACGACACCGCCGACCGCGCTGCCGCCGTACTGCAGCGCCGAGGGGCCGCGCAGCACCTCGATGCGGTCGGTGACAAGCGCATCGACCGGCACCGCATGGTCGTAGCTCAGAGCCGACGCATCGGGCGCGCCGCCGCCGTTCTGCAGGATGCGGATGCGGTCGCCGTCCTGGCCACGGATGATCGGCCGGCTCGCGTTGGGGCCGAAGTAGCTGCTGCTCACGCCGGGCAGCCCGTCGAGCGTTTCGCCGAGCGTGGACTGCGAACGCAGCAGCAGCGCATCGCCTTTGAGCGAGACGGTGGGTGCGATCGAATCGGTGGCGCCGAGCGGGTTGCCGGTGACGGTGATTTCCTGCAGCGTGGGCGCGGTGCCCGTGGCGGCAGTGGTGGGTTCAGATTGGGCAAAGGCTGCCGAGGCGGCAAGCAAAGACACGGCGGCGCCGATGGCGCCACGACGAAAAGAAGGGGTCATGAAATTGAGAAGCTCGTTGAATCGAAAGGAAGCCAGCAGGCGCACGCACGCTGAACGCGTGCGGCAGCCGCCGGAACCGAAAGCAGGGATTCAGCGAGAAGAAGGCGGACCGCGCGCTTGAAACAGCGCGACCCAGCGGGCGAGAACTTCGCCCTGGAAGAAGTCGAAAGTAGCCGTTGGCAAGACCAACGGCAGAACGATCAAGGGTACGGCGATGGCCGCCGGCCCGTGGGAAAGCTGGTCGTACAAACGGCACTGCGCGTCGCCGTCTGTGTGATCGGCAAAGAGCGCTGCGAAGCCGGTGACGTGCGCGGTGCGAACGGCCTTGGCGACTGACTGACTTGCAACGGCTGAAGCAGTGGAAGCCTTCGTTGCCTGCTCAGTGGCCTGCGCCACGCCCGGCACGTGCACCACGCCATGCACGAGTCCCATCGTCGACGCGAACCAAAGCACTACCGCCAGCAAGGCGGCGATGAACGGGTTCGCGCCGAGGCGCGGCAAACGGGACAGACGCAGTGAATGCACAGGGATAAAAGTCAGAACTCGGCCGAAAGACTCAACCCTTCACCTTCGAAGCAAAGGTCTTCTGGAACTTCTCGACTTTGGGGCCAACCACGAAAGCGCAGTAGCCCTGGTTCGGGTTGTTCACGAAATACTCCTGGTGGTAAGCCTCGGCCGTCGAATAGTTCGCAAGCGGCTCGACCTCGGTCACCAATGGCGAGCGGTAAGTTTTGCTCTCGCCGATCTCGCGGATCACGCCATCGGCCACCTGCTTTTGCGCATCGCTCGTGTAGTAAATGCCGCTGCGGTACTGCGTGCCGGCATCGTTGCCCTGGCGGTTCAGCGTCGTCGGGTCGTGGATGACGAAGAAGATCTCCAGGACTTCGTGCAGGCTGATCTGCGTCGTGTCGAATGCGACCTTGACGACTTCGACATGCCCGGTGCGCCCGGAGCACACCTGCTCGTAAGTCGGGGCGATTGTCTGGCCGTTGCAGTAACCGGATTCGACATCGACGACGCCTTGCACCCGGTCGAAGACCGCTTCGGTGCACCAGAAGCAGCCGCCTCCCAGCACGATGGTTTCGGTGTTGGTAGATGAATCGATGTAGGTGGACATGGATGACATTGTGGCTTCTTGACGGTTTGAAGGACGGTCACTACATTACTAACCCGTTAGTCATTAACGTTAATTTGCAATTTCTCGATGCCCGCTCCCCGCTTTTTCACCGACAAGATCTGCCCGATTCGGGGCAAGCGCGAGCGTCGAAAGGAAGCGCGACCGGGCGAACTGCTCGAAGCGGCACTCGACCTGTTCGTCGAAAAGGGCTTTGCCGCAACGAGATCCGAAGAAGTGGCGGCCCGTGCCGGTGTTTCCAAGGGCACCCTCTTCCTTTATTTTCCAAGCAAGGAAGAGCTCTTCAAAGCGGTCGTGGTCGAGAACCTCGCAGGCCGCTTCACCGAGTGGAACCAGGAGTTCAAAACCTTCGAAGGCAGCACCGCCGACATGTTGCGCTACTGCATGCGAATCTGGTGGGAGCGCGTCGGGGCGACCAAGGCGTCGGGCCTGACCAAGCTCATGGTGAGCGAGGGCAACAACTTTCCGGAGCTTGCCGCCTTCTACCGGCGAGAAGTCGTGCTGCCGGGCCACGACTTGCTGCGACGCATCCTGCAGCGCGGCATCGACAGCGGTGAGTTCGCGCCCGTCGATGTCGGGCTGGCGATCTACACCATCGTCGCGCCGATGATTTTCCTGATGCTGTCCAAGCACTCGAGCAGCATTTGCATCGACGGAGAAGTGCCGCTCGACCCTGAAAAGTACATCGCGCTGCAGGCCGAGACGGTGTTGCACGGGCTTTCCGCCACCCAGCGGAGCGCGCCATGAAACGCGGCATGAAGTGGGGAATTGCCACGCTCGCCGTCGTGCTGGTCGCGGGCGGCGTGTTCCGCGCAATCGGTGCGCGCAAAGCTCAGACAGTGGCCGTCGCCTCGAAGGCGCCTTCGGAGACTGTCGTTCAGCTGGCCGCGGCCGATGTCGTCAGAGTCGCACGCCGCGAACTGGCGCAGACGCTTGCCGTGTCGGGCACCTTGCGCGCCGTCGATTCGGCTGCCGTCAAGGCGCGCGTTGCCGGCGAACTGACCGGTCTCACGGTACGCGAAGGCGATACGGTGACGGCCGGCCAGATCATCGGCCGCATCGAGCCGACCGAGTACGAATCGCGCTTGCGGCAAGCCCAGGAGCAGGCCGACTCGGCCAACGCGCAGGCCGAGGTAGCTCAACGTTCGTACGACAACAACAAGGCGCTGGTCGACCAGGGATTCATCTCGAAGACGGCGCTCGACACCTCGCAATCGAACCTGAACGCGGCGCGCTCGACGCACCGGGCCGCGCTCGCGGCCGTCGACGTCACCCGCAAGTCCCTCACCGACACCGTGCTGCGCAGCCCGATCGCAGGGCAGGTCGCGCAGCGGCTGGTGCAGTCCGGAGAGCGTGTGGCCATCGATGCGCGAGTGATCGAGGTGGTCGACCTGCGCAATATCGAAGTGGAGGCGACGCTGGCCGCGGCCGACTCGATCGCGGTGCGCGTCGGTCAGCGCGCGACGTTGCAGATCGAAGGCAGCGGCCTCGACGCCGCCGGCGCCGACAGCACGGTGGGGGCCACGGTGGCACGCGTCAACCCTAGCGCCCAGGCCGGCAGCCGCAGTGTGCTGGTCTACCTGCGGCTCGACCGCGCTACCGGGTTCAGGCAGGGCCTCTTCGCACAGGGCCGCATCGACGTCGGGCGCAGTTCGGCGCTCGCGCTGCCACTGTCGGCTGTGCGCATCGACAAGCCGGCCCCGTACGTGCAGATGGTGGCCGACGGGCGCATCGTGCATCGCGCCGTGCAACCGGGAATGCGCGGCCAGGTCGACCGCCAGACGATGGTGGCGTTGACCGGCGTGGAAGACGGCACCCTGGTTGTTGCCGGCACGATCGGCCCGCTGCGCGAAGGCACCTTGGTTCGCCTGGCGTCGGGCACCGCGCCGAACTGACCAACATGTGGTTCACCCGCGTCAGCCTCAGGAACCCCGTCTTCGCGACGATGCTGATGCTCGCGCTGGTGGTGCTCGGCATCTTTTCCTACCAGCGACTGCAGGTCGACCAGTTTCCCAACATCGACTTTCCGGTGGTCGTGATCACCACCGAATATCCCGGCGCCTCGCCTGAAATCGTCGAGAGCGAAGTCACCAAGAAGGTGGAAGAAGGCGTGAACTCGATCGCCGGCATCAACGCCCTCACCTCGCGCAGCTACGAGGGGATGTCGGTGGTCATCATCGAATTCCAGCTGTACGTCGATGGGCGCAAGGCGGCCGACGACGTGCGCGAAAAGGTGGCGGCGGTGCGGCCGCTGTTTCGCGATGAAGTGAAAGACCCGCGCGTGCTGCGCTTCGACCCGGCGTCGCGTGCGGTGTGGTCGGTCGCGGTGTTGCCGGACGGCGCAACCGCAAAGCAACCCAGCGCTGTCGAACTCACCAATTGGGCCGATCAGGTATTGAAGAAGCGGCTGGAGAACGTGCGCGGCGTCGGCTCGGTCACGCTCGTTGGCGGGACCAAGCGCGAGATCAACCTCTATCTCAATCCGCAGGCGATGGAGGCTTTCGGCGTCAGCACCGAGCAAGTCGTCAACGCGGTGAGGAACGAGAACCAGGCGCTGCCGGTCGGCTCGGTGCGTTCGCTCGAGCAAGACCGCGTGGTGCAGATCGACGCGCGCATGGAGCGGCCCGAAGACTTCGGCAAGATCATCGTGATGCGCAAGGGCGGTGCGCCGATCCGCATCGACCAGGTCGCACGGGTGAGCGACGGTGCACAGGAGATCGACAGCCTCGCGCTGTACAACGGCCAGCGCACACTGCTGCTGTCGGTGCAAAAGGCGCAGGACGAGAACACCATCGGCGTGGTGGACGGCCTCGTTAAAGCCATTGCCGAGATCCAGCCGCAGTTGCCGCCCGGCATCAAGCTAGAACCCATCGGCGACGCCTCGCGGCCGATTCGCGTCGCGGTCCAGAACGTGCGGCAGACGCTGATCGAAGGTGCGTTGCTCACCGTGCTCATTGTCTTTTTGTTTTTGAACTCGTGGCGCTCGACGGTGATCACCGGGCTCACCTTGCCCATCGCGTTGATCGGCACTTTCTGGTTCATGGCGATGTTCGGCTTCACCATCAACATGATCACGTTGATGGCGCTGTCGCTCTGCGTCGGCCTGCTGATCGACGATGCGATCGTGGTGCGCGAGAACATCGTGCGGCACGTACAGATGGGCAAGACACCGTTCCGGGCGGCGCTCGACGGCACGCAGGAAATCGGGCTCGCGGTGCTGGCCACTACGCTGTCGATCGTCGCCGTATTCCTGCCGATCGGCTTCATGGGTGGGATCATCGGCAAGTTCTTCCATGAGTTCGGCATCACGATCGTGGCGGCGGTGCTGATCTCGATGTTCGTGAGTTTCACGCTCGATCCGATGCTGTCGAGCATCTGGCACGACCCGTCCATCGACAAGCAGGGCCGGCGCGGCCCGCCAGTGACTTTCTACGACCGCACCATCGGCCGTGTCACCGGCTGGTTCGATCGATCGACCGAGCGCCTGGCCGAGGGCTACCAGAGCATCTTGCGGTGGTCGCTCGGGCACAAGCTCACCACCCTGCTGATCGCGCTCGGCATCTTCGTCGGCAGCATCTTCATGGTGCCGTTGCTCGGCACCGAGTTCGTGCCCAAGGCCGACTTCTCCGAAACCGCGATCGCGTTCTACACGCCGGTCGGCTCCTCGCTCGAAGTGACCGAAGCCAAGGCACGACAGGTCGAAGGCATCCTGCGCGAGATGCCCGAAGTGCGCTACACACTCTCGACCATCAACACCGGCGACGCACAAGGAAAGATGTACGCCAGCATCTACGTGCGGCTGGTCGACCGCAAAGCGCGCAGCCGCAGCGTCGACCAGATGTCGGCGGTGCTGCGTCAACGCCTGAGCACGGTGCCGGGCATGACGGTCACGCACGTGGGGCTGCGCGATTCGGTCGGCGGCAACAAGGCAGTCGAGTTCTCGTTGCAAGGGCCGGACTTGCAGGAGCTCACGCGCCTGAGCCAGACCGTGATGGAGCGCATCCGCACCGTCCCCGGCCTGGTCGATCTCGACTCCAGCCAGAAGCCGAACAAGCCGACGGTGAGCGTGGTGGTGCGGCGCGATGCGGCGTCCGACCTGGGCCTGGGCGTGGCACCGATCGCCAGCGCGCTGCGCACGCTGGTGGCCGGCACGACGGTCGGCAACTGGCGCGCGCCGGACGACCAGACCTACGACGTCAACGTGCGGCTCGCGCCCGAAGTACGCAACTCGCCGGCCGATCTTGAGCGCCTGCCTTTCGTGACCGCAGCCGCCGGCAGCAACGCCGACGGATCCAGCCGCATCGTGCGACTCAACCAGGTCGCCGACGTGCGCGAATCGACCGGGCCGAACCAGATCAACCGCCGTGCACTGGCGCGCGAGGTGAGCGTCAACGCGAACACCGACGGCCGCTCGGCCGGCGAGGTGTCGAACGACGTCAAGGCCGCGCTGGCGGGCATCGCTTTCCCACCGGGCTACGGCTGGCAGTTCAGCGGCGCGACCAAGAACATGCAGGAGTCGTTCTCCTATGCCGTGTCTGCGCTGGCGCTCGCGATCATCTTCATCTACATGATCCTGGCGAGCCAGTTCAAGAGCTTCTTGCAGCCGCTGGCGCTGATGACCGCCCTGCCGCTCACGCTCATCGGCGTGGTGCTGGCGTTGCTGACGTTCCACTCGACGCTGTCGATGTTCTCGATCATCGGCATCGTGATGCTGATGGGGCTCGTCACCAAGAACGCGATTTTGCTGGTGGACTTCGCGATCCGCTCGCGCGAGCCGGGCGTCGATGCCGAAGGCCATGAAGTGCCCGGCCTGGAGCGCGCAGAAGCATTGCTGCTGGCCGCCCGGGTTCGGTTGCGGCCCATCCTCATGACCACGCTGGCCATGATCTTCGGCATGGTGCCGCTGGCCTTCGCGATCAGCGAAGGCTCGGAGCAGCGCGCGCCGATGGGCCAGGCCGTGATCGGTGGCGTCATCACCTCGTCGCTGCTCACTTTGGTGGTGGTGCCGGTCGTGTACTGCTACATGGACGACCTTGCCGCCTGGGCGCGCCGCCGCTGGAGCGGCACGGTAGCGGACAAATCGACAAAGACGACACCGGCCCTGCCAGCCACGCCACCTAAAATCGAGGGTTTGCCCTGATCCCTCAAGGAAAAAACAGATGATGAACCCCACCCAGACGCAGGAACGCTTGCGCTTCAACATGATCGAGCAGCAGATCCGCCCCTGGGACGTGCTCGACCTCGAAATCCTCGACCTGCTCGCCACGATCCGGCGTGAAGACTATGTGCCGCGAGCGCACCGCGCCCTCGCCTTTTTCGACATGGAGATCCCGCTGCGGGACGGCTCCATAGCCGGCCAGTTCATGCTGTCGCCGAAGGTCGAAGCCCGCATGCTGCAAGACCTGCACGTTCAAAAGCACGAGTCGGTGCTGGAGATCGGCACCGGTTCCGGCTTCATGGCCGCGCTGCTGGCCCACCGCGCTGCGCAAGTGCTGACGCTCGAGATCGATGGCGAGCTGGCCGAAGCCGCCAAGACGACGCTGGCTCGCAACGGCATCACCAATGTCGAAGTGCGTCATACGGATGGATCGAAACCGCTGCCGAGCGGCCCGAGCTTCGACGTGATCGTGCTGAGCGGATCGGTGGCCCGCATGCCGCAGAACCTGCTGGGCTCGCTCAAGGTCGGCGGCCGCATAGCAGCCATCGTCGGCGACGAGCCGATGATGCGTGCCCATTTCGCCACCCGCGTGAGCGAAGGAAAGTGGGAAACGACACAGCCGTGGGACACCGTGGCACCACGCCTGCTCAACTTTCCCGAACCTTCGCGCTTTTCTTTCTGAACCCGACCGAAGCGACCGACCAATGATCGACCAGGTCCGCCCCTCCGATCTCGCTGCATGGTTCGCGCAGAACGCTGACGCAACGCCGGTATTGCTCGACGTGCGCGAGCCCTGGGAACTGCAAACCGCGAGCGTCGCGCCGCAAGGCTTCACGCTCTTGGCGATCCCGATGAACGAAGTGCCCGCGCGCCTGGCTGAACTCGACGAAGGCCAGCGCATCGCATGCCTCTGCCATCACGGTGCACGCAGCCAACGGGTAGCCGCCTTCCTGAGCCAGAACGGCCTTGCCGAGGTGGCCAACGTGGCAGGTGGTATCGACGCCTGGTCGGCCCAGCACGACGCTGCAGTGCCGCGCTACTGATTTTTCTTCAAGGACTCTTCAATGCCCTTCTGGCCCCGGCTTCTCCCACTTCCTGCCGCGCTGGCAACGTTCTTTGCCGCGGTCGTACCGTCGGCACACAGCCAGAGTTTGATCGAGCTTTTCGACGCCGCACGCGGCTACGACGCAACCTACCAGGGTGCACGTGCGCAATACGACGCCAGCTTGGCGCGCGCGGCACAGGCCAAGGCCGGCATCCTGCCGGCGGTGGGGTTGACGGCAGGGGCAGGCCGCACCGATCTCGGCATCAACGTGCTGGCCGGCACGCAGGGCTCTGTGGCTCGCGACTACAACACGCAGAACGTCGGCATCAACGCAACGCAGCCGATCTACCGGCCGGCCAACTGGGCCACCTACGAACAGGGCCTGCGGCAAGCCGATATCGCGCAGGCCGTGCTCACCACGGCCGATCAGGACCTGATCGTGCGCGTGAGCCAGGCGTACTTCGACGTGCTGGCCAGCCAAGACAGCCTGGCGCTGGTGCGGGCGCAAAAGGTGGCCGTCGCCGAGCAACTCGCATCGGCCAAGCGCAACTTCGAAGTCGGCACCTCGACCATCACCGACTCGCGCGAAGCGCAGGCCCGCTACGACCTGGTCATCGCGCAGGAGATCGCTGCCGAGAACGACTTGCAAGTGAAGAAGATCGTGCTCGACCAGCTGGTCGGGCGCCCGGGCAGCGCGCCGACGCCGCTGGCTGCGCCTGTCGTGTTGCCGACGGCGCTGCCGGCCGACATCAACGCATGGGTCTTGCAGGCCGAAGACATGCACCCGTCCATTCGCCAGGCACGGCTCGGGCTCGATGTCGCGAGTCTCGAAGTACAGAAGGCCGAAGCCGGTCACAAGCCGACGCTCGACGCCAACCTCGGCTACAACGTGACGCGCAACCCGAGCGGCACGAGCACCAGCACGGTCGGCACGCGCATCAACGCAGCGACCATCGGCGTGGTGTTCAACCTGCCGCTCTTTGCCGGGTTCGCAACCGAAAACCGCATCAAGGAAACGCTGGCGCTGGAGGAGCAATCGAAGCAGCAACTCGAATCGACCCGCCGCAGCGTGACGCAGGCAACGCGCTCGGCCTACCTGGGGCTGGTGTCGGGCGCGGGCCAGGTCAAAGCGCTGGAAGCAGCGGAGTCGTCGAGCCAGAGCGCGCTCGATGCGAACCGGCTGGGATACCAGGTGGGCGTGCGCATCAACATCGACGTGTTGAATTCGCAGAGCCAGCTCTACCAGACCAAGCGCGACCTCGCGCAAGCGCGCTACAACGTGCTGCTGGGCAACTTGAAATTGCGACAGGCCAACGGCACGTTGAAGGCGGACGATCTTCAGGCGATCAACTCGACGCTGGCGGCGCCGGGCAGCGCGGCGGCCAACGCTTCGCCGACGGCTCCCTCGGCTGCGACGCAGAGCCCCGTGCCTGTCGCGCCCACGCCATCGATCGTGGTGCCTCCGGTGCAGATCCAGCCGTTCAATCCGACACCTCCGGTGATGCCGACCGCACCGCCGGCGCCGCCAGTGATCAATCCGCCGGGTCGCTGAACCCGGGTTCAGTGCGCTCGAGAGG
Organism: Variovorax sp. PAMC28562; assembly: GCF_014303735.1. Classification (NCBI taxonomy): domain Bacteria; kingdom Pseudomonadati; phylum Pseudomonadota; class Betaproteobacteria; order Burkholderiales; family Comamonadaceae; genus Variovorax; species Variovorax sp. PAMC28562. Next base: position 2,690,829 of record NZ_CP060296.1, on the reverse strand, counting down.
CGCGGTGCCCGACACAGGCACCGGCCGCGGCGCGTCTTGCACCAGCGCCAATACGGCTGCGGCCGTACGTTGTGCGGCGCCACGGTTGGACGATGAGAAAGCGATGGCGGCCTCCACCATCGCTTCTCGCTTGCCCGCATTGCCGACCAGCCCCAGCGCCGCCATCACTGCATGCTCCATGTCCGGCACACGCTGCGCCGCGCCAGCCGACAAGGCCAGGTCGGCTGCTTCGGCAAAGTTGAAGGTCGAGGGCCCCATGACGATCGGGCAACCGCACGCAGCCGCTTCGATCAGGTTCTGCCCGCCCAGCGGCTCGAAACTGCCGCCGAGCAGTGCCACGCTGGCAAGCCCGTAGTACAGCGCCATTTCGCCGAGCGAATCGCCCAGCCAGATTTCGGAATCGGCCGGCGCGCTGGCCGAACTCCTGCGCGCCACGCCGAAGCCTTGCGACTCGATCAATGCCGCCACCTCGTCGAAGCGTTGCGGATGGCGCGGCACGATCATCCATTGCACCTCGTGCACGCGTTTGGCGATGGAACTGATGGCGGCTTGCGCCGGCGGCACCGGCACCGCGGCGCCGAAGCGCTTGAGCACTTCGAGCAGCATGCGCTCTTCGCCGTCCCGTGAACTGGCCAGCACGACGATCGGTTTCGGCAACGAGTCACGCAACGAATCGGCCGCTGCCAGCTGACGCAGATCGGGCGCTGCGTCGAACTTCAGGTTGCCGTACACGCCGGCGACCTTGGCGCCCAACGACACCAGCCGATGCGCATCGGCCTCGGTCTGCGCCCACACCGCTGCGAGCGCGCCGTAAGCCGGCCGCGCGAGCCATGCGAGCCGCTCGGCGGAAGCCAGCGATTTGACATTGAGGCGCGCGTTGGCCAGCACCAGCGGAATGCCGCGCTCGGCGCAAGCCGCGGCCATTTCGGGCCAGACCTCGGTTTCCATCAGCACGCCGATCCGCGGTTGAAACCGATCGAGAAAGGCGGCGACGGCCTGCTGCGTGTCCCACGGCAACCAGACCTGCATGTCACCGGGCTCCAGCAGCTTGGCGCCCTCTTCGCGACCGGTGGCGGTGCCGTGCGTGAGCAGGATCGGCACGCCGGGATGTTGGCGCCGCAGCTCGATGAGCAGGATGCCAGCGGCGCGCGATTCGCCCAGCGACACCGCATGGATCCAGCACCAGTCGGTGCCCGTGAGTGCCGCGTCATAAACGCCGAAGCGCTCTTCCACCGACACGGCGTATCCGGGTTCTGCGACCGCGCGCTTGCGCAGCTTGCGGCGCAACATCGGCTGCGCGAGCCGCATCATCGCGCCGTACAGGCGCAGCATCGACGACCTCACGTTGCGCAGGGTCTGCGCGCTCAGTGCGATGCCTCGGCCAGCGTGGCGTCGGGCTTGACCGTCTTCAGCAGCGCCATCATCTGATTCTGGATGCGGTGCAGCGCCGCATCGGTATGGCCTTCGAAACGCATGACCAGCACCGGCGTCGTGTTCGACGCGCGGATGAGGCCAAAGCCATCGGGCCAGTCCACGCGCAAACCGTCGATCGTGGACACGCTCGCCGGCGCATCGAAGGTCGCCGTCTTGACGAGCTGCGCCACCAAGAGATGCGGCTCGCCTTCGGCGCACTGAACGTTGAGTTCGGGCGTGGAGAAGCTGGTCGGTAAGGCCATGAGCACCGCATTGGCGTCCGGACTTTTACTGAGAATTTCAAGCAGGCGGCAGCCGGCGTAGGTGCCGTCGTCGAAACCAAACCAACGCTCCTTGAAGAAGATGTGGCCGCTCATCTCGCCACCCAGTGGCGAATCGATTTCCTTCATCTTCGCCTTGATCAGCGAATGGCCGGTCTTGTAGATCATCGGCACGCCGCCGGCCGCTTCGATGGCCGGAGCCAACTGCTGCGAACACTTGACGTCGTAAATAATGGTGCCGCCCGGCACGCGCGACAGCACGTCCTGCGCGAACAGCATCATCTGGCGGTCGGGAAAGATGTTGGTGCCGTCTTTGGTGACGATGCCCAGGCGGTCGCCGTCGCCGTCGAACGCGAGGCCGAGCTCGGCATCGCCGGCCTTCAGCGCCGCCATCAGGTCGTTCAGGTTTTCGAGCTTGCTCGGGTCCGGGTGGTGATTGGGAAAATTGCCGTCGACCTCGCTGAACAGCTCGGTCACTTCGCAGCCGAGCGCGCGGAAAATGGCGGGGGCCGAAGCACCCGCGATGCCGTTGCCCGAATCGACCAAGATCTTCATTGGGCGTGCCAGCTTGATGTCGCCGACGATGCGCTGCGTGTAGGCCTCGGTCACGTCGACCGTGCGAACGGTGCCACCCGGCGCCAGCGTGGCGCTGTCGGCCTCGATGGTCTTGCGCAGACCCTGGATCTCGTCGCCGTAGATCGCGCGGCCGGCCATCACCATCTTGAAGCCGTTGTAGTCCTTCGGGTTGTGGCTGCCCGTGACCTGGATGCCGCTGCGGCACAGCGTGTGCGCCGCAAAGTAAAGCATCGGGGTGGTGACCGCACCGACGTCGATGACTTCGACGCCTGTCGCCACCAGGCCGCGGATCAGTGCCGCGGCGAGCGTGGGCCCCGACAAACGACCGTCGCGACCGACCGCCACCGTCGTTTCGCCGGCAGCGCGTGCCGCACTGCCGAAGGCCTTGCCGAGTGCCTCGGCCACATGGGTGTCGAGGGTGACAGGAACCACGCCACGAATATCGTAGGCCTTGAAGATCGAAGCGTTGATTTGCATGAGCAGATTGTAGGCACAAGGCCTCGTGGCCAGATGTCCGGAAATGGCTGATTGTGCGGCGCCATCGCCCTAAGATTGCGCCATGTCGAACCTTACCGCTCCACCGTCACCAGCCAACGGCGCGCCGCTGGAGAACGACGCCTGCTACCTCGCCATGAAGACGCACGACGCACGCTTCGATGGCTCGTTTTATACCGCAGTGACATCGACCGGAATCTACTGCCGGCCAGTCTGCCGGGTGCGCACCCCGCGGCGCGAAAACTGCCGCTTTTTTCGCCATGCCGCGCAAGCCGAGGCCGAAGGGTTTCGCCCCTGCCTGCGCTGCCGGCCAGAACTGGCACCGCGCGCCGCGAGCTGGTCGACCGAAGATGCGTCGCGCATCCTCGCGTTGCAGGCAGCGCGCCTCATCGACGAGCCGGATGCGTGGTCGCACGGTGACGATGACAGCGGCCCCGGCGCGGCACAGATTGCGGCGAAGCTGGGGGTGAGCGACCGCCACTTGCGGCGCATCTTCGAGACGCAGTTCGGCGTGTCGCCGTTGCAGTATCTGCAGACGCGGCGCTTGCTGGCTGCCAAGCAACTCATCGCCGATACGCGCCTGCCGATGACACAGGTGGCGCTGGCCAGCGGCTTCGCCAGCGTACGCCGCTTCAACGATGCTTTCGTCGCGCACTACGGCCTGAACCCGAGCGCCTTGCGGCGTGCCGGCGGCAACGCCGAGGCCCGCGAAGGCCAGCCTATCGAAGTGCGACTCGGTTACCGACCGCCGTACGACACCGCGGCGATGATCGGCTTCTTCGAGCGCCGCGCACTGCGCGGTGTCGAGGCGGTGTCGGGCGCCGGCGATGGCGCGCGCTTCGCACGCACGGTGCGTGTCCAGCAGGGCACGCGCGTCCATGCGGGGTGGCTCCAGTTGCGCTTCGACACCGAGCGCGAGCAGTTGATGCTGTCGGTGGGCGATTCGCTCGCGTCGGTGCTGCCGATCGTCATCGCCCGGGTGCGTGCGATGTTCGATCTCGATGCCGATCCGATCGCCATCAACGCAGCGCTGCACGCCAGCTTTCCAGACGGCGACGGCATGCGCGTGCCGGGCACGGCCGACGGCTTCGAGTTGGCGGTGCGCGCGGTGCTCGGGCAGCAGATCACCGTGGCCGCGGCACGAACGATCGGCTCGCGGCTGGTCCAAGCTTTCGGCGAACCGATCGCCACACCGATCGACGGGCTCGACCGGCTCTTTCCGACACCGGCTGCGATCGCCGCAGCGAGCGGCGATGCGCTGGGCCAGCTCGGCATCGTGCGGCAACGCCAGGGCGCCTTGCAGGCGCTGGCGCGCGAAGTCATCGAAGGCCGGCTGGCACTGCACGCGGGCGCCGATGTGCCGTCGACGCTCGTCGCCTTGCAGGCTTTGCCCGGCATTGGCGACTGGACGGCGCAGTACATCGCGATGCGCGCATTGCGGTGGCCCGACGCGTTTCCGGCTGGCGACGTCGCGCTGCAAAAGGCGCTCGGCGTGACGACCGCGCGCGCTGCAGCGGAGGCATCCCAAGCCTGGCGGCCATGGCGCGGCTACGCGGTGCTGCGCGCCTGGCACACGCTGCCCGCGAGCGCAGCGCCGGGCATTACGACTCGGCTACATCCGCCACATTCGCTACAGCCAAGGCAATACAAGAACCAACGACGAGGACAGGCACCATCGCCTGAGACACCATGAAATTCAAGACCGCAACCATCTACACGACGCACATCGACAGCCGCCTCGGCGGCGTCACGCTGGCCGCCACCGACGAGGGTTTGGCGGGGGCATGGTTCGATCATCAAAAGCACTCGCCCGACACCGCGGGCTGGCAGTCGAACGACGCGCATCCGGTGCTGCGCGAGGCAGCCGCGCAACTGCGCGACTACTTCGATGGCAATCGGCAGCGCTTCGACCTGCCGCTCGACCTGTCGCACGGCACGGCGTTCCAGCAGAGCGTATGGCAGGCGCTGCTTGCGATTCCTTCGGGCGCGACGACCAGCTACGGCGCGCTGAGTGCCGGTGTCGGCAAGCCGGCCGCTGTGCGCGCAGTGGGCGCAGCCGTGGGGCGCAACCCGATCAGCGTGATCGTGCCGTGCCATCGCGTGGTCGGCAAAGACGGTTCGCTCACGGGCTATGCAGGCGGGCTCGAACGCAAGACAGCGCTGCTCGAACTCGAAGGCGCCTTGTGAGTGGTGCGGTAAAGGGCGTCGCGGGCGTCGCGGGCGCAGCGGTCGAACCAAACCCGCGCCGCTGGCTGATCGATCTGGTGTTGCTCGGTGCGCTTTGGGGAGCGTCGTTTCTGTTCATGCGCATTGCCGCGCCGGAGTTCGGGGCCTTGCCTGCGGCCGCCGTGCGCGTGGGCATCGCAGCACTGTTTCTGCTGCCGCTGTTGCTGGTGAGAGGCCACGGACCGACGCTGGCACGCCACTGGAAAGCGACGATGCTGATCGGTGTTTTCAACTCGGGCATTCCGTTCGCGCTCTTCTGCTTTGCGCTGCTCACTATCAACACCGGGCTTGCTGCCGTGCTCAACGCGACGGTGCCGATGTTCGGCGCGCTGGTGGCGTGGGCCTGGTTCAAGGACCGGCCCGATGGCTCACGCATCCTGGGCCTCATGATCGGATTCGCGGGCGTCGCAATGTTGGCGAGCCGCAGCGCCGGGCTGCATTCCAGCGCCGACGGCCACGATGCCATGTGGGCCGTGCTGGCTTGCCTGGGCGCTTGCATGAGCTACGGCATTTCGGCCAGCGCCTCGCGTCGTTTTCTCGGAGGCATTCCGCCTTTGGCGACTGCCACCGGCAGCCAGATCGGCGCCACGATCGTGCTCGCGTTGCCGGCGCTGTGGCTCTGGCCCGCGCAGATGCCCAGCAGCCGCGCGTGGCTCGCGCTGATCGCGTTGGGCGTCGCCTGCACGGGGCTCGCGTACATCCTGTTCTTTCGTCTGATCGAACGCGCCGGCCCGGCCCGCGCGCTCACGGTGACCTTTCTGGTGCCGGTGTTCGCGGTGCTCTACGGCACCGTTTTCCTCGACGAGCGCATCACGCAATGGATGCTTATTTGCGCTGCCGTGATCGTTTGCGGCGTGGCACTGTCCACCGGCATCGTCAAGTTGCGGCGGCCGGCGGCGCTTTAAATCGCGCTGGCCACGACGTTGATGGAGAGCGCGAGCACCAGCATGTTGAAGGCGAACGACAGGAGGCTGTGCACCGTCGTGATGTGTCGCATCTCGCGCGACGTGACCTGCACGTCCGACACCTGCGAGGTCATGCCGACGACATAAGAGAAGTACATGAAGTCGAAGTAGTTCGGGTCGAGCTTGCCCGGAAAGTCGAGGCCGGCGCCGGCGATCTTGTTGTTCTTTTCTTCCTGGTAGTAGCGGTGCGCATAGTGGAAGGCATAGATGGTGTGGATCATCAGCCAGGAAAGCGCCAGCGACACCACACCCAGCACGACATGCGCGGCCCGCTCGACATCGCTCAGGCCCTTGACCTGCTTGAGCAACATCACGATGACACCGACGCTGACCAGCGCCGCTGCAAGCATGGCGGTCAGGATCAACGCGGTCGGCTGGTCGAGCGACTGAGCACGGGCACGCGTGTGCTCGGCGTCGCACGTTTCGGCCAGCCAAAAAGCCAGCATCAGGTAAACCAAAACGCCGCTGCACCAGCCCACGAGTCCTCGCGGAAGGCCGTCGAGAGGCCACGCCAAGGCTCCGACGACCAAGCCGACGACGCCTCCATACAGCAGACGTTGCGGGCCCTGTGTCGATGAGAGATGTTTACGCATAGCAGGAATGTATCGGCTGCCACCGCTGCCGGCGCCACAATCGTTCGATGACATTCGTAGTCCGTATCCGCAAGGTTGGGTGGGTCCTGCCCACCTTGAGCGCCATGATTGCCTCTATCGCCTCAGTTACCTTTTCGGACATGGCCCTTGCCGCACCGCCCGGTCGCGTTCCTGACACCATCGAGCAACGTGCCGCCGCCTGCATCGCCTGCCATGGTCGCGAAGGCGCCACCGGCAACACGGCCTTTTTTCCGCGCCTTTCGGGCAAGCCGGCCGGCTACCTCTTCAACCAGCTCCGCAGCTTTCGTGACGGTCGCCGCTTCAACTCCGACATGGCCTACATGGTTCAACATCTGTCCGATCCGTATCTGCTCGAGATTGCCGAATACTTCGCCGGCCTCGATCTGCCCTATCCGCCCGTTGCGACGACGAGCGACGTTACGCCCGAGATGCTGCGGCGCGGCAAGGCGCTCGTCGTCGACGGCGATCGGAGTCGTGGCATCCCTGCATGCGCGGCATGCCATGGCACCGCCCTCACCGGCGTGCTGCCAGCCATCCCCGGACTGGTCGGGCTACCGCGCTTGTACCTGTCGTCGCAACTCGGTTCGTGGCTGACCGGCGAGCGCCATGCGCTCGCGCCGGACTGCATGGCGCAGGTGGGCAGCAAGCTGACGAGTAGCGACATCAACGCAGTGGCTGGCTGGCTTGCATTGCAGCCGGTGCCGGTCGATGCCCGGCCCGCAGCGTCGTTGCCCGGCCCGGCACCGATGGCTTGCAGCGGGATGACGCCATGAGCAACGACAACAAAAGCGACGACCACATCCACAACCACAACGACAACGACAACGACAAAGACGATCCGCCCCGTTCAATGCTGCGTCGCATCGTGTTCGCCCTGCTGGTGTTTACGGCGCTGGCATCGCTGATCGGCGCGGCGCTGATCGGTATGAGGCTGTTGGGCCCCGAGCGCGTTGCGGACGACGCAACTCCAGTCTTCGTCGCCACGGCAGGCCAGGTCGAGCGAGGCCGCTATCTCGCACTCGCCGGCAACTGTGCCGGCTGCCACACCACGCGCGGCGGCGCGGCATACGCGGGTGGCCTGGCCATCGACACTCCCTTCGGCACCATCTATTCGAGCAACCTCACATCCGACCACGCGCATGGTCTGGGCAACTGGAGCGCGGCGCATTTCTGGGGCGCCATGCACAACGGCCGCTCCCGCAATGGCAGGCTGTTGTATCCCGCATTTCCGTATCCGAATTTCACCAAGGTAACGCGCGAAGACTCCGACGCCATTTATGCCTACCTGCGCAGCGTGCCTGCGGTGTCGGTGCGCAACGTGCCGCATGCATTGCGCTTTCCGTACAACACCCAGGCTGCGCTCGTCGTGTGGCGTGCCTTGTCTTTCACACCCGGCACCTTCGTCGTCGATGCGCACCGGCCCGCCGAATGGAACCGTGGCGCCTACCTGGTCGATGGGCTGGGCCACTGCATCGCCTGCCATGGCACGCGCAACGTGCTCGGCGCTACCGAGGAAAAACGTGGCCTGTCGGGCGGACTGATACCGGTCGAGAACTGGTATGCGCCGTCGCTAGCCGACCCGCAAGAAGCGGGGCTGGCCGACTGGCCGACCGCCGACATCGTCGCGCTGCTGCAAAGTGGAACGTCGCCGCATGGATCGGTGCTGGGACCGATGGCGGAAGTGGTCTACCAGAGTACGCAGCATCTGAGCGAAGCCGACCTGACAGCGATGGCAACTTATCTGAAGGCATTGCCTGCAGTCGCTGCCGCTGACGATAGAGAAATGGCCAATAGTGCCAAATCGGCAGCAACGAAAGTCAGTCGGCGCGACGTCGGCGTGATGGAGCGTGGCAACAGAATCTTCGATCAACGTTGCGCTTACTGCCACGGCGACGTCGGCCAGGGCGCGCAAGACGCCTACCCGCCGTTGGCAGGCAATCGCGCCGTCAATATGCGCTCGCCGATGAACCTCATCCAGATGGTGCGGCACGGCGGCTTCTTGCCTTCGACGGCCGGCAATCCGCGGCCTTACGGCATGCCTGCGTTCGGTCATGTGCTGGACGACAGCGACATTTCGGCGGTGCTGACTTACGTGCGCGGATCATGGGGCAACGATGCGGAACCGGTGTCGGCGCGGGACATGATGAAGCGGTGAGGGGGTGAGGGCCTGAGCCATGCAGCACTACTTCTCGCTAGACAGGCGAAAGTTATGGCGGTTGCAGAGGTCTCCATTGCGGCCGGTGTTGTAATTCACGCTCGATAGCGACAGAAAAACACAGCACCTGGGAGGGTCCATGTCGAACACCTTTGCAACAAGGCGCAAAGCCTTGCGCGTCTTGCCTATGACCGTGATGGTCGTTTTGCCCTTCGCGCTCAGCGCGTGTGGCCTGTTGGGCGGCAACAGCCAGCCGGCGCAAAAGGAGCAGGCCAAACTCGATATCTCGATCGAGGCCGACCGCGACCTCAACACCGACACCAAAGGCCGCGGCGCGCCGATGCTGCTGCGGGTCTATGAACTCAAGTCCGACATCGCCTTTCAGGAGGCCGACTTCTTCGCGCTGCAGAATTCCGACAAAGCCGTGCTCGGCACTGATTTGCTGGCCGTCGACCAGTTCATCATGCGTCCTGGTGAGACCCGAAAAATTCAGCGCAAGTCGAATCCCGAGACGACGGCCATCGCCATCTTCGCCGGCTATCGCGACCTGCCGACATCGGTCTGGCGTGTGGTCCACAAGATGGAAGTGGCGCCCGAGTCGAGCTGGTATCGCGCGGTGATTCCTGCCAACAAGGCGAAGCTGAAGATTGCACTGCAATCCAATGCGATTTTGATGACCGACGAAGAAGCCGGAACGCGACCCGTCCAGTATGCAAATGAATCAATGAAGGGACTGGATCAGAACCCGATCGAGGGCGCGAAGCAGCAGATCGACAGTGTCACGCAGAGCGTGCCGAAGATGCCTGAAAAGCCTTCGCTAGATAGCTTCAAGGGCCCCGCGTCTTTGTTGAAGAAGTAGCGACTCAGAGGCTGCGCCAAGTTGGCTTCTCGGGCCTCGGCAAGATCCGTCTTCGCGGCGCCGAAGACTGGGGCAAGTCCGCAGGCAGCGCATCGATTTCTTCATCGGTAAATTCGCGCAGCGGCTCGGGGGTCGAATGGACGGGCGTCATGCTTGGGAGCGGCGTCTGCACCAGTTCCGGACGCGCTTCAGACTTGAGGCCGCCCCCTAAGCATCCAACGTCAAATGCTGTCCGTGAATCGCCGCGGCGGCCGATGAAGCAAGAAAGCCGATTGTCTTTGCCGCGACTGCAGTCGACACCCATTCATCGGGATTTGCATCGGGCATGGCCTGTCGGTTGGCCGGCGTGTCGAGCACGCTGGGTGCCACGCTGTTCACGTTGATTCGGTGCGGTGCGAGTTCGGCCGCCATCGACTCGACCAAACGCTGCAACGCGCTTTTGGCGGCGATGTACGCCGACATTCCCGCGAGGCCGCGCCCGGCTGTCTTCGCCGTCACTGCGATCACGCTGCCCGCCTTGCGCTCGATCATGGAAGGGACGAAAGCCTGGGCCACCGCGACGAACGACCACGCGTTGAGATCCATCATGCGATCCCACGCCGCACGCGTCAGTGCATGTGTCTCTTCGCCCATCGCGAAGCCGCCTGCGATGTGCACGACGGTGTCGACGTGCGTGAACGCCGCCAGCACTTGCTTCGCCGCGCCGGCGACTGCAGACGCCGACGTAACGTCTGCCGCGATCAGCAGATGCCGGGAGTTGTCCAGGCCAGGATACGTGCTGCGCAGGTGTTCGGCGCTATGGTCCAGCAGCGCGACACGCGCGCCCGCATCCAGAAAGTACTGCGCGACCATGCGGCCCAAGGCACCCGCGGCGCCGGTCAATACGACGTTTTGTGGCGTGTTTGCTTCGATCATGGTGTTTCCCTCAAGCCGGCGACAAAAACGCATCCTAGCGCGGCCTGTTTTTGCTGGGCTATAATCGAAGGATTGCCTGATGACAGCGATGTCGATTCAGGGGCTCTTAGCTCAGTTGGTAGAGCAGCGGACTCTTAATCCGTAGGTCGAGTGTTCGAGTCACTCAGGGCCCACCACCAAACATCCCGTGGTATTGAAAAGCCTGCTATTTATTTAATAGCGGGCTTTTTTCATTTCGCGATCGGATCGAACTTCCCCGCCATTTCGTCGACCGACGTGTTCTGCGCGCCTCCGATGAGCCAGCGGCCGTCACGCTTCACCAGAATCATGTCGCGGCGCGGCCATCAGTTCCCAGCCGCGATGCAAGTGTTCGCGCCCGCCTGTCCGCCGAGTCGTCCACTGTGCCGACAAGCGGCATGAAACGATTGGACAGCGGCTATGTGGGATTGAACCCAAGCGGTGCGCATAGTTAATCGAGCGCCACGAGACACATATATATGCCAACCGCCTGCAGTCTGTGAAGCACTGAGACCTCATTACAACGCAGCTTTTGCTGCGTTTGAAGACCGGGTCACTGCCACTTTGCATGCGACTGAAATGCCGAGTGGGTCTCGGCACCGAGTCTTCATTTCGACCGCACATTGGCGAGGAGTAAAGTCAAGTCCTTCACAGTCCCTGGAATTACTTATGGCGCAGACATACGAGCAAGTGCAAAAGCAGATCGAGTTGTTGCAGCAGCGAGCACAAAAACTACTCCAACGCGAGGCTATTGGAGTGATCGAGCGCATCAAGGAAGCGATAGCGCACTACGGAATCACGGCTGCGCAACTTGGCTTCGAATCCAGCACTGCGCAGAGCGTGACGGTGGCTTCCAAGGCCAAGTCTTCGGCATCGCAATCTCCCAAGTTCGCCGATGGCAATGGCAACGTCTGGAGTGGTCGCGGACCGCGTCCGCGTTGGCTTCGCGAAGCACTGACGGCTGGAAAAGCACTCGAAGACTTCGCCGGAACGGCGACAACGACGGCCGTGAAGGCCCTGCTTCCACAGGCAATAAAGAAAACAAAGCCAACCAAGCGGAAAAACGCAGCAGTAAAGGCGAAATCGACGTCCAGGCCGCGCTACAAAGACGACGCTGGACGTGAGTGGAGTGGCATGGGCCCGCGTCCCAAGTGGCTGAAGGAAGCCATCGAGTCCGGAAAGACTCTGGAACAACTTTCCAGCTGAACAGTCTCTGACTGATTGCTGACCGAACCGGCAGACGCCACTCTACCGGCTCATGGCGTCACATCAATGCGACTTCGGCATTTTGAGATCGATCACCGGATTCCCGTTGTTATCGGAGTGGCCGCTGCGAGCGCGACCAGTTCGGCCCTAAGAAGCCGACACCCGTAAAGGCTTCGCTGGGCACCTGCGCGGTGCAACGAGCCGTTGTATGCGAGGGTCTATGCCAGGTTCAACGCGCGACACCCAGCAACCGCTCCAGCACCTCGGGCTGCACCCGCAAGGCTGCTGCAGTGTCGGCATGCACCACGGTCCCTTGGTCGAGCACCACGGCTTCGTCGGAGATCGCGAGGATCGCCTGCGGATGCTGCTCGACGATGATCGCCGACAGCCCCTCGTCTTGCGTAATGCGGCGGATAGCGCGCAACAACTCTTCCACGATGATCGGCGCCAACCCTTCCAGTGGCTCGTCGAGCAGCAGCAGCTTGGGGTTGACCACCAGCGCACGGCCGACCGCCAGCATCTGCTGCTCGCCGCCCGACAACTGCGTGCCCAGGTTGCCCTTGCGCTCGGCCAGCCGCGGGAACATCTCGTAGACGCGCTGCGCGTTCCACTTGCCGGTGCGCTCCACGGCTGTGAGGTTCTCATGCACCGTGAGCGACTTGAAGATGTTGCGCTCCTGCGGCACCCAGCCTATGCCCGCGGCAGCGCGCTGGTGCGGCGCGAGCTTGTGCAGCGCAACCGCCGACGCGCCGGCGCCCAGCGTGATGCTGCCGCCATGCTGCCGCGTCGCGCCGGCCAGCGTGTTGATGAGCGTGGTCTTGCCCGTACCGTTGCGGCCCAGCAGTGCCAGCGTCTGCCCTTCGCCGAGGGTCAGCGAAATGCCGGTAAGCACCACGGCCTCGCCGTAACCAGCGCTCAGGTTCTCGATGCGGAGCAGCTCAGACATGCGCCGCTCCTGCCATGTTGTCGGCGCCGCCCGTCCCCAAGGCGCCATGGCCGAGGTACACCTCTTTGACCTTCGGGTCGTTGGCGATGGTGTCGGGGTCGCCCTCGGTCAACAGCGTGCCGTTGACCAGCACTGTCATGCGGTCGGCGAAGCTGAAGACCAGGTCCATGTCGTGCTCGATCAGAAGCACCGACACATCGGCCGGCAAGGCGGCGACGGTCTGCAGCAACTCTTCACGCTCCCCCGCCGGCACGCCGGCGACCGGCTCGTCGAGCAACAGCACGCGCGGCTCGCAGGCCAGCGCAATGGCGATCTCGAGGAGACGTCGCTTGCCATACGCCAGATGCTTCACTTGTTGCGACGCGACTTCTGCAAGACGAAATTGGTCGAGCAGTTGCGCAGCACGTTCGACCACCGCCTTCGATGCGCCCAGCGGTTTCCACCACTGCGCCGCGCCGCCTTGCTGCTGCGACACGACCAGCGCCAGCGTTTCCAGCGGCGTCATCGAATCGAACAGTTGGTTGATCTGAAACGTGCGCACCATGCCGCGCGCGACGCGCAGATGCGGCGGCAGTCGGGTGATGTCCTTGCCCAGCAATTCGATGCGCCCTTCGGTCGGTGTCAGCACGCCCGTCAGGATGTTGATCAGCGTCGTCTTGCCGGCACCGTTGGGCCCGATGAGCGCGTGACGCGCACCGCGCTTGAGCGTGAGCGAGACATTGTTGGTCGCGGTAATGCCGCCAAAGCGCATCACCAGGCCGGTGGCGGCGAGAACGGTTTCGGTGACAGCGGTGTCGCTCACTTCGGCACTCATGCGCGTTTGAACCAGGTCGATGGCTTGAACAAGCGGTCGCGCCCGACCAGCACCAGGATGACCAGGATCAAGCCGATCCAGAACATCCAGTACTGCGGCGTCACCGCCGACAGCCAGTTCTGCAACAGCTTGAAAACGATGGCGCCAGCCACGCCTCCGTACAGCCAGCCCACGCCGCCGATCACCAGCATCAGAAGCACGTCGGCCGAGCGGTCGAAGGCCAGCACGTCGAGCGAGGCGAAGCCGGTGGTTTGCGCGAGCAGCGCGCCCGCCGCGCCCGCCACGCCTGCGGCGACCGTGTAGATCGTCACCAGCCGCGCCGCCACCGGAATGCCGATGGCCATGGCACGCAGCCGGTTGTCACGAATCGCCTTGAGCGTCGCGCCGAAGGGCGAGTGCACGAGCCGGCGCATCAGCAGAAAAAGCACCAGCATCACGACCAGCGAATAGGTGGCCGCCGTGCGACCGAAGAGGTCGAACTCGAAAAGCCCGAGCACCGGCGCCATCACGACGCCCTGCAATCCATCGGCGCCGCCGGTCAGCCAATCGAGCTTGTTGGCCAGCTCCAGCAAAAGCAATGCAGTGCCGAGCGTGACCATCAGCCGCGTGAGGTCGCTGCCGCGCAGGATGGTGATGCTCGCGACCGTGCCCAGCGCCGCCGACAGCACGATCGCTACAACCAGCCCGACGGTCGGGTCAGGCATCACCAGTTTGGCGAACAACGCCGCCGCATAAGCACCGAAACCGAAGAACGCCGCATGCCCCAGCGACACGATGCCGGCATAGCCGAGGATCAGGTCGAGCGACATCGCGAACAGCGCCACGATGGCGATCTCGTTGACCAGCAACGCATGCGACGGCACCAGCCAGGGCAGCGCAAAAGCGACGATCCACACGGCGAACTCCCACGGCCGCCAGCGCGCTTTTCTCAGCAGCACGAGGCGTGCGCTGTCAGCTTGATCGCTCCGGATATCGCTGGCCATCAACGGCCTCCCTTGCGCGTGAACAGGCCTTGCGGTCGCCACATCAGAATCAGGATCATCAGCAGGTAGACGGTGAATGCGCCCATCTTGGGAATGAAGTATTTGCCCGCCACATCGGCGATGCCGAGCAGCAGTGCCGCCGCCAGCGGCCCGGTGATCGACGAGGTGCCGCCGACGGACACCACGATCAGAAAGTAAATCATGTACTTGAGCGGAAACGTCGGATCGAGCCCGAGGATTTCCGCGCCCAGCGCACCGCCCAGGCCGGCCAGCCCCGAGCCGACCGCGAAGGTCAGCAGGAAGACGATGTTGACGTTGATGCCGAGGCCCGCCGCCACGCGCGGATCGTCCACCGCGGCACGCAACCGACTGCCGAAGCGCGTCTTCGAAAGGATGAGCTGCAGCACGACCGTGAGCACTGCGCACACGCCAATGATGAAGAGTCGGTAGTGGCCCATGCCGAGCATCAGTGCGCCATCGCCGATCTCGGTGCGACCGCGCAGCCACTCGGGCAACTGGATGTTTTGCTGGGACGATCCGACGAAGTAGTCGACCGCGGCCACCGCCATGAAAGCCAGGCCTATCGAAAACAGCACCTGGTCCAGATGCGACTTGCCGTACATAGGCCGATACAGCGTGCGTTCCAGCAATGCACCTGCGGCACCGACGACGACGAAGGCCAGCGGCAGGCACCACAAGAACGGCATGCCGAGCTTCTGCATCGCGAACACGGTGAGGTAGCCGCCCGCCATCGCGAAAGCACCGTGCGCCAGGTTGATGAAGTTCATCAACCCCAGCGTGACGGCGAGCCCGACAGCGAGCACGAACAGCAGCATGCCGTAGGCGACGCCGTCAAAAAGAATAGTCAGCAAAGCTCGCCCCCCGGCCCGCTGGACATCACTTTTTGGCTTTACCCGGGTCTTTCACAGCCTTGATCACATCGAACTCGACGTTATAAAGCTGCCCGTCCTTCTTCTCGACCTTGCGCAAATACACGTCCTGCACGATGTCGCGCGTTTGCGCGTCGATCAGCACTTCGCCGCGCGGGCTCTCGAAGACCTGGCCCTTCATCGCCGCCAGCAAGGCATCGCCGCCGCCCTGGCCCTTGGTCGTCTTGAGCGCCTCGTAAATCACGCGCATGCCGTCGTAACCACCGACCGCCATGAAGTTGGGCCGCATGCTCGGGTTGGCCTTCTTGAAAGCCTCGACGAACTTCTTGTTGGCGGCCGACGGGTGCGCCGCCGAGTAGTGGTGCGAGGTGACGACGCCGAGCGCGCCATCGCCCATGTCGTTCAGCTGGTCGTCGTCGGTCACGTCGCCGGTCGCGATCAACTTGATGCCGGCCTTGTCCATCCCGCGTTCCAAGAACTGCTTCATGACCGCGGCGCCCGCGCCCGACGGCACGAAGACGAACAACGCATCGGGCTTGTCGTCGCGCACCTTCTGCAGGAATGGCGCGAAGTCGGGATTGCGCAATGGCACCCGCAGCTTCTCGATCACCTTTCCACCATTGAGCTGGAAGCGCTCGGTGAAGAACTTTTCTGCGTCGTTGCCCGGGCCATAGTCGGCCACCAGCGTGACAACGGACTTGATGCCATTCTTGGGGGCCCAGTCACCCATCGGCAACGACACCTGCGGCAGCGTGAAGCTGGTGCGCACGATGTACGGCGACGCCTCGGTGATGCTCGACGTCGCAGCCGCCATGACCACCTGCGGCGTCTTGGACTGCGTGGAGATCGGCGCGACGGCCAGCGCCAGCGGTGTCAGGCCGAAGCCTGCGAGCACGTTGACCTTGTCGTTGACGACCAGCTCCTGCGCGAGGCGTTTGGTCACATCGGGCAGGCCGGTGTCGTCCTTGACGATCAGTTCGATCTTCTTGCCGGCGACGGTGTCGCCGTTCTGCGCCATGTAGAGCTTGGCGGCCGCCTCGATCTGGCGGCCGGTGGAGGCCGACTGGCCCGTCATCGGCAAGATCAGGCCGATCCTGAACTTGTTGTCTTGCGCATGAGCGGCCAGCGGAAGGGCCAGGGCCAGGGCCAGGGCCAGTGCGGTCAGGCCGGCAGTCTTGGCAAAGAAGCGACGATGCATGAGTGTGTCCTCAGACGGGGATAACAAAAACGTGAACCTCTGATTGTCGGCACTCGACGGGCGCAGACCCTCATGGTAAATACTGGAGTGTTCGTTGTGCGAACAAATGTTCGATTAAATTCACCGCGACGCCGGAATCTAGCATTCCCGGCAGCCTTGCCTGCGCCATTCGATACGGGCTCCGATACGATCCTTCCTTCCTTCCTTTGTAGATCCTTCTCGCAGATTCGATGGAGACACCATGACCGAACACGCCCATTTGCCCGCCCACTACGACCACGTAGGCAGCTTCCTCCGCCCCAAGTACCTGCTCGAAGCACGCGAGCAAAAGGCCAAGGGCGCCATCACGCCGGAACAGCTACGCGAAGTCGAAGACCAGGCGATCACCGAGATCGTCAAGTTCCAGGAAGACGTCGGGCTGAAGAGCATCACCGACGGCGAGTTCCGCCGCACCTATTTCCACATCGATTTTCTGGAGCAACTCGGCGGCGTCAAGACCGATATTCCGGTGACCATTCGCCGGCCCGACGGCACCGAAGAGCTCGCGCCGCCTGTGATGCGTGTGATCGACAAAGTCACCCACAAGCAGAACATCCAGCTCGCCGACTTCGAGTACCTGAAGTCGCAGGTCGCGGCCGGCCGCACTCCCAAGGTCACCATCCCCTCGCCCACCATGCTGCACTTTCGCGGTGGCCGCGCCGGCATCAGCAAAGAGGCGTATCCGGAACTCGACCCCGCGTTCTACGACGACGTGGCCAAGGCCTACGGCGACGAGCTGCGCTCCCTGTCCGCTGCCGGCTGCAACTACGTGCAGATGGACGACACCAACCTCGCCTACCTGTGCGACGAACACATGCGCGAGGCCGCCCGCCGCCGCGGCGACGACCCCAATGAACTGCCGCATCGCTACGCTACCTTCATCAACAAGGTGGTCGCACAGAAGCCGCCCGGCATGCTGCTCGCCATGCACCTGTGCCGCGGCAACTTCAAGAGCACCCACGCGGCCGCCGGCAACTACGAGCCGGTAGCCGAGGCACTCCTCAAAGAGATGGACCTCGACGCCTACTTCATGGAGTACGACGACGCGCGCTCCGGCGACTTCAAGCCCCTGCGCCACCTGCCCAAGGGCAAGACCGTGGTGCTCGGGCTGGTGACCACCAAGTTCGGCCAGATGGAAGACAAGGACGAACTCAAGCGCCGGATCGACGAAGCCGCCAAGTACGCGCCGATGGAGCAGCTCGCACTGTCGCCTCAATGCGGTTTTTCGAGCACGGTGCACGGCAACGACATTGCGGTCGAAGCGCAGCGCGCCAAGCTGCGCCTGGTGATTGAAACAGCGCAGGAAGTCTGGGGAAGCTGACGTGCTGACGCTCTTCTCGGGTCCGCTCAGCATGTTCGGCGCCAAGGTGCAGATCGCGGCGCTCGAGAAGGGCATCGCGTTCGAACTGGTCATGGTGCCTTTCGATCGTGACGACCGCTACCTGCCTCTGCATCCTGAGGTCGCGCGCATCAATCCGAAGAATCAGGTGCCGGTGCTGATCGACACGTCGGTCAGCGATGGCCCGCTCGAACTGTTCGACTCGACCCAGTTGTTCGAATACCTCGAAGACCTGAAGCCGGAGCCCGCGCTGTGGCAGTCGGGCATCGCGGCGCGTGCCCACACCCGCCAGCTCGAACTGAAGTCCGACGAGGTGTTCTTCCCGCATGTCATCAAGCTCTTCGGTTTGCAGGACGATATGGAGAGCGCCGCGGCACAGGCGGCCTGTGCGGGTTGCGCTGCGTTCTACGAATACCTCGAGGCGCTGCTCTTCCACAACGATTTCCTCGCGGGCGGCTACTCGTACGCCGACATCGCTTTCTACGTTGCGCAGACCTATGCCGAGCGCAAAGGCGCGTTGATGACCACGAAGACGCCACGCCTCATAGCGTGGCGTGAACGCGTCGGGCGGCGCCCTGCGGTTGTCGAGGTCATCGCGCCGATGATGCAATTCCTGGCGTCGCATAACCGCGGCGTCCCGCTGCATTTGCAACACCTCCTGCACGAAACGGTGCCGCACCGTCCGCAACAGCCTCGCAGCGACGCCTGATGCTGCACGCGCTGGTCGCCTGGCTGCCGTCGCCCGCCCAGCATTTTTTGTTCGGTGCGCTGGCCGTACTGGCCTACGTGCTCACCACGCGGCTGCGGCGCGAGCAGCGCGCACCGTCCACGGCCATCGCCTGGGTCATGGGGCTCGCGCTGGTGCCGTACCTGGTGCTACCGATGTACCTGATGTTCGGCCGCCGCAAGCTGCGACCGGGCGGCTCGCCACGACCGCCCCGCATGGCACCACCGGGCCACTGGGCGGCCGAACTTATCGAAAGCTTCGGCCTCGCCGCGCCGAGCCGCTGCGAGATCCGCATGCACGCCGATGGCCAGCACGCTCGCGACGCGCTGTTCGAAGTGATCGAAGGCGCACGCGAACGCCTCGACATCTGCACCTTCATCATCGGCGACGACGCATTCGGCCGCGACGTGATCGAGCGGCTCGCGCGCCGCTCGCGACAGGGCCTCAAAGTGCGCGTGTTGCTCGACGGCTTCGGCGCGCTGAGCTTGCCGCGCCGCTACTTCGACACGTTGCGCGAAGCCGGTGGCGAAGTGGCGGTGTTTCGGCCGATCTTCAGCCTGCGCCGCGACGGCCCGCGCAACCTGCGCAACCACCGCAAGCTCACTATCGCCGACGACAGTTGGCTCTGGTCGGGCGGCCGCAACCTGGCCGGCGAATACTTCAACGGCAACGCGACGCACCCGGTCGCGTGGCGCGATCTCTCGTTCGATCTGCGCGGTGAAGTGGCCGCTGCGGCAGCACGCCAGTTCGATCACGACTGGGCCTCGGTGCGCGGCCGCAAGCCCCGCTCCATCGGTCCCGACGCCGCGCTGCCCGAGGGTGGCACGCTGGCCCAGTTTCTCCCCAGCGGCCCGGACCAGACCGAAGACACGGCGCAGTCGCTGCTGCTCGACGCCTGCTTTCGCGCCGAGCACCGCATCCTCGCGATCACGCCGTACTTCGTGCCCGGCGACGGTCTGCGCGACGCCTTGCGGCTGGCGGCGCGCCGCGGCGTGCAAGTGACGCTCGCGATACCCCAGCACTCGAATCACCGGCTGGCCGATTTCGTCCGTACTCGCGCCATGCGCGACCTTGCCCGTGCCGGCGTCACCTTCCGGATGCTCCCCTTCATGGCGCACGCCAAAGCCGTGGTGGTCGACGACACGCTGGCGATGTGCGGCTCCATCAACCTCGACCTGCGCAGCCTGCTGCTCAACCACGAGGCCGCCGTGGTGTTCTACGGCGAACCCGAAATCGAATGGCTGGCCGAGTGGATCGAAACCACCGCGTCGGCCGGCGAGCGTTATCGGGCGCGCTCGCCAGGCATCGTGCGCGACATCGCCGAAGGCTTGCTGCTGACCATTGCGTTCCAGCTCTAGCGGGACTCGCCGAACGCCTGGAACCGTTCGAAGAGACAATGCGCTTCATGGCTGAAACCGCATCGCTCGAAACCTTCCTGAACCCCTACACCCACGGATTCGCGAGGGTCGCCGTCGCAGTGCCGCGCAATCGCATCGCCGACCCGGTTTTCAACGCCGCCGAGACCATCGCGATGTATCGCCAGGCCGCAGCCGACGGTGCCGCGCTGGTCGCGTTCCCGGAGCTGGGGCTGTCGGCCTACACCTGCGACGACCTCTTTCATCAGGCCGCCCTGCTCGAAGCCTGCGAGGTCGCGTTGCAAGCGGTGGTCGATGCATCGCGCGATATCGGCGCGGTGGCCATCGTCGGACTGCCGCTGCGCGTCGACCATCGCCTGTTCAACTGCGCGGCGCTGGTGGCGGGCGGCAAGCTGCTCGGCGTCGTGCCCAAAACCTATCTGCCCAACTACAGCGAGTTCTATGAGGGGCGGCAGTTCAACGGTGCCGACAGCGCGCTCGCGACCGATATCGACCTGTGCGGCGAGCGGGTCCCGTTCGGCTCGGAGCTGATATTCCAGGCGCGCGATCTGCCGCTGCTCAAGATCCATGTCGAGATCTGCGAAGACGTGTGGGTGCCGCTGCCGCCATCGAGCTTCGCGGCGCTCGCGGGCGCCACGGTGCTGGTCAACCTGTCGGCATCGAACATCACGATCGGCAAGTCGAGCTATCGGCACCAGCTGGTCAGCTCGCAATCGGCGCGTTGCCTGTCGGCGTATTTGTACTCGTCCGCCGGCATTGGCGAATCGACCACCGACCTGGCCTGGGACGGCCAGGCGCTCATCTACGAAAGCGGCGAGATGCTCGCCGAGAGCGAGCGCTTCAGCAACCGGTCGCACGTCATCAGCGCTGATGTCGACCTGGAGCGCCTGTCGCGCGAACGCATGCGGCAAAACACCTTCGGCGTGTCGGTGCAAAAGCACAGGGCGGCGCTGGCCGACTGGCGCACCGTCGAGTTCGACTTGAAGGCGCCCACCAGCGTGCCGGGTGGCCTGCGCCGCACCGTTGAACGTTTTCCCTACGTGCCGGCCAATGCAGCGACACTCGACGAACGTTGCCGCGAGGTTTTCAACATCCAGGTGCAGTCGCTGGTGCAGCGGCTGGAAGCGAGCCACATCGACAAGGTGGTGATCGGCGTGTCGGGGGGGCTGGACTCGACCCACGCGCTGCTGGTCTGCGCGCATGCGATGGACCGGCTGAAGCTGCCGCGCGCCAACATCCTCGGCTTCACCATGCCCGGCTTCGCGACCAGCGACCGCACGCTGGCGCAGGCGCACCAGCTGATGACGGCCATCGGCTGCACAGCGCGCGAGATCGACATCCGTCCGAGCTGCACGCAGATGCTGGCCGACCTGGGCCATCCGTACGGCAGGGGCGAGCCGGTGTACGACATCACCTTCGAGAACGTGCAGGCTGGCGAGCGCACCAACCACCTGTTCAGGCTGGCCAATTTCAACGGCGGCATCGTCGTCGGCACCGGCGATTTGAGCGAGCTCGCGCTGGGCTGGTGCACCTATGGCGTGGGCGACCACATGTCGCATTACAACGTCAACGCGAGCGTGCCGAAGACACTCATCAAGCACCTGGTGCACTGGGTCGCGCATCAAGAATTTCTGTCGCGCGAAGGCAGTGCGACGCTGCTCGCGATCCTCGACACCGAGGTGAGCCCGGAGCTGATCCCGACCGATGCCGCGAGCGCCGCCGGCACGCAACCCGGCCAGAAGACCGAAGACACGATCGGCCCGTACGAGCTGCAGGATTTCCACCTCTACTACGTGCTGCGCTACGGATTCAGGCCGACCAAGGTGGCCTTTCTCGCGTACACCGCATGGCACGACCGCAGGCTGGGCCTGTGGCCCGATGCGCTGCAGGGAGAGCGCAACGAATACGCCATCGGCGATATCCGCAAGCACCTCGGCACCTTCCTGTACCGCTTCTTCAAGACCAGCCAGTTCAAGCGCTCGTGCGTGCCCAACGGACCCAAGGTCGGCTCGGGCGGCTCGTTGTCACCGCGGGGCGATTGGCGCGCGCCGAGTGATTCCGAAGCCGAAGTGTGGATGGCCGACCTGGCGCGCGTGCCGGAGCGTTGAGTTCAGGACCCGGCGCGGTGCCGGGGCGAGCGCCCGCTCTTGCGTTTCTTCCGATAGCTTGCATTGCCGAGCCCGGTGCCGATGGTCAACACGGCCCAGCGCTTCACGTCCTGCATGAAGGGCAACTCGCTCAGTCCCTGCACCACCGCGTCGTTGTGCATCAACGCTTCGGTCGGCTCGTCGCCGATCAGCGGAATCTTTTCGCACAAGGCGGTCGGCAGATGGAAGTCATCGCGCTCACAGTTGCCCGGCAGGTTCTGCGCACCGCGCGCGATCGAGCCGTCTCGCCGAATGATGCCGGGGCAGGCAATGCCGACGAAAGGCGCCAACCGGATGTCCTTCTTGTGGCTGTAGGCAATCATTTCTTCGAGCATTGCGACCAGCCCGTCGACCAGTTCGGCCTGCTTCGGGTTGTCGTCGGCATGGCGCCACTTCTGGCGCTTGACGACGCGAGCCTTCGACAGGTCACTGGCCTTTTTCCAGCGCGGCTCGACGATGCCGCAACGCA
Organism: Variovorax sp. PAMC28562; assembly: GCF_014303735.1. Classification (NCBI taxonomy): domain Bacteria; kingdom Pseudomonadati; phylum Pseudomonadota; class Betaproteobacteria; order Burkholderiales; family Comamonadaceae; genus Variovorax; species Variovorax sp. PAMC28562. The sequence goes on along the minus strand of NZ_CP060296.1, from coordinate 2,668,178 downwards.
CGTTGGTACCGCCGATATCGAGCGCGAGAATGGCGTCGTAGTCGGTCACCATGCGCGGCGGCGCCAGATGCACCCAGCCCAACAAGCCGCCGTCGTCGACCTCGTGCCGCAGCCGCGCGAGGCCGACCTGCACGTTGTCGGCATCGAGCATCACCGCAGCTTGCAGGATGGCGCGCTCGCCCACGTCGCTCTCCGGAAAGCCGCCGCCGATGACGATGCGCTCTACGCCTTGCCACGCCTTTTGTCGCATGTACCGCTTGATCACGCCCGCGAGCTCTCCGGCAAATTCTTCAATGGCGCCTTCCACCGCATCGGTGGCCTCGGTCGCGTCTTTCATCTGCAGCATCTGGTCGATCTCGCTCTTGCTGAGATCGGCCGAGCGCGCATTGCCCATCGGGTCGACACCGTTCCGCCGCTTGCGCTTGCGCCAGACATCGAGCAGCTTCCGAAATGCCGTCTGGCTGGCGCGATCACCGATGAAACCCTCGTCGTCGCGCACTTCGAGGTTGTAGCTTTCGATGATGACCGACGGCATGTTGCGCGTGCCGTGCAGGCCGGCAGTTGCCGGGACCGGCTCGGTACCCTCTCTCCAAGACTCGGCGGAAGAATGTTTTTTGGCTTTGTTCATGCGTGATCTGACTCTGCGCAATTGCGTCGTGCCTGTCATCGGCCTCGCGCACGAACGACTGTAGGAATCGGGCGTGACGTGCGCGGGGACGCACGGCGTTCGCTGGGGCGCCGATACACTGCGCCGATGCAACCCCTCCGCCACCTTCGGCTCGCAATGGCTACCGCAGTGGCACTTTTTCTGCTCGCCTCGACCGCATTCGCCCAAGGCAACGAGACGCTGCGCATCGGCTCCAAGCGCTTCACCGAGTCGTACATCCTGGCCGAGGTGGTGGCGCAGACTGCCGCGCCCTTCACCGGCACGCCACCGGTCATTCGTCAGGGCCTGGGCAATACAGCCATCGTCTACGAAGCACTGCGCTCCGGCGGCATCGACATGTATGCCGAATACACCGGCACCATCGCGCTCGAAATCCTGAAGAGCGACAAGCCGATGTCGCGTGAAGCGATGAGCGCCGCGCTGGCGCCGCTCGGTCTCGGCGTCGGCGCGCCGTTCGGCTTCAACGACGGCTACGCGCTGGCAATGCGCGCGGCCGACGCCGATCGGCTCGGTATTCGCAACCTGAGCGACCTTGCCAAGCACGCCGAACTCCGGCTCGGCCTCTCCAACGAGTTCATGGGCCGTGCGGACGGCTGGAAAGGTTTGACGACGGCGTACGGCCTGTCGCAGCTCCCCACCGGACTCGACCATGGTCTTGCCTACGACGCGATCAAGGCCAAGCAGGTCGACGTCATCGACATCTACACCACCGACGCCAAGATCGACAGCCTCGGCCTGCGCGTGCTGCAGGACGACCGCAACTACTTCCCGCGCTACGACGCCGTGGTGCTGTACCGGCTCGACGTGCCCACGCGCTCTGCCAAGGCCTGGGCCGCGATCGAAAAGCTGCAGGGCCGCATCGACGAGCACGCCATGATCGCGATGAACGCGCGCGCCGAGTTGCAAGGCGCCGGCTTCGACGTGATCGCGCGCGACTTTCTCTCGGGCGGCAAGGGCGATACGGCCGAGCGCGGCTTCATGGCCAAGCTGTTCGGACCCGACCTGTGGCGGCTCACGCGCCAGCACCTGCTGCTGGTCGGTGTCTCGGTCGGGCTGGCGTTGTTGATCGCAGTGCCGCTGGCCGTCGTCGTGTTTCCCTTCGTCCGACTGCGCGCCGTGGTGCTCGGCCTCTCGGGCTTGCTGCAGACCGTGCCGTCGCTCGCATTGCTGGCGGTGCTGATCTCGCTCATCGGTTCGATCGGCACGTTGCCGGCACTGATCGCGCTCACGCTTTACTCGTTGTTGCCGATCATGCGCAACACGGTGACGGGTTTGACCGAAGTGCCCGAAGGCGTGCGCCAGGCCGGCACCGCCCTGGGCATGACGCATGCGCAAAGCATGCGGCTCGTCTTGCTGCCACTGGCATTGCCGACGCTGATAGCCGGCGTGCGCACCGCGACCACGATTGCGATCGGCACGGCAACGATCGCTGCATTCATCGGCGCGGGAGGTTACGGAGAGCGCATCGTGACAGGGCTGGCGCTTAACGATCGGGCCTTGCTCGTGGCCGGCGCGTTGCCCGCCGCGGCGCTCGCGTTGGTCAGTGAGGCGATCTTCGAGACGATCGAGTGGCTACTGCGGCGGGGGCGTCGCTAACGTTTTCTTTCCGCGGCAGGTTCATGCCGCGACGCGCACCGCCTGTCGCGCCAGCAAGTGCCACTCGCCGTCTTGCCGCTGCCACACCAGAAGGATCTTGAGCTTGACGTGGCCGGGTCGACCCGAGTCGTTGGTGTCGGCGACAAGGCGGTAACGCACGATGGCGACATCGCCGTTCACGCTCACCGTTTGCTCCGAAATATCGATGGTCGTGAAATCGGAACTGCCGTCGAGCAAGCTGCCGGAGATGCTCGCCTTGGTGTCGAGCTTGCCGTCGGAGTGGCCGTAGCTCAAATCGTCGGCGAACAAGTCGGCCAGTGCGGTAGCGCTCGGCGAAATCATCGCGAGCCGGAGGCGCTCGACGAGTGCGGAGACTGCTGCTGTTGCATCGGTATTCATTGCGGGCCCAACTTGTCGATCAACGCCTTCAGCATTTCCATCTCTTCGGGCTTGAGGTCGGTGAGTGGGGGGCGAACCGGGCCGGCGCTGTGGCCGACGATGGTCGCGCCCGCCTTGACGATGCTCACGGCATAACCCTGCATGCGGTTGCGGATCTCCAGGTACGGCATGAAGAAGTCTTTGAGCAATCGATGCTGAGTCGCCATGTCGTCGTCGCGCACGGCTTCGTAGAACTGCACGGCCGTCTTCGGGATGAAGTTGAAGACTGCCGACGAATAGACTGGCGTGCCCATTGCTTTGTAGGCCGCGGCATAGACCTCCGCCGTGGGCAAGCCGCCGAGGTAGGCGAAGCGATCACCCATGCGCTGGTAGATCGCAACCATGGCTTCGATGTCGCCGACGCCGTCCTTGAAGCCGACGAGGTTCGGGTTGCGCTCGGCCAGGCCTGCGAGCGTCTCGGGCTTCAGCCGGCTGGACGCGCGGTTGTAGACGATGACGCCGAACTTCACGCTCTTGCAGACCGCTTCGACGTGAGCGGCCAGACCCTCTTGTCCTGCTTCGGTCAGGTAATGCGGCAGCAGCAGGATGCCGTGCGCGCCGGCCTTTTCAGCGGCTTGTGCGCACTGGATCGCGAAGCGCGTCGGACCACCGGCGCCCGCGATGATCGGCACCACGCCGCGGCAGGTGTCGACTGCGGTCTGGACGATGCCGGGGTACTCGTCGCCAGTAAGCGAGAAGAACTCCCCGGTTCCACCGGCCGCGAACAAAGCGGTCGCGCCATACGGCGCCAGCCATTCGAGGCGCTTCTGGTAGCCCGTCTTGTGGAAGTCGCCGTGGCTGTCGAAGTCGGTCAGCGGGAACGACAGCAGGCCGGAGCCCATGATGGTTTTGAGTTCTTGCGGGTTCATTGAGACAGGTGGATGGATCAATCGATCTTGATATTGGCGTCGGTGACGACCTTGGCCCAGCGCGCGCGTTCCTTGTTGAAGAACTTGTCCTGGTCGACCGAAGTCATCGTCACGACTTCGGCGCCCTGACCAGCGAGGCGCGAGCGGATGTCGGCCGAGCGAATGATGGAAACCAGTTCCTTGTTGAGCCGCTGCACGATCGCGTCGGGTGTGCCGCGCGACACCAGCACGCCTTGCCAGGTGCCGGATTCATAGCCGGGCACGCCCTGCTCGGCGATGGTCGGCACATCGCCGATCAACGGCATGCGCGTGGCCTTCGACACGCCGAGGATCTTGAGCTTGCCCGACTGCACCTGCGGCAGCGTGGCGAGCATGCCGTTCATGAGAATCTGAGTCTGGCCGCCGACGGTGTCTTGAATCGCCTGCACGCCGCCCTTGTAAGGTACGTATTGCCAGCGGGCGCCGACGGCACGCTCCAGCGCGACGCCCGCCAAATGCGGCGCGCTGCCCGTGGCGGTGACCGCGAAGTTGAGGTCGGACTTTTTCGAAAGCGCGACGAGTTCTTTCAGGTTGTTGGCCGGCACCGACGGATGCACGACCAGCAAGTGCGGCGAATACGCCAACATCGTGACGCCGCTCAGGTCTTTCGACGGATCGAAGGCCAGCTTGGCATAGACAGACGGGCTGATCGCCAGCGCGCCGACATCGCACAGCAGCAAGGTGTAGCCGTCGGGTGCCGACTTGGCAACGAAATCGGCGCCGAGGTTGCCGTTGGCGCCAGACCTGTTCTCGACCAGCACCGTTTGCTTCAACGCTTCCGACAACGGCTGGGTGATGGAGCGCGCGATGATGTCCGATGAGCCGCCAGGCGGGTACGGCACGATGATCTTGATAGGTTTGGAAGGCCATGCGGCGTCTGCTGCGCTCGCACCGCTCGCAGACAGAAGTCCACCGCCAATGACCCCGCCGAGGGTGCCGAGCATCCATTCACGCCGCTTGATTGCCATGTCCATCTCCAATCGATAACTCAGTCGATAACTGTGTGATCGGTCATCGTACAACCTGCGTCGATGTGTGTCTCTCCCGGTTTACCCGGAAGTCATGCGGCCGGCGTCGTTGGCTCGGGCTTGTCCGCCAGCTTGCCGACCGCTGCCGATCGGGCCGCGTCCTGCGCGCGGCGCAGCCTCTCCCGGCTGTTGGTCAGATGGATTCGCATCGCGGCACGTGCAGATTCGGCATCGCCTCGCGCGATGGCCTGATAGATCTCTTCGTGCTCGCGGTTGACGCGACTCAAATACTCGCTGCGCCGATCGACATCGACCAGCGCGCTGATGCGAGTGCGCGGAAAAATCGAGGTGCCGAGGTGGCTCATGATGTCCGCGAAATACGGGTTGCCCGTCGCCTGGGCGATGCGCAGATGAAAGCGCAGGTCGGGCGCCACGGTGTCACCCGATACCCGCACGTTGTGCTCGAATTCGTCGAGCGCCTGACGCATGGCCAAAAGGTCTTCTTCGCTGCAACGCGTAGCCGCCAACCCGGCGGAACCGGTCTCCAGGCTGATGCGCAGTTCGAGCACGGCCAGCACGTCGATCGAGGTTGCGAGTTCTGCTGGATCGAGTCGGAACATGCCGCCCGATTTGGGCTGCAGGACGAAGGTGCCGACACCGTGGTGCGTCTCGACCAGGCCACCCGCCTGCAACTTGGACAAGGCCTCGCGCACGACGGTGCGACTCACACCGTAGGCCTGCATGATGGCCGACTCGGTCGGCAATTTGTCGCCCGGCCGCAGTGTCTGCGCCTGGATCTTTTGCGCCAGGTCGTCGACCAGCCCGTGCGCCAGCCCGCGCCCCTTGATGCGCGGGCGCCCGACAAAGGCCGCAGCCTTCGCCGTGTCGCCGACATCCGATGACGAAGCACCGTGTAGCAAGGGATTTCCCGCAGTGGATTGGCTCATGCGGCCATGATAATCCGTGCAAATGTTGTACGACAACCGATAACAACCCTTACTTTGATGAAGTACGCGCTCGATTTCACTCCCTTGCTCAGCTACTGGCCGGTTTTCCTGAACGGGGCCTGGCTCACGCTCAAGATGACCGCGCTCGCCGTGATCGTGGGCGTGGCATTGGGAACTGCGGTCGCCTTCGCCAAGCGCAGCAAGATCAAGCCGCTCTCTCGCCTTTGCTCGGCCTACATCGAGGCGGTACGCAACACGCCTTTTCTCGTTCAGATCTTCCTGCTGTACTTCGGGCTCGCCAGCGTCGGCGTGCGCATGCCGACCTTTGTCGCGGCCGTACTGGCGATGACGATCAACATCGGCGCCTACGCGGCGGAGATCATTCGCGCCGGCCTCGAATCGATCCCACCCGGACAAATCGAAGCGGCCGAATGTCTGGGTTTGTCGAAGTGGCGCATCGGTTGGCACGTGATGCTGCAGCCGTCGATCGAGAAGGTGTACCCCGCCCTCACCAGCCAGTTCCTTTTGATGATGCAGGCGTCGGCGATGGCCTCCCAAATCTCGGCGGAAGAACTCACCGCCATCGCCAACACCGTGCAGTCGGACACGTTCCGCTCGCTTGAAACGTACATCGTGGTGGCTGCGCTTTACCTCGTACTGTCGCTGATCATCAAGCTCATCACCAGCGTGCTGGGCGAGTACTTGTTCCGTCGCCGTCGCGTGCTGCGCAAGGCAGCCGCGCGGAGCGCAAATGGCGCTCGTGCCCTCATCGACACCACGCAAGCCAACGTGGCAAGCCACGGCGGAGCGGCATGACCATGTTCGGCAGCTTCACCCTCGTCCACCTTTTCTATCTGATCAACTCGATCGGGTGGACGCTGGTGCTGTCGGCACTGGCTTTCGTGCTCGGCGCCATCGGCGGCTTCGGCGTGATGCTGGCGCGCATATCGCCGCGGCCGTGGTTGCGCTGGCTGGCCATCGTCTACATCGAATGCATTCAGGGCATTCCACTGCTGATCCTGCTGTTCATCGTGTACTTCGGCCTGTCGGTGTACGGCTACTCGCTGCCTTCGCTGGTGGCGGCCGGGCTGGCGATGATGATCTACATCGCCGCCTACCTCGGCGACATATGGCGCGGCTGCATCGACGCCATGCCCAAGCCGCAATGGGAAGCCTCCGAATGCCTGGCGTTCTCGCGCTGGCAAACGCTGCGCCTCGTGATCATTCCGCAGGCGGTGCGGCTGTCGTTGCCGCCGACCGTCGGCTTCCTGGTGCAGATCATCAAGATGACTTCGCTGGCGTCGGTCATCGGCTTCGTCGAGCTCACGCGTGCGGGGCAGATCATCAACAACACGATCTTTCAGCCATTCCTGATTTTCAGCCTGGTCGGCGTGTTCTATTTCGCCCTGTGTTACCCGCTGTCGCGCTGGAGCGAAGCCATGGAGAACAAGCTCAATGTCGCCAATCGTTAGTCTTCACGACGTCTACAAGAGCTTCGGCTCGAACCAGGTGCTGAAGGGTGTTTCTTTCGAAGTCGCCAAGGGCGAAATGATCGCCATCATCGGCGCCAGCGGCTCGGGCAAGAGCACTGCGCTGCGCTGCATCGACCGGCTGGAGAAAATCGACAAGGGCACCATCGAAGTGGCCGGCATCCGGGTCGACAGCCCTTCTGTGGACCTCAAACGCTTGCGGCTCGAAGTCGGAATCGTGTTCCAGAGCTACAACCTCTTTCCGCATCTGACAGTCGAAGAAAACATCATGCTGGCGCTGCGCCATGTGAAGAAGCAGTCGCGCGCCGAAGCGCACCAGGTCACGCTGCGCGTGCTCGATCAGGTGGGCCTGCGCGAGAAGGCCGATGCGTATCCCGAGCAGCTTTCGGGCGGCCAGCAGCAGCGCGTAGCCATCGCCCGCTCGCTCGCCATGTCGCCCAAGGTCATGCTGTTCGACGAAGTCACTTCGGCACTCGATCCACAGCTCACCGGCGAAGTGCTGCGGGTGATGGAAGACCTCGCGGCCGGCGGCATGACCATGCTGCTGGTGACGCACGAAATGGCCTTCGCCAAGCGCGTGGCCGACCGCATCATCTACATGCACCAGGGCCGTGTCTGGGAAACCGGCGAGGGCAGCATGCTCGATTCGCCGAAGACACCCGAACTGCGCGCCTTTCTCGACAACGGTCTTTAACGGCAACCGCTCGGTCGCCCACTTCTTCACTCATCTTTTCCGCGAACCCCAAGGAGACACCATGAAATCGACACGCACCTTCGCCCGCACTGCCCTCGCCGCCCTGATGCTGGCCGGCATCACCCAAGCCGCACTCGCCGACCAGTTCGACGACATCAAGAAGGCCGGCACGATCCGCGTGGCCATCGCCATCGGAACGCCGCTCTTCAGCTACACCGATGCCAACATGCAGCCGACCGGCTCCGACGTGGACGCCGCGGCAGAGCTCGCCAAAGACCTGGGCGTGAAGCTGGAGATCGTGCCGATCACCACCGCTGCACGCATTCCGACGCTGCAGGCGCGACGCGCCGACGTCGTGATTTCGGCCCTTTCGATCACCGAAGAGCGTGCCAAGGTGGTGGACTTTTCGGTCCCCTACTCGGCCATCACCATTCTGGTTTCAGCGCCAAAGGACATGAAGATCGCCAATTACGCCGACCTGAATGGCAAGCGCGTCGGCCTGACGCGTGCAACGACCAATGACACCATCACGACGCGGGAGGCCAAGGGCGCAGAAATCATGCGTTACGAAGACGATGCGACGCTGATCACGTCGGTGGTCACGGGCCAGGTCGATATCTTCTCGAGCACGCCATCGAACATGGGCGAGATCAACAAGCGCGCACCTGGCAAGAACTTCGAAATGAAGTTCTCGCAGCTCGACTCGGGCCTGGGCGTCACCATGAACAAGGGCGAACCCAAATTGAAGGAATGGATCGATGGCTGGGTCACGACCAATATCAAGAACGGCAAGCTCAACGCCATCTACAAGAAATACCACGGTCGCGATCTGCCGACCACGGTGTTCAAGCCAGCGTAAGGACCAGGTAATCATGGCAAACAAATTGGGGCGCTTGCTCTTGACCGGTGCTGCGGGCGGTCTCGGCAAAGTGCTGCGCGACTCGCTGAAGCCATCCACCGATGTGCTGCGTTTGTCCGACATCGCCGGAATGGCGGCCGCTGAGGGCGCGCATGAAGAAGTAGTGCCTTGCGACCTTGGCGACAAGGCGGCGGTCGATGCACTGGTGGCCGGCTGCGACGCGGTCGTGCATCTGGGCGGCGTGTCGATCGAACGACCTTTCGAAGAAGTGCTGGAAGCCAACATCAAGGGCGTCTTTCATCTCTATGAAGCGGCTCGTCGACACACCGCCAAACGCATCGTGTTCGCCAGTTCGAATCATGTCATCGGCTTTCACAAGCAGACCGAAACGATCGACGCCGGCGCACAGAAACGGCCCGATGGCTACTACGGCCTGTCGAAGTCCTTCGGCGAAGACGTGGCGCAGTTCTACTTCGACCGCTACGGCATCGAGACTGTGAGCATCCGCATCGGCTCGTCGTTTCCCGAGCCGCTGAACCGCCGCATGATGAGCACCTGGCTGAGCTTTCGCGACCTGACGACGCTGGTCGAGAAATCCCTCTTCACCTCCGACGTGAAGCACACCATCGTTTATGGCGTGTCGGCCAACCGCGACGTGTGGTGGGACAACAGCGCTGCCGCGCACCTGGGCTACGTACCGCAAGACAGTTCTGAGCAGTTCCGCGCCAAGGTCGAGGCGCAACCGCCGGTCGCACCGACCGACCCCAACGCCATCTACCAGGGCGGCGGCTTCACGGCCCAAGGCCCGTTCGGCGACTGAGCCCGGCCGGCCCGATGTTCGCGCCGCCCGCAGTCGACTGACCCTGCATTTTTTTCGAAGTTCCACCCCCCTTACTTTCAATCCGAGGAGCCACCATGACACCGAAACTCAAAACCCTCTCTGGCCTGATCGCGATCGGCCTTTTCGCGCTGACGACCAGTGCGACGGCCCGCACATTTCGCTCGGCCGAGGTGCACGCCAAGGATTTCCCGACCAACCAGGCCGTGATGTTCATGGGCGAAGAATTGTCGAAAGCCAGCGGTGGCAAGGACAGCATCAAGATCTTCGCGGACAGCTCGCTGGGTTCGGAAAAAGACACTGTCGAGCAGGTCAAGATCGGGGCGCTCGACATGGTGCGCGTGAGCTCGGCCTCGTTCCACGGCATCGTGCCGGAGTCGGTCGTGCCGTCGCTGCCGTTCCTGTTCCGCGACATCGAACATTTCCGCAAGGCGATGTACGGTCCGGCCGGCGACAAGGTGCTCGCCGCGTTCGACAAGGCCGGCTTCATCGGACTGGCCTTCTACGAGAGCGGCTCGCGTTCGGTCTACGCCAAGAAGCCGATCAAGAACGTCGCCGACATGAAGGGCTTGAAGATCCGCGTGCAGCCCTCTGACCTGATGGTCAGCATGGTGAGCTCGATGGGTGCGTCGCCCACGCCGATGCCGATCGCCGAGGTCTACACCGGCCTGAAGACCGGCCTGGTCGACGCGGCAGAGAACAACTACCCGTCGTACGAAGAAGCCAAGCACTTCGAAGCAGCGCCCTACTACTCGGAGACCATGCATGTCATGACGCCGGAAGTGCTGGTGTTCTCCAAGAAGATCTGGGACACGCTCCCCAAAGAGCAGCAGGCCGCCATCCGCAAGGCCGCGAAAGACTCGGTTCCTTTCTACGTGAAGCTGTGGGAGCCGCGCGAGAAAGACGCCAAGGCGGCTGTCATCAAGGGCGGCGCGAAGATTACCGCCGCGGCCGACATCGACCGCAAGGGCTTCGTCGAAGTCGAGAAGCCGGTTTACGACAAGTTTGCGTCCACGCCCGAGTTGAAGGCGCTGGTGCAGGAAATCATCAACACCAAGTGATGCGACTTCAAAGGCGACTGCAATGACAACGATGCTGTCCCGCGTCAACGCGAAGCTCTCGCGCTGGACGATGTACCTCGCCTGCGTGTGCCTGATCGGCCTGCTCGGCGTGGTCGTCTACGGCGTGGTGCTGCGCTACGTCTTCAACAACGCGCCGGCCTACGTCGAGCAGGTCGCGCTGTTGCTGGTGATCTCGGTCGCCATGTTCGGCGCCTCGGCCGGCGTGCGCGATGCGGGCCACATCGGTCTCGACTCGCTGGTCAAAGTGCTGCCGCCCAAGTTGCAGTTCTGGTGCAAGTGCGTGGTGTACGTCCTGACCATCGCATTTGCCATCGCGCTCTTCGCGGGCGGGATGGAAATGGCTATCTCGACCCACGACGCGACCATTCCGACACTCGGACTTTCCGAGGCTTATCGCTACTTGCCGGTGCTCATCGCAGGCGTGCTCATCACGCTCTTCTCGATCGAGCATCTGGCGTCCCAGTTCACCGGCCACGAGGTGGTCCCATCATGGCATTGACTCTTCTCTCGCTCAGCTTCATCGTCTTTTTGCTGCTCGGCATGCCGGTCGCTTTTGCGATCGGATTGAGTTGCCTCTTGACCTTCGCGTTCGAAGGCCTGCCCTTCGAGACTGCCATCCAGATGATGGTGTCGGGCATGAACGTTTTCTCTTTCCTGGCGATACCGTTCTTCATCTTTTCCGGGGAGTTGATGCTGCACGGCGGCATCGCCGACAAGATCGTCGCCTTCGCGCGCAGCCTGGTCGGCCATTGGAAGGGCGGCCTCGGCCTCGCGAACGTGGTGGCGTCGACGCTGTTCGGTGGCGTCTCGGGGTCGCCGGTGGCAGACACCTCCGCCATGGGTGGCGTGATGATCCCGATCATGAAGCGCGAGGGCTACAGCGCGGCTTATGCCGTCAACGTGACGACGCACGCATCGCTCTCCGGCGCATTGATGCCGACATCGCACAACATGATCATCTATGCCTTTGCAGCGCAAGCGGCAGTAGGCACGATCGGCGGCCACACCATCAAGGGCGTGTCGATCGGCGACCTGATGTTCGCCGGCCTGATCCCGGTGTTCTGGATCATGGTTTGCATGCTGGTCGCCGCCTACTGGCAAGCCGCCAAGTACGGCTTTCCCCGGCGTCCCGACGGCTCCACGATGATCGAACGCTTCCCGGGCTGGAAAGCGGTGCTGCGCACTTTCATCGCGTCGATTCCGGGCCTGATGGTGATCGTCATCATCCTGGTGTGCGTGATGGAAGGAATCGCGACGGCAACGGAGGCGGCGGCCATCGCGGTCACTTATTCGCTGCTGCTCACGGTGGTTATCTACCGCACGATGACCAAGCAAAAGCTCTTCAAGTCGTTGGCCAAAGCATCGAAGACAACGGGCGTGATCCTGCTGCTGATCGGCGTGTCGAACATGCTGCGCTACCAGATGGCGTACCTGGAAATTCCGGACACCATCGAGGCCGCGCTGCTGGCCGCTACCACGACGCCTTGGCTGATGCTGCTCTACATCAACATCATCCAGATCTTTCTGGGGATCTTCCTGGACATGGCGGCGCACATCCTGATCACGACGCCGCTGTTCTTGCCGCTGGCCATCCAGATGGGCGTCGGGCCGGTTCAATTCGGAATGATGCTGCTGCTTAATTGCGCGTTGGGCCTGGTGCATCCGCCGGTGGGGACGGTGCAGTTCATCGGTTGTGCGATCGGCAAGATATCGATCGGCGAGGCCACCAAAACGGCTTGGCCGTATTACCTCGCCATCTTCATCGCCATCACGTTGGTGACGTACGTGCCGGCGTTTTCGACCTGGCTGCCGTCGCTGATCACCGGGCACGTGGTTCTGTGAAAGCCACCACCCTTAAAAAGATTCTGACAGTTATGGCGCTTGCAACTCTCTCTGCCTCCCCGTCTTTGGCTGCGACCTGGGTCTACGTGTCCAACGCCGACAGCCAGGACATCTCGGTGCTCGAACTCGACCGGGATCTGGGCGTTCTCAAACCGGTCGAAACGGTGAATGTCGGTGGCCAGGTGATGCCGATGGCGGTAAGCCCCGACAAGCGTTTCTTGTATGCCGCCCTGCGCTCGCAGCCCTATCGCGTCTTGAGCTTTGCGATCGACGCCGCCAACGGCAAGTTGAAGAAGCTCGGCGAAGCGCCACTGGCAGACAGCATGGCCAACATCGACACCGATGCCACCGGCAAATGGTTGTTCGCGGCCTCCTATCCGGGCCACAAGATCACGGTCAACACCATCGACAAGGAAGGCAGCGTCGGTGCAATCCAGCAATTGATCCCGACCGCGCCAAACGCGCACGCCATCCACGCCGATTCGACCAACCGCTTCGTGCTGGCGACCAGCCTGGGTGGCGACAACGTGTCGAGTTGGCGCTTCGACGCGGCCTCCGGCAAGTTGTCGCCGAACGACCCGCCGCTCACCGGCGCCCAGCCAAAGTCGGGGCCGCGCCACTTTGTCTGGGACAAGGCGCAGCGCTTCGTTTATCTGCTCGACGAACTCGACGCTGCCCTGCACGTGTATGCATGGGAAAGCGCGGGTGGCACGCTCAAGCTGTTGCAGAGCACGACCACCCTGCCTGCTGGATTTGCCGGCAAGCCATGGGCCGCAGACCTGCACCTGACGCCCGACGGCCGCTATCTTTATGCCTCGGAGCGCACATCCAGCACGCTGTCGGCGTTCCGTGTAGACCCGTCCACCGGCCTGCTGCAGTCGCTCGGCCAGACGCCGACCGAGAAGACGCCGCGCGGCTTCGCCATCGATCCGAGCGGGCGCTATCTGATCGCCGCGGGGCAGGAATCGCACAGCGTTTCGGTCTACGCCATCGACGCCAACACCGGCGCACTGGGCACGCCAAAGCGCCTGCCGGTCGGCAAGAACCCGAACTGGATCGAGATCGTCGACCTGCCCTGATCGACACGCTGACCAAGCCGCCGAGTAGGCCGATGCCGCACGCCGCCGCGCGGCAGCCGTGGCGCCGAGTCGCCTCGATAGAATTCGCCTCCCCGCCACCTGCAGAGCTACCCCTCTTCCCCGCTGTGTCCGATCGCCTTTCTGTCCTGCCGCAGTACCTCTTTCCGAAGCTGGCGCTGACAAATTTTGCCGGCTGGGTCGCGGGCAAGGAGCGTGGCGCCGTCACGACCTGGATCATCCGGCGCTTCGTCGCGAAGTACGGCGTGGACATGGGCGAAGCGCTCGAGAGCGATATCGCTCACTACAAGAGCTTCAACGACTTCTTCACCCGGGCGCTCAAGCCTGATGCACGGCCGCTGGCTCAAGCCGATTTGATCTCACCGGTCGACGGCGCCATCAGCCAGTTCGGCCCGATCGAAGGCGAACAGATTTTCCAGGCGAAGGGCCATAGCTACACGACCACCGCGCTGGTTGGTGGCGACGCGACACTGGCGGCGCAATTCGCGCACGGCAGCTTCGCCACGCTCTACTTGAGTCCGAAGGACTACCACCGCATCCACATGCCCTGCGACGGCGAACTGGTGCGAATGATCTACGTGCCGGGCGATCTCTTCTCGGTCAACCCGACGACGGCGCGTGGCGTGCCCGGCCTCTTCGCGCGCAACGAGCGCGTGGTGTGCGTTTTCGAATCGGCGCGCGGGTCCTTCGTGCTGGTGTTGGTCGGCGCGACCATCGTCGGAAGCATGGCGACGGTGTGGCACGGCGTGATCAATCCGCCGCGGCAGGGTGAGTTGCGCGAATGGCGCTATGGAACTGGGGCGAACGACAGCGGCCCGCGCGTCGCACTGAAGAAGGGCGAGGAGATGGGCCGTTTCTTGCTCGGCTCGACGGTCGTGATGCTGTTTCCGAAACCACCTGTGACGTTCAACCCGGAGTGGTCGCCAACCCGGCCGATCAGGTTGGGCGAAGCCATGGCAAATTTCATCCATATCTGAGGCGTAGGCGCCACAGGCCGCATGTAGTATGCCTAGGTCGCTATAAAACTTGTAGCACTCGGTTGATGCTTTCGCTATAGTCACTTGCCGAATCGCGCGGTCGGAAAATCAATCAAAAAAATGCGCCCGAGGAGATGTTGTCGATGAGTTGCAAGCAATGAGTACGAAGGAAAACGCGGCGGTGAGCCAGTTGCTTGCGCTGCTCGAGGCTCGCTATGCCTTGCGTGTTCTCTGGGCGCTCCGCGATGGACATGCGCAAACCTTTCGGCTGCTGCAAGACAGCGTTGGTGGCATCACTCCCAACACATTGAACACCCGCATCAAAGAGCTGCGCGAAGCTGGCGTCGTGAACCACGGCAGCGAGGGCTACAGCCTCACGCTCAGTGGGCAAGACCTGTTGAAGCGGCTGTCGGATCTGCAGGCCTTTGCCGGCAAGTGGCAGTTGACGCAGATAAAGAAGGTGCCAGTGGCGCCGCCGGTCACCAGCAAGTAAACACCCAGGGCAGCGCGCGGGCGGTCGTGGCTTCGGTGATTGGCTTCGATTACTGCTTCAGTTGCAGCTTCGCTAAACTCACCCGCTCTCTCAACGATCATCAACCCGATCGATCTCGATCACCGTTCCAAGGAGCAACCATGCCCACCACTCCCTCCGGCCTGCAGTACGAAGACACCACCGTCGGCGAAGGCGCTGAAGCCAAAGCCGGCCAGCACGTGCACGTGCACTACACCGGCTGGCTCTTCAACGACGGCGTGCAAGGCGCCAAATTCGATTCGAGCCGCGATCGCAACGACGCTTTCGCGTTCTCGCTCGGCGCCGGCCAAGTTATTAAGGGCTGGGACGAAGGTGTTGCCGGCATGAAGATCGGCGGCAAGCGCACCCTCATCATCCCGGCTGCGCTCGGTTACGGCGCTCGCGGAGCAGGCGGTGCAATCCCGCCGAACGCCACGCTCAAGTTCGACGTCGAACTGCTCGACGCGCATTGATCCAGGGCCGGCCTACGGGTCGGCCAGAGCTGCGCTTCCAGCATCGACGCTGGCGCCAGCGGGTTTTCCCAGCACGCGGCCTCTTCGGCCGCATTTTTTCGCTTGAAAAACCCTTCTGCGAGCCCAAGATGGTTCGCACTAGTTTGTTTTTTGGCTTCGCGCCCTTTCATCACATGTCCGATCCACAACAATCCGACCCAAAATCGCAAATGCTGCAAGGCGACCCGAGCCCCGAAGAGCGAGAGGCTGCCCAGTTTGCAGACGAGGCCGATGCCCAGAGCACGCTGGCCACGGTGCAAGCCGAACTCGTCGCCCTTCAGGCAAAGAACGTTGAGCTGTCAGATCAGTACCTTCGCGCGCAGGCCGATGTGCAGAACGCTCGCCGCCGCGCCGACGAAGAGATCACCAAGGCCCGCAAATTTGCCGTCGAAGCGTTTGCCGAGAGCCTGTTGCCGGTCACCGACAGCCTCGAAGCCGGACTGGCGATCAAGGACGTCACGCCCGAGCAGATCCGCGAAGGCGCCGAAGCGACGCTGCGTCAACTCAAGAGCGCACTGGAACGCAACAAGGTGATCGAGGTCGCACCGCCGGCAGGCACCAAGTTCGATCCGCACCAGCACCAGGCCATTTCGGTCGTGCCGGCGGACCAGGAGCCCAACACCGTCGTCAGCGTCCTGCAAAAAGGCTACACCATCAACGAGCGCGTGCTGCGCCCGGCGCTGGTCACGGTCACCGCGCCGAAGTAATCCACAGGAAACCCTCGGTTCATACCTTGAATCGCGGCTGGTTATCCACAAGTTCACACCACCCCATATTTCAGAACTCAGGAGCAAATTCAACATGGCCAAAATCATCGGCATCGACCTCGGCACCACCAACTCGTGCGTGTCGATCATGGAAGGCAACACCACACGCGTGATCGAGAACTCGGAAGGTGCACGAACCACGCCGTCGATCGTCGCGTACCAGGAAGACGGTGAAGTGCTGGTCGGTGCCTCGGCCAAGCGCCAGGCCGTGACGAACCCCAAGAACACGCTGTATGCGATCAAGCGTTTGATCGGCCGCAAGTTCGAAGAAAAAGAAGTGCAGAAGGACATCAACCTGATGCCCTACAGCATCGTCAAGGCCGACAACGGCGACGCCTGGGTCGAGGTGCGCGGCAAGAAAATGGCGCCCCAGCAAGTCAGCGCCGACATCCTGCGCAAGATGAAGAAAACCGCTGAGGACTATCTTGGCGAAACTATCACCGAGGCCGTCATCACGGTACCGGCGTACTTCAACGACGCGCAGCGCCAGGCCACCAAAGACGCCGGTCGCATTGCCGGCCTGGACGTGAAGCGAATCATCAACGAGCCAACAGCAGCCGCCTTGGCCTTTGGCCTCGACAAGCAGGAAAAGGGCGACCGCAAGATCGCCGTGTATGACCTGGGTGGCGGTACTTTCGACGTGTCGATCATCGAGATTGCCGACGTCGACGGAGAAAAACAGTTCGAAGTGCTCGCCACCAATGGCGACACTTTTCTGGGCGGCGAAGACTTCGACCAACGCATCATCGAATACATCATTGCCGAGTTCAAGAAGGAACAAGGCGTCGATCTGGGCAAGGACGTGCTCGCACTTCAGCGCCTGAAAGAAGCCGCAGAGAAGGCCAAGATCGAATTGTCGAACGGCGCGCAAACAGACATCAACCTGCCTTACGTGACGGCCGATGCATCGGGCCCGAAGCACCTGAACATCAAGCTCAGCCGTGCCAAGCTCGAAAGCCTGGTCGATGAGCTGATCGAACGCACCATCGCGCCGTGCCGCCTTGCCATCAAGGACGCTGGCATCAGCGTGAGCGACATCAACGACGTGATTCTGGTCGGCGGCATGACCCGCATGCCGAAGGTGCAGGAGAAGGTCAAGGAGTTCT
This sequence comes from Variovorax sp. PAMC28562, assembly GCF_014303735.1. NCBI lineage: Bacteria > Pseudomonadati > Pseudomonadota > Betaproteobacteria > Burkholderiales > Comamonadaceae > Variovorax > Variovorax sp. PAMC28562. Next base: position 2,650,879 of record NZ_CP060296.1, on the reverse strand, counting down.
TCGGCAAGGAGCCGCGCAAGGACGTGAACCCCGATGAAGCCGTGGCCGTCGGCGCCGCCATTCAGGGCCAGGTGCTGTCCGGCGACCGCAAGGACGTGCTGCTGCTCGACGTGACCCCGCTGTCGCTGGGCATCGAAACCATGGGCGGTGTCATGACCAAGATGATCGTGAAGAACACGACCATCCCGACCAAGTTCGCGCAGACCTTCTCCACGGCAGAAGACAACCAGCCGGCAGTGACCATCAAGGTGTTCCAGGGCGAACGCGAGATCGCTTCGGGCAACAAGGCGCTGGGCGAGTTCAACCTCGAAGGAATCCCGTCCGCCGCACGTGGCACGCCGCAGATCGAGGTGAGCTTCGACATCGACGCCAACGGCATCCTGCATGTCGGCGCCAAGGACAAGGGCACCGGCAAGGAAAACAAGATCACCATCAAGGCGAACTCGGGATTGAGCGAAGACGAGATCCAGAAGATGGTGAAGGACGCCGAGCTCAATGCGGCCGACGATAAGAAAAAGCTGGAGATCGTTCAAGCCCGCAACCAGGGTGAAGCGATGGCGCACAGCGTGAAGAAGTCGCTGGCCGAGCATGGCGACAAGCTCGAAGCCGGCGAAAAGGAATCGATCGAAGCTGCGATCAAGGACGTCGAAGAAGCGCTCAAAGGCGAAGACAAGACGTTGATCGAAGAGAAGACCAACACTCTGATGACCGCGAGCCAGAAACTCGGTGAAAAGATGTACGCCGATGCGCAAGCCGCAGCCGGTGCTGCCGGCGGCGCAGCGGCTGGCCCGCAAGCGACAAGCGCGCCGGCCGACGACAACGTCGTCGACGCCGAAGTCAAGGAAGTCAAGAAGGGCTGAGCGTGTTGACAACGCTCACCTGACCAGCGCGGAAACCGGGCTGGATCACCTTTGCGGGTGGTCCAGCCTTTTCCGCTTCAAGCCGCCTGCACCGACCGAACCCGCGAACCCTGCGAACTCCGCCCATGGCCACCAAACGCGACTACTACGAAACCCTCGGCGTTCCCAAGAACGCCAACGAGGAAGAAATCAAGAAGGCTTATCGCAAGCTTGCGATGAAGCACCACCCTGACCGAAATCACGGCGACACCACCAAGGCCGCCGAGGACAAGTTCAAGGAGGTCAAGGAAGCCTACGAAATGCTGTCGGACAGCCAGAAGCGCGCGGCCTACGACCAGCACGGTTTTGCCGGTGTCGACCCCAACATGCGCGGCGGTCCAGGTGCAGAGGGCTTTGGCGGCTTTGCCGAGGCCTTCGGGGATATTTTCGGCGACGTGTTCGGCGGCGCGCGTGGCCGCACCAGCGGCGGGCGCCAGGTATTCCGCGGTGGTGACTTGAGCTACGCCATGGAAGTCACTCTGGAAGAAGCGGCCGAAGGCAAGGAAGCCCAGATCCGCATCCCGAGCTGGGACGAGTGCGGTACGTGCCATGGCAGCGGCGCCAAGGCCGGCACCAAGCCGATCGTGTGCACAACCTGCCATGGAGCAGGCGCGGTGCAGATGCGGCAAGGCTTTTTCAGCGTGCAGCAAACCTGCCCGACCTGCCACGGCACGGGCAAGCTCATCCCGGAACCCTGTGCGGTGTGCCATGGCCAGGGCAAGATCAAGAACAACAAGACGCTCGAGGTCAAGATCCCTTCAGGGATCGACGACGGCATGCGCATCCGCAGCACCGGCAACGGCGAGCCCGGCACCAACGGCGGTCCGCCAGGTGACCTGTACATCGAGATCCGCTTGAAGAAGCACGAGCTCTTCGAACGCGATGGCGATGACCTGCATTGCGTCGTGCCCGTTGCGGTGACCACGGCAGCGCTCGGCGGCGAGATCAAGGTGCCGACCTTGAATGGTGCAGCCGCCATCGATATCCCCGACGGCACCCAAAGCGGCAAGCAGTTTCGGCTGCGCGGCAAGGGCATCAAGGGCGTGCGCTCCAGTTACCCGGGGGACCTGTACTGCCATGTGCGTGTCGAGACGCCGGTCAAGCTCACCGAGCACCAGCGCAAGTTGCTCAAGGAGCTCGACGAGTCGCTCAAAAACGGAGGCGACAAGCACAGCCCGACAGACAAGGGCTGGATCGACAAGGCAAAGGAGTTCTTTAGTTGATCGAGCGGAAGCAAGCGGCCCCAGAGGCCGCTTTTTTTTATGTAGTTATAGCGATTTAGGCTGTCTCGTTTCAGAGACGCGCTCCTGCGCCAAAGAGGAACTTTTCACAACACCCTTACTTCATACACAAGGTGTCTGCGACGGTCTCCCACTGCAGGCGCGCTCTTTGCTTTAAGCTAATTGAACGGATTTGGCGACGAAGTTTTTTCTGCGCAGCCCCGCATTTCGGACCACCGGTAGCCCGACTGAAGCGTTATGTGCAGTACGGTAAGTCCGTGCAGTGTTTTCGCTCACTCGATGGAGGTGTTCTATGGATGTGATCAGCAGTTATGCCGCCCGCTACGAACGCACACGCGAGGAAGTCCTTTCGCTATCGGACTACCTCGACATATGCAAACGCGAGCCTGTTGCGTATGCCACCGCTGCAGAGCGGATGCTCAAGGCCATCGGCGAGCCCGAGATGGTCGACACGCGCAATGACTCGCGTCTGTCGCGGATCTTTGCCAACAAGGTTCTCAAGATCTACCCGGCTTTCAAAGAGTTCTACGGCATGGAGGAGGCCATCGAGCAGGTGGTTTCGTACTTCCGCCATGCCGCGCAAGGGCTCGAAGAAAAGAAGCAGATCCTGTACCTGCTCGGCCCCGTTGGCGGCGGCAAGAGTTCCATCGCAGAGCGGCTCAAGCAGCTCATGGAGCACGTGCCGTTCTATGCCATTCAAGGCTCGCCGGTCAACGAGACCCCGCTCGGCCTTTTCGATGCGGCCGAAGACGGTGAGATCCTCGAAAAAGAATACGGCATTCCGCGCCGCTACCTGAACCGCATCCTGTCGCCGTGGGCTGTGAAGCGGCTCGAAGAATTCGGTGGCGACATCCGTAAGTTCAAGGTGGTCAAGCGTTACCCGTCGGTTTTAAGGCAATTGGCTGTTGCCAAGACCGAGCCAGGCGACGAAAACAACCAGGACATCTCGTCGCTCGTCGGCAAGGTCGACATTCGCAAGCTCGAAACCTTCGCGCAGGACGATACCGATGCGTACGCGTATTCAGGCGGCCTGTGCCTGGCCAACCAGGGCCTGCTCGAATTCGTGGAAATGTTCAAGGCGCCCATCAAGGTGCTGCATCCCCTGCTCACCGCGACGCAAGAAGGCAACTTCAAAGGCACCGAGGGCTTCGGCGCCATTCCGTTCGATGGCATCGTGCTGGCGCACAGCAACGAGAGCGAGTGGAAGGCCTTCCGCAACAACAAGAACAACGAGGCTTTTCTCGACCGGATCTATATCGTCAAGGTGCCCTACTGCCTGCGCGCCTCCGAAGAAATCAAGATCTACGAAAAGCTCGTGCGCAACTCGTCGCTGGCTGCGGCGCCCTGCGCGCCCGGCACGCTTCGAATGATGGCGCAGCTGTCGGTGCTCACGCGCTTGAAAGAGCCCGAGAACTCGAGCATCTTCAGCAAGATGCAGATCTACGACGGCGACAACCTGAAGGACACCGATCCCAAGGCCAAGTCGTTGCAGGAGTACCGCGACTACGCCGGCGTCGACGAAGGCATGAGTGGCGTGTCGACACGCTTCGCCTTCAAGATCATCTCCAAGGTATTCAATTTCGACAGCACCGAAGTCGCGGCCAACCCGGTGCACTTGATGTATGTGCTCGAGCAACAGATCGAGCGCGAACAGTTCGCACCCGAGGTCGAGCAAAAGTACATCAGCTATATCAAGGAGCTGTTGGCACCGCGCTATGCCGAGTTCATCGGCAAGGAAATCCAGACGGCGTACCTCGAGAGCTACAGCGAGTACGGGCAAAACATCTTCGACCGCTACGTGACTTACGCCGACTACTGGATTCAGGACCAGGAGTACCGCGACGTCGACACGGGCGAAGTGTTCGATCGTGCGTCGCTCAACGGCGAGCTCGAGAAGATCGAGCGGCCGGCCGGCATCGGCAACCCGAAAGATTTCCGCAACGAGATCGTCAACTTCGTGCTGCGTGCACGGGCCGGCAATGCGGGGCGCAATCCGGCATGGACCAGCTATGAAAAGCTGCGCGCGGTCATCGAGAAGAAGATGTTCTCCAACACCGAAGAACTCTTGCCCGTTATCAGCTTCAACACCAAGAGCAGTGCAGACGAACAGAAGAAGCACGAGGACTTCGTCGATCGCATGGTGGCCAAGGGATACACCGCGAAGCAGGTCCGGCTGCTGTGCGAATGGTATTTAAGGGTACGCAAGAGTTCCTAGAGTCCCCGATTTCACCGCACAAGGAGTTGCGAAACAGTGGCCATCCTGCAGCAGATCATCGATCGGCGTTTGTCGGGAAAGAACAAGTCGATCGGCAATCGCGAGCGCTTCCTTCGGCGTTATCGCGGGCAAATCCAGGAGGCCGTGCGCAAGGCGGTCAGTGGCCGAAACATCCGCGATCTTGCGCAGGGTGAAGACGTCACCCTGCCGCGTCGCGACGTGTCAGAGCCGGCCTTCGGGCATGCGCCAGGCGGCAACCGCGAATACGTACATCCCGGCAACCAGGAGTACCTGAAGGGTGATCGCATCAAGCGGCCGCCGGGCCAATCGGGCGGCGGCAGTGGGAGCGGTGAAGCGGGCGACGGCGGCGAAGGCGAAGACGACTTCGTGTTCCGCCTCACCCGCGAAGAATTCATGCACGCGTTCTTCGAAGACCTGGCGTTGCCGCACCTGATCCGAACGCAAATCGCCGAAGTGCCGGAGTGGAAGAGCCATCGCGCCGGTTTTACCAGCGACGGCTCACCCACCAACCTGCATGTCGTGCGCTCCATGCGCGGCGCCCTCGCCCGCCGCATCGCGCTCGGTGGCGAGCCACGCAAAGAGTTGCGCCGCCTCGAAGCGCACTTGTTGACGTTGCGGGCGCATCCGCACGCGACACCGTCCCTGGTGCAAAAAGAGATCGAAGAAACCGAAGCGCAAATCGAAGAGCTGCGCCGTACCGCGCGTCATGTGCCGTACATCGACCCAATCGATCTGCGTTACCGCAATCGCGTAAAGACGCCGGTGCCGAGTGCCAAGGCAGTCATGTTTTGTTTGATGGACGTTTCGGGCTCGATGGACGAATCGCGCAAGGACATGTCCAAGCGCTTCTTCATGCTTCTGTACCTGTTCTTGACGCGGCACTACGAAAAGATCGATCTCGTGTTCCTGCGGCATCACACGCAGGCCGAAGAAGTGTCCGAGGACGAGTTCTTTCATGCGACCGAAACGGGCGGTACGGTGGTGTCGAGCGCTTTGGTGCTGATGGACGAAATCATCCGGGCGCGCTACCCGAGCGGCGAGTGGAATATCTATGGCGCGCAGGCCAGCGACGGCGACAACTGGCATCAGGACAGTGGGCGCTGCCGCCAATTGCTCGACGAAAAGATCTTGCCGATGGTGCGCTACTACGCCTACGTGCAAGTGGCACAGGCCGAGCAGAACCTGTGGCAGGAGTACACGCAGCTGCAAGGCGTGCGGCCCAACTTCGCGATGCGTAAAGTGGCTGACGCGCAAGACATCTATCCCGTCTTTCGCGAACTGTTCAAGAAGGAAGGAATCGCCAGATGACCGACCTGCTCATCGAGCCCAACCTCGAACGCGCGGACCAGCCGCTGCCGAGCCCGTCTGACTGGACCTTCGATCTCATCGAGCTCTATCACACCGAAATCGCGCGCACGGCGCGAGGCTACGGGCTCGACGTGTACCCCAACCAACTCGAGGTGATCAGTTCAGAGCAGATGATGGACGCCTACTCCAGCGTCGGCATGCCGATGCTCTACCGGCACTGGTCGTACGGCAAGCAGTTCATCCTCACCGAGAAGAACTACCGCCGTGGCCACATGGGGCTGGCGTACGAAATCGTCATCAACTCCGACCCGTGCATTGCCTATCTCATGGAAGAGAACACCATGGCGATGCAAGCCCTGGTGATCGCACACGCGGCCTACGGACACAACAGCTTCTTCAAGGGCAACTACCTGTTCCGGATGTGGACCGACGCGTCGTCCATCATCGACTACCTTGTCTACGCGCGGCACTACATCGCCGAATGTGAGCAGCGTCATGGCGTCGACTCGGTCGAAGAGCTGCTCGACTCTTGCCATGCGCTGATGAACTACGGTGTGGATCGTTATCGCCGCCCGCAGCGCCGTTCGCTCGCGCAAGAGAGCCTGCAGCGGGCCGAGCGCGAGCAGCACATGCAGCAGCAGATCAACGACCTGTGGCGCACTCTGCCGCGCCGTGAAGGCCAGGCCGCGGAGGCCGCGGCGACCAAGCGCTTCCCGGACGAGCCACAAGAGAATCTGCTGTACTTCATCGAGAAAAACGCGGCGCTGCTGGAACCATGGCAACGCGAGGTCGTGCGCATCGTTCGCAAGGTCGCGCAGTATTTCTATCCGCAGCGCCAGACGCAGGTGATGAACGAGGGCTGGGCCACCTTCTGGCACTACACCCTGCTCAACACCATGTACGACCGCGGCTTGCTGGCCGACGGTTTCATGATCGAGTGGCTGAGTTCGCACACCGGCGTGATCTACCAACCGCCGGTCGGGCATCGCGCGTACAGCGGCATCAACCCGTACGCGCTGGGCTTTGCGATGTTTACAGACCTGCGGCGCATCTGCGAGCAGCCGACCGAAGAAGACCGTCGCTGGTTCCCCGACATCGCGGGCAGCGACTGGGTCAAGACGCTCGACTACGCGATGCGCAACTTCAAGGACGAGAGCTTTATCGGCCAGTTCCTGAGCCCGAAGGTGATGCGCGACTTCCGCCTCTTCGCGATTCGCGATCATGAGAAAGACAGCGAGCTCGAGGTCGCCGCGATCCACGACGACAGCGGCTATCAAGCGCTGCGTGAGTCGTTGGCGCGGCAGTACGACATCAGCTGCCGCGAGCCGGACATCCAGGTCTGGAACGTGAACACCCGCGGCGACCGGTCACTGACCCTGCGCCACACGCAGCGCCATGGCTTGCCGCTGAACGACGGAGCCGAAGAAGTGCTCAAGCACGTCGCGCGGCTGTGGGGTTTCGACGTCCAGTTGGAGAGCGTCGACGGCCAGGGCAAAGTGAGCCGCAGCTGGAAAGCCGTCGCGCCTCGCCAGACCTGAAAAGAAACCCGCAGGTGGACCGCTCAGTTCGCCATCGTCGGGTTGCGCTTCTCTTCCATCAGACGTTGTTGCTGAAGCACCGCTATACATGACGGGTGCGCGCTGTGCTCCGCCTTCGCACATTGCGCTGCCATGCACCTCGATGCTGCAAAAAAACCCAGGCCGGTGCACTGCGCCTTAGGGTCCGTTGCCGCTGTTGCGGTGCTTACCCGACTGCCCGGCGCTGTCGATGACACGGACGCCTTGGCTGGTGTGCGGGTCACCGCGGGCGCAACCGCTGTGGCTGGCGGCGCCGTGGTCACTGCTGATCTGGATGTTTCGCGGTTGACCGAAGCGGCACCGACAGCGGAGGCCGGAGGTACGACCTGAGCGGAAGGAGTTGGGATCGATGACTCCGTCTGAGTCGATGGGTTGAACGCAGGTAACGGAGCAAGCGGGTTCAAGGGAGTAGACGAAGCAAGAGGAGCGATCGAAGCGGCCGGAGCAATGGTCGGCATCACCGTTGCCGACACCGCAACCGCAACCGGCGCAGTCACCATCGCAACCTCGGGTTCTCCGCCCACGCTCGAATGCCCGAACGCGTAGATGTACAACCCACCGGCACCGGCGACCAGCCAGCCGGCGGCGCCAATGACGAGCGCGATCGCGAAGGCCGCAACGCTGACCCACAGGCCCTTGCGTCCTTCGACGGTGCGTCGCGGACCGCTCGACAGTGGAGGTGTCTGCGGCGCAGATCCGTGGGCTGAGGTGGCCGGCGCGGCCGATGTCGCACCGGTCGCTGCAACAAACCCGGAAGCCCGAGGCAGCGCAGCGTCGGCGCGAATGCCAGGCTCCCTGAGGAACGTGGCGCGATGCGCAGCATGCGGCATATGCGGCAATATTTCAGTCGCCGCAAAAACCGTCGGCAGCGATTCGATGCACTCGATGCAGAACTTGGCGACAGAACGGTTTTCAGTCCCGCATGCGGGACAGGTCACGCCCATTCAGTGCGCCACCTGGCCGATGCGCGGAGTCTCGATATAAACACCGCCGCTTTGGGCGGACGACAGGTTCTTCTCAGCAGACAACACCAACGCTGCCTGATGCGCCGAGCGGCTGGCGGTCTTGACGTGCGAGATCAGTACCCGCCACTCCTGGGTGAGCTGATCGGACGAATCGTCTTCGGGTGAGCGCAGCAGCGTCTGGCCGGCGTCGACCAAATTTGCAGCGGCTGTCAGGCAGATGGTCAGTGCTTGCTGGGCGGCAGTGGATGCCGGGCGGCGCGCGTCGGGCCCACCATCTACACGTGCCAATACTTCTTCGATAGCGATCAGGGCGCGTTCGAGCAATGCACGGTCGGATAGGGTTGTCATCAATTTGTCCCGGAATGTTTCCGAATTCAAACTCGATGGTGACAGCCCTCTCTGGAAAACGCATGTGCACTTTGGCACAAGCAGATACAAAAGTTTCTAAATGTGTCGGCGATTCGATCACTCAGCCGTTCAGCCTGACCAACGCCTCGATCGCCAAGGGATACCCCTTCACGCCCAGCCCCACGATGATCCCGCGAGCGGCTGGTGAAATATAGGAGTGATGGCGAAATTCCTCGCGCGCATGAACGTTCGAAATATGCAGCTCGATCAAGGTCACGTTCGCGCCCTTGATGGCATCGTGCAGCGCGATCGACGTATGCGTGTAAGCACCCGGATTCATCACCACGCCGATCATGTTGCCAGCGGAAATCTCGCGGCCGGCCTCGTGAATCCAGTCGATCAGCTGGCCCTCATGATTGGACTGGCGGCACTCGACCGCCACGCCGAGCTTGTCGCCGGCGTCCTTGCACATGTGCTCGACGTCGGCCAGCGTTTCATTACCGTATTGCGCAGGTTCGCGGGTGCCCAGCAGATTGAGATTAGGGCCGTTCAAAACGAGGATTTTTTTCATGGGATGCAGCTCCGGTCGCGGGCATCTTATAGTGACCGGCTGCCTCATTGCATCCACACGAATTCCTTCCTCAATCTCGATCACTTCTCTTCTTCTGACATGAAAACCAAAGCCGCCGTCGCCTGGAAATCCGGAGCCCCGCTCACAATCGAAACCGTCGACCTCGACGGCCCGAAATTCGGCGAAGTGCTGGTCGAGATCAAGGCCACCGGCATCTGTCACACCGACTACTACACGCTGTCGGGTGCCGACCCGGAAGGCATCTTCCCGGCCATCCTCGGGCATGAGGGCGCGGGCATCGTGGTCGACGTCGGCCCCGGCGTGACCACGCTCAAAAAGGGTGATCACGTCATCCCGCTCTACACGCCCGAGTGTCGCCACTGCAAGTTCTGCCTGTCGCGCAAGACCAACCTGTGCCAGCAAATCCGCACCACGCAGGGCAAGGGCCTGATGCCCGATGCGACGAGCCGCTTCAGCATGGACGGCAAACCGATCTTTCATTACATGGGCACCTCGACCTTCAGCAACTACACGGTCGTGCCTGAGATTTCGTTGGCGAAGATCCGCGAAGACGCGCCGTTCGACAAGGTCTGCTACATCGGCTGCGGCGTCACCACCGGCCTCGGCGCGGTGATCTTCACGGCCAAGGTGGAAGCTGGCGCCAACGTGGTGGTGTTCGGCCTCGGCGGCATCGGCCTGAACGTGATTCAGGGCGCCAGGATGGTGGGCGCCGACAAGATCATCGGCGTCGACCTGAACCCCGAGCGCGAGGCAATGGCCCGCAAGTTCGGCATGACTCACTTTCTGAACCCGAAGGACATCGAATCGGCCGGCGGCAACATCGTCGACGCCATCGTTCAATTGACCGATGGCGGCGCCGACTACAGCTTCGAGTGCATCGGCAACACCAAGGTGATGCGCCAGGCGCTCGAGTGCACGCACAAAGGCTGGGGTCGCAGCATCATCATCGGCGTGGCCGAAGCGGGCGCCGAGATCAGCACGCGGCCGTTCCAGCTGGTCACCGGGCGCAAGTGGGAAGGCTCTGCCTTCGGCGGCGCGCGTGGACGGACAGACGTGCCGAAGATCGTCGACTGGTACATGGAGAACAAGATCAACATCGATGACCTGATCACTCACACCATGCCGCTCGAAGACATCAACAAGGGCTTCGAGTTGATGAAGAGCGGCGAGTCGATTCGGGGTGTGGTTCTGTACTAGCTCACCCATGTGTCCGCTTGGAAAGACAACTGGCACCCTGCCGCGACAAGAACGGAGATAACCCTGTGGCCCGACCCATGCATCCGTTGAAGCACATCGAGGCCGGAGTACTCGATATCGCCTACTTCGAAACCGGCGCTGCCGACGGACCGCCAGTGTTCCTGATGCACGGCTTTCCGTACGACATCCACACTTACGCCGAGGTCGCACCGATGCTGGCTGAGGCAGGTTGCCGCGTGATCGTTCCGTACCTGCGCGGCTACGGCGCCACGCGCTTTCTCGATGCGGCGACACCGCGATCGGGTGAGCAAGCCGCGTTAGGCGCCGACCTGCTGGCGCTGATGAACGCGTTGCACATTCCACGCGCCGTGCTCGCTGGCTACGACTGGGGCGGCCGCGCTGCGTGCGTCGTCGCGGCGCTGTGGCCCGAGCGTTGCGCCGGCCTCGTTTCCTTCAACAGCTACAACATCCAGAACATTGACAAAGGCATGGAGCCGGAGAAAGCGGAGAACGAACATCGGTATTGGTACCAGTACTACTTTCACAACGAGCGCGGTCGTGCCGGGCTCGAAAAAGACCGGCGCGGCATCACACGGCTGTTGTGGAAGCTCTGGTCGCCGACCTGGACCTTCGACGATGCGACCTTCGAGCGCAGCGCGGCCGCGTTCGACCATCCTGATTTCGTCGACGTCGTGGTCCACTCGTATCGGCATCGCTTCGGCCTGGTGCCGGGCGATCCGGCTTACGACTACATCGAGCGCCAACTCGCAGCGCAGCCTCCGATCGCGGTGCCGACCATCACCTTCGACGGCATCGACGATGGCGTGCGTGAGCCCGCCGATGCTTCGGCGCACGCCGCCAAATTCACCGGTCAGCGCTCGCACCGATTGGTGCGGGGCGTCGGCCACAACATGCCGCAAGAGGCGCCGCGCTTGTTCGCCGATGCGGTACTCGAACTGACGCCCAACCTCCATTCATGAACGACTCGATCCACTCTGCTTCATCGCTGCGCAACCTGTCCGAACACCGCTGCTTCGGCGGCACACAGCGCTTCCACGAACACGCATCGGCAGAAATCGGCTTGGCGATGCGTTTCTCGATCTTCCTGCCGCCGCATTCGAACCACGGCAAGGTGCCCGCGGTGATGTACCTCGCCGGCCTCACCTGCAATGAAGAAACATTCATGGTCAAGGCCGGCGCGCAGCGCATGGCAGCTGAACTCGGCATCGCATTGATCGCGCCCGACACCAGCCCGCGTGGCGCCAACGTCGAAGGTGATAGTGCAAGCTGGGACTTCGGCGTGGGCGCCGGCTTCTATCTCGATGCGACCGAAGCACCTTGGTCTACGCACTGGCGCATGGAGAGCTACCTCATCAACGAGCTGCTTCCACTCATCACCCTGACGCAGCCGATCGACGGCGAGCGCATCGGCATCTTCGGCCACTCGATGGGCGGCCATGGCGCACTCACGCTGGCATTGCGGCATCCGGGCGTGTTCAAGTCGCTGTCGGCGCTGGCACCGATCTGCGCGCCGAGCCGTTGCCCATGGGGCGAAAAGGCTTTTACCGGCTATCTCGGCAGCAGCCGCGAGACATGGTCTTCACACGACGCTACCGAGCTGATGGAAGCGTTGGCCGGCGCAGAAGAGAAGGCGCCCTACCCGGACGGCATCCTGATCGACCAGGGCCTGGTCGACAAATTCCTGACTGATCAATTGCATCCGCACCTGTTCGAAGCCGCATGCGCCGATGCCGGGCAGCCGCTCGACCTGCGCCGCCACGAAGGCTACGACCATGGCTACTACTTCATTCAAAGCTTCATCGAAGACCACCTCGCGCACCACGCACGCAGCTTGCGGGCCTGAGCCGATTTGCTCTGACGCCACCCATGTCCACCTCAGAGACACCCACGCTCCGTCTTCGACCGCGCGACTACGCACCGGGTGAAAACGCAGTGCTCGCCGGCATCTGGCGGCGCGCGTGGATCTCGGCACAGCGTGGCGAAAAGACGGTGGCGCCGATCGGGCTTTGGCTGTCTCGCGTACAGGCCGAGTTCGTGCCGCCGGCCGATGTGCTGCTCGCCGAGCGCGACGAACAGATCGTCGGCTTCATGATGGTGCTTGCGCAGCGCAACTATGTGGCGCAACTGTTCATCGAGCCGCACCTGCAACGCGAAGGGCTGGGCCAGTCGCTGCTCGATGAAGCATGCGTGCGCATGCCGACAGGCTGGAGGCTGCACGTCGCCACGGCCAACATCGCGGCGCAACGTTTTTACGAGCGCTACGGACTGGAGCGCGGCGTGGTCGACCGGCATCCCTCCAACGGCCGCGAGCGCGTGACCTACCACTGGGCACCGCGCATTGGGCGCTCGATGAACCGGCCATGAACAGACCATGAGCGGTCTCGCCGAAAGCCTGCCCGAAGTGTTCGAAAAGCTCGGCCGCGTCCAGGCGCGCCGCATGTTTCGCTGGGGGAGGCTCGCATGGGAGGCGGCCGTACGATCGGGCAAGCCATGCCGTATGAAATCAGCGCAGCCCCCGCCAAAGAAAAAGAAAGCACCCGCCCGTTGAACGACGCCCAACACCCTCCCGTCCTGCCGATCTCGGAGCTGCCCGAGCGCGAGCAGATCGCGCTACTGGCGCCGTTCGACGGACTCGACCTGCAAGACATCGTGGTGGTCGGAACGGTGGACGATGCGGCCCGCGCAGCAGCAGATTTGCTGGCCGCGCGCATCGTCGGATTCGATACTGAATCCAAGCCCACCTTCGCCAAGAACGAAGTCAACACCGGCCCCCACCTCGTCCAGTTCTCGACGATGACGACTGCCTATCTGTTCCAGTTGCATCGCACCGATTGCATCCCGACCATGCAGATGCTCATCGACTCAACGGCGTTGCTGAAGGTCGGGTTCGGCCTGTCGACGGATCTCACACTGATCCGCAATCGCCTCGGCACCGAGCCGCGAGCAGTGTTCGACATCGACAACGAATTTCGACGGCGCGGGTATAGGAAATCGGTTGGCGTGAAGACAGCCGTCGCGCTGGTGTTCGACCGACGCTTCATGAAGTCGCGCAAGGCGACGACGTCGAACTGGGCGAACAAGCAACTGACCGACTCGCAGATTCGCTACGCTGCGAACGACGCGTATGCATCGATCCGTGTGTACGACGCGCTGGGCTTGCGAGAGCGCCCGTGACGGTGGCGGCGACGATGACGGTGCGATCGATGAAACGTTGCATGTCATGTGCTCTTGCGCATTGCGACGACTGACAAGGCCGCAAGCATTGCGCAGCGCATCGGCGTCCTATGTCAGCCATGCGCCGTTGCGGCGGCAGTGCGCGCTTTCTGCATGCGCGGCAAAATGGCCGACAGAACACCAACCGCCGAGCACCCTCCGTGCCCCGCATGAAAGACACCATGAGCAGCAGCATCTCCGCGGAAATCAAGAAGAGCGATTTCGGTTTGATCGGCCTGGCCGTGATGGGCCAGAACCTGGTGCTGAACGTCGAGAGCCGCGGTTTTCAGGTCAGCGTGTTCAACCGCACGACCGACAAGACCGACGAGTTCGTCGCGAAGAATCCGGGGAAGAAGCTGGTCGGCTGCGACACGCTAGAAGCTTTCGTGCAGAGCCTCGCGCTGCCGCGCAAGATTCAGATCATGGTAAAGGCTGGTGCGCCGGTCGACCAGGTGATCGAGCAGCTCATTCCTTTGCTCGCCAAGGACGACATCGTCATCGATGGGGGCAATAGCCTCTACACCGACACCGAGCGGCGCGATGCCTACCTGGCCAGCAAAGGCCTGCGCTTTATCGGCGCGGGCGTATCGGGTGGTGAAGAAGGCGCGCGCAAGGGCCCGGCCATCATGCCCGGCGGCCCCGCGTCGACTTGGGAAGTGATGAAGCCGATCTTCGAGAGCATCGCAGCCAAGGTCGACGGCGAGCCTTGCGTGATCCACATCGGCCCCGGCGGCGCCGGCCACTACGTGAAGATGATCCACAACGGCATCGAGTACGGCGACATGCAGCTGATCTGCGAGGCGTACAGCCTGTTCAAGGCGGCCGGCTTCACCACCGACGAGATGGCTGCGATCTTCACCGAGTGGAACGAAGGCGACCTGCAGAGCTACCTGATCCAGATCACCGGCAAGGCGCTCGAACAGAAAGACCCGGAGACCGGCAACGCACTCGTGGACATGATCCTGGACAAGGCCGGGCAAAAAGGCACTGGCCAATGGACGCTCATCAACGCCGCAGAGCAGGCGATCGTCATCAGCACCATCAACGCTGCCGTCGAGGCGCGCGTGCTGTCGTCGCAGAAAAAGCAGCGCGTGGTGGCGAGCAAGCTTTTGCAAGGGCCGAAGCCGGCCTTCAGCATCGAGAAGAAGGCGCTGGTCGACAAGGTGCACGACGCGCTCTATGCGTCGAAAGTCGTGAGCTATACGCAGGGCTTCGACCTCATCAAGACGATGGGCGAGAAGAAACAATGGGGGCTCGACCTCGGTGGCATCGCATCCATCTGGCGCGGCGGCTGCATCATTCGCGCGCGATTTTTAAACCGCATCACCGACGCCTATCGCACCGACAAGGCGCTCACCAATCTGATGCTCGACCCCTTCTTCAAGGACCTGCTCAACAGCACGCAGCAGAACTGGCGCGAAGTGGTTGCAATGGCGGTGAGCAACGGCATTCCGGTACCGGCCTTCAGCGCGTCGCTGGCGTACTACGACAGCTACCGCGCCGAGCGTTTGCCGGCAAATTTACTGCAGGCGCAGCGCGACTTTTTCGGGGCTCATACCTACGAGCGCGTCGACAAGCCCGAAGGCCAGTTCTTCCACACCGCCTGGCCTGAAGTCATCGGCTGAGCCCAGCGAACGCGTGTTACCGCGATACCAAAGCGTCAGTCAACGCGTCACGGCAATGACCCAGCCTTTCAGCCGCTACCCCGCCCATCTGGTCGAGGACTGGCAGCTGAAAGATGGAACGCCAGTGCGCATCCGACCGATCCGGGCCGACGATCTGGCCATGCACACGCACTTCGTGCACGGCCTGTTACCGCACACCGGCTATGCGCGGCTGCTGTCTCCACGCATGCCGCAAGAGGCCGAGCTGCGGCACATGACCGACATCGACTACGGGCGCGAGTTGGCATTGATCGCCACGACGCCCGTCAATGGTCACGAGCATCAGATCGGTGTAGTGCGTTACGTGCGCGGCGATACGCCTGAAACCAGTGACATCGCCGAGTTCGCGATCGTTGTCGGCGATGCGTGGCAGCGCCGTGGACTGGCCGAGAAACTGTTGCAACGCCTGATCGATGCGGCGCGCAGCGCGGGTGTCAGCACGTTGGACGACATCACGCTCTACGACAACCGCGGCATGCTGATGCTGGCGCGCAAGCTGGGATTCACGCTGCAGCGCGATGCGGGCAACCCCAACGTGACGAAGCTGCGGCTGTCACTGACGGCATGACTTAGAACAGATCGCCCTGACCCGCCACACCCGGCGGCCGGAACGCCGACAGATCGAGCTCGACGCGTTGCCGATTGAAGCCGATGCGGTTCGTCGCCTTCTCGAAGCGCTGGCGAATCAGGTCGGCCCACAAGCCAGTGCCTTTCATGCGCGTCGCGAAGTCGGCGTCGTAGTCCTTGCCGCCGCGCATCTCGCGAATGCGCGCCATGACGCGCGCGGCACGGTCCGGGTAATGCACTTCGAGCCATTGTTTGAAGAGCGGCGCGACTTCCCACGGCAACCGAATCACTGTGTAGAACGCGCTGCGTGCGCCCGCCTCCCAAGCGGCTTCGAGCACGTGCTCCATGTCTTCGTTGATGAACGGGATCTGCGGCGCAACGCTCACGCCCACCGGCACGCCGGCATCGACCAAGGTCTTGATGGTGCGTAACCGCCGGTGCGGTGCGGCGGCACGCGGCTCGAGCTTGCGCGACAGTTCGCCATCGAGCGTCGTCACTGTGATGTACACCGCGGCCAGCCGATCGGCGGCCATCGGCGCGATCAAATCCAGGTCCTGCTCGACCGCGCTCGACTTGGTGACAAGACCGAACGGATGCCGCGTTTCCTTGAACACTTCGATGACCGAGCGCGTCAGCCGAAGTTCGCGCTCTATCGGCTGATAGCAATCGGTGGCGGTACCGATCGCGATGTGGCTCGGCTTGTAGCTCTTGCGGCCAAGTTCCGCGCGCAACACCTCTGCGATGTTGCGCTTGGCGATGAGTTTGGTTTCGAAGTCGAGTCCCGGCGACAGGTTGAGGTAACTGTGCGTCGGTCGTGCGAAGCAATAGATGCAGCCGTGCTCGCAACCCCGGTACGGATTGATGGAGCGATCGAACGGAATGTCCGGCGAGTCGTTCTGGTTGATGACCGACTTGACGTCTTCGAAGCGCACCTCGGTCTCGATGCGGGCCGGCGGCTCGCCATACTCTTCGTCGAGCGTCCCCCAGCCGTCGTCCCAGGCCTCGCGGGTTTCGCGCTCGAAACGGTGGGCAAGGCGGCTGGCGGCGCCGCGGCCTTTGAGGGCGGAGAGGGGAATGAAGGCTTCGGACACGATGACTTGAATACTGTTGTTTCATCCAGTATTCCATCAGCGCGCTTCCAGCGCAACCGGGTCGTGACCCCGGCGTTCAATAGATCAGAACTCGGCGTCCAGCTCGTCGATTTCTTCGGGTTCGAGCTTGGCGTCGGCCACCCACTCTTTCATCGCGGGCAGCTCCATCACGCGCTTGCAATACGACATGCAGGCACTGTCGAGCGGCACGTCGTAGCTCAAAAAACGCGTGACGACCGGCGCGTACATGGCGTCGGCGATGCACGGCTGCTTGCCGAAGAGAAACGGACCGCCATAAGACTTGAAGCACTCTCGCCAGATCGCGACCACGCGGTCGATGTCCGACTGCGCCCGCGACCACACCTTGAAGCCTTTGAAATGGGCCTTGATGTTCATCGGCAACGCGCCGCGCATCGAGGCGAAGCCAGAGTGCATTTCGCCGCAGATGGCGCGGCAGTGGGCGCGCGCCGAAGCGTCGGCAGGCAGCAGGCCGGCCTTGGGCTTGATCTCGTTCAAGTACTCGCCGATGGCCAGCGTGTCCCATACCTTGATGCCGCCATGTTGCAACGAAGGCACCAGCATCGAAGACGAGAGCAGCAGCATCTCTGCCTTCATCGCAGGATCGTCCGGCGGGATGATCGTCTCGCTGAAATCGAGCCCGGCAAACTTGCACATGAGCCAGCCACGCAGAGACCATGCGCCGTAGTTTTTGCTGCTGATCGTGAGAACGGGTTTGGCCATGCGATGACACTCCTTGGGACTGTAGGACTTCGTTCTGCAAGGCCCATGCCACCACCGCATGGCCCGCAACTTGCCTGCAGCAGCGTCATGCTCTACCGGCTCTATCAAACCCAGGCCGACATGATGTCGCCCGCCCGCCTCTTCGCCCAGTTCACTGGGAGCGCGCTGTGGCAAGACGGCTCCGAGCGAACCATGGCCCGCAAGATGGCCGCCAAGCTCGAAGTCTTTTCGCGCATGCGC
Source organism: Variovorax sp. PAMC28562 (assembly GCF_014303735.1). Taxonomy (NCBI): domain Bacteria; kingdom Pseudomonadati; phylum Pseudomonadota; class Betaproteobacteria; order Burkholderiales; family Comamonadaceae; genus Variovorax; species Variovorax sp. PAMC28562. The sequence goes on along the minus strand of NZ_CP060296.1, from coordinate 2,632,979 downwards.
CTCACGCATTCGCGGCCCGACTACAACATCAAGAGCGTGCTGGTCGACGGCGTCGAAACGGCGGTGACCGAAGAAAAAACGATGGTCGCGGACTTCGGCACGCTGCTGCACTTTCGCAAGGACACGAAAGCGGTGCACCCGCCTGTGTTGCTGGCCGCACCGTTGTCGGGCCATTTCGCGACGCTGCTGCGCGAAACCGTGCGCACCCTGCTGCGCGACCACGACGTGTACATCACCGACTGGCACAACGCCCGCGATGTGCCGCTGTACAAAGGCGGCTTCGGCCTCGACGAATACACGCTGCAGTTGATGAGCTTCATGGAAGCCATCGGTCCTGGCGCGCACATGGTGGCGGTGTGCCAGCCTTGCGTAGCCGCGCTCGCCGCTACGGCACTGATGTCGGAAGACGACAACCCCGCCACGCCGCGCAGTTTGACGCTCATGGCCGGCCCGGTCGATTGCCGCATCAACCCGACGGGCGTGAACACACTGGCCATCAGCAAGCCGATCAAGTGGTTCAAGGACAACCTCATCAGCCGCGTTCCGTTTCCGCACCCCGGCATGGGGCGCAAGGTGTACCCCGGCTTTCTGCAGCTGTCGGCCTTCATGAGCATGAACCCGGAGCGGCACAAGAAGCAGTTCGAAGATCTGTACACCCATCTGGTCGAAGGCGAGACCGAGAAGGCCGAAGCCATTCGCAATTTCTACGACGAGTATCTGGCGGTCAACGACCTGGCGGCAGAGTTCTATCTGGAGACGGTCGAGCGGGTGTTCCAGACCTACGACCTGCCGCGTGGCGAGCTCACCGTGGGCGATCGCAAGGTGAACCCCGCCGCCATCCGCAAGACGGCGTTGATCACGGTCGAAGGCGAGAGGGACGACATCTGCGCGGTCGGCCAGACAGTGGCTGCGCAGGACCTGTGCACCGGCGTTCGACCTTATCTACGGACTCACCATTTGCAGGCCGGCGTCGGGCACTACGGCGTGTTCAGTGGCAGCAAGTGGAATGCGCAGATTTATCCACGCGTGCGCGAGGCGATTCACGCGGCGGCCGACCTGCACTGAACCGACTCCCGCTGAGCCGAATCGATCGGCTCAGTTGCCCGGTTCTTCTTCCGTGGGCCAGTCGCGGATGTAGGCCTTCAGCATCTTGTTCTCAAAATTCTGGCTGTCGACCACCGCCTTGGCGACGTCGTAGAAACTGATCACGCCCATCAACACGCGTTTGTCCATGACGGGCATGTAGCGCGCGTGGCGCTCCAGCATGATGCGGCGGATTTCATCGAGGTCGGTCTCGACGGTGCAAGTGACGGGCGCATCGTCCATCGCCCGGCGAACTTGGCCGCCAACCTGGCCGCCATTGCTGACGATCGCCAGGATGACTTCGCGAAACGTGAGCATGCCGACGAGGTCACCGTGCTCCATGACGACGAGCGAGCCGATGTCTTTCTCCGCCATGACCGAAACCGCGGTCGACAGGGGCTCATCGGGCGTAACGGTAAAGAGGGTGCTGCCCTTGACGCGCAGGATGTCGCTGACCTTCATCTTGATGCTCCTCGGCTCGGCGGAATGCCAAATTGAATATAGCCCACAATGACCGGCGATCAACAAGATCGGCCTCGCGTTTTTGCCCAAGGAGACCCATGCCCGGCTATTCAGACCCCGGTTTCGACACGCTCGCGCTGCACGCCGGCGCGTCGCCCGACCCCGCCACCGGTGCCCGCGCGACGCCGATCCATCTCACCACTTCGTTCGTCTTCGAGTCGAGCGACCATGCGGCCGCGCTCTTTAACCTGGAGCGCGCGGGCCATGTCTACTCGCGTATCAGCAACCCGACCAACGCGGTGCTCGAACAGCGCGTCGCGGCACTCGAAGGCGGCATCGGCGCCATCGCCACGGCCAGCGGACAGGCTGCGCTGCACCTGAGCATCGCGACGCTGATGGGCGCGGGCTCGCACATCGTCGCGAGCACGGCCCTCTATGGCGGCTCGCAGAACCTTTTGCACTACACGATGCGACGCTTCGGCATCGAGACGACCTTCGTGAAGCCGGGAGATTTCGACGGCTGGCGGGCCGCGATCCGTCCCGAGACCAAGCTGCTCTTCGGCGAAACCGTGGGCAACCCCGGCCTAGATGTGCTCGACATTCCGACCGTGAGCGACATCGCGCACGCGGCCGGCGTGCCGCTGCTGGTCGACTCCACGCTGACGTCTCCGTACCTCATCAAACCCTTTGATTGGGGCGCCGATCTGGTCTACCACTCGGCCACGAAATTCCTTTCGGGGCACGGCACCGTGATCGGCGGCGTGGTGGTCGATGGTGGCAGTTTCGACTGGGAACGATCGGGCAAGTTCGCAGAGCTGACCGAGGCCTACGACGGCTTTCACAACATGGTCTTCAGCGAGGAAAGCACCGTCGGCGCCTTTTTGCTGCGGGCCCGCCGCGAGGGCCTGCGCGACTTCGGTGCATCGATGAGCCCGCACACCGCATGGCTCATCCTGCAAGGCATCGAGACATTGCCGCTGCGGATGGAGCGGCACATCGACAACACGCAGAAGGTGGTCGAATTTCTGGCAGCGCACCCGTTCGTGTCACGTGTCGGCCATCCGCTTATCGAATCGCATCCGAGTCATGCGCTGGCGAAAAAGCTGTTGCGGCACGGCGCCAAGGGGGCCGGTGCAGTCTTCAGCTTCGACATCAAGGGCAGTCGCGAGCAGGGCAAGACTTTCATCGAAGCGCTGAAGCTCTTCAGTCATTTGGCCAACGTGGGTGACTGTCGCAGTCTGGTGATTCATCCGGCGAGCACCACGCACTTCCGGATGACCGACGAGGCGCTGGCGGGTGCGGGGATTTCTCAAGGGACGATCCGGCTGTCGATCGGGCTGGAAGACCCGGCTGACCTGATCGACGATTTGAAGCGGGCTTTGAAGGCAGCTGAAAAGGCGGGGGCCTGATGTGAACTACACAGTCAACGGCCACACCACGTACGCCTACACCGGCGGCAAGCCCTTCGATGCGGCCAAGCCGACGGTCGTCTTCATCCACGGCGTGCTCAACGACCACAGCGTCTGGATTCTTCAGAGCCGTTACTTTGCCAACCATGGCTGGAACGTACTGGCCATCGACTTGCCCGGACATTGCCGCAGCGCCGGCGCGCCGCCAGCGAGCGTCGAAGAGGCCGCGCAATTCATCGTTGCTCTACTCGACGCAGTTGGCATAGAGAAAGCCGCGCTGGTCGGCCACAGCTTCGGTTCACTGATCGCGCTCGAAGCGGCTGCCCGCGCACCGACCCGCGTAACGCACCTTGCGATGGTGGGTACGGCCTACCCGATGGTCGTGTCACCGGCACTGCTCGAAAGCTCGCTCAACCAGCCGCTGCGCGCGATCGACATGGTCAACAACTTCTCGCATTCGATGTTGGCACCGCCGCCCTCCTCACTCGGCCCCGGTACCTGGCTCTACGGCAGCTCGCGCGCGCTGATGCGCCGGGTTCTGTCGAGCAACCGCGACGTCAACGTCTTCCACGTCGGCTTCAAGGCGTGCAACGACTACGCGGGCGGTGAGTCGGCGATTTCGGCGGTGCGATGCCCTGTCCTGTTCCTGCTTGGCGATGCGGACCAGATGACGCAGCCGCGCGCCACCAAGACGCTGACGAGCAAGGTGCCGAATGCCAAGGTGGTGATGGTGCACGCAGGCCACGCGCTGATGAGCGAGGCGCCGGACGATGTGCTGTTCGCGTTGCGGGATTTTTTGCGCGGTTGACCGGTTCAAGCTCGGGGCATCGGCACCTTCACGGTGTACCCACCGAAAAAATCGCCGGCGAGGCTTCGAGTGCCTTCAGCAGCGCGGTCACCTCCGGTGCCGCGGGTTGGGGCGATTGCAACGCAGACAACAACCGGCTCAACGTTTCGGCGTGCGGCAACAACGGGCCGGCAAAACGCGTGCCGTCTGCACCAGCGACCAGCAGCGTCGGAAAAGTCTCGACATCGAAATCGTCGGCGATGTCGGCGTGGTCTTCGATGTCGACCCACGCAAATCGGAGCCCCGGATGAGCACGCGCGACCTGCTCGAACAGCGGCCGGTATTCGCGACACGCGCCGCACCATTCGGCGCATAAGCAGACGACCCACGGCACGCTGGCAATGGCCGGCGCCTGCGCAGGCGCGCCAGGCATGGCGAGCACGGCAGGGTCGTGGAGTGCGTCAGGCGAAGCGGTCACGCGGGGGGAGCTTGGCAATCTCGGGTTTGACAGGCAATGCGTTCGTCAAAACATCTCGCAATCGCAGCGAACGCAGCGGCCCTTTTTGCCACAGATTTTCCAGTGGCGCAGCACTCGGCATCAAAAGCTCCACGAGCAAGGGCTCGAGCGGCGTGGCTGGGTCGGCCAGCAGGATGTAGCGCGCATCGCCACTGTCGAGTTCTTCGGCGATCGGCGCGATCCAGTCGAGTGCGACCAACGTTTCCAGCACAGGCGCCAACTGAAGCGCATCGACCTTCATCATCGCGACCAGTGCTTCGGCGCTCAGCCCGCGCCGTGCCATGCCTTGCGCGCGCGCTAGATGCTGCAGCGTTTCGACGGCGAGCTGCAGCGGCCAGCCGGCCGTATTGCCGCGCCGCGAGACGCCGGCGATCAGACTCGGCAAGTAGGCCGCGATCACCGCGCCAAGCAGCACGATGACCCATGCAACGTAGATCCACACGAGCAGGATCGGCAAGGTCGCGAAGGCGCCGTACACCATCGAATAGCTCGGCACCAATCGCAGGTAGTAGCCGAGCACGCGCTTGGCGATTTCGATGGCGGCCGCCACGAAGAAGCCGCCGACCCAAGCGTGCGACCAGCGCACGTTGGTGTTGGGCACGTAGTGATAGAGCGACGCGATGCCGGCGGCCAGCAAGACGAATTCGAAGGTGTCGAACAGCAGCTTGAGGATGCCGCCACTGTCCCCGACGACTCCACGCGAAGCCGCGAAGACATACGACGTCGTCGACAGGCTGATGGCGAGGATCAGCGGCCCCAACGTGATGGCCGCCCAATAGATCAGCACCCGCTGAGCGAACGGTCTTGGCGACCGCACGCGCCAGATGTTGTTGAGCGTCTTGTCGATCGTCAGGAAGAGAGCGATGGCCGTGACCAGCAGCACGAGCAGCCCGGCGATGCCGAGCCCGCTGGCCTTGCTGGAGAACTGATTGAGATAGCCCAGCACCTGTCGCGCGATGTTGTCCGGGATCAGGCTCTGGATGAACCAGCGCTGCAGGCGTCCCTGCAGAGTCGAGAACATTGGAAAAACGGTGAAGAGCGCCAGCGCAACGGTAAAGAACGGGACCATCGCGATGGTCGTGGTGAAGGTCAGGCTGCTTGCGGTGAGCCCCAGCCGGTCTTCGCGAAAGCGCTCACCCAGCACCGCGGCGGTGTTGCGCCACGGAAAGCGGGCAAAGCCTTTCCAGAGCTGCTGTCGATCCATGGTCGGTATCATAGGAGTGAACCCTTGCGCGGCCCGAGGAACGCCGCTGGCGCCATGCACGAGGGGACATCTCGAACATGAAAACCACCTCCCCGCAGCCCTCTTCAGCCGCCGCTTCCACTGCCGCTTCCACCGCCGCTGTTCCCGCAGCACCGGTCAGTTCCAGCGTGGTCGCAACGCGCCGGCTCGCTGTCGGCAGCCTGGTGGGACTCATCTTGCTCGGCCTTGTGTGGGAGCTGTGGCTTGCGCCGATCCGGCCTGGCGGATCGCTGCTCGCGCTCAAGGTGCTGCCGTTGGTCGTGCCACTCGCCGGGCTGCTCAAAAACCGCATGTACACCTACCGCTGGGTCAGCCTGATGATCTGGCTCTATTTCATCGAGGGCGTGGTGCGCGCCTGGAGCGACCGCAATGGCGTGGGTCAGGTACTCGCGCTGATCGAAGTCGCCCTGTGCCTCTCTCTTTTCGTGGCCTGTGCCTGGCACGTGCGCACGCGCTTGAGCCAGGCCGCCGCTCTTCGAAACGTTGGCAATCTGGAGGGTTCAGCGCCTTGACCGCACTCATCGAACAACTGCGCGCCATCGTCGGCGCTGGCAACGTCCTTACAGAAGGCGACCTCACCGCATGGGTGCAAGACTGGCGCAAGCGCGAACGCGGCAAGGCGCTGGCCGTGGTCCGCCCGGCCGATACGCAGCAGGTTGCCGAAGTCGTCAAGGCCTGCGCCGCAGTCGGCACGTCGATCGTGCCTCAGGGCGGCAACACAGGCCTCGCGGTCGGGTCGACGCCTGATGGCAGCGGCACGCAGGTGGTGCTGAGCCTGCAACGCATGAACGCGATTCGCGCCACCGATGCGGCCAATCTGACGATGACAGTGGAAGCCGGTTGCATCCTGCAAACGCTGCAAGAGGCGGCCGAGAAGGCCGGTTTTCTATTCCCGCTGAGCCTCGCCGCCGAAGGCAGCTGCACCATCGGCGGCAACCTGGCGACCAACGCTGGCGGCACGCAGGTCGTGCGCTACGGCAACACGCGGGACCTCTGCCTCGGGCTTGAAGTCGTCACGCCGCAAGGCGAGATCTGGGAGGGCACCAGTGGCCTCCGCAAGGACAACACCGGCTACGACCTGCGCGATCTGATGATCGGCAGCGAAGGCACCCTCGGCATCATCACGGCCGCCACGATCAAGCTGTACCCGCTGCCCGCCGCGCGCCTCACCGCTTGGGCCGCGGTGCCGTCCCTGGAACACGCGGTGACCTTGCTCGGTCTGGCGCACAAGCACCTCGGCTCCGGCTTGACCGGCTTCGAAGTAATGGGCAAGTTCGCACTTAGCCTGGTAGCCAAGCACATGCCGCAACTGCGCGTGCCCTTCGTCGACGATGCCGCCGTGCCGTGGTGCGTACTGCTGGAAAACTCGGACAGCGAGTCCGAGGAGCATGCGCGTGCGCGCTTCGAAGCGCTGCTCGAAACGGCCTTCGAAGACGGCTGCGTGACCGATGCGGTCGTTGCCGAGAACCTGACGCAGGCGCACCAGCTCTGGCACATCCGCGAGAACATTCCGCTGGCGCAGGCCGAAGAAGGCCTGAACATCAAGCACGACATCTCGATTGCGGTGTCGCGCATTCCGGCCTTCGTGGCGGCGACCGATGCGTTGCTCCAGCGTGAGATTCCGGGTGTGCGACTGGTCAATTTTGGCCACCTCGGCGATGGCAACCTTCACTACAACGTGCAGGCGCCGATCGACGGCGATCCGAAGGCTTTTCTCAACGAGCAAGAGGGGCGGGTCAATACGCTGGTGTACGACGCGGTCGCTGAATTCGGCGGCTCGTTCTCGGCCGAGCATGGTATCGGCGGGCTCAAGGTCGACAAGCTCGAAAAGCACAAGTCGCCGGTCGCGCTCGGCATGATGCGCGCGATCAAGCGTGGGCTCGACCCGCAGAACATCTTGAATCCTGGACGTGTGATCCGCGTCTGAAGCGCTGGGCGACGAGAGGAGCCGCGCCGACCGTCCGAGGTTTCAGCCGAAATCGGTTGCGCGCAATTCGATCGATTGCCCGTGCGGTGTGCGGTCGGCCGCGTGGTCCCAGGCGTGGCGGTAGGTCGCCAACTCATCGGTCGAACTCGCGCCTTTGTCGGCGACCAAGCTTTCGAGTGCTGCCAGCCAGTGACGGTAGTAGGTATCGCCGGTGTCCGGATCGCCTGCAGCTTGCGCAGCTGCGATCTGCCGCGACAACGCGTCGGCCCACTCCATCCATGTAAACAGTCCGCGCTCGTTCAGCGCCAGTGCCATCGCGAATGCTTGCGCCTCCCACGGCTCGCGGAAGACGGGTCCGTCGGTGTCGCGCGGCAGTCCCGGAGACGACGCGAACAGATCGCTCATGCGGCCTCGTGCAAGTAGGACTCCCAGGCGTCGACCGATACGTCGGAGCCTCCCCCGTGCTCCAGCGTCTGATCGGACCAAAGCTCCGCCGCGTCGAAGACCACCGTGTAGAGCCATTGCGGCGCTTCGCCCAAACCCTGCGCATGGCTGTCGGCAAAGACATGCGTGCCGAGCACGCGGTCGATGCGGCCGCGCTTGCCGCGCACGTAGCCCGGCAAGCGGGTGTGGTGATCGACGGCCTCCGCGCGGGTGCGAACCCACTGCCCGACCGAGAAGCGCGCAGACGTTGTGGCAGGGCGCTCGGTCGGCGTGCCTTTGGCCAACGCGGCGGTGACGCTGCCAGCCTGCAATGTGCGCAACACCGGTGCGGGGTCGTGCAGCATGCGGCCTGCAGCCATCTCGTCGGAAAACAGCTGGCCGCGCTGAAGCATGAGCTTTTCAAGGGCGGCGAACCAGATGCGGTAGTAGTCGAGCTGCGGGTAGTCGGGCAGGGTTTCGCGTACTGCCCGGCTGGCGTCGATGTTCCAGCTGCTGGTTGCGCCCATCGCCAGCGTCAGGGCCAACACGCGTGGCTCCCAATCGGCATGAAAGAGTTCGCCTTCGGGCTCGGGCAGCACTGCGCCGTGACCGGCCTGTCCGCCGAGATCGGCATGGCTGACGTACGGCGTCGGTTGCGGCATCGTGCCCATTGTTGCGCCGCTCATGCCGACGATCCCGGCGCGGGGGCCTGGGTGTGCGCATGCACGAGGGCGGTGCCGATCATCGAGTCGCGCGACACCAGTGCGGCGAGTTGCGCTTCGTCCAACGCCTCTGTGCCCGCGGGCCGCTCGGGGATCACAAGGTAACGCACCTCGGCCGTCGAATCCCAAATGCGAATTCGCGTGGCCTCGGGCAACGTCACGCCAAAATCAGCCAACACGCCGCGTGGATCCTTGACGGCCCGCGCGCGGTAGGCAGCGCTTTTGTACCAGGTGGGCGGCAGGCCCAGCACCGGCCACGGATAGCAACTGCACAGCGTGCACACCACCATGTTGTGCAGGGCTGGCGTGTTCTCGACCGCGACCATGTGCTCACCCTGCCGACCGCTGTAGCCGAGCGACGCGATGGCCGCACTCGCATCGGCCCGGAGCCAGTCGCGATACGCGGGGTCGACCCACGACCGCGCCACGACGAGCGCGCCATTGCGCGGACCGATGCGGGTCTGATAGGTATCGATCAATACGTCGAGCGCTGCCGGGTCGATGTAGCCCTTTTGCGTGAGCACGGTCTCGAGAGCACGCACCCGCAAATCCATGTCGCTCAGCTCGCTGTGTTGGTGACCATGCTCATCGGTGTTTTGGCTCATCAACGGATGCTACGCCGCGAACTAGAATTTGAGTATGCCGACCTCATGTGCACCGACTTCCGCCGTCCGCCCCGCCCGCTCCCAATACGAAGACTTCATGCGCCACGTCGACACGCACGGCGTGCACAAGAGCGACCGCACGGGCACTGGCACGAAGAGCGTGTTCGGCTACCAGATGCGCTTCGACCTGAACGAAGGCTTTCCGCTGATCACGACGAAGAAGGTGCACGTCAAGTCGATCATTCAGGAACTGCTGTGGTTTCTCACCGGCTCCAGCGACAACAACTGGCTGACCGAGCGCGGCGTCACGATCTGGAACGAGTGGGCACGCGAGGACGGCGACCTCGGTCCGGTGTACGGCGTGCAGTGGCGCAGCTGGCCGACGCCCGATGGTGGCCACATCGACCAGATTGCCGACGTGATCAATACGCTCAAGACGAACCCGGACTCGCGCCGCATCATCGTGAGTGCATGGAACGTGGCCGAGCTGTCGAAGATGGCGTTGATGCCATGCCACGCCTTCTTCCAGTTCTACGTGGCACCGCCGCAAAAAGAAGGTGAGCGTGGCAAGCTGAGCTGCCAGCTCTATCAGCGCAGCGCCGACATCTTCCTGGGCGTTCCTTTCAACATCGCGAGCTACGCACTGCTCACGCACATGGTCGCGCAGCAATGCGATCTGGATGTCGGCGACTTCGTCTGGACCGGCGGCGACTGCCACATCTACAGCAACCATGCGGAACAAGTCGCGCTCCAACTAAGCCGCACGCCGCACCCGTATCCGACGCTGGTGATCAAGCGCAAGCCCGAGTCGATCTTCGACTACCAGTACGAAGACTTCGCGTTCGAAGGCTACGATCCGCACCCGGCCATCAAGGCACCGGTCGCAGTGTGATGCGCATCAACCTCATCTTCGCGCGTGCGGCCAACGGCGTCATCGGCGCGAACGGCACATTGCCTTGGCACTTGCCGGAAGACATGGCGCACTTCAAGGCGCAGACTGCCAAGGCGCCGGTGATCATGGGTCGCAAGACCTGGGACTCTCTGCCGCCCAAGTTCCGGCCGCTGCCAGGCCGCACCAACATAGTCGTGACGCGGCAGCAAGCCTGGCACGAAGAAGGCGCGCAGACCGCTGCGAGCCTTCTCGATGCGCTGAGCATCGCGGAGCAAACACAGGCAGCCGATGTATGGGTCATCGGCGGTGCGCAGATCTATGCAGAGGCGGAGCCGTTGGCGCATCGGGCGGTCGTCACCGAGATTCAGCGCGACTACGCGGGCGATGCGTATGCGCCAGAGATGGACGCGAAGTGGCACGAGGCCGCGCGTGAATCGCACACGTCGATCAACGGTCTGATCTTTGACTTTGTGACGCTCGAACGCGCTTGAGCGTCTACTGATTCCCCTGCTCGGCAACCGCTGCCGAGTCTCGCCAAACATTTCGAAATCAATTGACTCACGTCGGGAGTCAGTGCTCCAAAACCCTGATTGATTTAATTATTGATGTCAATACGATGCAGCCATAAAAGCTTGATCGTCCATGCCCTCCATACCGACCATTGCCGACATCGCCCGCCTCGCCGGCGTGGGAACGGCCACTGTCGACCGGGTCTTGAATCGCCGCGCGGGCGTCAACGCCGAGACGGTGCAACGAGTGATGCAGGTGGTCGGCGAACTGGGCACGCCGCAGCAGCCGGGACGACCGCGGCGGGGCGCCAACTTCCGGTTCGCCTATGTGCTGCCGGCCGAAGGCTCACCTTTCCTCGATCTGGTGGACAGGCAAATAGCGCAGTCGGCCGGCGAGTTCAGGCACGCGCACATCACCGAGGTCACGCACCGCATCGACGCCACCGATCCGGCCCGCTTTGCCGCCGAACTGGCGCAGGTCGGTGAGTGCGAAGGCATCGCGCTGCTGGCGCCCGACTTGCCGCCGATCAAGCTCGCCATCAACGAACTGGTTCGGTCCGGCGTGCACGTGGTCACGCTGTTCTCCGACGTGGCCGGCTCCAAGCGCGAGACCTGCATCGGTGCCGACAACCGCGCCGCCGGTCGCACGGCAGGCCTGCTGCTGGGACGCATGGCCAACGACGCGAAACGCGACACGCTGTTGCTGTCGTCGCAGGCCACGCGCCTATCGGCCGAGATAGAGCGGCGCATCGGCTTTGCGCAGGTGGTCGAAGAACGCTTCGCACGGCTGCGCATGGTGCGAACGCCCGACCTACCGGCTGACGACGACGGCGCATGCGAAGCGCTTCAACGTTTCATGAAAGACGACATCGACCCGAGTCGCATCGCTGGCATCTACAACGTCGGTTCGGGCAGCGTCGGCGTCGCACGCGCGCTGGCCGGCGCCGGGCTCACCGCAAAGGTGGGTGTCGCCAGTCATGACTTTACCGAAGAGCACAGCGCGCTGCTGAGCGCCAACGGCCTCTCCTACGTCCTGCACCAGGATATTCATTACTGCGTATCGACAGCGGCACGTGTGTTGCGCGCCCTTTGCGAAAACGTTCGCGGAGCACTCAACGTCGTGCAGCCGCGCATCGAGATCCTGACTGCCGAAAACTTTCACTGAACGGCGTCTGGTGTGTGTGCTCTTGATCCCCAACTTTTTGGAAACAGACCATGAAATCGATGTCGAAGATGCTGCCGGGGGTACTCGCCCTCGCCGCGGCGACAGCAATGGGCCTCGTCCCTGCCGCGGCGCAGGCGCAGGACAAAACGATCACGCTGTGTTGGGCCGCATGGGACCCGGCTAACGCGCTGGTTGAATTGTCGAAAGACTTTACGGCCAAGACCGGCGTGAAGATGAAGTTCGAGTTCGTGCCGTGGACCAACTTTGCCGACCGCATGCTTAACGAGCTCAATTCCAAAGGCAAGCTGTGCGACCTCATCATCGGCGACAGCCAGTGGATAGGCGGCTCGGCGGAGCAAGGTCACTACGTCAAGCTGAATGACTTCTTCGCGAAAGAAGGAATCAAGATGACCGACTTCGCGCCCGCCACGGTGGTCGGTTATGCGGAGTGGCCGAAGAACACGCCTAACTACTGGGCGCTGCCCGCCATGGCCGATGCAGTGGGCTGGACCTATCGCAAGGACTGGTTCTCCAAACCCGAGCTCCAGACCGAATTCAAGAGCAAGTTCAACCGCGATCTCGCGCCACCGAAGACCTGGACCGAGTTCAAACAGGTGTCCGAGTTCTTTCAGGGCCGCATGATCGACGGCAAGAAAGTTTATGGCGCCTACCTCTTCACCGAGCGCGGCTCCGAAGGCATCACGATGGGCGTGACCAACGTGCTCTACCCGTTCGGCTTCAAGTACGAAGACCCGAAAAAACCATACGCGATGAACGGCTTCGTCAACTCTCCGGACGCAGTGCGCGGCCTCGAGTTGTACAAGGCGCTCTACAAAGGCAGCACGCCGCCCGGGCTCAGCAACGCCTACATGGGCGAAGGCCTGGACGCGTTCAAGTCCGGCCAGGTCGCGATGATGATGAACTGGTTCGCCTTCTTCCCAGGCCTCAACAAAGACCCGAATGTCGGTGGCGACAAGATCGGCTTCTTCGTCAATCCGTCGGACAAGGGCAAAGGCGTGCAACTCGGTGGCCAGGGCATCTCGGTGGTGTCTTACTCGGCCAACAAAAACGAGTCGCTGCAATACATCAAATGGTTCGCGAGCGGCGACGTGCAGAAAAAGTGGCAGGCTATCGGCGGTGCGTCGGCGGCAAAGGCGGTGCTCGACGATCCGGCCTACCCCAAGAGCTCGCCTTACGCGCAAGCCTTCCTGGATTCGATGGGCATGGTGGTCGACTTCTGGGCCGAGCCCTCGTATGCGCAGTTGCTCCTCGCCATGCAAAAGCGCGTGCACGACTACGTGGTGGCCGACAAGGGCACCGCCAAGGAGGCGCTCGATTCGCTGGTCGTCGACTGGACGAAGGTCTTCAAGGACGACGGCAAGACGAAGTAACGCATGAGCGCACCCAGAGCATTCGTCGCACGCGCCGCACAGGCCACGCCGCCCGGCGTGGCCGTGCGGATGCGCGGACTGTCCGACCGCGCCATTGCATGGCTGTTCGTCGGGCCGACGATGCTGCTGCTGTTGGCGATCAACATCTTTCCGTTGATCTGGACCCTCAAGCTGTCGTTCACCAACTTCAGGGCGAACCGGCCCAACGCCAATGTGCTCGATGTCGGCATCGACAACTATGTGTCGGTGCTGACCGACCCCGACATCTGGCTGGCGATGCAGGCAACGGCGCACTTCCTGTTCTGGACCATCTTCCTGCAGATGCTGATCGGCTTTGCGCTGGCCTACCTGATCGATCGCAAGTTTCGCGGCCACGGTTTCTGGACCACGATGATCCTGATTCCGATGATGCTGTCGCCCGCGGTGGTCGGTAACTTCTGGGCGTTTCTATACCAGCCGCAAACCGGCCTCTTCAATTACGCAGTCTCGTTTCTGACCGGCATTCCACCCTCGTCGTTCGAGATGATCGGCTCGGTCAGGCTGGCGCCGTGGGCCATCGTCATAGTCGACACCTGGATGTGGACGCCCTACGTCATGCTCATTTGCCTGGCGGGCCTGCGCTCCATTCCCGACTACATCTACGAGGCGGCGGAAGTCGACCGCGCATCGAAGTGGCGGCAGTTCTTGTCGATCACGCTGCCGATGGTGCTGCCCTTCATCATGCTGGCTGTGCTGTTTCGCGGAATCGAGAACTTCAAGATGTTCGACATGGTGAACCTGCTCACCTCGGGCGGCCCAGGCTCGACCACGGAGCTCGCGTCGATCACGTTGAAGCGAGAGGCTTTCGAGAAGTGGCGTACCGGCTATTCGTCGGCCTTTGCCATCATCCTTTTCGTAGCGGTGTTCGGCCTGGCCAACATTTACGTCAAGGCCCTCAACCACGTGAAAAACCGCTAGGAGCACGCCATGAGCCTGGGCATTAGCAGCGCGCATTCTGTCGTCGAGCCGAGCGACCGCACGCGCTTTATCGCCGGCGCGCTGGTCGCGCTGTATGCGCTTATCACCATCGTGCCGCTGGTATGGATCGTTCTCACCGGCTTCAAGACGCCGCCGGACTCGATCAGCTACCCGCCGAAGATTCTCTTCACGCCATCGGCCGAAGGCTATTGCAACCTCTTCACGACGCGCTCGCGGCAGACACCCGAATACATCGCCGCACTCCCGCCACCGACCGACACCTGCGACAAGGTCGCGCGCAACGCCAATATGGTGGTAGCCGGACCGTCGAACTACGTGCCGCGCTTCATCAACTCGTTGATCATCGCGTTCGGCTCGACGGTGCTGTCGGTCGGCTTCGGCGTGATGGCTGCGTATGCATTCTCCCGTTTCAAGGTGCCGTTCAAGGACGACCTGCTGTTCTTCATTTTGTCGACGCGCATGATGCCGCCGATCGCCGTAGCGATACCGATCTACCTGATGTACCGGGAGCTCGGCCTGTCGGACACACGCCTCGGCATGATCCTGCTCTACAGCGCGGTCAACGTGTCGCTTGCGGTCTGGCTGCTGAAGGGTTTCATCGACGAGATCCCGCGGGAATATGAAGAAGCCGCGATGGTCGACGGCTACACGCGATTGCAGGCCTTTCGCAAAGTGGTGCTGCCGCAGGCGACGACCGGCATCGTGGCGACCGCCATCTTTTGCCTGATCTTTGCCTGGAACGAATACGCGTTCGCGGTCCTGCTTACTTCGGGCACTGCGCAGACAGCGCCGCCCTTCATCCCCATCATCATTGGCGAAGGCGGGCAAGACTGGCCGGCGGTCGCGGCCGGTACCACGCTGTTCCTGATTCCGATCCTGGTGTTCACCATCCTGCTGCGCAAGCATCTGCTGCGCGGCATCACCTTCGGGGCGGTACGCAAATGACAACCTGGCCTCGATGGCTGCGGCGCGGCCGCATGGAAATGCTGGCCTGCGCAGTGATCACGCTCGGCTTGGTGATGATGCTGCAGCCCATCGCAATGGTGCTGTTCACCTGGTCGTTTCTGACCACCCTCTTCGGCACTCTGATGTTCATGGTCGTGTCGAAATTCCCCGAGTAGCTGTATGGCCGAGATCCGCGTTCACCAACTGCATAAGGCCTTTGCCGAATTCACCGCCGTGAAGGACTCGACGTTCACCGTGCACGACGGAGAATTCTTCTGTTTGCTCGGCCCTTCCGGTTGCGGCAAGACGACCACGCTGCGCATGATCGCCGGGCTCGAGCTGCCAACGTCGGGGCAGATCTTTCTGGGCGACGAAGACGTCAGCTTCAAGCGCGCATCGGCACGCGATATCGCCTTCGTGTTCCAGATGTTCGCGCTCTACCCGCACATGAACGTTCGGCGCAACATCGCATTTCCGCTGGTGTCGCAAGGCATGCCGCGTGCCGAGATCGACCGGCAGGTCGAGCAAGCCGCGCGCGTGCTGCGCATCGTCGATTTGCTCGACAAGCCGGTGTCGCAACTGTCGAGCGGCGATCGGCAACGCGTGGCGCTGGGCCGCGCCATCGTGCGGGAGCCGCTCGCCTTTTTGATGGACGAACCGCTGGGCGCACTGGACTCCGAGTTTCGCGAAGTCATGTGCCGCGAGCTGCGCGCACTGCACGACCGGCTGCACGCCACCACCGTGTACGTGACGCACGACCAGATGGAAGCCATGGCCATGGCCGATGTCATCGCCATCATGAACCAGGGGGTCATCGAGCAACTGGGTGCGCCGCTCGAGGTGTACGAGCGGCCCGCAAGCGTGTTCGTGGCCGACTTCATCGGCGCACCGTCGATGAACTTCTTGCCCTTCGAAGCAGCACTGGCGCAGGGTGCCGACGCCATCCGCATCGGCGATGCGCCGGTCGGCGTGCCGGCACTTCGCGAAGACGTTTCAGGCCGCGCGCTGTTGTGCGGCGTGCGCCCGGAGCATGTGCGCTTCGACGACCGCTCGGCGTTGCGCGCCGAGGTGCTCGGCACCGAATACCTCGGCACCAGCACCATCGTGACTTTGAACACGGCACAAGGCGCAATGCTGCGCGCCAAGGTCGACGTGAACAGCGCCGCGAAACGCGGCGACCACGTCGGTCTTGCGTTCGATGCGGCCGCGGTCTCGCTATTCGACGACGCCTCGGGGCGCGCGCTGCGCACGGCGCGCGATGACCAACCGCACACCCTTCGAAATGGGGCACGACATGGCTGAACTGCGCATGGCTGGTGTCGGCAAGCGCTTTGGCGCGGTGCAGGCGGTGAACGGTCTCACGCTCGACATCGCCAGCGGCGAGTTCTTCGTGTTGCTGGGACCGAGCGGTGCGGGCAAAACGACCACGCTGCGGCTGGTGGCTGGACTCGAAACACCGGACGCCGGTCGCGTGTCGATCGGCGGACGCGACGTCACGGCGCTGGCGCCGGCGCTGCGCGATGTCGCTTTCGTGTTCCAGCAGTATTCGCTCTACCCGCACCTGAGCGTGTACGACAACCTTGCGTTTCCGCTGCGTTCACCGTTGCGGCCAACGCCTGAACCGGAGTTGCGCCGCAAGGTCGAAGAGGTGGCGCACATGCTGCGCATCGACGACAAATTGCAGAGCCCTGCCACCAAGCTCTCGGGCGGCCAGATGCAACGCGTGGCCATCGGTCGCGCGCTGGTGCGCAGCCCGTCGGTCTATCTCATGGACGAGCCGCTGTCGTCGCTCGATGCCAAGCTGCGCAACGATTTGCGGCTCGAACTCAAGCGCATCCAGCAAGACCTCGGCGCGACGATGCTCTACGTCACGCACGACCAGATCGAGGCACTGACGATGGCAACGCGCATCGGCGTGCTCGACGGCGGCCGGCTGGCGCAGGTAGGCACACCGCGGCAAATCTACGAAGACCCGGCGAGCAGCCAGGTTGCGGCGCGGCTCGGCTCGCCCCGCATCAACCTGTTGCCGCGTGCGTTGCTCCCCGATGTCGCGGCGCCGGTGCACACCGCGACCATCGGCGTGCGCGCGGAGCATTTGCGACTGCACCGGAATGCGATCGACCCCTATCACCGGGGCGCCCACGTCAACCGCATCGAACGACTCAGCGACCAGCACCTCGTGCACGTCCGGCTGGACGACAGTGAACAGGATATGGTGACCGCGATGCCCACCGGCGCCAGCTTTGAAACCGGCGACGCGGTGCGTGTCGAACTGCTGCGGCCGCTGTGGTTCGACGCCGGCGGCCGGCGCATCGCCGCCTGAAACATCAACTTTTTCGGCGTCAATATTTTCTTGGGAGACCACGATGAACCACTCGGAACTGATCCGGAACGCAACCCAGACGCTGATCGACCATGCCGATGAACTGACAGCACTCGACCAGGCTATCGGTGACGGCGACCACGGCATCAATATGCGGCGCGGCGCACTGGCGATCCAGGCGCGGCAAGACGAGTTGGCAGCGATGTCGCTCAACGACGCGCTGCGCACCATGGGCCTTACCTGCATGTCGAAGATCGGCGGCTCGGCGGGCCCGGTGTTCGGCACGCTGCTGCTCACGCTGGCCACGGAACTGCCCGACCCGCCCACCGCCGCCGCGCTGGCCAGTGCAGTCAATGCGGGCATCAAGGCGCTCACGCGCCTGGGCAAGGCGGAGGTCGGACAGAAGACGCTGCTCGACGTGCTCGATCCGGTAGAGAAAACGCTCGCGCGAGGCGGCGACGACCTCCTAGCTCGCGTCAGGCAGTGCGCCTTCGACAGTTCCGACGCTACCGCGCAAATGGACGCCATCAAGGGGCGCGCATCGTTTCTCGGCGATCGAGCGCTGGGCCATGTCGACCCCGGCTCGCGGTCGGTTGCGCTGGTCATCGCGGCGATCTGCGACAGCCTGCACCAGACCAACCGAACCTCCCTCCCTTCCGCCTGAAAGCACCCTATGAAGAAGCTAATCAACGACGTCGATTTCATGCTGGTCGAGTCACTGGACGGCTTTGCTGCGGCGCACGCCGATATCGTCACGCTCGGGGAGGCCGGCCAGTTCGTGCAGCGACGCACGCTCAAGCCCGGCAAGGTCGGCCTCATTTCAGGCGGCGGCTCAGGCCATGAACCACTGCATACGGGCTTTGTCGGATACGGCATGCTCGATGCCGCTTGTCCCGGTCAGGTGTTCACCTCGCCCACGCCCGACCAGATGCTGGCCGCGGCGCAAGCAGTCGACACCGGCGCCGGTGTGCTCTTCATCGTGAAGAACTATTCGGGCGACATGATGAACTTCCAGATGGCGGCCGAGATGGTGGGATGCGACAACGAAACGGTGATCGTCAACGACGACGTGGCCGTCGAAAACTCGACGTACACCACCGGCCGCCGCGGCGTTGCCGGCACACTCATCGTCGAAAAAATACTGGGTGCCGCAGCAGAGCGCGGCGACACGCTCAATGCGCTCAAAGCACTCGGCGATTCGGTCAACAAGGCCACCGCCTCGATGGGTGTCGCGTTGACCTCGTGCACCGTGCCGGCGGCCGGCAAGCCGACTTTTCAGATCGGCGCGGACGAAATGGAAATGGGTGTCGGCATCCATGGCGAACCTGGCCGCCGCCGCGTCAAGCTGGCATCGGCCGACGACATCGCTGCCGAGCTGACCGACGCCATCCTGAAAGACCTGTCGCTGAAGCGCGGGCAAGAAGTGCTGCTGCTCGTCAACGGCTTCGGCGGCACGCCGCTACTCGAACTCTATTTGATGGTGAACGCCGTGCGCAAGGTGCTGGCGGGTGCCAACGTGAAAGTGGCGCGCTACCTCACGGGCTCTTACGTGACGTCGCTCGAAATGGCGGGTTGCTCAGTGACGGTGAGCGCGCTCGATGCGGAGGCGCTGACCCTGTGGGATGCGCCGGTGCATGCGGCTGCGTTGCGTTGGGGAATGTGAACCATACTCCCCGCACGATGTTTCGGGCGTTGCCCCTGTTGAAAAAATCCGGAGTAATTCGTGCTGCCCAAACTTTCCTGCCTTGCGGCGACCGCCGCTGCCCTTTTCCTCTCCACCGCTGGCGTCCTTGCCCAGACAACTCCGCTCGCGCCACGGGAAGTGCCAGCGAAAACCATTCCCGTCCCAACGACGGTCAGCCCTGAACTGCAACAGATCATCGCGCAGCCGCTGCGCTCCGGCTGGAACACACCGCCCACCACGGCCGAAGGCTGGAAGCAACTTGCGGAAGCCATTCGCGCTGGCGCTGCCCCGAACGTGGAGGCCATGCGCGAGCGGCTCAAAGTGCGCGTTGAGCCCGGAATGATGGCCGGCGTAAGGATCTACACGGTGACGCCCGAAAAGATCCTTCCGGAAAACCGCAATCGCATGTTGGTTCAGATTCATGGAGGCTGCTACGTCCTCAACCCCGCGGAGGCCGCGTTGCCCGAGGCGATGCTGATCGCGGCCATCGGGGGCTACCGGGTCATCGCGGTCGACTACCGCATGCCACCCGAGGCTTACTTTCCGGCTGCTCTCGATGACTCGATGGCGGTGTACAAGGAAGTGATCGCAAAGACAGACCCTAAGCGCGTGGGCTTGATCGGCACTTCCGCTGGCGGAGCATTGGTGCTGGAGATGGGACTGCGCGCCAAACAGTTGGGCTTGCCCATGCCCGGTGGCATCGCCTCCGGTACGCCCATGTCCGACAGCACGAAGAGCGGCGACACGTTTTATACGAATGCCATGCTCGACAACGTGCTGGTATCCACTGAAGGCTTCTGCGACGCCGCGGCGGCGTTCTATGCCAACGGCCATGACCTAAAAGACCCGCTGATCTCGCCGGTGTACGGGGACATGAGCGGCTTTCCACCGACAATTCTGACCTCCGGAACACGCGACCTGTTGCTCAGCAACACCGTGCGTGTCCATCGCAAGCTGCGCAACCTCGGTATCGACTCCTTCCTCCAGGTCTATGAAGGCCAATCGCACGCGCAGTACGGCCGCGACGACCGCATTCCGGAAGTGCGCGAGGCCTTCACCGAGATCGCTTACTTCTTGAACAAGCACCTCAAGAAATAGAGGGGCGTCGACGCATCACGGTCGGCAGCCTGCGTCCATCAGCGAAGATGTAAATTAGCCAGAGCAAAAGCAGACTGCCTTTTGCCGTCATGAATAAGATACCAGTTCAACCATGAAGATCGCCACCTGGAATGTAAATTCCCTGACCGCCCGCCTCCAGCATGTACTCGACTGGCTTGCCGCCAATCCCATCGATGTGCTGTGCCTGCAAGAGCTCAAGATGAGCGACGAAAAGTTTCCGCTCGATGTACTCAAGGCGGCCGGCTACGACGCTGCGGTGTTCGGCCAGAAGACGTACAACGGCGTCGCGATCCTGAGCCGCCTGCCGATGCGCGACGTCGCGAAAAACATCGGTGGATTCGTCGACGAACATTCGCGCGTAGTCAGCGCGACGCTCGACACGCCGATTGGCGACGTGCGCGTCGTCAACGGCTACTTCGTCAACGGTCAGGCGCCGGGCAGTGACAAGTTCGCCTACAAGATGCGCTGGCTCGATGGCTTGCGCGAGTGGCTTCGCGCGGAAATGGCCGCACATCCGAAGCTGGTGCTGCTGGGCGACTTCAACATCGTGCTGGAAGACCGCGACAGCTTCGACCCCATAGGGCTGGCCGAGACCATTCATCACACGACCGAAGAGCGCGACCACTTCAAGGCCTTGCTGGCGCTCGGCTTGACCGACAGCTTCCGGCTTTTCGATCAACCCGAGAAGAGCTACTCATGGTGGGACTACCGCATGCTGGGCTACCAGAAGAATCGCGGCTTGCGCATCGATCACGTCCTGATCAGCGAGCCGCTAGTGTCGCTTGCCAAGAGCTGCACGATCGATCGCGTGCCCCGCAAATGGGAGAAGCCGAGCGACCATGCGCCGGTGACGCTCGAGCTCGGTAGCTGACCCGATGCGTCGCTATCGATTGCTTTCGGGCCTCGCCCCGACTCTCACTCTGTCGTTGCTGCTGGCAGGTTGCGGTCTCTTCAAGTCGGACGAGAAAGCAGCGGCCAAAGAATCTGCAGTAACTGCATCGGAAAAGGCGGCTGAAGCCAAGTCGGAGGTGCCGACGGTGCGGCTCATCACGCAGCAGACGCCAGTGATCAAAACCTATCGGAAGACCGCTGCCGCGCACATTTACAAGATGTATCCGAAGCGCATCTACAAGGGCAAGATTCCGCCGCTGGTGTATGCGGTGGTCGTAGTCGAAACCGATGTCGATGCGAACGGCAATGTGATCAACGTTTTTTATAGCCGCGTGCCGAGTCACGCACCTGAAGTGCCCCCGAAGATCGCCGAACTCATCAAGGAAGCGTCCCCGTTACCGAACCCCGGCAAGCTCGGCGCGCACACCTATGTCGAGACCTGGCTTTGGGACAAGGGCGGCAACTTTCAACTGGATTCGCTAACCCTCGGCCAGCGCTCTCGCTAACTTTTCACGGACCTTGTTTCCGTGGACCTCGCGACCAACGTCGCGCCGATCAGTCACTGAGGCGACAGCGAGTCTGCGGGCAAACCTCAGTCGACGAGAGCGACCCCAGCTTCCACAATCGCGGGCTTGCGTTGCAGACGTGCTTTCGGGCGTCGCGCAGGAGTTGTGCAGGGGATCGAATTGGAACTTTTTTTTCAGCAATTGCTAAACGGTTTGACCGTGGGCGGCGTGTACAGCCTGGTGGCGCTCGGCCTCACGCTGGTGTACGGCATTCTTCATGTTCCGAACTTTGCACACGGGACGTTCTACATGGCCGGCGCCTTTGTCGGCTACTACCTGATGACGGCGCTCGGGCTCAACTACTGGATCGCCATGCTCGGTGCCGCCGCGGCCGTGGCGGTGCTGGCAATGCTGGCCGACCGGCTCGTGTTTCACCCGCTGCGCAACGCGCCAGAACTGCACGACATGATCGCGGCCATCGGCATCCTGCTGTTCCTCGAAGCCGGCGCGCAGGCCGTGTTCGGCGCCGAGTTTCATCGCATGCCAACGCCTTATGGACAGGTCGTTGAAATCTTCGGGTTGACCGCGCCGCTGCAGCGTCTGCTGATCATCGCGGGTGCGTTCAGCCTGATGATCTTGCTGCACCTGTTCCTGAACTACACCGTGATCGGCTCGACCATCATCGCGATGGCGCAAAACCGCGATGGCGCCGCGCTGGTCGGCATCGACGCCACGCGCGTAACGCTGCTGGTGTTTGCAATTTCAGGGGCGCTCGCCGCTATCGCTGCGGTGCTCTATGCGCCCATCAACCTGGTGTATCCGGCGATGGGAAACCTGGTGATCACCAAGGCCTTCGTCATCATCATCCTGGGCGGCATGGGCAGCTTTCCGGGTGCCATCGTGGGCGGCCTGATCATCGGCATGGCAGAGAGCTTTGGCGGCTTCTATTTCTCGACCGACTACAAGGACATCATCGCCTTCGTTCTGTTGGTGGTGATCCTGTCGTTCAGACCGCAGGGCCTCTTCACCGCCAAGGGAGCGCGCTGATGAAACTGCTCGAAGGCAAAGCCGGCTGGGCCCTGCTGGCGGTGGTGGCGCTGATCTTTCCGCTCTTCGCGCAGAACAACTACCTGCTCTCTGTCGCAACGCAAGCCTTCATCATGGCAATCGCGGCACTGGGGCTCAACCTCATCACCGGCTACACCGGCCAGTTCAACCTGGCGCACGGCGCTTTCATGGCGGTCGGCGCTTACACGGTAGGCATCCTGACGGTCGATCACCACGTGCCATTCTGGGTCGCATTTGTGCTCGCAGGCTTGGTGACGGCCAGCATCGGCTTCTTCGTCGGGCTGCTGTCGCTGCGACTCAAGGGCCACTACTTTTCGATCTTCACGCTGTGCATCAGCTACATCATGTTTTTGCTGATCGAAAAGTGGGAGAGCCTGACGCACGGGCCGGTCGGCATCATGGGCATTCCGGCGCCGAGCGGCATCGGCCCGCTGCAGTTCGGCACGCCGCTGTCGCAGTACTACCTGGTGCTTGCCTTCCTGGCACTGGCCATCTGGATCATGGCGCGCATCGTGCGCTCGCTGCTCGGGCGCAGCTTCATGGCGGTGCGCAACAGCGACGAACTGGCCGAGGCGCTGGGCATCAACCTGATGCGCACCAAGACGCTGTCGTTCGTGCTGTCGGTAACGTACGCCGGTTTTGCCGGCGCTCTCTACGCCGGGCAGGTGCGCTTTCTCGGTCCCGATCTCGCAAGCGAAACCGTGACCTTCGACCTCGTGATGTTCATACTGGTCGGCGGCATCGGCACGCTGCTCGGACCACTGGTCGGCACCTTCCTGGTCACATGGCTCACACAGAGCTTGCAGTTCCTGCAGGACTACCGCATGGTCGTCTTCGGTCCCGTGCTGATCGCGCTCATCATCTTCTTGCCCAATGGCATCGTCGGCACCTACCTGAAGCGGCGTGCGCGGCGCGCCGATGCAGCGGAGTCTGCTGCGGCCGCAACCACGACCACGCAGTTCGTCGAAACGACGGCGAAGGCGAAGGCGAAGGCGAAGCACCATGCTTGAGATCACCGACCTGACCAAGCACTTCTTCGGCCTTACCGCCGTCGACCACGTCACCACGCGCTTCGAGCGCGGCCAGGTCAGCGCCATCATCGGCCCCAACGGCGCCGGCAAGACCACCTTCTTCAACCTGGTGGCAGGCACGCACAAACCGACCTCCGGACGCATCGAATTCAAGGGACAAGACGTCACGGGCTTGCGGCCCGATCAGGTGGCAGGTCTCGGCATTGCACGTACTTTTCAGTCGACTCACCTGTTCGACAACGCAACGGTGCTCGACAACCTGATCGTCGGCTATCGGCTGCGCACGCAGTCGGGTCTGTGGGATGTCGTGGTCAACAGCAAGAGGCTCCAAGGCGAAGAGCGCTTGTGCCGCGAGAAGGCACGGGAGTCGCTCGACTTCGTCGGCCTCTCCCATATCGCGAACCGCATCGCCGCCGACATCACGCAAGAGGAGCGCAAGCGCGTCGCCTTTGCGCTGGCACTGGCAACCGACCCCGAGTTGCTATTGCTCGACGAACCCGCCGGTGGCGTCAATCCCGAAGAAACCGTGGGACTTGCGGCACTGATTCGAAAGCTGGTCGACCATGGCAAGACCGTGTGTCTGATCGAACACAAGATGGACATGATCATGCGGCTGGCCGACAAGATCGTCGTGCTCAACAACGGCGCCAAGATCGCCGAAGGAACGCCGGCCGAAATCCGCCGCGATCCGCAAGTCATCGAAGCCTATCTCGGGACCGATGCGGGAACCCATGCCGGAGCCGACCATGCTGCGGTTTGAAAACGTCGACCTTCACTACGGCAGCTTTCGCGCACTGAGC
Source organism: Variovorax sp. PAMC28562 (assembly GCF_014303735.1). Taxonomy (NCBI): domain Bacteria; kingdom Pseudomonadati; phylum Pseudomonadota; class Betaproteobacteria; order Burkholderiales; family Comamonadaceae; genus Variovorax; species Variovorax sp. PAMC28562. The sequence goes on along the minus strand of NZ_CP060296.1, from coordinate 2,608,499 downwards.
GGCGTCACGATGCATGCGTCTGCCGGCGAACTGGTGGTTCTGCTGGGCGCCAACGGTGCGGGTAAGACATCGATCTTCATGGCGGCCAGCGGCATTCAAAAAGCGAGTGCCGGCAGCATTCGATTCGCCGACAGCGAGTTGGTCGGCAAGCGACCGGCGCAGATCGTCGGAGCCGGCGTGGTTCACTGTCCCGAAGGACGGAAGCTTTTTCCGATGATGTCGGTCAAAAAGAATCTGGTGCTCGGCGCCTATGTCCACCGCAGCGACAAAGCCGGCATCAAGCGTTCGCTCGACGAGGTGTTCGGCCTGTTTCCAATTCTCGAAAAAAAGCAGAACGACCCGGCCGGCTCGCTGTCCGGCGGGCAGCAGCAAATGGTGGCGATCGGCCGCGCAATCCTCGGACGACCCAAGGTGTTGCTGCTCGACGAGCCGTCGCTCGGCCTGGCGCCGCTGGTCGTGAAGCAGGTGTTCGAGGTCATCCAGCGGATCAACCGTGCGGGCACTACGGTGCTGCTGGCAGAACAGAACGCGTACTCGGCGCTGGCGATCGCGCATCGCGCCTACGTCATCGAACGTGGCCGCATCACGCTCGAAGGCGATCGTGATTCGTTGCTCAACAACGAGGCGGTGCGCGCTGCCTACATCGGCGCCTGATCGCATGACCGCACGGTACAACGAGCCGCACCGCCTCCCTGCTACTTTCCTTCCATTCGTTGCAACCCTCAGGAGACTCTGATCATGAAGAACACGACCCCCCGCCGCCGCCTGGCCCTGCTGCCCATCGCTGCGACCCTGCTCGGGGCGATAGGCGCCATGGGTGCCGGCTCTGCCTTGGCGCAAGACCTCGTCAAGATCGGCTACACCGGCCCGTTGAGCGGCGGTGCCGCGCTGTATGGCAAGAACGTGGTCAACGGCATAGAGATGGCGATCAAGGAGATCAACGCCACCGGGCTCGAGGTAGCCGGCAAGAAGGTCAAGCTCGAACTCGTGTCGCTGGACGACAAGTACTCCCCGGCTGAAGCAGCCATCAACGCGCGTCGGCTGGTGCAGCAATACCAGACGGCGGCAGTGTTCGTGCCGCATTCCGGCGGCATCTACGCCATGCAGGCCTTCAACGAGCAAGAGAAGTTCATCGTGATGGCGTACTCGAGCACGCCCAAGATCACAGAAACCGGCAACAAGCTGACCATCCGGATCCCTCCGACGTTCAACTCGTACATCGAGCCCTTCACCAAATACGAGATGAAGAAGTACGGCAAGAAGGTCGGCATGCTGCCGGGTGACCACGACTACGCCAAGAACTGGAGCGCACTGTTCGAGCCAGCGTGGGTCAAGGCCGGCGGCACGGTGGTTTCCAACAACCCCATGTCGTACAACCGCTCGGCCGACTTCTACAGCGGCGTGAGCCGGGTGCTGGCCGAGAAGCCCGACGTGCTGTTTGTCGGCGGCCCTTCGGAGCCGACCGCGCTGGTCGCCAAACAGGCGCGCGAGCTCGGGTTCAAGGGCGGTTTTTTAATCATGGACCAGGCCAAGCTCGATGAGATGTCCAAGGTCACCGGTGGACTGGCCATGCTCGAAGGCTCCATTGGCGTGATGCCGGTTTCGTACGACGAACGCCCAGGCCCCAAAGCCTTTGCCGCCGCATACCGCAAGGCGTACGGCGCCGACAAAGACCCGACCACAGAATCTTCGTACAACTACGCCATGACGCACGCGCTGGCCGCGGCCATGAAAGCGGCGGGTACGAGCACCGATGCGGCCGCCATTCGCGCCCAGATGAACGATGCGCTGATGAAGCTGCCAAAGGATCAAAACGCCGGCGAATTCAAGGGCGTCGATGCGGTGGGCGGCACCATTGTCGATCCGGTGGTGGTGACCGTCGAAGGCGGCAAGATCAAGCCGGTGAGCTTGAGCGAACTGCTGAAGTAAGGCACCCCGCCGCACACACTGGCATGCAGCAGGCCGGCATCACTCGATGCCGAGCTCCTGGATCTTGCGCGTGATCGTATTGCGCCCGATGCCGAGCTTTTGTGCAGCCTCGATGCGCCGGCCGCGCGTGTTGGCCAACGCGGTAAGGATGAGTCGAGACTCGAAGCGTTTCGACAAGACATCCCAGACATCGTTGCGACCGGCTTCGAGCAAGGCTTGCGCCTCCTCTTCGAGCCCGCTTTCCCAGCCCGCAGAACCCGCGAATGTCGAAGCCTCCGTCATGGCAGTCAACACGGGGGCTGGCATCGCCAGCTGCTCGGACGAATGCGCGGGCGCTGCGGTCGCCATCTGGGGCTGGGCATGCGCAACGATGGGCGCCTCGACCGGCACCACCGCCAGCACCTCAGGCGGCAGGTCTTTGGTTTCGACCAGCTGCGCGGGCGCCATGACGGTCAGCCAGTGGCAAATATTTTCGAGCTGACGCACGTTGCCCGGAAACGCGAAGGTCGCAAGCTGCGTCAGCGCGGCATCCGAGATGCGCTTGGGTTCGGCTCCGAGTTGCTTGGCGCTCTGCTGCAGGAAGTGCCGAGTGAGTGCGGGCACGTCTTCACCGCGCTCGCGCAAAGCCGGCAGACGCAGACGAATCACGTTGAGCCGGTGAAACAAGTCTTCACGAAATCCACCGATCTTGACGCGCTGTTCCAGGTCTTGGTGTGTGGCAGCGATCACGCGCACATTGGCTTTGACCGAGTTATGGCCACCGACGCGATAGAAATGACCGTCGCTCAGCACGCGCAGCAAACGCGTCTGCAAGTCGAACGGCATGTCGCCGATTTCATCGAGAAACAGCGTCCCGCCTTCGGCCTGTTCGAAGCGGCCGCGTCGCATGGTCTGCGCTCCGGTAAAGGCGCCGCGCTCGTGGCCGAACAATTCGCTCTCGAGCAAATCCTTGGGAATGGCGGCGGTGTTGATAGCGACAAACGGGCCATTGGTGCGCGGCGAATGCTTGTGCAACGCGCGCGCCACGAGCTCTTTGCCCGAACCCGATTCACCGGTGATCAGCACCGTCACGTTGCTCTGCGACAGCCGTCCGATGGCACGGAACACGTCCTGCATGGCAGGCGCCTGGCCCAGCATTTCGGGCGCCGCGGCCATGCGCTCTTCGGCCACTTCTTCGCGTTGGCTCTCGTCGACAGCGCGCCGGATCAACTCGACTGCGCGTGGCAAGTCGAAAGGCTTGGGCAGGTATTCGAAAGCTCCTCCCTGGAACGCGGAAACGGCGCTATCGAGGTCGGAGAACGCCGTCATGATGATGACGGGCAGGCCGGGGTGCTTGGCCTTGATCTTGTCGAGCAGGTCGAGCCCCGAGCCGCCAGGCATGCGGATGTCGCTCACCAGGACTTGAGGGCCCTGCGTTTCATCGTCGGCTGCCAGCTCGAGCGCGGCGAGCACTTCGCGGGTGTTGGTGAAGCTGCGTGTCGGCAGGTCTTCGCGCAGCAGCGCTTTCTCCAGCACGAAGCGGATCGACTGGTCGTCGTCCACTATCCAAATCGGCTTCATGCAGCTCCTTGTTGCCATCGCTGCGCTACGGCAGCGGTATCAGTATTTTGAAATCGGTCCGGCCCGGTACGCTGTCGCACTCGATCAGGCCGTGGTGCTGCTGCACAAATGTCTGCGCTAGCGTCAGCCCCAGCCCGGTTCCACCTTCCCTTCCGGAGACGAGCGGGTAAAAGATGCGGTCCTTGATCGCATCCGGCACACCCGGTCCGTTGTCGATCACATGCAATTCCAGTGCCAATCGATACCACTGCTTATTGAAGATCACTTGTCGGGCAACGCGCGTCTTGAGCGTGATGCGCGCGTCGCCGGCCGCGCGTCGCTCGGCCAACGCCTGCGCCGCGTTGTGAACGATGTTGAGCGTGGCCTGAATCAGCTGCTCACGATCGCCGCGAAACTCCGGCAGTGACGGATCGAAATCGCGCTGAATGTCGAGGTCGCGCGGGAACTCCGCCAAGATCACCGAGCGCACCCGCTCGCACACTTCATGGATGTTGACGTCACCCACCACATGCGGCCGCCGATGGGGCGCCAGCAGCCGGTCTACCAGCGTCTGCAAGCGGTCGGCCTCATGAATGATGACCTGCGTGTACTCGACAAGATCACGCGACTCCACCTCCATCTGCAGCAGCTGCGCAGCGCCACGGATGCCGCCGAGCGGGTTCTTGATCTCGTGCGCCAGATTGCGGATCAGTTCCTTGTTTGCCTGCGCCTGATCGAGCAAACGCTCTTCGCGGTCCTGCCGCACTTGCTGCTCGATCGGGATCAGTTCAATGATGAGTTCGCCCGGCTTGTCGCCTTGCGCCAGGGTCACCTGCACCGGCATCATTTCGTGGCTGCCGCGACGCAGCAGCGCTTCGTAGCGCAGGGTCGCAAAGTCGTTGCTGCGCGCACCATCGATAGCAGTGCGGAAGACGTTCGGCTCATTGAAACAGTTGCCGAACGGTGAACCTTCAAGCGTTCGACGCGACGTACCCAGCGCGTCTTCAAGCGCGGCGTTGGCGAACGAAACCGCGCCGTCCATGCGGACGACGGCGATCAATGTAGAGAGAAGATCGAAGGTTTGAAAGCGCTTGCCGGTGCCGGCGGGCTTGCCGAAAACCATCCTCAGTTTCTGGCCGGCAAGCGGCCTATTTCGCGCCTGATGCCGGCGATGTCGCTCTCGTTGCGGGCAATCTCGGCCTTCATTTCGGCGACCCGATCGAGATATTTCTGGTAGTTGCGACTCTCGGCGCCCTGCTTCTCGGGCTCGCCATTGTTGAA